>JAFLDO010000042.1 GCA_017302455.1 Accumulibacter sp.
ATCCCAGGGAGGGCCTCTTCCAGACCAAACCGTACCTCATCCGCTAACTTATCTGTCTTTCCCATCGTCTCTCAATGTGTTGCCTCGTAGTAATGAGAGATTACATTAAAAGTGATGGGTGGTAAGCGTCGGCGACCTGCGTATCCCCTATCCCCTGATGGAGGCGCTGCCTTAACCGGCAGCGACCACCGCGCGATCATCGCCGGAGGCGACCCGCCACGTGATGGCCAGCCAGCGTCGCACGCAAGGAAGCGAACTGACATCAGCGGCGATGGTAATATGCGCAACGCGGGTCGCCAAGCACGAATGCGACATCGGCACGCGCCGGGAACCCGCGAAGATGTGACGGACCGGCGTGGAGCCGTAGCTAGGCGGAGTCCCGAACCGCCTTGGCATGACCCGGCCGGGATGTCTTGGAGTCACCGTCACGACACCCACGCCGTCGCATCGAAGACCGGGGATCACACGAACTGCAGCTTCATCGGGCAGGAAAGTCTCGCATATGAACATAGCCGCATCCCGCGCCACGCTCCTTGGCCTTGCCATGCTTTCGCTCGCCATCGCCGGTTGCAGCAAGCAGGCCGAGAAAGAACCCTCGGCGACAGCCAAGCCCCCAGCCGCGCCAGCAGCGACCGTCGAAGTGCTTGCAGCGGCCTCGCCACTCGCGCGCGCCGCGAGCCGTGGCGATCTGCCGGAAGTCAAGGCGCTCGTCGCGGCGGGTGCAAACGTCAACGTCACCGACGCGCTGGGCAGGACACCGCTGCACATGGCAGCCTTTTATGGCCGTACCAAAGTGTCGGATTGTCTGCTGACCAGCGGTGCGGATATTCATGCCAGGGACCGTGTCGGCATGACACCCCTGCATGCAGCGGTGCTCGCTGGCGCCCGCCAGGAGATGGAACTTCTGCTCGACAGGAAGGCCGATGTGAATGCGGCGACCGATGCCGGGCAAACACCACTCCACTTGGCGGCTGCGACCGGCCAGCCCAAGATCTCCCGCTTGCTGATCGAACGTGGCGCCGATCCGCGAAGCAAGGACAAGGACGACAGAACGCCCCTGTTCTATGCTTCCAGGAACAAGCATCCGATGACCACCGAAGTTCTGCAGCAGTACGCAACCAAGGATTGAGATCGAGCACTGTCGTCCACCTGGCAACCGGAATCACCCGGAGGCACTGCCGCGCGATGAGCCCCAGCAGCGCCCCCAAAGGCCGGCCAGTCAGGCCTTCTTCAGCGCCTCGTCACGTAGTTCGCGGCGCAGAATCTTGCCGACATTGGTCTTCGGCAACTCGGCGCGGAATTCGACCTGCCCCGGCACCTTGTAGCCCGTCAGATGCTCGCGGCAATGTGCGATCAGGCCCTCCGCGGTAAGCGACGGATCCTTCTTGACCACGAAGATCTTGACCGCTTCGCCCGACTTGTCGTGCGGCACGCCGACGGCGGCGACTTCGAGTACCCCGGGATGCTGGGCGACGACGTCCTCGACCTCGTTCGGGTAGACGTTGAAGCCGGAGACGAGAATCATGTCTTTCTTGCGGTCGACGATGCGAACGAAACCTTGCTCGTCCATGACCGCGATGTCACCGGTAAGGAGAAAACCGTCTGGCATGATGACCTTCGCGGTTTCTTCAGGGCGATTGTAGTAGCCTTTCATCACCTGCGGCCCACGGATGCAAAGCTCACCGCGCTCGCCGAGCGGCACATCGGCACCCGCATCATTGCGAATCGCGACTTCGGTGGACGAGATCGGCACACCAATCGCGCCGGTGTACTCGGGAATGTCGAGCGGATTGATGGTCGCCGCCGGCGATGTCTCGGTCAGACCATAGGCCTCTATCAGCGGCTTGCCGGTAACCGCTTTCCAACGCTCCGCGACCGCCCTCTGAACGGCCATTCCGCCACCGAGTGTAACCTTCAGCTTGCTGAAGTCGAGGGCGCAGAAGGCATCATTGTTGAGCAGCGCATTGAACAGGGTGTTGACGCCAGTGATCACCGTGAATGGATACTTGCCGATTTCGGCGACGAAGCCAGGAATGTCGCGCGGATTGGTGATCAGCAGGTTGCTGGCACCAATCTTGAAGAAGGTGAAGCAGTTCGCCGTCAAGGCAAAGATATGGTAAAGCGGCAGCGCCGTGACGACCATGTGCTGCTCGCTGCCGAGTGCCGGCTGAATCCACGCGTGCGCCTGCGCCAGATTCGCCAGGATGTTGCGATGAATAAGCATCGCCCCTTTCGAAAGACCAGTCGTGCCACCCGTGTACTGCAGGAAAGCCAGATCCTCCTGAGAGACGGCGACCGACTTGAGTTCCGCCGAGGCACCCTTGGCGAGAGCCGTGCGGAAATTGACGGCACGTGGCAGACTCCACGCCGGAACCATCTTCTTGACGTACTTTACGACAAAGTTGACGACGGCACCTTTCGGAAAGCCGAGCATGTCGCCGAGGCGCGCCATGACGATGTGCTTGACCGGCGTCCTCGTCAGAACCTGCTCGAGGGTCACGGCAAAATTCTCGAGTATCACGATGACGTCTGCCCCCGAGTCCTTCAGCTGGTGCTCGAGTTCGCGCGGCGTGTACAGCGGGTTGACGTTCACCACCACATAGCCGGCGCGCAAGGCGCCGAAAATGCAGATCGGGTACTGGAGCACGTTCGGCATCATGATCGCCACCCGCGCGCCGCGGGGCAGCTTGAGCACCGACTGCAGATACGCGGCGAAATCTCTTGACAGCTTGTCGAGTTCTCCGAAGGTCACCTCGACACCCATGTTGATATAGGCGACCCGGTCGCGATACTGCGCGACGCTCTTCTCGAAGAGTTCCCCGAGCGACTGGAACTCCTGCAGGTCAATCTCGGCGGGCACGCCCTTCTGGTAACTCTTCAGCCAAATCTTCTCCACTTGCTCTCCTCCTGAGTCATATTGTATGTGTGTGTATGTCTGTGCATCGCACTACCCGTCATCTGCCGACAGCCTGTCGCGACAGTCAACCTGTACCAGACGAGCGGGCAGGGTCGCCTCCTGCAGGCACAGGCGATGAAGACGCAAAGTCAGTCGGCCATGGACCTCATCGCTCGAGATACTTCAGCTTGTCTGCCCTGCCGTTCCACTCGTCTGCGTCAGGCAAGGGATCCTTACGCTCGACGATCGTCGGCCAGGCCTTGGCCAACTCGGCATTGAGCGCGATGAAGGCGCGCTGTGTGTCGGGAACGTCGTCCTCGGCAAAAATGGCTTCCGCCGGGCACTCGGGAACACACAGCGTGCAATCGATGCACTCGTCGGGATCGATCACCAGGAAATTCGGACCCTCGTGGAAACAATCAACAGGACAGACATCAACACAATCCGTGAACTTACACTTGATGCAACTCTCAGTAACGACGTAGGCCATTGTCTCGATTCGGGAAAATGAAACACGGAAACTATAGCGCATTTGCCGCCGACGAGACAGAGCGGCGGCTTCCCTTGACGGGTTTTTTTCGCTAGCATTGCACGGCTGGCTGGACAGGCGTGCCACTGAGTTCGCCTTTCGACCCGCAACCACGCGCATCTCACCCCAGTTCCTGCAAGAGGCTTCTTAATGAGCGAACACATCCATCACGTCACAGACGACAACTTCGGTATCGATGTACTGCAATCCGACCAACCGGTTCTCGTCGACTACTGGGCCGAATGGTGCGGTCCATGCAAGATGATTGCGCCACTCCTCGACGACATCGCCAGCGACTATGCCGGACGGCTGAAGGTGGTCAAGTTGAACATCGACGACAATCAGAAGACCCCGGCCAGCTACGGGATCCGCGGCATTCCGACGCTGATGTTGTTCAAGAACGGGAATGTCGAAGCCACCAAGGTTGGCGCGCTGTCGCGGTCACAACTGATCACCTTCATTGACAGCAATCTGTAAAGTCGTTACCCTCCGCCTGCAGGTTCGATGGGACGGCACCTGACCCATCGCGAACCACAAACCCGCGCAGAACCTTCAGGCGTCCTCCCCCCATAGTTGTTCCCGCCCGGTCCGAGGCAATTTTTCAGCACGTGTTTTCGTCGCGGCTCCCGCCGCCCGCCTGGCCCTTCCCTTCTTCGTCTTCAGCACATGCACCTATCCGAACTCAAGGCACTCCATGTAAGCCAGCTTCTCGACATGGCCATCACCAATAACGTCGAAGGAGCAAACCGGCTGCGCAAGCACGAACTCATCTTCGCGTTGCTCAAGAATCAGGCCAGGAAAGGCGAGACCATCTTCGGCGATGGCACCCTGGAGACGCTATCCGATGGATTTGGCTTCCTGCGCTCCCCGGACACCTCGTACCTCGCCAGCACCGACGACATCTACGTCAGCCCGAGCCAGATCAGGCGTTTCAATCTGCATACCGGTGACACGATCGAGGGTGAGATCCGTACGCCGAAGGACGGTGAGCGGTATTTCGCTCTGGTCAAGGTCGACAAGATCAATGGCGAGGCCCCGGAGGCGTCGAAGAACAAGATTCTCTTCGAGAACCTGACGCCCCTGCACCCCTCCGAACACCTCAAGCTCGAACGCGACATCCGGGGCGAAGAGAACATTACCAGTCGCATCGTCGACATCATCGCACCCATCGGCAAAGGCCAGCGAGGTCTGCTTGTCGCCAGCCCAAAGAGCGGCAAGACCGTGATGATGCAACACATCGCACACGCCATCACCACCAACCACCCGGACGTCACCCTGATCGTGCTGCTGATCGACGAACGCCCCGAAGAAGTTACGGAAATGACGCGCTCGGTCCGTGGTGAAGTCGTCGCTTCGACCTTTGACGAACCGGCGACCCGTCATGTTCAGGTGGCCGAAATGGTCATTGAGAAAGCCAAACGCCTGATCGAACACAAGCGCGATGTGGTCATCCTGCTCGACTCGATCACGCGCCTGGCACGCGCTTACAACACCGTGCAACCAGCCTCCGGCAAGGTCCTCACCGGTGGCGTCGATGCCAACGCTCTCCAGAAGCCAAAGCGCTTCTTTGGTGCGGCACGGAACATCGAGGAAGGCGGCTCGCTAACCATCATCGCCACTGCGCTCATCGATACCGGCAGCCGCATGGACGACGTCATCTACGAGGAGTTCAAGGGCACGGGCAACATGGAGATCCACCTTGATCGTCGAATGGCCGAGAAAAGGGTCTACCCGGCGATCAACGTCAACCGGTCCGGCACCCGCCGCGAGGAACTCCTGCTCAAGCCGGACGTCCTGCAAAAGATGTGGGTTTTGCGCAAGCTCCTGTACAACATGGATGATCTGGAAGCAATGGAGTTCCTGCTCGACAAGATCAAGGCCACCAAGAACAACGGCGAGTTCTTCGACTCGATGCGCCGCTGAGCGGTAGCGCCATCGCTGCCCGTTCCTCGTCGGCCAAGGAAGCCGACGCAGTCGGCAACTTTTCTGCCACGACTCGCAATTGCAGATGCGACAAAAATCGCCGATAATCGGGATTTTTCTCAGGGCGCCATGTCCCGGCTGTCAACGCCTGACGATGGGCCGCCTGATTCAACATACAGGAAAAGCACCAGATGAAAGCCAACGTCCACCCCGCCTATAACGAAATCACGGTGACATGCTCCTGCGGCAACACCTTCACCACCCGGTCGACGATGAAGAAGGCTCTGCATGTCGAAGTGTGCGCAGCTTGCCATCCCTTTTACACCGGCAAGCAGAAGATCATCGACACGGCCGGGCGAGTCGAAAAGTTCAACCAGAAGTACGGGGCCATTCGCAAGTCGGCTTGAGCCGGCCCGCTAGGCCGACAGGAGTCGATAGAGAAGGCAGCCCCGCGGCTGCCTTTTTCGTTTCGCTCGCATAGCCAGCGCGCCCGCCACACCCACTGCAGATGCCAGCACACCCGGAGCATCCCCGCTTCAAGGGAATTCCGCTGCCGCCCAGCGGCTGGACCCTGGCGGTGCTGCTCGCCCTCTACATCTTCACCGGTCTGGTCGGCCACGACCCCTGGAAGAACGACGACGCCCTGACCATCGGCATAGTCCACGACATCGTCGCGAACGGTAACTGGCTAACGCCTGGCCTTGCCGGCCGTCCCTATCCCGACGCCCCCCTCTATTATTGGGTGGCGGCAGCCAGCAGCCACGTGTTTTCCTGGTTGCTCCCGGTACATGCGGGAGCCCGCTTGGCCAGCGGCCTATGCACCCTGCTCGCACTTGCTTTCATACTGCTCGCGGCACGCGAACTGCATGGCCGCGAGGCAGCGCCGGCCGCACCGCTACTGCTGGCCGGCAGCATTGGTTTCCTTTTCCACGCGCACGAAGCGCAGCCGATGCTCGCTGCCTTGACGGCGCACACCGCCGCCTACTGGGGGCTCTTCCTGCTCGGCCGAAAGCCTGTCGCGGGCGCCTGCTACTTTGGTTCGGCACTGGGACTCGGCTTTCTTGCCAACGGCCTGCCCCCCATGTTGCCGCTCGTGCCACTGGCCGCCTTCGTCGTCTGGCGATCGGAAAAGCGGCAACAAGCGGCGCTACTGCTCGTCGGTTCGCTGCTCCTGGCCGCCGCTCTTGGCGGCGCATGGCTGATCGCCTTGCTGGCAAACTCACCTGACTACCTGGCGGCCTTCTGGCGAAGCGAGTCGACACAACTGCACGCCAGCGCCCAACCTCTCGTCAACCTGTGGGGCCTCGTGATGATGCTCCCATGGTACGCTTGGCCCGCCTTTCCCCTGGCCGGCTGGACGCTCTGGGCAAAGCGCCGCCAATTTACGACGCGGCCACTGGCTCTGCCGGTGGTTGCCTTCCTGATGGTACTTCTGGGCGTCAGCTACTGCTTTGGCGCGCGCAGCGCGCCTGCCTTGCTGTTGCTGCCGCCACTGGTGCTGCTCGCCGTTCCCGGCATCACCTCCCTGCGGCGCGGCGCCGCGAACGCCTTCGACTGGTTCGGCATGATCACCTTCAGCGTCTTCGCCGGAGTCGTCTGGGTTGCGTGGTGCGCGACGGTGTTCGGCTGGCCGGAAAGGCTCGCCCGTCAGGCCAGCCGACTCGAGCCAGGTTTCATCGGTCACTTGAGCATCCCCGCTGTCGGCCTCGCCCTGTTCGGGACTGCCGTCTGGTGCTGGCTGATCGCCACCAGTCCGCGCTCGCCAATGCGTGGGATCATGCACTGGATGGCTGGCCTGACCCTGTTCTGGCTGTTGACTGCGACACTGCTGATGCCGTGGGTAGACCACGGGAAGACCTACCGACCGGTGTCGGCATCGCTCGCCAGAGCCTTGCCCGAGACGCGCAATTGCATCGCCAGTACCAATGTTGCCGACTCCATTCTCGCTTCTCTCGACTACTTTGACGGAATACGCACGCTCACCACCCGGTCGGAAGCCGGTCTCGACTGTGACTGGCTACTGATGCATGGCCTGCCCAGGGACAAGGGTGCGATCGCCGCTGGCGGCTGGCGGAAGGTGTGGGAGGGCGGACGCCCCAGCGACCGGCGTGACGCCGAAAAACTGCAACTCTACCGGCGTGACGTAAGAAAAGCGCCATAGCTCGCCGGTTGAGGGGGGGTTCGCCGGCAGCGGGCGCTACTTGCTCAGAGCCTGATGAAATGCTCGCGGTAGTATTTCAGTTCCTCGATGGATTCCCGGATGTCGCCAAGCGCCGTGTGATCCGCCTTCTTGACGAAACCTTTCGCCAATTCCGGCTTCCAGCGCCGACACAATTCCTTCAGCGTGCTCACGTCAAGGTTGCGATAGTGAAACCAGGCCTCGAACTGCGGCAAGTACTTCACCATGAAGCGGCGATCCTGCCCGACCGAGTTGCCGCAGAGCGGGCTGCTTGCCTGCGGAACCCATTCCTGAACGAAGGCCAGCGCTGCTGCTTCGACTGCCACCTCGTCGAGTGCGGACACGCGGACCCGCTCAATCAGTCCCGAGCGACCGTGCGTCTTCCGGTTCCACTCATCCATCGCATCCAGACAGGTGTCGTCCTGATGGATGACCCATGCGGGCGACTCGGCAAGCGTCGCGAGTTGACCGTCGGTAATGACGATGGCCAGCTCGATGATCCGCTCGCGCTCCGGATCAAGACCGGTCATTTCCATGTCCAGCCAAACGAGGTGATTCGCATCCTGTGCCATATAATCCGTCTGAACCTTGAAAAGCAGTATTGTGTCACAGACCCATGGACAACATTCTGACTCTCGCCTTTCTTGCCGCCCTGTTGGTAATGTCCGCCTTGCGCCTCTGGCTGGCACGCCGTCAGATTTCGTACGTCAGCGCGCACCGAGAGAAGGTTCCCCCCGGATTTGCTGAACGGATCGCACTTGGCGCGCATCAGAAGGCTGCTGACTACACCGTGGCACGCACCCACTTCGGTCGTGCAGGCCTTGTCGCCGAGGTCGCCGTCCTGCTCGCCCTCACCCTCGGTGGCGGCCTCCAGGCGCTGCACGACTTCTGGTCGACGCGACTCGACGGCCTCGTCTACGGCGTGGTCGTGATTTTCAGCGTCATCGCCATTTCCGGACTCCTCGATCTGCCGCTCGCGCTCTATCGTCAGTTCGTCATCGAAGAGAAGTTTGGCTTCAACCGCATGACGCTCGGACTCTTTCTTGTCGACCTGGTGAAGCAGTTGGCTCTGGGCATCCTCATCGGGACGCCAGTGTTGCTCGCCGTGCTCTGGCTGATGGAGAGAATGGGTAGCCTGTGGTGGCTCTACGTTTGGGTCTTCTGGTGCGCTTTCAATCTGCTGATGCTGTTCGTCTATCCGACCTGGATCGCGCCCCTGTTCAACAAGTTCGCACCACTCGACGACGCCGGGCTGAGAGAACGCATCGAGGCGCTGCTGACGCGCTGCGGCTTCGCCAGTTCGGGACTCTTCGTGATGGACGGGTCGAAGCGATCCAACCACGGAAACGCGTATTTCACCGGCTTCGGCAAGACGAAGCGCATTGTCTTCTTCGACACGCTGCTCTGCCGCCTGCAAGCTGCGGAGGTGGAAGCGGTGCTCGCGCACGAACTTGGCCATTTCAGCCACCGACACGTGCTCAAGCGAATCGGCATGCTCTTTGCGCTGTCGCTGGCCTTTCTCGCCCTCCTCGGCCAACTGATCGATGCCCCCTGGTTCTATGGCGGCCTGGGACTGGTCACCGGAAATACGGCACTCGGGCTCGTGCTTTTCTTCCTGGTCGGGCCCGTTTTCGCTTTCCTGCTGACGCCGCTGCTCAGCCTCCTGTCGCGCCGCGACGAGTTTGCAGCCGACCGCTACGCGGCCGAGAACGCCTCGGCCGAACAGTTGGCAAGCGCGCTGGTAAAGCTCTACGAAGACAACGCCGCAACCTTGACTCCCGACCCGCTACACTCGCTGTTCTACGACTCGCATCCGCCCGCCGCCCTGCGTATCGCCCGCCTGCAGGCGGCCTGAACCGAGCACCGGAGACCTCGACCATGAACACCGAACCGTCGCTTGCCCTCGAACACTGCCGTCCCTTGCGCGGCAGCCAGCACTTGCTTGATCCAGGCCAGGCAAATGCCCTGCTCGGATCGCTACCCGGCTGGAGCATTGCCGACACCGGCGTTCTCCGGAAGGATTTCACCTTTCCCAGCTATGCTGCCACGCTGCTCTTCGTCAACACCGTGGCCTGGCTGGCTGAACGTCAGAACCACCATCCCGACCTGGAAGTCGGCTACGGTCGGGTCAGGGTAAGTTACAGCACGCATGACGTCGGCGGCCTGTCGCGAAACGACTTCATCTGTGCTGCCCACGTCGAGGCACTGGCAGGAACTTGAGACGCGCGGGCACCGTCGTCGCCGCGTATGGCCGACAGTATCGGGTGGAGTTGGCCGACGGTACGACGCTGCTCTGCTTTCCGCGCGGCAAGAAGAGCGAACTCGCCTGCGGCGACCAGGTGATCGTGCAGCCGACAAATGCCGCCCAAGGCGTAGTCAGCTCATTCGAGCCGCGCAAGACCCTGCTCTACCGCTCCGACAAGTTCAGGCAAAAACTGATTGCCGCCAACGTCACACAGATCGTCATCGTCGTCGCCACCGAGCCGCCATTTTCCGATGAGTTGCTCACACGTTGCATCGTCGCCGCGGAAACCCAGGGGATCCGGGTCGTGATCGTGCTCAACAAGTGTGATCTTGCCGGTCTTGTGGCCAGCGCCGCGAGGACACTGGCGCCATTCGAGAAACTGGGGTATCCGGTGCTGAAGCTCTGCGCCCGCACCGAGAGCGCGCTCCTGCTGCCTTGTCTGGAAGAGCAAACGAGTTTGTTGATCGGCCAGTCCGGAATGGGCAAGTCGACCCTGATCAATGCCCTGATTCCCGGCGCCAAAGCGTCAACCTGCGAGATCTCGCAAGCCCTCAACGCGGGCAAGCACACCACGACACACACCAGACTCTATCACCTTGACGCCAGATCCGCGCTGGTTGACTCACCGGGGCTGATGGCTTTCGGCCTGCGCCATCTGTCGGCGGACGAGCTGGCGCAGGCGTTCATCGAGTTCCGCCCGCTGCTCGGCCGATGTCGTTTCCGCGACTGCCGCCATAATCGGGAACCGGACTGCAGCCTCCACGCGGCACTCGACCAAGGCGACATCGACCCGCGGCGCTTCGCCGCATTCCGCTCACTCTGTGCCGAAATCGGCTAACACGACAGGACATCTCCGATGAGCGACATCAACATTCGCCGCCAACATGGCAAGACCCGCGCCGACGCCCGCAGCTCAGCTGAACACATGGCCTCCGAGTTGAAGGAGGAGTTCGACCTGGACTACGCCTGGAACGGCGATGTCATGCGGTTCAAGCGGCCCGGGCTTACCGGCGAACTGTCGCTCGACGACAGCGAAGTCACCCTCCACATCCACCTCGGATTCCTGCTCTTTGCGCTCAAGCCGACCATAGAGCGTGAGGTTCACAGATTCTTCGACGAGAACTTCCCGACCTGAACACGCCGGAGCGCAAGCGCGGCGGGAAGGGCGTCAACCGCCGAGCAGCCTGTCGACGAGGGAGACGTACTCGTGCATCGCGTCGTCGGAAGCTGTTCCCTTGAGCGCAGCCCAGGCATCGTACTTGGCGCGACCAACCATGTCGGTAAACCCGGGCCGTCGGCCGTCTACATCACCGTCGCTCGCCTGCTTGTAAAGCGCGTAAAGCCTGAGCAAGGTGGCATTGTCCGGACGCTCGCGCAAGGTCTTGGAACGGGCAACAGCCGTCTCGAACTGGGCGTGTAGATCGCTCATGAAAAACTCCTCCGGTCGATGATGCGATGAAATGACTTGCTATTATATGAGCTTGCCATTTCCTCCGGGAGCAGACGCCATGAGTTCGCGCGAACCGATGTCCCACGTCGACACGGCCTGGCTGCGCATGGACCGGCCCGAGAACCTGATGCAGATCCTCGGTGTGATGCTGTTCAGGGGCCGCATTGACGCTGAGCGCTTCAAGCGTACGGTCGCCCTGCGGCTGCGCCGATACCGACGCTTCCAGCAGATCGCGATACTCGATGCGGAAGGTGCGTGGTGGGTCGATGATCCCGACTTCGACATCGATGCACACGTCCGTCATTCGCTGCTCCCCGCCCCCTGCGGCAAAGCGGAGTTGCAGAAGTTCGTTGCCGAGATGGCCAGCACGCCGCTCAACCCGGCGCGACCGCGCTGGGAATTCAACCTCGTCGACACCGCCAAAGGCAACTCGGCACTGGTCGTCCGCATCCACCACGCGATTGCCGACGGTATCGCCCTGATTGGCGTCATCAACTCGCTCACCGACGAGCGCGCCAACGCTCGCGAGGATGGCGGACCGGAGGCGGAGACGGACGCCAGCGCGCTTGCCGCGAGAGACACTGACGAGCATCAGGGCGACGCTGGCGACCCGTTCTGGCGATTGGTTCTCGAACCGCTCAGCGACGTCGCCCTGGCCTCGATCCGCGTGGGCGGCCATCTCTGGGGTCACTACCTCGGCTTGCGTCAGGATCCGGGAACGCTGCGCGATTACGCGCGCTTTGCCGGAGCGATCGCCCAGGAAGTCGGCAAACTCGCGCTGCTTCCCAGCGACAGCGTCACACGCTTCAAAGGCAAGGCCGGCACGGTCAAACGCGTGGCCTGGTCCGAGCCCATCTCGCTCGCAGACATCAAGGCCGTCGGCAAAGTTCTCGGCTGCTCGGTGAACGACACGCTGCTCTCCTCGGTTGGCGGCGCCCTGCGTAGCTACCTCGCGGCGCAAGGCGATGCGGTGGGCCGGGCCGAGATTCGCGTCATGGTTCCGGTCAATCTGCGGACAGCCAGCGACATCGGCGAGCTCGGCAACCATTTTGGCCTCGTCACCCTCGAACTACCGATCGGTATCGAGAATCCCCTCGCCCGGCTCTACGCGACACGCGCCAGGATGGCAGCATTGAAGGGCTCGCATCAGGCGATGCTGACCTTCTCGCTCATCGGCGCGGCAGGCATGGCGCCAAAATTCGTGCAGGACAAGGTACTCAACCAACTTGCGGACAAGACGACAGCGGTGATGACCAACGTCCCCGGCTTTCAGCAGGGCCGCTTCTTTGCCGGCAGCCGGATCGAGCAACAGATGGTGTGGGTTCCGCAAGCGGGCGAAATCGGCATGGGCGTCAGCATTCTTTCCTACGACGGCCGCGTGCAATTCGGACTGATCACCGACAAGAACATGGTCGATGACCCCGAGAAAATCGTTGGCCGCTTTGCCGACGAGTTCGAGAAACTCCTCTGGCTGGTCCTTCTCGAACCCTGGGATCGGCTTGGCTGGCCGGAGGCAGTGGAAGAAGACATGCTCGCCCTGGCCGGAGCCTGACGACCCCGCGGGCACCCTGTCCAACCCGGCGCGGCAGCGGACGGCGCGCACGCGCGGGGTGACAGTCAGTCCGCCAGTTCTTCCTTGGCCGCTTCGACGTCGAGACGTTCCATGGCATCCATCGGGGTAAACGCTGCGGCTTCCTGGTAGAGACGCTCGGCGTCCTTCATTTTCGCCTTGCCGAACATCATCACCAACGCGTTCGCATACTCGATGCGCGTGATCGCCGAGTCGGGATTGAGCTTCAGGGCGGTTTCGAGAAGCTCGTTGCCGGTAGTCTTCTTGGCCCCGTAGGTCAGCCCACCGACCAGCGCCCCAACCTTGTCGATTACTTCGGCGTGATAGGCACCGAGCGCCACATGCGCGTCGGCGTGTCCTGGTTCGATCTCCAGCGCCCGCGTCAGGCTGTTCTTGATCTTGCCACCGAGACCCTGGGCGAGCGCCTTGACCACCGAGATGCTCTGGCTGTAACGACCCAGCGCAAAAGCGTGGAGATACCAGGCGTTGGCGTCGTGCGGCGTCTTTTCGTGTTGCTCCTCGCAACGCTGAGCGACCTCCATGAGTAGACTGCGTTTTCGCTCGTCGTCGCTCTCCAGGTAATTGGCATAGATGGTCGCCGCCTTGTTGGCCACGTTGTAACCGGCGATACCGCAGGCGAGACCTGTTTCGACCGCCTTGCCGAACTCCCCGGCGTGATAGCTACGCCATGCATCCTGCACCTTCGCATCCTCGGGAAACGGCTCACAGTCGCCACGATGCAGACGCGCCCAGTTCTTCTGCAGAGCCGCACCAGGGTAGGCAAAACCCGTATCGGAATAGGGAAATTTCTTCCAGGCCATTGAATATCCTTAATATTTTTAACAAGAACAAAGTGCAACGCAGAGTCCCACTAGCCGACGTACTCGCCTGACAATTTGTCGAGCAGGCCTTTCGCCTCGCCCAGCAGAAATGGCGACAACATGGCCATCGCCTGATACACGCCGCGCCCGAGACGGCCGCTTTCGACCTTGCCGCGCGGGTCGCAAGCGTACTCGAACGACAGCCAGTAGGTCGCGATCACCGCCATGTTCGTTGCCAGCGCGCGCATCTGGTCAGTGGTAGCACGCATCGCTCCTGCCGTCACCAAACCTTCACACAGGCTCGTCGCCGTTCTCACCTTGTGCGCCAGGATCTGCTTGAAGTGAATTTCCAGGACGCGATTGCGAGTCAGCAGATCGTTCAGGTCGCGGTAGAAGAAGCGATACTTCCAAATCTGTTCGAAGAGCAGGTGCAGGAACAGCCAGATGTCCTCGACGTTCGCCTGGCGGCGGGTCGGCGCGGCAAGTGTTTCCTCGATTTCCCGCTCAAAGGAGGCAAAGATCGCCTCGATGATCTCGTCCTTGTTGTGGAAGTGGTAATAGAGGTTGCCCGGGCTGATGTTCATCTCATCCGCAATGACCGTGGTCGTCACGTTCGGCTCACCAAAGTCGTTGAACAGCCGCAGACTGGTTTCGATGATTCGCTCGCGAGTTCGCCGCTTTGGTTTCCCTTCCATCGACTCTCTCTCCTTGGCCGTCGTCGGCGACCAGCATAGCATTGCTGATCAGGTCAGGGAATGCCAGCCAGAAGGATGGGGTTGTCGAGCTGGCCGGATCACGCCCGCCGGGTCTGCAGCCAGACCTCGAGATCGCGCAGCGACGAATCCAGCGCGCTGGCGCTGCTCGCCAGATCCGGGCGGCGTTTGCGCGACAGCAGCGAACGACTGTGGTCCTTCAGCACCCCGAGGTTGAGGTGGATACCGTGGCGCTCGAGGATCGGCCTCAGTTCATGGCGACGCCGGTAGAGATCGCTGCGCGTGCGCTGGTAGGCATGCTCGCAAAGGCGGCTGCGGCCACGATAGCTGAATACATTGGTGAAGAACATCGCCGCATCGTCGCGCGTCGGCTCGAACAGGATCACGTCCTTGCCTGCGAACTCAAGCCGGTAGCGGTCCATGCCGGTGCGCATTCGCGAGTGGATAATGGCGCGAAAGGTCTGCGCCAGGACGACCGGCAGCCCTCCATCTACCAGATGCGCAGGAGCCGATGTCGGTTTTTCCTGCGGCGGACGTTGGGCCGCCAGGCGGGCATCAAAGGGTACCAGCGGGTTGAGGCAGATCACCAGGTCGGCGCCCTCGTGCAGCGCCACGGACGCATGCAGGGTCTTGATCAAGGCACCGTCAACAAAATAGCGCTCGCCGATGCGCACGGGCGGGAACAAGCCGGGCAAGGCGGCGCTCGCCTGCACGGCAACCGAAATCGGCACGTCATCATGCCCCGGCGAACCGAAGGCCACCGACTCGCCGGTGTCGAGATCAGTCGCGACGATGAACAGACGGTGTTTGAGCTGCCGGAAATCGTTGCATCGGCCGCCCGTCGAAAACAGCTTCCGAAGTAGTTGATCGATTCCGGCACTGTTGAAAACCCCGGCTGGGATCGCATGGCTGAGGCCCTGAAAAGCCTCGACGAAACGCAGATGCCAAGGGTCGGACAGATACTGCCGGAGCGAGGACCAGAACAGCACCGGCAGCGATAGCGCACGCCGGAAGTACTCACCGAACGCTGGACGGAGGAGCATTTCCGGATCGAAAACCTCGTCCGTATCATTCTCCACGAGCATCCGCGCCAGCGTCGCTGGCCCCAGCCCGTTGGCCACGGCGGCCGAGATGAAGGCACCGGAACTGACCCCGACGTAAATGTCGAAAGCGCTGAAGTCCACGCCATCGAGTGCCTCGGCCAGCGCCGCCATTGCCCCGACTTCGTAAATCCCACCCACCGGACCACCGCCGGCAAGCGCCAGCCCGACTTTCGAACATCTGGTTGCAGCAGCCATGAAGCCCTCTCGTCTGGGAAAGCCGTGCCGGCGGCGGCATCACAGCCACGCCCGGCAGCATCGTCTTGGCGCGTGTCGGCATGCTCACATGCCACTGTCGGCAGCGCCGTGCGCCGCCCGATGGAGATCCTCAGGCCCCCGCACAACCCGCACCCGCTGTGTCGCCGGCGCAAGCGTCAAGCATGACGCGCTGGCCACCTTTGCGACACAAGCCGTGCGGGTCGGCAAGCGGGTCTCTGGACGCCAGGATCACTCGCTGGTCTGCGGCAGGGTGCTCAGCACATCGGCCGGCGTCACCGGCGGAACCGGCTTCGCGGCGGCAGGTTTCCGGGCCGCTGGTCTGGCAGCAGCGGGCTTGGCGACGGGCTTGGCGGCCACCGACTCAGCCGCCGCCGCAACATCCTTTGCGGCTGGCTTGGCAGTGGTCTTGGCCACTGCCTTCCCCTCCGTCAGTGCCTGCACCGCGGCGCTCAGTTCGACTACGCGCTTTGACAGGCTGTCGATATCCTGCTTGCTCGGTACGCCGAGGCTCCCCAAGGCACGCGCGACGCGATCCTCGAAAACCTGCTCGAGGCGATCCCAGGTCCCCGCCGCCTTGCCGGCAACCTGTGCGATCTTCTCGTCGGTCATCTGGCGCGTCTTCGACTGAATGCTCTCGCCCTCCTTGACCAGCGCGTCGAATACCTTGCCGCCTTCCTCCTGCGCCTTGGCAAAGGCACCGAGACCGGCCAGCCAGATCTGCTGTGCGGATTCCTTGACCGTCGATGCCAGTTGGTTTTCCGTCAGCCCACCAGCCAATTCTTTGAGTTTCTTGCCCATTTTCATCTCCTTGAACGTCGTGATCGAAAGGTCAACAAGTTTTTCGCTTGCCCTAGAAAGCCAGTGTAGTGACAATATCTAGAGGACGCACACTAAAGGTCTGGGTAACCGCCTCTAGATTGCGGCAGTCTACCAAAAACATGCTACCGGGGAGATGACCATGAATTCGAGGAGACAGCAATGAATTACTTCGTGACCGGCGCCACCGGTTTCATCGGCAAGCGGCTTGTCGCAAAGCTGTTGACCCGCCCCGATGCCGTCGTGCATTTCCTGACACGCGCCGTCGAGCTACCGCGACTCCAGGAATTGTACGAGTACTGGGGCACCGACGCGACGCGCGTCATCCCGATCGTCGGCGACTTGACGCAACCTGAGCTTGGCGTGGCCAAAGCCGACGTCGAGAAGCTCAAAGGCACCATCGAGCACTTTTTCCACCTCGCGGCCATCTACGACCTCAAGGCAAGCGCCGAAGACCAGCAGCGGGCCAACGTGGACGGTACCCGCAACACGGTTCGCCTGGCCGAGGAAATCGGCGCCCGACACTTTCACCTGGTCAGTTCGATAGCATCTGCCGGGCTGTTCGAAGGACTGTTTCGCGAAGACATGTTCGAAGAGGCGGAGAACCTCGACAACCCCTACTTCCGCACCAAGCACGACTCGGAAGGAATCGTGCGCAAGGAGTGCAAGGTGCCGTGGCGCATCTTCCGTCCGGCCATCGTCGTCGGCGACTCGCGTACAGGGGAAATGGACAAGATTGACGGCCCCTATTACTTCTTCAAGCTGATCCAGAAAATGCGCAGGATGTTCCCGTCGTGGATGCCGACCATCGGCATCGAAGGCGGTCGCATCAATGTCGTACCGGTGGACTTCATCGTCGCCGCCATGGACCACATTGCCCATCTGGAGAACGAAGACGGCAATTGCTTCCACCTCACCGACCCGACGCCGATGCGCGTCGGCGACTTGCTCAATACTTTCGCGCGTGCGGCACACGCGCCGGAAATGGCGATGCGCGTCAATGCCGCATTGCTTGGCTTCATTCCGCGCTCGATGCGCAAGGCGATGTTTGCCCTGACGCCGGTTCGCCGCATCCGCAACGCGGTGATGAAGGATCTCGGCCTGCCCGACGACATTCTCGACTTCGTCAACTACCCGACCCGCTTCGATTGCCGGGAAACGCAACGCGCGCTCAAGGGCACCGGCATTGCCGTACCACCGCTGGACAGCTACGCCTGGCGTCTGTGGGACTATTGGGAGCGCCACCTCGACCCGGATCTGTTCATCGATCAGACGCTACGCGGCCAGATCGAAGGCAAGGTCGTTCTCGTCACCGGTGGCTCCTCCGGGATCGGCAAGGCTACGGTCCGCAAGATGGCCGAAGGTGGCGCGATCGCCGTCACCATCGCCCGCGATGCGCAGGCCCTCGACGAAACGCGACGCGAGTTCGAAGCAAACGGTCTGCGCCTGATCACGCATGCGGTTGACGTTGCCAACCCCGAACAATGTGCGGCCTTCGTCAAGCTGATGACCGAGGAGTATGGCGGCGTCGACATCCTGGTCAATAACGCCGGGCGATCGATTCGCCGTGGTATCGAGAACTCATTCGATCGTTTCCACGACTTCGAACGGACGATGGAAGTCAATTACTTTGGCGCCTTGCGCCTGACGATGGGCTTCCTGCCCGGAATGATCGCCAAGCGCAAGGGACACGTCATCAACATCTCATCGATCGGCGTACTGACCAACGCCCCGCGCTTCTCGGCCTATGTTGCCTCGAAAGCGGCGATGGATGCCTGGGCACGCTGTGCCGCGTCCGAGTTCGCCGATCGCGGCATCGAGTTCACGACGATCAACATGCCACTCGTCAAGACGCCGATGATTGCGCCGACCAAACTCTATGACCAGGTGCCGACGCTGTCTCCGGACGATGCGGCCGACATGATCGTCGAAGCGATCATCCACAAGCCGGTGCGCATCGCCACCAGGCTGGGGATCTTCGGCGCCCTGCTCCACTCGCTGACGCCGAAAGCGGCCCAGATCATGATGAATACCAGCTTCCGGATGTTCCCGGACTCCAGCGCCGCCGCGCAGAAGAAACCGGAGTCCGCCGAGCAAACCGCTGACCAGATCGCTTTCTCGCAGATCATGCGCGGCATTCACTTCTGACACGAGCCCACCGTACTTCATGACTACCCCCACCCCTGGCCCTTTGCCTGGCCAAAACGCCCGCCAGCTATTGAAGCAACTTCAGGAGCAGTTCCCGGTCTTCCGCGACTGCCTGCCGCTGGCGATCGGTATCGACAAGCAACTCCTGGCGCGGCTGCCCGACCTCAATCGCAAGGAGTTACGGATTGCACTGGGGATCCATACGCACTCCTTGCGCTACCTCAAGACGACCGAAAAGGCGACCGCCAGGGTCGACCTCGACGGCAACCCCGCCGGCGAGATCATGGCCACACACCGTACCCATGCCGCCGAGCTGGTCAAGGACCGTTTGAAGAAACAGGCGGAACAGCGCAGAACGCAGCGCGAGGCCGAGGCGCTGGCGCGTCAGCACGCGCAGAAACTGGGACAGCTCGTCGAGAAGTTCAGCCGCAGCAAGTGAGCCGAGAGTGAAGGCGGGCAGCCGTTGATGGACCACCTGCTCAGGGACAACACCACCCTCGAGTTGTACGCCTGGCTGGAAGAGGATGCCGAACTGCCCGGCTGGGATGTCCTGGTCGGCAATCCCTTCGGCAAGTCGCTGCCCGAAGACCAGTTCACCACCGTACAGAACTACTTTGCCGAGTATCACCTGGAGTATTTCCGGCAGAGGCTCTATCGGCACTTTCCGAGCCGCCTGCACGCCCTGCTGCTGTTCGCGACACGCGTGGACGCAGAAACATTCCGCGCCAAGCATCCAGCACGGGTGTTTGGACGGACGCTCGTGTGCGCACGCAGCAAGGGCGCCTATCTGTGCTCGTTTCATGATTCGAGCTGGCTCGACTACCTGCGCCTCCCGCACAGTCTCAGCTTGTCTACGCTTGACACGATCGCCAACCACTATTGGAAAGGCGCCTTGGTCGAGGAAGCGGGCTTGACCTTCATGAATGAGCGCTGGCGCGAGCCGCCGGTGATCGAAGCCCTTTTCCAGGGCACGCTGGAAGCCGTCGCCCCTGGCCAGCAGAGCGGCTGGCTCCCCGGCTTTGGTTGAGTCAGACGGAAGTCCGCGGACGCCGCGCGAACCGATCACCGGGGTGATTCTTGCCGGTGGTCTGGCCCGCCGCATGGGCCGAGTCGACAAGGGCCTGCAGTTACTGGACGGCAAGCCGCTCGT
The DNA here is from genome assembly GCA_017302455.1 of Accumulibacter sp. Lineage (GTDB taxonomy): Bacteria > Pseudomonadota > Gammaproteobacteria > Burkholderiales > Rhodocyclaceae > Accumulibacter > Accumulibacter phosphatis. The sequence goes on from JAFLDO010000042.1 coordinate 19,760, forward strand.
CCAGTGGGTAGCAGAACGTTTCGCGCCCCAGGTCGAACAGCTGTTGGTCAACGCCAATCAGAACGCCACCGACTACGCGACTCTCGGCTATTCGGTAATCGCTGACCTGGTCCCCGGCTTCGCGGGTCCGCTTGCCGGTCTGCATGCCGCCCTGGCGCACGCCAGCCATTCGCTGGTGGCTGCCGTCCCCTGCGACTCGCCCTTTCTGCCGGCCGATCTTGTGGCTCGCCTGCACACCGCGATGGTAATGACCGGCAGTGATGTCGCCACGGCGCGAACCTTCGACCAGCCACAACCGGCCTTCTGTCTCTGCCGCCGCGAGCTTCTCCCGCAACTGGCTGAGTTCCTTGCCGGTGGCGAGCACAAGATGGCTCTCTGGTACCGAACGTTGCGGGCAGTTCACGTCGCCTTCGACGATGAGGCCGCAGCGTTCCGCAATATCAACACCTCCGGCGAACTGGCTCGCTGCGCGCACAAGACGAAATAGGCGGCGCCCTGGCGCAGGTGCCCCGTGCCAGGGCGCAATTGCGGACGCGGGAGGAATTCTTCCGCTTGCCGCAAGGCTGACCGCAAGTTAGAATCGCGCCCTCGCTTCGCCAAGCGAATAAGCACCTTCATCCATCTGGCGTTCGCTCTATCAAACCGGGGCTGCGCCGTTATTCACGAAAGAGAGTTTGACATGGCGATCAATGTTGCGCAGAAAGCGCAAATCATGGCTGACTACCAGCGTGCGGCCGGCGATACCGGTTCTTCCGAAGTCCAGGTAGCCCTGCTCACGGCACGCATCAATGACCTGACCGGCCATTTCAAGGAACACAAGAAGGACAACCACTCGCGGCGCGGACTGCTGCGCATGGTCAGTCGTCGCCGCAAACTGCTGGACTACCTCAAGCGCACCAACGTTGATTCGTACCGCGCGCTGATTCAGCGTCTCGGCCTGCGCAAATAAGCCTGCTCGCCGATCCGCGCTGCGGTCGGAGATGCGGGCAACTCGAAGAAGCCGTCAGCGGCCAGCCCCCTTTCGGGCTGTGCCGCTGTTCTTGCTGCGGCGGCCCCGTCGGCCAATGGGCACGTCGGCTGCAATGCCTGCCGGAGTCGTGGGCAGGCACGTGCCAGACAATTGAGAAAGGAAACAATGTTTAATATCGTCAAGAAAACCTTTGCTTACGGCGCCCACCAGGTGACCATGGAAACCGGCGAAATCGCCCGCCAGGCTGGCGGTGCCGTCATGGTCTCCATCGATGACACGGTCGTTCTGGTCTCCGTCGTCGGCAACAAGACGGCCAAGCCCGGCCAGGACTTCTTCCCGCTGACCGTTGATTACATCGAGAAGACCTATGCGGCCGGCAAGATTCCTGGCGGCTTCTTCAAACGCGAGGGGCGCCCTTCCGAAAAGGAAACGCTGACTTCGCGCCTGATCGACCGTCCTCTGCGTCCGCTGTTTCCCGATGGCTTCTACCATGAAGTGCAGGTCGTCGCGACGGTGATGTCGCTGAACCCGGAAATCGACCCCGACATCGCGGCGCTGATCGGCGCATCTGCCGCGATGACGATCTCCGGCATTCCCTTCGACGGACCCATCGGTGCGGCTCGCGTGGGCTACGTGGACGGTCAGTATGTCGTCAATCCGACCGCCACGCAGCTGAAATCAAGCCTGCTCGATCTGGTTGTCGCCGGCACGCAGGCGGCCGTCCTGATGGTTGAATCGGAAGCCAAGGAACTGTCCGAAGAGGTCATGCTCGGTGCCGTGGTCTTCGGACACCAGCAGATGCAGGTGGTGATCGACGCGATCAATGAACTCGCTGATGAGGCCGGCAAACCCGAGTGGGACTGGACGCCGGCGGCGCGCAACGAGGCGGTACACGGCAAGCTCAATCAACTCGTTGAGGCCGAACTGCAGGAAGCCTACCGGATCACCAGCAAGCAACTGCGCAGCCAGCGGCTCAAGGAGGTCACCGCCTATGCGGTGGAAACCCTGACCGCCGATGACGACGCTCCTGACGCGAATGCCGTGCGCAACATGGTCTCCGCCGTCGAGGCACGCATCGTCCGTGGCCGCATCCTCGCCGGGGAACCGCGAATCGACGGGCGCGACACGCGCACGGTCAGACCGATCGCGATCCGTTCGGGTGTGCTGCCACGTGCGCATGGGTCATCCCTGTTCACGCGCGGCGAGACGCAGGCGATCGTCGTGGCGACGCTGGGTACCGGTCGCGACGAGCAGATCATCGACGCGCTGTCCGGTGAGTACCGCGAGCGCTTCATGCTGCACTACAACTTCCCGCCCTACGCGACGGGTGAATGCGGACGCGTCGGCACGCCCAAGCGCCGCGAGGTGGGTCACGGTCGTCTTGCCAAGCGGGCCCTGCTTGCCGTGCTGCCGGCGCCGGAGGACTTCTCGTACACGATTCGCGTCGTCTCCGAGATCACCGAGTCGAACGGTTCGAGCTCCATGGCCAGCGTCTGCGGCGCCTCGCTGGCGCTGATGGACGCCGGCGTACCGCTGAAGGCCCACGTGGCCGGAATCGCGATGGGGCTGATCAAGGAAGGCAATCGCGTCGCGGTGCTGACCGACATCCTCGGCGACGAGGATCATCTGGGTGACATGGATTTCAAGGTAGCCGGAACCGAGGCCGGAGTCACGGCGCTGCAGATGGACATCAAGATCCAGGGGATCACCAAGGAGATCATGCAGGTCGCGCTGGCGCAGGCCGGCGAAGCCCGCCTGCACATCCTCAAGCAGATGCAGGGCTCGATGTCAGGGCACCGCGAGGAGGTGTCAACCTACGCGCCCCGCCTGTACACCATGAAAATCAACCCCGAGAAGATTCGCGACGTGATCGGCAAGGGCGGCGCGGTGATTCGCGCCATCACCGAGGAAACCGGCACCACGATCGACATCAAGGACGATGGAACGATCACCATCGCCTCGGTCAGCGGCGAAGCCGCGAGTGCCGCGCGAGCCCGGATCGAGTCGATCACCGCCGATGTCGAGGTGGGCAAGGTGTACGACGGCACGGTACTCAAGCTTCTCGACTTTGGTGCCATCGTCAGCATCCTGCCGGGACGCGACGGCCTGCTGCATATTTCGCAGATCGCCAACGAGCGCGTCAACGCGGTTGCCGACTACCTCAAGGACGGCCAGAAAGTCCGCGTCAAGGTGCTCGAAGCCGACGAAAAGGGCCGCGTTCGGCTGTCGATGAAAGCGCTTACCGCTGAAGAAGGCGGTGCCACCGCCGCTGCCCCGGCGCCATAACCAGCTACGTTCCAGCGAACCGCGGCAGCATGAGAAAGGACGCCTTGGCGTCCTTTTTCTTATCCAGCCGGTCATTCAGCGCGGCCGCTGGCCGACCGCGCTGAGCGGGCTACTTGGCGACCTGTTTCTCGCGCACCTCTTCGAGCGTCTTGCAGTCGATGCACAGCGTCGCCGTGGGACGCGCCTCCAGACGCTTGATACCGATCTCGACACCGCAGGCCGCGCAATAGCCGTAGTCGCCGCTATCGATGCGATCAATGGTTTCCTCGATCTTCTTGATCAGCTTGCGCTCACGGTCACGGTTACGAAGCTCGATGGCAATGTCGGTTTCCTGGCTCGCGCGATCATTGGGATCGGCGAAGACGGTCGCTTCATCCTTCATCGTATGCACCGTGCGCTCGATGTCTTCCATCAACTGCTGTTTGAGGGCTTCCAGAATGCCGCGAAAATGCGCCAACTGGGCGCTGCTCATGAACTCCTCGCCAGCTTTCGGCACGTAAGGGGAGAATTGCTTCTGCAGCACGTCTTCAGCCATATCGGAGGACCCTGTTCTTCTGATTGCGAAAAACCCGATTAAATATCAGAAATAGTCCCGCCATGCAAGCAGCCGCCACGCGCCCGGCCACCACCGGAGTTCGCCGGCGACCCAGCCTCTCGACAGGCGGCCGCTGCGCTATGCGCCGGGGCAGGTAGTGCCTGCGTCACCCGCCGGTCTCGCCGACAGGTCTTGCGCTCCCGCTCGCATGGCGGCTGCGCAGCGCCATCGCCATTTCGAAGGCCGCCTGGGTGAAGCTGAGGATCTCGGCGAACTCCTCGTCGGTAAGTCCTCGGGCCTCGTCGTTGCTACGGTAAACATTGACGAACTGGTGTTCGCGCACCGTCTGCAAGACCAGCTTGCCGACGCCAAGCCCTTCAAGGGTTTTCCACAGATCCGGATTGGAACTGCGCGTGAGACCCATGACGAAGCCGATCGGGTCGCTGCGCCCGAAAACCGCCGCCAGACGCAGAATCAGTTCGAACGACAGCGCCATCCGGCCGTTCTCCAGGGCCTCGATCAACGACGGGTCCTTGAGGTCTATCGCCGCGCCGACCTCGGCGATGGTCAGCCCCGCGGCCTCGCGCATCCCCCGGATGCTCGCGCCGGTCCTGGCCCAGGCAGCGGGCTCGCCGACGCTCGGCAACACGGCTCTGACGACCTCGCTGGCCGCCTCCAGCGCTTGCCCTTCGCGCAACGCGCGCGACACCTTGCCTGCGGTCTGCAGCGCCCGCCCGGCGACGCCGGCGGCAGAACTGATGTCGAGCAGCCTGCCTGCCATCGCCCGTACCTGATCCACCAATCCAGGTTCGGCAGCGGGCGCACTCGCCTTCTCGCCCGCAGCGGCGGCAGACTTGCCCGCTACCCGCCGGGCAGCGGGAGGCTTGCGTTTCGGTGGTGGCGAAGACGGATCGGTCATCGAGAATCCTTTCGAGGCGACAGACCTGCGGCCGGCAAGCGCCCGCCGTGCCCGTCAGATCAACCGGAACGGCGATTGCAGGCGCCTCAAGGGTACGCTCCACGACCCCGCCCGGGCGTTCCCCGAAAGGACCGACGTGCACACCGGTACCCGCGGACGGGTACGCAGGAGGCGCCCTCAGGCCCGGCACTCCACGTCAACCGGGTCTTGGCGCCGCCAGCCGAGCCCGAGGAGATTCGCGGCCCGCCGACGCACCTGCCACTGCCAGATCAGGCACCAATACTATACCTTGAGCAGCGACGCGTGCAGCAGGCGTGCGAAAAAGCCAGGCGCCGGCAAGCGCGGCGGCGGCGAGCACCGCCGCTTCGCCAATCAGGCACGCAGCGGCAAGGCCACGCGATTCGGGATGCGCACGAAGTCGCGACTGGCACGCCAGAGAGCCGCAAGGCGACCCGCCGAGAGTCTGGCCGGCCGCGAGACGGGGCGCGCGAACCGCGCACGCCCACTGCCGATCGCCTCCAGCAAGGCCAGGCCCCGGCCGCGGATGAGATGACTATCGCCCGGCGCGAGAAGGATGTCGCCGGCTTCGCCCTCAACGGTCAGCCAGAGCCGTCCGGCCGTACAGATCACGCGCACGCCCTTGGCGGAGCGAAGCCGGATCGGTGTGTTCTCCGCAAGGCACAGTTCGCTGTCGAAAAAATCGAGGCCCATGACATTCTCTCCGTTCGTTGTCTTGACAGCGAGCAGTCTACGGCGACCGCGAGTAGTGGTACAGTGACAGAAAAGACGAATTGTAATCAGCACAGTCTTGTCAATGCTCAACTGTGCTGTCCCGCTGCGGCAAGAACTGTGCTGGTAGGTAACTATGGAAACTCGACTGTTACGTTATGAAACTCTGGCCGAAGATCTCGGCGGCATCATCGTCGCCGGCAACCTGCGGCCCGGCGAACGTCTGCCTTCGGTACGACGCCTGTCGCGCGAGCGGCGACTGTCGGTATCGACGGTGCTGCAGGCGCTGCGGCAACTCGAAGATCGAGGCCTCGTCGAGGCCAGGCCGCAATCGGGGTACTTCGTTCGCCATGCGGCCACGCGGCGCCCGTCGCCCAACGCGCGGTCGACGCCCGACGAGCCGGTGCCGGTGGACGTCAGCCAGCGGCTGATGCGGGTGCTGCAAAGCGGTATGCAGCCCGGCGTCGCCCCGCTGGCCGCCGCCCTGCCTGCCTCTACCCTGTTGCCGCTGGCGGCCCTGCAGCGGCTCTACGGGGGTGTCGCGAGGCGCCATCCCCGGCTGCTCGAGGGCGGCAGTCACATCAACATGGACGAACCGGCGCTGGTGCGGCAGTTGGTGCTGCGCTCAGTGGCCTGGGCCGGACCGCTGGCCGCCGACGAGTTCGTGATCACCAACTCCTGCACCGAGTCCCTCAGCCTTTGCCTGCGCGCCGCGACTCGCTCGGGCGACACGGTGGCGGTCGAATCGCCCGCCTACTACCTGATGTTGCAACTGATCGAGACCCTCGGGCTGAAGGCCCTCGAGATCCCGACCGATCCGCGCCATGGCTTGTCGATCGAGGCGCTCGATCTCGCTACCCGCGACGGCAAGGTGACCGCCTGCCTGCTGGTACCCAACGCCAGCAATCCGCTTGGCAGCATGATGCCCGACGAGAACAAGCGCCGCTTGGCCAAGCTGACTGCCGAACGCGGTGTGGCGGTGATCGAGGATGACATCTACGGCGATCTGCACTTTGGCGCCGAGCGGCCCTGGCCGATCAAGGCTTTCGACAGGACAGGCAATGTCATGCTCTGCTCCTCGTTCTCCAAGTGCCTGTCGCCGGCGCTACGCATCGGCTTCGTCGCCGGCGGCCGCTACCGGCCGCAGATCGCCCTGCAGAAGACGATCACCAGCGGCGGCACCAATTCGATCACCCAGCTCGTCCTCGCCGAATACCTTGAATCCAGTGCTTCCGAGCGTCACCTGCGTGGTTTGCGGCGCACCTACGAGCGCCAGGTCGAGGCCATGATCGCCGCCGTAACGCGGCATTTTCCCGCCGCCACACGCGTCACCGAGCCTCAGGGAGGTTTCGTCCTTTGGCTCGAGCTACCCGACGACATCGACACCACGGCCCTCCACTCCCGGGCGATCGCCGCTGGCGTCGCCTACGTGCCCGGCGAACTCTTTTCCGCCAGCGGCATGTACCGGAACTGCCTGCGCCTGAACTGCGGCAACCCGCACACGCCGGAGATCGATGACGCGGTACGGCGCCTGGGCGCATTGATGGCGCCCTGACCTGGCACCGCCCTGGCCGGGCGCGTCAATGGGGGAACTGCTGGGAAAAGCGCAGCGGAGTCGTGACCCGTAGTAACGCCCGCAAGCAGACTTCCTGCGGCGATGCCGTCGCCGTGCCTAGTGCCGATCGCGATGGGAAATCTCGACCACGCGCGCGCGTTGCGCCAGTTGCCCGACCAGTGCGCTGGCCGCGGCACGATTGGCAAGGTCAAGATTCGCGTCCCACTCGTCGAGCAGATAGACTTGGCAATCCGTCTTCGCGACGATTTCCTGGAGTACGCGCAACTGGCGCTCGCCCGAGGAGTAGCCCTTCTTCTGTTCGATTTCTTCCGCCACACTGATCTCGCTGGCGTCCTCGGCGTCGGCATCCGGATCCAGCGTCGAATCGGCCGGTGACAGACCCGGTGCCGGCGCGCCGGCATTGAACTCGAATACCAGCCGGTCGTGCGTCGGCCAATAGTAGGCCTGTCCGCGCAGACGGCACTTCAGCGCCGAGAGCAGCGTGGACTTGCCGCTGCCGTTGCCACCGCGCACACCGACCAAGCCGGTCGGCACGGCGAGGACGCGATGCACGGCATCCGCCAGCGAATCGCAGACCCACTCCCGCTCGCCTTCCCTGAGGACAAGGCGTTCGAAGTCGATGCGCGCGACGAACTCCGTGTCCGCCGCCGGATGCATGTGGGCGCAAACGCCGCGGATACGCGTCCATACGGCAACGAGATCGGTCAGACCGCCAGTAAGCTGATGCATGTCCAGCGTCATCTCGATCTGGCGCGGCAGCGTCGCCGCCAGGGCAATCAACAGCGTGGTGTTGCCGGCGTCCTGGATGGCCACCCAGGCGGTCGTCGACAGCACGACGACCAGCGCGATGACGCCGCTGATCGCACTCCAGCCCTCACGCGCCAGAATCGCCCTGATCTGCGCGACCACGGCGTTACCCACCCGCTGGCGAAAATCCCGGTGCCAGAGGGTGAAGTTGTAACGGTTGCCGCTGAAAATGTTGTCCCAGGCATTGTAGGTCCGCGCCCGCATGCGGTTGGTCATGCGCTGGTTATGCAGGAAGGCGGCGGCGAGCGGCTTTTGCAGCAGCCACTGCAGCGTGATGAGGATGACGAACACGGCGGCAAAGGCAATCGGCAAGCCGGCGTCTATTTCGAAGCCAAGTACCAGCGCGTTGAAAAGCAGCTGGAAGAACAGCCGCAAGTAGTACTGCAGGTTGTAGATCAGATCGAAACTGACATCGAAGGTCTCATTGGTCAGGAACGGTTCGACCTGCTCGCGTGCCCCGCCATCGGCCAGCAAGGCCGTCCGCGAGCGGTTGCGGCGCGCGAAATCGAGCATGTAGCGCGCATAGGCCGCGAAGCCCGCCCGCTCCGCGAAGATCCAGCTCACCGCGCCTGCGATGTAGGAGACGGTCTGGACAACAACGATCTCGACGAAGTCCCTCGCCGTAATGTGCTCCTCGGCAATGTCGCGCGCGATCTGAATGACCAGCCAGGTGGTCGTCGCACTGCCCGCTTCCTGGACGATGATCAGGACCAGCATGCCAAAGGCAGCCGGACTCACGAAATAGCGCAGGAAGTCTCTTGGCTGAAAGGTCGTCGAAGGCGGCACGCGAATTGGCCGGTGAACCGCTGACGGGACGCGCTACCTTCCCGCCGCAGGAAGACTATCAGGGCCAACACCAGGCAAGTCAATGTTGGCCGCATAAAGCACCGAAAGCAGACTCACGTCTGCTTTCGGTGTCATTCTCAAGACAGGACTTGCCTGTCAGGCGCCATCACTTCGGCGCCGGCTTCTTGGCTTTTTTCTTGGTGGCCATGTTCAGCTCCAGTAGCAAGGTTGATAAGATATTTCAACGGCCCAACGCGTCAACCGCAAGTGAAGTATACGCCTCTGACGTCGCCAAGAAGAAGTTTTTCGCGCGGCGCCGGGTGGAACGTGGTTTTCCCGCAACGCTAGCTCGCCCACCGTCCCGCGGATGGACGCCGCGAGAAATTGCCGCTAACCGGCGCGTGGTGTGGATACGGTCCGGCGCGCGCGTGCAAGCGTGCTCTTGCCAGCCGCGAGGGAAATCAGCCCCATCCTCCGAAATTGCTGCAAATGTACACTTTCCCTGCCATTGGCATGAACCGCCAACAGCTTGCGGAGACACGCCGGCCGACGGTTCACTTGGCCAGTCCAAATCCTCGTCTGATCCGTCGGCGGCGCGCTGCCACTCATTCCTCGATCGGCACGGCCTTGAACGCGGCGCTCGCTTCGAGTCTGTCGGCGAGCCCGCTGAGCGCCGGGTAATCACCCGCCGGCCACTCGTGCGGCAGGACATAACGAACGAAACCGATCCCGGCAACGGTGGTGATGTCCGCCTGCGTCAGGCGACCGCCGACCAGAAAGTCGCCGGCGAGCCGTTCTTCGAGCATGGCGAATGCCTGCCGCATCTGGCCGCGCAGGCGGCCCGTCCAGTCGGCCCATTGCAGCTCGCCGGGGCGCTTGCGCTCATATTCGATGGCCACCGCCTTCTCGGTCGCGACGATCGCCAGCGCCATCAGTTGCTGCACCTGCCGCCGCTCGGGGCCGCTGCGCGGGGTGAGCGGCAAGATATCGCGTTCGCCGGCCAGTTCGTCGAGATAGTCGAGAATGTAGGCGCTTTCAAAGAGCTTCTCGCCGTTCGGCAAGGTCAGCATCGGCACCTTGAAGAGGGGGTTGAGCGGCCGCATGGCATCCATGTGCCGGAACACCGACAGCGACAGGTGCGTGAAGGGAATCGCGTAGAGATGCATCGTCACCGCCACTCGTCGCACGAAGGGTGAATCGTAGAGACCGAGCAACTGGTGCGGCTCGCCTGCCGTCAAGTCCGTCATGGTTCTTCTCCAATCATCAATGGTTGATGCGATCCGGGAATCCGTCCGGACGCTCACATCCAGGCCGCAGCGACACGCGCCAGCCTGAGCTTGGGCAGGCACCAGCGCCGGCCAAAGGTTCCCGCCGGCGGTGCCAGGCGAATCCTCGCCGGCAGATCGGCGTTCGCGTCGGCTGTTGGCCACGGCTCGACGACGACCTTGCCGACACCCGCGACACGATGGCGGTCGCCGGGAAGCAGCCAGATATCTCGGCCGCCCTTCTCTTCGGTCAGCCAGACACGCGTGCCGAGCGAGATGACTGTCCAGCCGGCGATCCGGTCGAGGGAAACGGCCTCGGCGGCACGCACTTCAAACTCGATGTAGGGTAGCAGATCTTGCATGGGGGTCTCCTTTGCTGGCGATGATTTCTGTCCGGTCTTGTCTTGAACAGACAGGAGCATTTTCATCGTCGGGCGGAGCAAGTACAATCGAATTGTTCTCACGTGACATGTGAAGCAAATTGACAGATAGTCGACGTAGTCCACCGCTGGGCAGTCTGCGCGTTTTCGTTGCGGCCGCCGACAGCGAGAGCGTCACCAAGGCAGCCGCGCAGCTGCACCTGACGCATGGCGCGGTCAGTCACCAGTTGCGACAGTTGCAGGACTACCTCGGCGTCGCCCTGTTCGAACGTAGCGGCCGCGGCCTGAAACTGACGACGCAGGGCGCCGCCTATGCCGAACGGGTTTCGCGGGCACTCGCCGAGATCGGCAAGGCGACCGAACAACTGATCGCCGCACGCGACTACCGCCGTCTGCGGGTGACCTGCATGCCATCGTTCGCCGCGCGCTGGCTGCTGCCGCGGCTCGGCAGCTTCATTTCCTGCCATCGCGAACTCGATGTCGAAGTGCAATCGAGCGCCCGGCTGGCCGACATCAAGGGAGGCGAAGCCGACGTCGCCCTGCGTTTCGGCCACGGCCGTTACCCGGGACTGAGCTGCCGACTGTTGATGAAGGACTGGTACTACCCGGTTTGTTCGCCCGAGTTCATCGCTCGCCACGCGCTGGTCAGCCCGGCGCAGTTGACCGGACTGCCGTTGCTGCGCTCGAACGATGAACTATGGCAACCGTGGTTCGGTGCCGCCGGCGTGGTGGTCGAGGAGCCGCAGCGCGGTGCGGTGTTCGACGACTCGAGCCTGATGCTGATGGCCGCCGCCTCCGGCCAGGGCGTGGCCCTGGCCCGGCACACGCTGGCCGTCGACGATCTGGCGAGCGGACGTCTGCGGCGTCCCTTCGCGATGGCCATCGAGTCGCCCTTCTCGTACTTTTTCGTCTGTCGCCTCGCTGACGAGCAGCACGCCGCCGTCGTCGCCTTTCGCGAGTGGCTGTTCCAGGAAGCCGCTCTCTATCGCCCGCCCGACGGCGACCTCGCCGTGGCCCGCAGCGACCAGCCAAACCAGTAGATGGACAGCGGCGCGGCGGCGCAGCGGCAGCGCGGCGCCGTGACGGCAGCTCTCAGGCGCTGAACTGCAGCGCGGCCAGGCGCGCATACAAGCCGCCACGCTCGACCAGCTCCGGGTGCGTGCCATCCTCGACCACCCGCCCGTGGTCGAGGACGAGTATCCGGTCGGCCCCCTGTACAGTCGCCAGACGGTGGGCGATGACGATCGTCGTGCGGCCGCTCATCGCCGCCTCGAGCGCGGCCTGCACGACGCGCTCGCTCTCGGCATCAAGACTGCTCGTCGCTTCGTCCAGCAGCAGCAGCGGCGCATTCTTGAGGATCGCGCGCGCGATCGCGATGCGCTGGCGCTGCCCTCCCGACAAGCGCACGCCGCGCTCGCCGACGAAAGTGGCATAGCCCTCGGGCAGTCGCTGCACGAACTCGTCGACAAAAGCCGCGCGCGCGGCCGAGCGCAGCTCGTCATCGGCCGCATCGGGCTTTCCGTAGCGGATGTTGTCGTCGATGCTGCCGGAAAAGATCACCGCCTCCTGCTGCACCACGGCGATGCGCGCCCGCAATTCGGCCAGGCGCGGGCGCCGCAGGTCGACGTCGTCGATCCGGATGGCTCCCTCGCCGACGTCGTAGAAGCGCTGCAACAACTGGAAGACAGTCGTCTTGCCGGCACCGGACGGCCCGACGAGCGCGACGCTCTGCCCGGGCTCGATCGTGAAATCGAGCCCCCGCAGCACCGCCTGCGCCGGCCGTGACGGATAGGCGAAACGCACTCCGGCAAAAGCCACCCGCAGGCCACCTGCCGCTACCGGCAGCGGCGCCGGCTGCGCCGGCTCGCCGATCGGCGAACGTGCGCTGAGCAGCTCCATCAGACGCTCGGTCGCTCCCGAAGCGCGCAGCAAGTCGCCCCAGACTTCCGCCAGCACCGCAACGCTGCCGGCGACGACCATCACGTAGAGCGCCGTCTGACTCAGCTCGCCGGCCGTGATCTCGCCGGCGAGAACGGCCTGAACACCGCCGTACATGCCGTAGAGCAGCGAACCGAAGACACCGACGATGACGAAAGCGGTGAGCGCCGAGCGCGTTCCGGTGCGCCGCAGCGAGGTAGCGAATGCCTGTTCGTTGGCGACGTGGAAGCGTGCCGCCTCGGCAGCCTCGCGGGTATAGCTCTGGACGACGGGAATGGCGTTGAGAATCTCGCCGGCAATGCCGCTGGTATCAGCGAGGCGGTCCTGGCTGGCGCGCGAGAGCTTGCGCACGCGGCGGCTGATGATCCCCGCCGGCAGCACGACGAGAACGACGATGCCGGCAACCGTGAGAATCAGCCGCGGCATCGTCGTCAACAGCATCGTCAAGCCACCGGCGAGCAGCACCAGATTGCGCAAGCCCATGCTGACGCTCGAGCCCACCGCATGGTGAATCACCGTCGTGTCCGTGGTCAGCCGGGACAACACCTCGCCGGTCTTCAGCGTCTCGAAGAACTGCGGACTCTGCCGCAGCACATGCGCGTACACGGCCTGCCGGAGATCGGTGGTCACCCGCTCGCCGATCCAGCTCACCATGTAGAAACGCGCGGCGGTAGCCAGGCCAAGCACCAGCGCGACGCCAAAGAGCAGCAGGAAGTAGTCGCGAATCGCAAGTCGCCGCTCGCCGAGGTCCACCGCTGTCGGCAGCGCGAGCCCGCCGTCAACCAGCAACTTCACCGCGTAAGGCAGCGCCAGCGTGGAAGCGGCAGCCAGCAGCAGGAACAGCAAGGCCAGGGCGATCTGCCCGCGGTAGGGCGCCAGATAAGGCAGCAACGCACGCAGCGGTTGCAGCCGGCGCTCGGCCACCTGGCCTTGGGCTTTCGCGTCGCCCGCGTCGCCCACGTCCGCCGCTGCCGGCGCTTCCGGAGCCGCCGCCCGGGACGCGTCGGCGCTCAGGCGAGCAGCCCTTGCAGCACACCCCAGGCGCCGCCGACCCCGAGCGCGCCGAAGCAGAGCATCGACAGCAGGAAACCGCTGCCGCGCGTCTTCGGGTCGCGCGCATAAGCCAGTGCGTACCACACGCGACCGGCCAGCCACAGTGCGCCGAGGGCGGTCGCCCACAGGCTCGACAGACTGAGTGCGCATACCCAGAGCACCGGCAGGAAGAGCACGGTGTTCTCGAGAGTGTTCATCTGGATCCGATAGGCGATCTCGAACTGCGGGTGACCCGTGGTCGCCGGCGCCTTGATGCCCAGGCGCATTCGACAGCGGCCGACATAGGCGGCGCAGGCAAAGAGCAGAAACGAAGTGGCGAGAGTGACCAGAGCGGGTCCGGGGTAGCTGTTCATGGTGTCGATACGTTTCCTGGGTCAGGAGTTGGATGCTGCGGCATGGCTGCCGAGCAGGAAATTGCCGATGCGCAGCAGGCGGCGCTGTGCCGCCTCGCCGCCCAGGCCGGCGATCAAGGGGCCGGCGGCGGCGGCCACCTCGATTGCCCGCTCGGGCGTCAGCAGCGCGGCGCGCTGGCAATATTCGATGATGGCAAGCTGCTCTTCCCGCGTCAGCGGGAAGGGCGGCGCTTCGCTGCCCACATCGTGGTGCGCGCCGACGACCTGCCGCGGCGTGGCTTCGACATGCACCACCAGCGTGCCCGCGGCGAGGTCGCCCAGGCGCTTGCCCTGGGCGTTGAGCAGGCTGGCGACGAATCCGGTAGCGTAGAAGAACGGCAGGAAGTCGATGCCGCGCAGCGTGTTGCGGATGAACGCGGCGCTCCAGCCGACGGGGCGACCGTCGTCATGGACGACCGCCAGCCCGCAGGCCTTCTTGCCCGGCGTCTGGCCGTTCCGGTACACCTCGAAGACGATCGGATAGAACCACTCGAGCAGGAAAGCGCCGACGAGCAGCAGGCCGATCCCGAAATCACCGATCACCGACCCGGCGATCGCCAGCAGCAGCCAGACGCCGAAGCGGACCAGGAAATCGAGAAACCAGGCGCGCGCGCGCGCCACGGGTCCGGCCACCCGCAGGTCGATCTCGCAGCCTTCCGGCGTCGCGATGCGCTGGATGGTGTCCAGGCGAGCAGCGGCGTTCACGGCTCGAAAAACACGTCCCGGTAGAAGGCGTACATCGACGCATAGAGCACCGGCACCAGCACCAGCCAGCCGAGAAACAGCGGCAGGCAGGCGACGATGGCCGCGAGCAGCACGCACAAGCCGTAGACCAGAAAAGGCAGCGAGTTCCGCAAAGCCGCGAAGAAACTCGCCTTGAGCGCCTGAAAGGCAGAGAAGTCGTGAAACACCACCAGCGGCGGCGCCAGCCAGACGGCCATCGCCAGCGGCACGAAGACGACCATCAGGACCAAGACGGCGACGATAATGACCGCCAAGGTCGGCTCCGAAGCACCGGCACCGGCAAACGCACCGACGGCGACGACGATGCCAAAAATGGCCGCGGCGCCCAGCACGGCCAGCAGATAGAGCAGCCCGACGAGCAGCAGACCACCAAGCCGGGTCGAGAAACCGGCGAAGAGGTGCGCGAAGCGCAGACCCTCGCCCTCCTCGATCGCCCGGCAACCGATGATGATGCCGCCGATGAACACCGGACCGAGCAGGTTCACGGCAAGATTGACGACCGGAATCATGCCGATGACCATCATGATGGCGATCAAGGCGACGCTGATGCCGACCCAGGTACCCGGCGCACTCCGGAACATCTGCCAGCCACGCAACAGCCACTGGTAGCCGTTGCCGGTCGGCACGCGCCGCCCCTCGGGAATGAAGTTCCCCATCATCGACTCGATGTGGTCATGCACCCGCGCCACGGGTGCCTTGAACGGATTGCTGTCGATACTCATTGTTGCCCCCCATGCAGTCCAGATACGGCAGGAACGTCTGCCGCCGCGCCCGCCCAGGTTCAGAGACCGACGACGCAGCGCGTACTATAGCGCGCCGGCCCGCTCTGCGGCCCGGCAGTACCTGGTCAGCGCCATCAGCAATTGACGCGGACTATCGCCGCGAGCACCCGACGGCGTGGCGCGCCTGCTGACCCGCGATCTTCCCGCCGTGTCGCCGACGCACCGGATTGGTTCATGGTGCGTCCCCAACCCTGAGCACGCGGACGAGTCGGAGGGGCCTGGACGTCGACTGGATCGAGGCGTGGGCGATCACCGAGGACCTGTTGGCCATGTTTCGCACCGATGTGGCGAGCCGCAATGCGCGCTTCATCCTGGCGACGCTGCCCACCGACATCCTGGTGCATCCGGCCGGAGGATCCGTGAGGCATTCCAGCGGCAGGTCGGCGCCGACTCGCTATTCCATTCACTCCGGCGCCTTGATGTTGATGGGCGAAAAGTGAAAAGCGCATCACGTAGCCCGTCGTCGACGACGTTCCCGATGAAGTCAGCGGTCCACTTGAGCTACGGACAAGTCGCGAGGTTTCGGGTACGATTTTTGCCGTTTCGTGAGCAGACCCGATTCGGTCAGCAAGAGCGAACCGCATTGCGACCGTCTTCCTTGGCCCGATAGAGCGCCGTATCTGCCCGCCGCACTGCGCTTTCCTCATCCTTGTCCTCGCCCAGCGCCATGGCTACGCCGATACTTAAGGTGACTTGCCTTGCCCCCGGGAAAGCTTGCTGGGCAACCGAGCTCCTGACGATCTCGGCTATCGTCAGTGCTCCCTCGGCATTCGTCTCCGACAGGATGGCCAGAAATTCTTCCCCACCATAGCGGGCGACGAAATCGGTTTGTCGCAATGAGGCTGTGAGGACAGTTGCCATGTGCCGAAGCACTTGATCGCCTGTTTCGTGGCCATAGGTGTCGTTGATCTCCTTGAAGAAATCGATATCCATGAACAGAACGGCATAAGGATTGCTCGACCGCTGCAAGCGTAGAAATTCCAGTCGTAGCCTCTCATTGGCTGACTTGCGGTTTTGCAGGCCGGTCAGCGCGTCCACCTGGGCAAGTTGTGCGAGTTCCCGATTGGCGGCCAGCAAGGCGGCGGTGCGTGCTGCCAACAATTCGCCGGCTTGACCGATCGCCGCCGCAAGCTCGGCCGACTCCTGGATAGACACCTCGGGAACAGGCACCAACTGCCCCTTGCCCAGGGCTACTGCCGGTGCGGTGAGTGCGCGCACCGAAGCGGCTATTTTCCGCCCCGCCATCCACGCCAAACCGAGCCCAATGACGAGCAAGGTCGCCAGGCCCAAGGACAACCAGGTCATCGTGTGCATCAGATCGCGTTCGAGAATCTCCCGTGGAATGCCGATGCCGACACTCCAGCCGGTGACCGATGAGCGACTCCAGACGGACAAGGTCGGAATTCCCTCGCGTGTGACTGTCTTCATCGAGCCTTCCAGGGCCTCGCCGATTCGCTGGATGTACTCGAGCGTTCCTTTCCGGCCGACGAACTCGTCCGGCGCGTGAGTCCGCGCGGCGATCGTGCCGGTGTTGTCGAATATCGCCGATACCCAGCCCGGCGGAAAGCGTTGCGCGGCGAGGATAGCGTTGAAATCATCCGGCACCAGGCCGATGCTCAAGACATACGCCACCTTGCCGTCGAGGATCACCGGCAAGTCAATGCTCACTACAGGCTTGTGCAGCACCCCACCGATGTAGACTTCCGAAATCACCGACTGGCCGGTCGCCAGGACTCGACGGAGAATCTCCGGATTCCCGTGGCGTGGCAAGGGTTCGCCGAATTCCCGCAGCGTATTGACCAGTTGCTGGCCACCCTCGTCGCTGAGCACGACATTCATGCCGACTTTCGTCACTGCGACGACCTCGCGCGCCCGTCGATGGAATCCCGCCAGATCACGCCGGGCAAGCACACTGGACGTGGAGAGGACCTCGCCGACGGTCCTGGCCTTCAACAATTGGCTATCGACGGCCTGAACCATCGCACGCGCCGTGGCGATCATGTCCCTTTCCAGTTGAGCGCGGCCGTTCAGGTACTCGCGCGCGAACAAGATCGCGACACCGAGTATTCCGGGCAGCAGGCAAGCGAGAACCAGCCAGAGGAGCACCGTGCCGATTCGCCAGCGGGAAGTGAAGCCGTACGCCCGAACGGTCTTCATGGGTTTCCAGAGATTATGCGAAAAGGGTGGAAAGCAGCGGTTTCAGTGAGGCTTTGCCACGGATCCTGTCGTTGGGCAACATCATCCAGCCGCACCGCTGTCCGGATCATCACCAGCATCTTACCCAAAGGCGGGGGCTGGACGGTCAAAAACCCGCCATCCCCTCCCATTGCCGCTCCCTCGCTGCTAGCCGCCAGCGCCAGTTGCTTCCACTCATTCCGGTACGCGACAGTAGTCACCAAGCAATTTCGGTCACCAGCGATGCTCGTCTTGCTGCCACTTGGGTCGCATAGGCGTTCGCCGCACGCTATCCGACCAGCCAGGGTCTCTCGAAGCGCTGCGCCGACATTGCGGAGACAAACCCTGGTACGTTCGCAGCTTTCGCAACTCAGTGGCAAGCGAAGCGAGTGCGTCGGAATGCAGAACCGGGCAACGCCTGTAACGGCGCAGGGCTATGTTTCCAACCTTCTGCTTCGCCTTGCACTTCAGATTTGCGAATCGCTGCGGCAATGCGTCGGATGTCGAAACCCGATTCTTCGATCAATGCCTCACATGGCGGCACGCCGCAATGTATCCCGTTGCGCGAATGGTTAAGCGGCGCGACGCCACGCTTGTAGAGAAATGGTGTTGCTGCACAATAGCGCGTACATGTACAAAGGGGCCTTCTGATGGACGCCATCACCTACAGCGCTGTTCGCGCCAACCTGGCCAAGACAATGGATCGTGTTTGTGATGATCATGAGCCGCTGATCATTACTCGCAATGGAGAACAATCCGTTGTGATGCTGTCTCTTGAGGACTACAACGCACTTGAAGAGACGGCGTTCCTTCTGCGAAGTCCTGCCAATGCAAAGCGTCTTCTCTCGTCCGTTGCGCAGCTTACCTCTGGAAAAGGCATTGAGCGGGAATTGCCACAGTGAAGTCGATCTTCTCTGACGATGCATGGGACGACTATTTGTATTGGCAGAATAATGATCGCAAGATTGTCGAGAGGATCAACAAGTTGATCCAAGAAGTTAAACGCGAACCTTTTTCTGGACCCGGCAAGCCGGAGCCACTGAAACATGCGTTGTCTGGGTTTTGGTCAAGAAGGATCACTGACGAACACCGCATGGTGTATCGAGTTGAAGCTGATGCATTGCTTCTTGCTCAGTTGCGCTACCGCTATTGAACTGCGACGCCTAACCGGCAGAGGGAGGAGAAGGCCATGCGTACCCACAAGACCAGGGCCTCGCCACTCGGCAGTCATCACCCGCTGCTGTGGCGCCTGCCATCCAAGCCTGTTCGTCAGCCCTTGCGCTCCATCACGATAAGGCGGGCGGCAAGCCCCAAGAAGACGACACCCATCAGGCGTTCAAGCATTACCTGACGACGAGGACTCGACAGCAACCATTGCCCAAGGCTGCCGCTGGCGACGGACACGGCCGCCTGGAATAGCAGGCCAAGAAGCGCCAACACCGCACCGAGAGCAACAATTTGCTCGAATATCGGCCCGAAGGCCGGAGACGCGAACTGTGGCAGAAACACACCCGAGAACAGGATGGCCTTCGGGTTCAGAAGATTCGTAAGGAACCCACGGCGGAAATTCTCGAATGGAGAACGCACGGTAGTTTGAGCGCCGGCTTCGAAAGGCTTGGCGCGAAGCGACTTGCAGCCGAGAAACACCAGGTAGGCGGCGCCCCCAAGGCGGATGGCATCGAACGCCAACGGCGACGTGGCGACGATTGCCGCAACACCGACAGCGGCAAGGACGGCATGCCCAAACATGGCCAATGCAATACCAGCAGAGGCCCAGAGGGCCGAACGGCGACCTTGGGTCGCACCGGTAGCCACAACAAATGCGACATCCGGCCCGGGCGTAATGAGCAGCACGACGGAGGCGGCGAGGAAAACGGGCAGAACAGAGGTATCAAATGGCATAGTGCCTCCTTGAAATGGCAAACGCTCCCCAAAACGACCGAGGTAGAGAATTTCGGGACAGAAAACACGGGGACAGGCGACACCGGACAGCATACCCAACCCAGCTTTTCAGACCGAGGCCTACAGTGTCAAGATGGCGGCGTTGACAGGGCGTCGCGAGTAGTCACGCAAATTACACATACTGTTCCCGGAACTCGTGTCAAAAAACCATAGTCCATTGTTCCGCCTTCACCGTCTCACCTGCGCCACCTGTTCGGGAAACCGACTCCGGCCTCTTATCTGTAATTCAGCGGTGAGCGAAACGAGTCCGCTGGAATGCCGAGTTTGGCAAACCTGCTGGATCGAGCGGTGGGTCGATAACTAGAACGCCTGCGGCTTTGAGTTCGGCTTCGCCCCGCCTAAGCTCGTCGAAGAGGGCGCCAAGGTTATCGGCATATTTCAGTCCGATTGCATCCTTTATGGCATGTACCTCGGCAATGATTTCGTCATTCATCGTCGCTTCCTCCTAGAAGTTCCTCGGGGGTGCAAATGATTGGGAGGAACAGGCCTTGTCGTTCAATATGCGCAGCGATCTTTTCTTGAATCAGCGGGTTCGCGATGTGACGGCAATTCCATGTGAGCAGGAAATCAACGCCGTGCAACGTCGAAATCGCGATATGAATTGCATCCTCGATAGCTTTGGCCGGAATAATTCCCTCCGCGACAAGCGACTGCGCCAAACGTATCATTTCTTCCGACACGGCCAGTACGGATATTCCATCAAGTGCGGCAAGTCGTTTCCGCGCGGCATCAGGGTCACCAGCAGCGCATTCCTGCCAGACTGCGCGCGAGACAAGAAGTCATATTGCGACCTTTGCGTCCACCAAGCCAGGGTGAGTTGCTGGTGGGCGGCCCCTACAATGGTCTTGCTGGGGCGCGCTGTCAGGTAGCTGATAACGGATGTTTCAACGTATACCTTTCGTTTCATGAGTTTCTTCCTCTTTCGGGAACCCGTAGCCTGCCCCCTGTTGCTTATGTCGTGTTTAGAACTTCATCGGTCGACTGAACCTGACAGAACTCGCCGTCTAGACTTGATAGATGAACTCTATCGGAACAAATCCATCCTGGCCCTCATGGCGCTACGTTAGCCTATTGTCATTACCGAATTAGTGGATGTAGGCTTCTGCCACGAGGTTTTTTGGTAGGACATCCGTTGAGGAGGTGGATCAGAGTGAAAGCGGCGAGTGCACAACAGGAAAGCCTGAGGCGAGAGGCGGTCAAGCTGAGACATCAGTTTGCGCAGGGAAGTAGGGGAATCTTCTCTGGGGTGTTGCCGGCATCGAAGGTGACGGAGGTGATCAGGGAAGAGTGCGAAGCCTGGCGGGATCGCGTGTATTCGCCGGCGACGACGCTGCGCCTGTTCATCGGTCAAGTACTGGGTGAAGATCGAGCGTGTCAGGATGTCCTCTCGCGTTTCTTGGCGGAGCGAACAGCCGAGGGCGTGGCGGCGATTGGTTTGAATACGGGCGCCTATTGCCAAGCGCGGCAGCGTTTGCCATTGGAAGTCCCCGATCGACTGTACCGGGAAGTTGCCCGCGCATTGGAAGAGAAATTGCCGAAGGAGTGGTCGTGGCGTAGTCGGCGAGTGAAGGTGTTTGACGGGACGACCGTGTCGATGCCAGATACACCGCAGAACCAAAACGCATTTCCGCAGAATTCCGAGCAGCAAGAGGGGCTGGGTTTTCCCATCGCGCGCCTGGGCGCGGTGATCAGTCTGGGTAGCGGAGCGGTGATCGGTCACACCGTAGTGGCCTGCGAAGGGAAAGGTACT
>JAFLDO010000043.1 GCA_017302455.1 Accumulibacter sp.
ACCTGTCGCCGTCGCGGAGCATCCGCCTGGCAGTACCTCGGCACCGTCATCGCCGCCGCCCGCAAAGGCTTGCAGCTCCCCACGATCCCCGCCATCCCGGCAACCGCGTAGGGGAGTGAATGATTACATGAACTCGCACTCACTCAACCTCGCCTCCCGCTGTCCCGCGACCGCCGACTTTTCCCGCCCGTCGAACCCCTGCTAATGAAGCGCGTCTCGTGAACTCTCATCCCCGCCCCGCCACCGCCGACCTGCGCGCCACGCTGCTCACGTGGGGCCCGATCGTGGCCGGGCTGGCCTTCATGTACGGTCCCAGTTTCGTCGACCTTGTCCGCGGCATCTGGAGTACAGACGAGCAGAAGCATGGCCCCATCGTGTTCGGGGTGTCGTGCTGGCTGGTCTGGCGCAACTGGCCGACGATGTGGGCACGCAGCGAGGGCGCGCAAACCTCGGCGGCGGGTTGGCCAGTGGTCGTCGTTGGCCTGCTGCTGTATATCGTCGGCCGTTCGCAGGAAATCCTCATGTTCGAGGTCGGCTCGCTGATCTGGCTGCTGATTGGTATCCTGCTGCTGATGCGCGGTGGCGGCGCCGTCAAGGCCCAGTGGTTCGCGCTGTTCTTCATGCTGTTCATGATCCCGCTGCCCGGCGCGATTGTCGATACCGTCACGATGCCGATGAAAATTGCCGTGTCCTACGCGGCCGAGAACATCCTCTTCACGGTCGGCTACCCGATTGCCCGCACCGGCGTGGTGCTGCAGATCGGGCAGTACCAACTCCTGGTCGCCGACGCCTGCGCCGGGCTGCACACGCTCTTCAGCCTCGAAGCGCTGGGTCTTCTTTACCTCAACATCATCCGCAGCGAATCATGGTTCCGCAACATCGCGCTGGCGATCCTGATCGTGCCCATCTCCTTCACCGCCAACGTCATTCGCGTGATGGCCCTAACGCTGATCACCTACCACCTGGGCGACGCGGCGGGGCAGGGCTTCCTGCACGGCTTTGCCGGCATGGTGCTGTTCCTCAGCGCGCTGCTGCTGATCATCGGCGTGGATTCGCTGTTGCAGGCAGGCGTTCGCATCCGCCGGCAGCACCGCAAGCAACAGTCGGCGCCGGCGGCAAGGTGACGCCATGACCCTGGTCCGCAAGAGTCTGCTGTTGCTGGTGCTGATGCCCGCGGCGTGCGGCTCGGCGATCGCGCTGTGGCCGACAGCCAGGATTGCCGATGAGCGCTCGCCTATCGACCTGATTGCGCTGATACCCAAGCGTTTTGCCGATTGCCATGAAGATCCTCCGCAATGTGCTGCCGTGGTCAATCCCCAGCAAGAGGGAGTACTCGACAAGATCTACAAGCAGACCTTGTCTCGGACCTACATCAATGCGAAGGGGTATCGCATCATGCTCTCGGTAGCCTACGGCGGCGACCAAAGCGACCTGACACAGGTGCACAGGGCCGAAGTTTGCTGCCCAGCACAGTGTTTTCAGTTACTGAACAAGGCAGTAGCAAGCATTGCATTGCCCTTCGGACTGCTCCGGGTAGCGCACGTCGACACACGGCTTGGTCAGCGCCGCGAGCCGATCACCTACTGGATCACAGTCGGCGATCGAATCGTCCAGGGCAACGCGCAGACCAAACTTGCCGAAATGCGATTCCGCTTTGCCGGCAAGACCCCGGATGGACTATCATTCCGCGTATCGTCCATCGATCCTGAAGCCCCCCGGGCCTACGACTTGCAGACGAACTTCATCAACCAAGCGCTTGGTTCAGTAACGTCTGAACAGCGCCAACGCCTCGCAGGCTCCTCTGGCAGGACCTGACAAATGACCAGGGCCGCACTCATCACCGGCCTCACCGGCCAGGACGGCGCCTACCTCGCCGAGTTCCTGCTGAGGAAGGGCTACATCGTGCACGGCATCAAGCGGTGCGCGTCGCTGTTCAACACCGACCGCATCGACCATCTGTATCAGGGACCCGTACGTCGACAACCGCAACTTCATCCGTCACTTCGGCGACATGACCGACTCGTCAAGCCTC
Organism: Accumulibacter sp.; assembly: GCA_017302455.1. GTDB lineage: Bacteria > Pseudomonadota > Gammaproteobacteria > Burkholderiales > Rhodocyclaceae > Accumulibacter > Accumulibacter phosphatis. Next base: position 2,033 of record JAFLDO010000043.1, read on the forward strand.
GTCCGCATCATCCAGCAGGTGCAGCCCGACGAAATCTACAGCCTCGCCGCCCAGAGCCACGTCGCGGTCAGCTTGGAGGAACCCGAATACCCCGCCAACTTCGATGCCCTTGGCCCCTTGCGCATCCTCGAAGCTATCCGCATCCTCGGACCGGAGAAGAAGGCTCGCTTCTACCAGGCATCCACCAGCGAACTCTATGGACTGGTGCAGGAAACCCCGCAGAAGGAAACCTCGCCCTTCTGCCTGCGCAGCCCTTGCGCGGTCGTCAAGCTCTTGCCTGCTGCTGGATCACCGTAAACCACCGCGAGGGCTACGGCAGCCTGTTCAACGACGAATCCCCCCTGCGCCGCGAGACCTTCGTTACCCGCAAGATCACCCGCGCCATGGCACGCATCACGCTCGGCCTGCGAGACTGTTTGAACCGCGGCAAACTGGAATCCCTGCGCGACTGGGGGCATGGCAGCGACTGCGTCGAAGTGCAGTGGCTGATGCGCCAGCAGGAAAAGCCCGTGGACTTCGTCATAGCCACCGGTGTCCAATACGGCGTCCGCGACTTCTTCAACGCTGCCGCCAAGGAACTGGACATGCAAATCCGTTGGCGAGGCCAAGGCATAGAAGAGAATGGATACCTTATCTCCTCCCCCTTCAAGGGGGAGGTCGGGAGGGGGGTGGGGGCACTAGGGGAGGGGGCACCCTTTCATCGTCAGTCCGGCGAAGGCCAGAATCCAGCAGTCATTGACCAGCCCATCATCGCCGTTGCCCTCCGCTACTTCCGCCCCACCGAAGTCGAAACCCTGCTCGGCGACGCCACCAAAGCCAAAGAAACACCAGGCTGGATACCAAGGATCGCGTTCCACGAACTCGTAGCCGAGATGGTCCGCGAAGACCTGAAGAGCGCCGAACGCGACGAACTTTTCAAGAAGAACGGCTACGCCGCCTTCGATTACAACGAGTACGAGAGAGGAGGCAGGACAATGCCAACGATAAGCATGTTCTACGGCATCATCATCTGCCTGTACTTCTACGATGATGAGCGGCACAAGCTTCCACACATTCACGCCAAGTACCAAGGACAGGAAGCCTCCTTTTCCATTCTTGACGGCGCGATTCTGAGCGGTGAAATCCCGATTTCCAAGACGAGGCTCGTGCAAGCGTGGATCGAGATTCATCGCGAAGCGTTACTTGCCGACTGGGAGCTCGCCGTGAGCGGGCAAACGCCATTTGCCATCGACCCATTGCGCTAGGAGTGACTATGGAATCTGTCGTACGTGTTGTTCCCAAGGACGGATACTTACTCGAACTCTGGTTCAACACAGGCGATCACCGGTTGTTCGACGCGCGTCCCTATCTACAGAAGGGTGTTTTTACGCGACTCCAGAATGTGGCCTTGTTCAAGCAGGCTTACGTAGCCCTGGATACAGTCTGCTGGCCGGGCGATCTCGACATTGCCCCCGAGACGCTTTTTGACCGTTCGACACCATTGCAGACAGACTAATGAAGAAAACCGCTAAGATCTTCGTCGCCGGCTACCAGGGTCTCCGGGGCTCGCCACTCGTGCGCAAGCTCGGGACGAAAAGGCTACACCGAGATCCTCACCCGCACCCATGCCGAACTCGACCTGAGCAACCAGTCCGCCACCGATGCCTGTTTCGCGCAGAAAATGCCCGAATACGACTTTTTGGCAGTGTTCAAGGCCAGCGGCTACCATGCAAGAACTGCCACCTAACCCAGGCTTCCTCGTTGAACCGTGCCCCTCGTATGCCTCTCTACCTAGGCGAGATGAGCGTCGACGAAATGGCTACAGCAGCCAACAGGCTCGCCGCATCCTTGAACCAAGGCGCCCAGCGCAGCACCTAATCCATTTGCAGACAGCGATTTCCTTCCGAGTTGCCGCACTGTCTGCTCGTCCCATAATCCTCTCCCCATGAACCTCGCCCCCCATCCCGCCACCGCCGACCAGCGCGCCACGCTGCTCACGTGGGGCCCGGTCGTCACCGGGCTGGGCGTCATATACGGCCCCAGTTTTGTCGACCTTTTCCGCGGCATCTGGAGCACCGACGAGCAGTCCCACGGGCCGATCGTGTTCGGGGTGTCGTGCTCGCCGGCTTGGCGCAACTGGCCGGCGATGTGGGCTAGCAGCGAGGGTGCGCAAACCTCGGCGGCGGGTTGGCCGGTGGTCGTCGTCGGCCTGCTGCTCTACATCGTCGGCCGTTCGCAGGAAATCCTAATGTGCCAGGTCGGCTCGCTGATCTGGCTGCTCGCCGGCGTCCTGCTGCTGATGCGCGGCGGCGGCGCCAACAAGGCCCAGTGGTTCGCACTGTTCTTCATGCTGTTCATGATCCCGCTGCCCGGCGCGATTGTCGATACCGTCACGATGCCGATGAAAATGACGGCGTCCTACGCAGCCGAGAACATCCTCTTCACCGTCGGCTACCCGATCGCCCGCACCGGCGTGGTGCTGCAGGTCGGGCAGTACGAGCTCCTGGTTGCCGACGCCTGCGCCGGGCTGCACACGCTGTTCAGCCTCGAAGCGCTGGGCCTTCTTTACCTCAACATCATCCGCAGCGAATCATGGTTCCGCAACATCGCGCTGGCGATCCTGATCGTGCCCATCTCATTCACCGCCAACGTCATCCGCGTCATGGTGCTCACGCTGATCACCCACCATCTGGGCGACGAGGCGGGGCAGGGCTTCCTGCACGGTTTTTCCGGCATGGTGTTGTTCCTCAGCGCGTTGTTGCTGATCATCGGCGTGGATTCGCTGTTGCAGGCAGGGGTGCGCGTCCGCCGCAAAATCAAATCCCAAGAAATCATCGCCTGCAGCAAGTCACCATAATGCCTTTGCTTGCGCCTTGCCCCTGAGCTTAGATGAACCTATTCCGCAAGAGCTTTCTGTTGTTGCTAATGATGCTTGCCGCATCTGCTTCGGCTATTGCACTGCGCCCATCATCCAAGCTCGCTGACGAGCGCCCGGCTCTCGACCTGAAATCAATGATTCCAGCCCAGTTTGGCGACTGGCATCAAGAAGCGCAGAACGCTGCGTATATGGTCAATCCTCAGCAGAAGGAATTTCTCGACACGATCTACAGCGAGACTTTGTTTAGAAGCTACGTCAATTCGAGAGGCTATCGCATCATGCTTTCAATAGCGTACGGGGGGGACCAAAGTCGTGCGACTCAAGTGCACAAGCCAGAGGTTTGCTACCCGGCACAAGGATTCACTCTAATTAGTCGGCACGATGAATCGATAGTCATCCCGAACGGATCAATTCCCGCCACGCGTTTAGTTACCAAACTCGGCCAGCGCGTCGAGCCCGTAACATACTGGATAACGGTTGGTGACAGCGTGGTTCAGGGCGGAATCAACAAAAAGCTAACGGAAATTGCCTTCCGCCTGAGAGGAAAAGTTCCCGATGGACTTTTGTTCAGAGTTTCGTCTGTGGATCCAGACGAAAAAGCGGCCTTCACACAGCAAGCCAAGTTCATCGATGAAGTTCTCCAGTCAGTCAAGGACGGTGATCGGGAGCGCTTGGGCGCAGCCCCTCGCACCAAATGAAGCGTATGGGCATATTTCCTTCTGCCGGTGAGTAGCGTCACTACACCATGACATTAAAATCGGCCATTTCTAATTCGCTGGTTCGCCTTAAGGAGCCATTCCGTTCCTTTTCAGATTTAGGCTGGGGAGCAAGATCACGTTTTCGTTCCGAGCGGCGGTCTCGCGACTATCAGCGGGCATTTGAGTGCGATGCACCGCTCGTTACGGTGTGCATAGCCACTTATAACAGGGGCGAGTTGCTGCTTGAAAGATCACTCAAGTCAATCCTTAACCAGGACTACAGCAACCTACAGATAGTCGTGGTTGGCGATTGCTGCACAGACGATACCGCGGAGCGAATGGCCGCTTTGGCGGATCAACGGGTGGAATTCATCAACTTACCAGAGCGGGGTCGCTATCCGGATGAGCCTCGTTTGCGATGGATGGTGGCGGGAACGGTGGCTGTAAATCATGCGCTTTCGTTGGCGCGGGGTGAGTTCATCACACATCTGGATGACGACGATGAGCAACCCCGCGATCGCATCAGAAAACTCGTGGCCTTCATTCGCGAAAAGCGAGCGGATATTGTCTGGCACCCATTCAAGTACGAAAGGATCCCAGATGAGTGGCACATCAATCATGCTCCCAAGTTTGCAGTGAATCAGGTTACGACGTCATCGGCTTTCTATCATCGCTGGTTCAAGTCAATTCCTTGGGATATTGGAGCTTGGCGTTACCTTGAGCCGGGCGATTGGAACCGCTTTCGCAAGTTCCGCTACCTCGGGGTTCACGCGGAACGCCATCCGGACGTGCTGCTCAGCCACTACCGCGAGCGCAACCAGAAAGACGAGTCGGTGGCGCCATGAGCTGCAGCACGGCCAAGCTTCGGGAAATCGCATGAGAAACATCTTCGTCACTCAGCCGTATCTTCCTCCGCTGGAAGAGTTTGTTCCCTACTTGGAGAAGATCTGGGAGAGCAAATGGTTGACCAATGGCGGGCCCTATCATCAGCAACTTGAGGAAGAGTTGGCTGAGTATCTCGGCGTCGAGCATCTCTCGCTGTTCTCGAACGGAACGATAGCCCTTGTTACCGCGTTGCAAGTGCTCCGCATAACCGGCGAGGTAATTACCACACCGTACTCCTTTGTCGCAACCGCCCACTCGCTTCTCTGGAACGGCATCAAGCCGGTGTTCGTAGACATCGACCCTGTTTCCCTGAATCTCGACCCGAAAAAGATCGAAGCCGCGATCACACCCCAGACCACGGCAATCATGCCGGTGCATGTCTATGGCAATCCGTGCGACGTCGAAGCCATACAAAGAATTGCCGACACCTACGGGCTTAGGGTGATCTACGACGCAGCACACGCCTTCGGAGTGGAGTGCAACGGAAACAGCGTATTGCAGCACGGTGATTTGTCGGTGCTCAGCTTCCACGCCACGAAGGTGTTCAACACTTTTGAAGGCGGCGCGATTATCTGTCCAGACGCAAAGACCAAACAGCGCATCGACTACCTCAAGAATTTCGGTTTTGCAGATGAATTGACTGTCGTTGCCCCCGGAATCAACGGCAAGATGAACGAGATCCAGGCTGCGTTCGGCTTGCTCCAGCTCAAGCACATGGACAACGTGATCAGTTGGCGGAAAGAAATTGACGCGCGCTACCGTGCAGGACTGAAGGACGTAAAGGGCATATCAATGGCACAGACAAACTGCGCCCAGCGTAAGAACTATTCCTATTTCCCGATTTTCGTGGAGCATGATTTTTCGCTGCACCGCGATGGGCTATATGACTATTTGAAGGCGAACGCCGTCTTTGCTCGACGCTATTTCTACCCTTTGATCAGCGAATTCTCGATGTATCGCAGTCTTCCCTCCGCAGGACAGGCAAACCTTCCCGTCGCACATCATGCCGCCAATCGGGTGCTTTGCCTGCCGATCTTTCCGGACCTTGCCTTGGATGCCGTTGATGGCGTGTGCGAACTGATTCGTGGCAGCGGCAGACGCTAGTTGCTCGCCATACTGGAACTATCAATGTCCTTTTACACTGAAGATGAGTTGCGCGGGCTAGGCTTAGCCCATTGTGGTCGATGGATCAAGGTTTCGCGAAAGGCATCGATCTATAACCCTGGGAAGATCAGCGTGGGCGATTATTCCCGCATCGATGATTTTTGTGTGCTTTCGCCTGGGGAGGGCGGGCTGGAGATCGGCCGACATGTACATATTGCTGTCTTTTCGCTTCTGATCGGACGGGGAAGGATTTTTCTCGGAGATTTTTCGGGCCTTTCATCACGAGTCGCGATCTATTCTAGCAATGATGATTACAGCGGGGAGTTCATGACCAATCCCACGGTTCCACCCGAATACACCAATGTCACCGTAGCGCCCGTCACGGTCGGGCGGCACGCCATCATCGGCAGCGGAACGGTAGTCTTGCCCGGCCTAACCATTGGGGAAGGCGTCGCCATCGGCGCGCAGGCCCTAGTCACGAGCGATTGTGAGCCGTTTGGTATCTACGTAGGCGCTCCAGCGAGAAAGGTGAAGGAGCGGAAGCGGAACCTCCTTCTCCTCGAGAAGGCATTTGTTGATGCAACCGCTAATGAGCTTCGAACTAGGTAGAACGCGTGGCAAAGGTTCTTGTATGGAGATTCTTGTGCCATTGGCGCCACGATGAGTGACATCGCTCGCATAGCTCATATGAGTGCCGCACGCGGTTATGGCGTGGCGGTTTCGCTTGCCACTCTTTGCATTTCAGCCCGATTGCTTGGCCCGGAGGGGCGCGGGACTTTTGGTGCGGCCTTAGCTTGGGCTGCCCTGTTTGCGACACTCGCCAATTTGAGCCTTGGCCAGGCACTGCAGCATCGGTTGCAGGTTGCGGATACCAAGCCGAGTCTTGCGGAGCAGCTTGGTACACTTGGCGGCCTGGGATTGCTCCTTTCCGCCTTAGCAATCGCTGTGGCCGGCGGATTGTTCTTTCTGACTTCCGGCGACCTGTTCAAGGGGATCAGTCCGTCCCTACTGGGTCTGGCCTTCGCCGCGGTGCCGCTGCTGGTATGGGAGCAATACGCCTCCAACATCCTTGCCGCATCAGCCCGGACCGACATACTCAACCGGTCACAATATTGGGGGCGCAGCATCGGCCTTGGCCTTTTCCTCGTGTTTCTCATGGAGATGGGGTGGGGCGTCGCCGGTGCGCTTGGTTCCCAACTCCTGGCGCAGTTGCTGGTGGCGGCTCTAACCGTGGTCCCGCTTTGGCGCATCGCGGGCCGGAGGGTCGCCTGGGCTTCGCGCGAAATCCGGCCCATGGTTCGTTCGGGTGGCGTTATTCATCTGACAACGGTAAGCGCCTTTGCCCTTGACCAGGTCAGCATTTTGGTCATTAACAACTACCTCGGCGCGCAGGAAGTCGGTTTCTACCAATTGGCGCAACAAATGGTCGGATTGCTGCTGATCGTGCCGCAGAGTGCCTTGATGGTGATCTATGGTGGCCTTGCCAAGACTTCGCCTGACGCGTTCTGGCCTGAGCATCGGCGGCTGGCGACAAAGCTACTCGGGGGAATGCTGGCGGCTAGCCTGCTTGCGTACTTGGCCGCTCCTTCGCTCGTCGTTCTCGTTGCGGGCGAGAAATTCACCCCGAGCGCCGCGATGTTTCGCGCGTTGCTGCCGTCCGTGCTGGGCTTAAGCCTTGCGCTGCTCATGACGCCACAGTGGATTGGACGCGGGCTGCTTCGGCTGAACATGGTGCTGACCTTGGCTACGAGCCTAGTGGTCGTCGCTTTTAGTTTCTGGGCGATTGCGCGCTTCGGCGTCGAGGGCGCCATCTACGTCCGGCTTGCGGTCTTTGCGCTTTGGGTGCCGCTGATGCAAGGTCTGTTCTGGCTGTGGTGCAACCGCGTGGCCAAGATTTCCGCTACTGGTTGAGTTGTCAGGGTTCGGGGTATGTCGATGCAGAGAATTCATTCGCTTGGTCGTGGGTCGGCGGAAAAGCTGTTTCGACGCAGACGGGGAGCGGGCCTCTTTTGGCTCGGGCTGACACTATTGTGTGGCGTCCTGGGCTTTTTGGCGGCTGCCATGACGGCTGGGGCGGTGGCTCGGCTGGGCGCTTTCCCAGTAGTACTAGGCGGCCTGCTACTGCTCTGGGCGATGCCCAAGCGCAACGAGTCGCCGGATGCCTTGCTCAATGGTCTGCTGCTTGTTTTATTGACATCGATTCACCTGTGGCCCGAATATATCTTCAGCCGCTTGGGCGGTCTTCCTGCGATCAGCCCGACCAAGATTGCATGGCTTGCCTTCCTGTCGATTTCCTTGTTTTTCGTGTTGTCGTGTCGCCAACCGATGGCGCGGCTGTTCAGTCGATGCGCGGCGCATCGGACGTTTGTCGGCTCCGTCGCCTTCCTGATGCTGTGGCGTATCGTGACTTCCCTCGCCGGGCCGGAGCCGCTATTTCAGCTCTGGCAACTGGGAAGCGAACTTCTGACCTTCTACCTGCTGTTTTTTTTGGCACTGGCGATACTCCGGGACGAGCGCGACGTGTTTCGCCTGTTGGCCGTTCTCGTCGTTGTCGCCGCCGCGCAAGTGCTGCTCGCATCGTATGAGGCCTTCGTGCAGCACACCTTGTTCGAGAAGTTCATATCTGTAGGCCAGCAAGATCCAGGAACCCTGCAAAGTATTTTGATGGACAAGTTCCGCGGTGGACACTATCGGGCGCAAGGTACTTTTACTCACCCGATGGTACTTGCGGAGTTCATGGCGATGATGATGCCATTGGCGGTAGCGGTCTTTCTGGGAAGCAAGAGTCTTGCCTTACGGTCCATCGCTGCGGGACTTGTGCCGGTTGCTTTTGTAATGATAGTCTCCTCGCGAAGCCGCGCAGGCATCGCGGTCGTGCTGATTTCCCTGCTGCTGCTCGGCTTGCTGGCGATGATTCCTCGAAACCGCGGTACGGCTCGGAATGCGTCCTCGTCAGGGCTATTGATAGCCGCTCTTGTATTGCCAGTTTTGGTCGCGGTGACGTACTTCGCGGGGTCAGAACTTCTCACGCTGGTCGTCGGGCGAAACACCAGCGAAGCGAACAGCACAATGACCCGGATGCTTATGCTGCAACAGGGGATCCCCCTCTTGTTCGATAGCCCTGTCTTGGGCTACGGCAACGCCATGGGTGCGGTCAAGCTCGGGTTTTTCGACGGTGTCCGCTACAACATAGACAGCTATTTTCTGAGTACGGCCCTAGACGCAGGAGTTCCTGGCATAACCGCCTTTGTCATGGTGTTTGCTGGTTCTGCACTGCTTGGATTCAGGGGCTACATGAGGCGCAACGATTTGGCTGGTACAGCGTCGGGGTTGATCGCCGTGTCGATAATGATGCTGATTGGTGTCAAGAGTGTCCTTTCGATTCCGTCCGGCTTTTCCCTGGCGTATGTCTTGATAGCGTCACTAGTTGTCCTGCGTGAGGCGCCACCTGCGGGTGCGCTTGCGAGCGACCGCCATACCTTACGGACACGGCTTCGCGCCGGGGTACCGGGATGAGCAGCATTATTGGGCGAAGCGATTCGCCGAGGGTTTGGGTTGTCCTGGTCAACTGGAATGGCTGGCGCGACACCATTGAATGTCTTGAAAGCGTCTTTCGGCTCGATTACGCCAATCTGCGCGTTCTCGTCTGTGACAATGCTTCTGCCGATGCTTCAATAGAAAATATTCGGCGTTGGGCTGGCGGCGAAATGCCTTTTGAGCGACCACAGTGCCCGCTTGCACGCCTCAGTTGGCCACCGATAAGTAAACCCGTTTCGTGCCACGTCCTTAGGGCGGACGAAATCCTTGATACCTCTGGAACCGAGAGTTCGCTGGTTCTCGTAGGAACCGGAGGAAATCTCGGCTTCGCGGCTGGGAACAACGTCGGCATTCGTATTGCACTGTCCGATCCCGACTGCGCTTTTGTCTGGTTGCTGAATAATGACACGGTGGTCGAAGCCGATTGCCTTGCGCAGATGGTCAGCACCGCCATCAGTGACCCGTCAATTGGTGTCACAGGTTCACTCAACTGCTACTACTCGCGCCCAGAGATAGTGCAGGCGCTGGGCGGTGGCTGGTTCAAATACAGAACGGTGCGAGGTGGCTTGTATGGCCATGAAATTCGGCGCAGCGAGCTTACGCCGACCCTCATTCGGAAAGCCGAGTCCAGTCTAGATTGGGTAAGCGGCTCTTCAATGCTTGTCTCGCGTAATTTTCTTGAGCAAGTTGGGAGTATGGAGGAGCGTTATTTTCTCTATTACGAGGAAATCGACTGGGCTCAGCGATCACAGGGACGTTTTATCCATGCTTTTGCCCATGCTGCGGTGCTGTACCACAAGGCTGGGAGTGCAACGCAGGAACAGTGCGAATCTGAATTCGCAATCTTCACCTTGTATCGAGCCCGCTTCAGGTTGTATCGAACTTTCTTCCCGAGTTGGCGGCCTGGCTGCCATTTGCGCACATTGTTTGAATGCGCCTTTGCCCTGATCAAGGGACGTCGGGTGCGCGCCAAAGCCATTTTCGCGGCGTGCGTTGACGACTTGCGCAACTCTGATTGTAAAGGTACGTGATGGGTGATCGCGATACATCTCGGCGCTCTTGGGGGACCAGATGAGTCGTCGATCTCCCCGCCTGTCAATAATTATTAAGGCGCTGAATGAGGAACGTCTTATCGACGCCTGTTTAAAGTCAGTTGTTGGAGAGGCTGAACGACTCGATGGCGAGGTCATTCTTGTAGATTCCATATCGACTGACAAAACAGTCGAAATTGCCGCTCGTTTTCCGATCCGGATCGTGCAATTCCGGGTGTTAGGCGATCGAGGTTGCGGCGCGGCAATTCAGCTTGGCTATCAGTTTGCCCGGGGTGATTTCATTTATCTGCTGGATGGCGATATGGCGCTTGAGCCTGGATTTGTTGAGGTGGCGCTAAGATACTTGGAGAGTCATCCAGAAGTGGCGGGAGTGGGAGGACGCTTAATTGATCTACAGGTCAAGACGGCAGCTGATAAGAGGCGCGTGGCGCACTACGGTGCACTTCAGCGGGAACAGGATGTGCTCGACCTTGGGGGAGGCGGGTTGTATCGTCGAAGCGCAATTGAATCCGTCGGCTATGCGGCGCATCGTTGGTTGCCTGCGGGCGAGGAGGCGGAACTGGGTGCGAGACTGATTGCCGCCGGTTGGCGAATAGTCCGATTGCCGCATCCGTCCGTAAAGCATACGGGACATGATGAGTCTAAAGCGCAGATGCTGATCAGGCTCTGGCGCAGTCGCCGATTGCAGGCCTACGGGATGCTCTTGAGAATGTCCGCTGGCACGCCCTGGTGGTGGCGAGCAGCAAGGACATCGTGGCATGTCTTCATAGCACCAATGCTCTATCTCTTGACTTTGCTCATCGCAATTGTCTCTTTAGAATTTGGCCTCTCCTTCCGCACAAGCGTGATCGTGTCCGGCTTTTTTCTTTGGGCCGGAGTTCTCGGTGTGATGGTAGTTCGTAAAAGAGACTTGGCTGAGGGCGTTTTTGCAATTGGGGCATGGCACGTCTACTCGCTTGCCGCCCTTATTGGCTTCTCTTATCCAATCGGCGATCCATTTGAGCCAATCGACTCTCGGGTAATTCAATGATTTTATATGCAATACGCATTAATTCAATTAGGCAATGCCATGTCGCGAAGCCTTGGAGTGAAATCCCAATCTGTATTTTCACCCGATTTTTGTCAAGATCGGATCTTGGGCGTGCAAGGCTGGGATCGGCGGCTGCGCTATGAGTCAGCATGGTGAGGGACTGCTGAGAAGAAGGGATCGATGCCCGAATTGTCACTCGACTTTGGCTACATCTCTATACAGCGCGCCTTACTCAGCGGCTTCCATACGGAACTACATCGATACGCACTACAAGGGAAGGGCGTCGTGTCATTTCGAGGATGTGCCCTATGAGCTTGCTAGGTGTTCGAACTGCAGCCTTGCCTACCAGGTTTACGTGCCAACGGAAATACTTCTCGCTGACATTTACGATGCATGGATGCCGCGAGGGTCCCGAGAAGAACTCCGAGGCGACCTCAATCTTGATGACTATCGCTATCTCGCCAACGAGGTCCAGTTCCTGATCCAGCATTTTAGGTTGCATCCAAAGCAGATTAGTGTCCTGGATTTCGGATTCGGCTGGGCGGAGTGGGCAAGAATGGCTATGGCCTACGGTTGTGATGTCTCGGGTTCGGAGTTATCTAGAGATCGAATCGAGTACGCTGAATCGATCGGGCTAAATGTTTTGGCGGTCGACCAGTTACCTGCCAATCACTTTCATTTCATAAACACCGAACAGGTATTCGAGCACCTTGTTGATCCGAACCATCTGATCGCACATTTGGCCACCCGTATTCGAGTCGGCGGAATTCTTAAGATCTCAGTGCCGGATTCAAGCAGGTCCTTGCGTAAGTTAGCCAGTAATCCTGACTTCTCTTCTCTATCGCGGGACGAGATTATGCCAATTGCCCCATTAGAGCACATTAATTCCTTTACACACAAGTCATTGGTTGCGCTAGCACATACGGCTGGCTTGAAGCGGCTGAGGCCCAGCCTGTACAAGCTCTACAACGGATCTTCCGGATGGCTGGAGGTGAGTGGCGCCATTAAGCTGATTGGGCGCCATCTCTACAGGCACATCTTCCCAAAGAGTACGTTTGCGTATTTCGTCAGAACACTTCGCAAAGAAGGTGAGAGTGGCGTCAAGACAAATGCTTAGCCAGCCGACTGACGCCTTGCGTGCAGTTCTTCGCACATTGACATGAGTTCTTCTGGTTGTTAACTCTACTTTGGATGCGGTTAGATGCATATCCTTATACACAACTTTAGCATCTCGTTGTAAGCTGCCGATTTGTTTGAGAAGGTGGCAGAATGGGCTGGGCTGGGGAGGAGCTGAAGGAAGTTGACTTGGGGGACCGAAGACTGAACAAGCGAGCGATCACGTTGTTGGACACGCTGGCGGCCAAACCGACACTGAGTATCCCGTCGGCGTGTTCGGGCTGGTCGGAGACGATTGCGGCCTACCGCTTCCTGGACAATGATGCCGTCACGTGGGAGGGCATCCTGAGACCTCATTGGTCGTGCTCGCGGACGCGGATCGCCTGCCACAAGGTCGTGCTGATGCTGCAGGACACGACCGAACTGGACTTCAACGGGCAAAGCATCGACGGCTTGGGCCCCTTGAGCTATGAAGCTCAGCGCGGTCTGTACGTGCATCCGACGTACGCCGTCAGCACGGATCGCGAGCCCTTGGGGGTTCTGGATGCGTGGATGTGGGCGCGTGAGCCGAAAGACGCCAACGGGCAACGCCCGGGGATCAAAGAGAGCACGCGCTGGATCGAGGGCTATGAGCGGGTGGCCGAGCTGGCGGCGGAGGTGCCGGACACCCGGCTGGTCTACGTGGCCGACCGCGAGTCCGACATGATCGAGCTGATGGCGCGTGCCGGCGAGTTGGATACCCCGGCCGACTGGTTGCTGCGTGCCCAGCACGATCGAGCGCTGCCCAACGGCGAGAAGCTGTGGCAAACGGTGACCTCCGGTGAGGAACTCGGCGGAATCTCGTTCACCCTGCCAGCGAGAGATGGCCAGAAGGCTCGCGTGGTTCGCCAGCAGCTTTGGGCGCGCGTCGTCGATCTTCCTCATGGCAAGAATCAGACCATCCGAGCCACCTGTGTGGTGGCTAAGGAGATCGATCCCCCTGCCGGCAGCACCCCGGTGGACGGCTTGAGCGGTGACCTTACGGACCGAGTCGGCGCGATTGCACAGGTTGGCGAAAAAAATGATCGAGTTCCGACTGGACGGCGGCGTGGACACTGGAGAGCAGAAAACTGAGGACGCTTGGCAGGGTGAGGGTACGGCGGCGGGTGAAGTGTTATGGGTCGAGGCGGGCCGCTTCCATGAACTTTCCTGATTAGCAATGACCGTCAGCCAGCCCCACGTGATGAGGTGCCGCAGGCCCATTCTGTCCCCATGACACCACCGAGGCCAGTGCATGGTGTCTGTCTCGGGAGTTGCCTTTCGGTCACGCCCGTAGCGTTCGAGTTGTGTGGCTGACGTTCATTGCTAATCAGGTGAACTTTTGTGCGAACAGACACTCGAAAAGCGCTTGTGCATATTCAGGTCGTCAGGCAAATCCCTCTTATACACAGTGAGTTATAGTACCATTGCCCCGCAGGAGTAGGGCCGACACAAGGTGCTCTACGAGATATGCCAATATACTACCTTGCGAGAACTGGCAAGGAGTCTGGGGTCGCCAGACTATGAGAAACGGGTAGCTACCCCTGGTTTCATAACACTGCGGGCGATGGTAAGGTGAAGGCAGAAGTCACTATTGGGAGAACTTACTTACCATGGCAATCAAAGTTCTATATATTGATGGTGAAGGGGCGTTTGGGGGTTCTTCGCGAAGTCTCTTCGAAGCAGTTAAGGCTTTCCCGGAAGGGGCTGTGTTACCATACTTCCTTGCCACTCGAGGAACGGCATTAGACTTTTATAAGCAACTCGCCGTTGATATTATAACCACTCGCGGAATGCCAAGGTTCGATAATACGAGGTACGGTTATTATCGAGGCGTTCGATGGCTAATACTGCTTCGCGAACTGTTTTATTTCCCATTTGTGATCGTAGCTCTAGTAAGGGCGCGCTTAAGGTGGAAAGATATTGATCTTGTTCACGTAAATGAGTTTGTCTATGTGCTGCCTGGATTAATCGGAAAATGGCTGTTTCATGTTCCCCTTGTTGTACATGTCAGAGCGTTGGCAAGATTTGGTGATGGGTCAATTAGAACAAGGGTGCTGAACAGTATGTTTTCCCGCTATGTTGATTCGGTAGTTGCCATTGATGGCAATGTTCGCGCAACGATTCCGAGTGACTGGCCTGTAACTGTGATTAACAATTCTTTCACACCTGGACTCGCGAGTTCACCAGAAAAACCACTTGTTGATAAGCTTGGATCGTTGCCATCGGGTTCATTTAAAGTGGGGTTTGTGGGTAATCTTCACCGTTCGAAGGGGGTTTTTGAGATTGTGGATGCTGCCAAACTGATCAAGACTTCCGGTCGAGAGGTCGATTTTCTCATGGTTGGGGGCGTCACTATGGATGATGTTGGCTTAAAGGCGTGGGTGCTTTCAAAGATGGGATTCGCACAAAACGTCCGAGCTGATCTGGCACGCCGTGTTGATCAGGAAGGTTTGGGTGGTTTTTTTCATTTTCTTGGTCCTACGCTAAATATCAAGTACGTTTATGATAGGCTTGATGTCTTGCTTTTTCCTTCCCATTTTGACGCGCCCGGCCGGCCGGTGTTTGAGGCTGGATTTTCAGGGGTTCCAAGCATAGTCGCCGTCAAAAAGCCGATGCCGGACACATTCATTCCTGGGGAAACCGGTCTTGCGGTTTCCGGGAGATGTCCGGCGGAGTTGGCGAAAGCTATTCTATACCTCGAGGCTAATCGAAGTGAGCAGAAGCGAATGGGAAGTAATGCTAGGCGACTAGCCGAGGAAAACTTCGATCCCTGCAAGAACTCGAAGAGGCTCCTTGGCGTTTATCATGGCATTGTTGGTGGCAAGAGCAGCGCACAGATTCTCAGGAAACGGGGCTGATGGTTTCAAGATTAGGGAGCCATCATGGAGCGCAGCAACAAATGGTTTCGACATTGAAATGGCGCCCATGACTTCGATGAAATCGATGAAGACACGCAGTGTTGCCTTCCTCATGTTTAGGGCTCAAGATTTGTTTTTCTTCCAGCATTGTCACGCCAGTCGCCAGAACTTATGGCTTGTTCAAGTCCGCCTTTAATTATTATGACAGAAAAACCCGTACGTTCGTCCTCTTGGAAGATATGCGCCCATTGCGTGATGGACACTAGCGATCCAAGCATTGCATTTGACGAAAGTGGTGTTTGCGAGTACTGCAATAATTACAAGAACGAGATTCTGCCAAATTGGCATACCGATGCGCAGGGTGCGACCGAATTAGCGGCATTGGCGGATAAAATTAGGGCAGAGGGTAGGGGCAAGGACTTCGACTGCATCATAGGTTTGAGCGGTGGGCTGGACAGTTCCTATGCCGCACACGTCGCCAAGGAAAGGATGGGATTGCGCCCCCTGCTCTTCCACGTGGATGCCGGGTGGAACACCAATCAGGCGGTTGGGAATATCGAGAAGCTGGTCGATGGCCTGGGGCTTGCTCTGTACACCGAGGTGATCAACTGGGAGGAAATGAAGGACCTCCAGCTTGCCTTCTTGCGTTCGCAGATTGCGGACCAAGATTTGCCGCAGGATGCTGCCTTCTTTTCTGCGCTTTACATGTTTGCCCGGAAGCATCGTATCAAGTACGTGATCACAGGGGCGAATTTCTCTACGGAGTGTTGCCGGGAGCCGGAGGAATGGGGCGGCTATCCCGGTATCGACACGACACTGTTCCAGAGTATTCACAGTCGCTTCGGCCAGCGCGCATTGAAGACCTTCCCGCTTGTGGACATCTTCGTCTACAAAATCCTTTACCAGAAGTTGATGGGTATGACGGTAGTCAAGCCACTCAACCTGGTGCCTTACATCAAGAAAGATGCAGAGGCGGAGCTTGAGCGCCGTTTTGGCTGGCAGAGGTTCCAGCACAAGCATCATGAGTCGCGCTTCACGCGTTTCTACGAAGACTACTGGATGCCTCGCAAATTTGGCTTCCACAAGCGTCGCGCCCATTTTTCGAGCTTGATCCTTACCGGGCAGATGACTCGCGATGAAGCGCTGGATCGACTCTCGCGGCCGGAGATGGATGAGCATTTCCTGAAGCAAGAGTTCGAGTACGTGGCCAACAAGCTTGACCTGACGGTGGCCGAGCTTCAGGAGATTTTCGAAGGCCCGAACAAGACCTATCGCGACTACAAGAACAAGCGTTGGGCCATCGGCGTCGGCGCCGACGTGATGCGCAGGCTTGGTCTGGAGAGAAGGTTGTTCCGATGATCCATATCGTCGACTACGGGTTGGGCAACACCCAGGCGTTCGTGAACATGTACAAGCGCCTAGGAATCGAGGCTGTGCGCGCCGCGTCGGGGGCTGAGTTGAGGGGGGCGAGCAAATTGATCCTTCCGGGGGTTGGGGCCTTCGACCACGCTATGGAGCTGCTGGATGCTTCGGGGATGTGTCAGCCGCTGGAGTGGCTTGTCCGGGAGGACAAGGTGCCGGTACTGGGCATCTGTGTCGGCATGCAGCTTCTTGCCGGATCCAGTGACGAGGGCGTCAGTGCGGGCCTTGGCTGGGTTGATGGGCGCGTTCGCAGTTTTGCTGGCAACCCGGCCTCCGTTGCATTGCCGATGCCACACATGGGGTGGAACGATGTTATTCCGGCAGCCGGTTCGCCCTTGTTCAAAGGGCTTGAAGAGGATGCGCGCTTCTATTTCCTGCACTCCTTCTACTTCGAGTGCTCCGATCCGGCAAGTGTCGCGGCAAGGGCCGACTACGGCTTTCAGTTCCATTGCGCGGTACAGAACGGCAACGTGTTCGGGGTGCAGTTTCACCCGGAAAAGAGCCATCACTGGGGTGCAGCGCTTCTGAAGAACTTCGCGGACCTTTGACATGCTGAGGCCGAGAATCATTCCTTGCTTGCTGGTTCATCAGGGTGGTCTGGTGAAGACCGTCGAGTTCAAAGATCCCAAGTACGTTGGCGACCCGATCAACGCCGTCAAGATCTTCAACGAGAAGGAGGCGGACGAACTGGTCGTGCTCGACATCGACGCCTCGGTCAATGGCGCCGAGCCCGATTACCGGATGATCGCCAACCTGGCGGCAGAATGTCGGATGCCGCTTTGCTACGGTGGCGGGGTACACACGCCGAAACAAGCGAAGACGATCATCGGCCTTGGAGTCGAGAAGGTGGCCATGAGCGCAGCTGCGGCCGACGATGCAACCCTGGTAACGCGTACCGCCGACGCGATCGGTCGGCAAAGCGTGGTGGTGGTGCTGGATGTGCGCAGGAAGAACGGGCTGTTTGCCAAGGGCTACGAGGTGTTCACCCATAACGGCAAGAGATCCACAAAGACTGATCCTTTCGAGCTTGCTCAGGCAATGCAGGCGGCCGGAGCGGGCGAGATTGTCATCAACTCGATCGACCGCGACGGCCAGATGAAGGGTTACGACCTCACCCTGGCGGCCAGAATGCGCCGGGAGTTGCGGATCCCCCTGAGTTTCTTGGGCGGGGCCGGTTCGTACCAGGACATCGAGGCTCTGCTCGGTGAATGCGGCGTTGTTGGTGCTTCGGCCGGGAGCCTATTTGTTTTCAAGGGACCTTATCGTGCGGTCCTGATCAATTATCCCAATCCCGAGCAAAAAAACGGGATTTGTCGCAGCGGTCTGGCTGCGTATTCGTCGAAATAAGCGAGATTAGATGTTCAAGAACAAGACTCTTCTGATTACGGGTGGCACGGGTTCCTTTGGCAACGCGGTGTTGCGCCGTTTTCTGGATTCCGACTTGCGTGAAATCCGCATCTTCAGCCGTGACGAGAAGAAGCAGGACGACATGCGTAAGCGTTATCACGATGCCAAGCTCATGTTCTACATGGGTGACGTGCGCGACTATCAGTCGGTATTGAACGCCATGCGCAGCGTGGATTTCGTCTTTCACGCCGCCGCCCTCAAACAGGTGCCCTCCTGCGAGTTTCACCCGCTCGAAGCGGTGAAGACAAATGTGCTGGGTACGGAGAACGTGCTGGAGGCAGCAATCAACTGCGGGGTCAAGCGCGTGGTTTGCCTGAGCACCGACAAGGCGGTCTACCCGATCAACGCCATGGGGATTTCCAAGGCGATGATGGAAAAGGTGATGGTCGCCAAGTCGCGCGGAAGCAGCGAGACGGTCATTTGCGGCACCCGCTACGGCAACGTGATGGCTTCGCGTGGCTCGGTAATTCCGTTGTTCATCGAGCAGATTCGTGCTGGAAAACCGATCACCATTACCGATCCGAACATGACGCGCTTCATGATGACGCTGGATTCTGCGGTCGATCTGGTGCTCTATGCCTTCAAGCACGGCAATTCGGGGGATATCGTTGTGCAGAAGGCACCGGCGGCTACGGTCGCCACGCTGGCCAAGGCGCTTACCTGGATGCTCGGCGTTCCCAACCATGAGATCTGTGTCATCGGTACGCGCCATGGCGAGAAACTCTACGAAGCCCTGCTCAGCCGCGAGGAGCGCGTGGCGGCTGAGGATATGGGCGGCTACTACCGCGTCCCGCCGGATCTGCGCGACCTAAACTATGGCAAGTTCGTTGAAGAGGGCGAGCCGAAGATTTCGGTTTCGGAAGACTACAATTCGCACAATACGGAGCGCCTGGAAGTCGAGGAGCTGAAGCAACTTCTGTTACGTCTGCGTTTCATGCAGGCCATCGTGCGCGGCGAGAACGCTCATCCGGAGGAGTGAGCCATGCCGGTTCTGTCCATGTTCTACGGTATCGTTGCGTACATGTATTCTTACGAAACACAAGAGCACCATCTCCGTCATTCTTACGCAGAATATGTGGAAAGCTCGGCAGTCGTGGCAATTGCAAACGGTGAAGTTCTTGAGGAAAGCTTGCCTCAGAACAAAGATGATGCTTGTCCAGGCGTGGCCGGAAAGCCATCGTGATGAAATCATGGCAGTTTGGGGCTTGGCTGTTCGGGGGACTCCAATTGCAATGATAAAGCCGCTGGCGTGACGATGGATAAGGTTGTTAGCGTTGCTGCATTGGCTGATGGCTGGTTCAAGGTTGCGTTTTCCGATCGGCGAACGGCTGAGCTTGACGTAAAGCCGTTTGTGCGGTCAGGATTCTTTGCCGCGCTCAGGGATCGACACTACTTCGCCCTGGTTGGGCTTTTTTTCTCGGGGGTGGGATGGCTCGGCGGGAAGGATTTGGGTCCTGATACGATATCCGCCCGGCTGTTGGTTACGGAGCACCCATGACGATGCGCGTTCTAGTTACTGGATCTAAAGGATTTGTCGGGACAAACTTGACGGTTAGGCTTGGCGAGTTGGCTTGCTACGAAGCCATCGGCTTTGCCCGCGAAGATTCGCTGGACGATCTGGCGGAACGAGTGGGGCGTGCTGATGCGGTCGTGCATCTGGCGGGCGTCAATCGACCCAAGGACATTAAGGAATTCGCCGAGGGTAATGCCAATCTGACGGCGGAGTTGTGCGATCTAATTGCCGCAACAGGACGTAGGATTCCGTTGATCATTTCCTCCTCGGTCCAGGCCGATCTCGATAACCCGTATGGAGAAAGCAAGCGGGGTGCCGAGGTGGCGGGTGAAACGCTGGCCGAAAGGACCGGCAACCCGGTGTCCATTTATCGCCTGCCAGGCGTGTTCGGCAAATGGTGTCGGCCGAATTACAACTCAGTCGTCGCCACCTTTTGCCACAACATCGCCAATGATCTGCCCATCCAGATCAGCGACACTGCCTTCGCCCTCAGTCTGGTTTATGTGGATGATGTCGTTGGCGAGTTCATCCGTGCGCTGGATGCCATGCCTGCCGGGCTGAGTCGCGGCGAGGTCAGCACGGTTTACGGCATCACGCTGGGGGATTTGGCGGCGCAGATCGAGGCATTCAAGAATTGCCGCGAGTCGCTGGTTTCCGAGCGGGTCGGCGCTGGGCTGGTACGCGCGCTGTACGCTACCTATGTCAGCTACCTGCCGCCGGCCAAGTTCGCCTACGACTTGCCCAAGTACGGCGACGAGCGCGGCGTCTTCGTCGAGATGCTGAAGACGCAGGACTCCGGGCAATTTTCTTTCTTCACCGCCCACCCGGGGATTACGCGCGGGGGGCATTACCACCACACCAAGACCGAGAAGTTCCTGGTTATCAAGGGTTCGGCCCGATTCGGCTTCCGCCATATCGTCACCAACGAGCCCTACGAGGTATTCACCTCGGGCGACAGGCCGCAAGTGGTGGAGACCGTTCCCGGCTGGACGCACGACATTACCAATATCGGTGGCGAGGAAATGGTCGTGATGCTGTGGGCGAACGAGATTTTCGATCGCGCCCAGCCCGATACGATTGCCTGCAAGGTCTGACATGAAGAAGATGAAAGTCCTCACTGTCGTCGGCACGCGGCCAGAAATCATTCGCCTGTCGCGCGTGCTGGCCAAACTCGACGAGCATTGCGAGCACGTCCTGGTGCATACCGGACAGAACTACGATTACGAGCTCAACCAGATTTTCTTCGATGATTTGGGAATACGCAGGCCGGATCACTTTCTCAACGCTGCCGGTGCGACCGGCGCGGAAACGATCGGCAAGGTGATCATCGCCGTCGACGGTGTCTTGGGGGTGGAGAATCCCGATGCCATGCTGGTGCTGGGCGACACCAATAGCTGCATGGCGGTGATTCCCGCGAAGCGCCGGAAGATTCCCGTTTTTCACATGGAGGCCGGCAACCGTTGCTTCGACATGCGCGTTCCGGAAGAGATCAACCGCCGCATCGTCGACCATACGGCCGATATCAATCTGACCTACAGCACGATTGCCCGTGACTATCTGCTGCGTGAGGGACTGGCGCCGGACACGGTGATCAAGACCGGTAGCCCGATGTTTGAAGTCCTGACTTATTATCGGCAGGGAATCGAGGAGTCGGATGTGCTGACGCGCCTGCAGCTGGAAGCCGGCCGGTTTTTCGTCGTCAGCGCACACCGCGAGGAAAACGTCGATTCGGAAAAGAACTTCGGCAAGCTGGTGGGGGTACTCAATCGTATTGCCGAGCATTATGGGTACCCGGTAATCGTTTCCACCCATCCGCGTACGCAAAAGCGTGTAGACGCCATGGGGGTCGTGTTCCATTCGCTGGTGCGCTTGCTGAAGCCGCTGGGCTTCAAGGACTACAACAAACTGCAGATGATGGCGAAGGCCGTGCTCTCGGACAGCGGCACCATTACCGAGGAATCGTCCATTCTCGGTTTCGCGGCGCTCAACATCCGCGAGGCACATGAACGGCCGGAGGGTATGGAGGAAGCCGCGGTGATGATGGTGGGGCTCGAGGAAGTGCGCATCATGCAGGCCTTGCAGATTCTGGAGGCGGAGTTCAGCAGCAGTAGTGCGCGCAGCGTGCGCCCCATCGCCGACTACAGCATGCCCAATGTTTCGGAAAAGGTCGTGAGGTTGATTCACAGCTACGCCGACTATGTCGGCCGCGTGGTATGGAAGCGTTATTGAAGAGATCCGGTCGTGCGCATACTCGTCGTTAGCCAGTATTTCTGGCCCGAAAACTTCCGGGTCAACGATCTCGTGTCGGAACTGGGTACCAGGGGCCATCAGGTAACCGTGCTCACGGGTTACCCCAACTATCCTTCCGGCGAGGTTTTCCCGGAGTTCCGCAGCAACCCGGCCGACTATTCCGAGTATGCGGCGGCAAAGGTCGTGCGCGTGCCGCTGCTGCCGCGGGGAAGCGGCGGGTTGCGTCTCCTGCTCAATTACCTGAGCTTCGCGCTGAGCGCCAGCGTGCTCGGGGCATGGAGACTCCGGGGGCAGATTTTTGACGTGATATTCGTTTTCGAGCCGTCACCAATCACCGTGGGTTTGCCGGCCGTGCTGTTGCGGGCGTTGAAGCGGGCTCCCGTGGCCTTCTGGGTTCTCGACCTGTGGCCGGAAACGCTGGAGGCATTGGGTGTGGTGCGTTCGCCTGCCGTCATCAAGCTCGTCGGCCGACTGGTATCCTTTATCTACAATCGCTGTGATCTGGTGCTGGCACAGTCGAGAAGCTTCATCCCGCAAATCCGGAAATACTGCGCTGGCGACAAGCGTGTGGAGTATTTCCCGAGTTGGTCCGATTCGGACTTCGCTCTTTCGGCCGTGCAGCCCGCCGCCGAGGTGCCGGCTGCCGAGGGCGTGTTCAGCGTCATGTTTGCCGGCAACATGGGTGACGCCCAGGATTTTCCGGCAATCCTCGACGCGGCGGAGATCGTGAAGCACGACCGGAAGGTCCGCTGGCTGATCGTCGGCGATGGCCGGGCGTCCGGGTGGGTCAAGGCAGAGGTGGAGCGGCGCGGTCTGGGCGAGAGTTTCCTCTTGCTGGGGCGGCACCCGGTCGAGCGCATGCCTTCCTTCTACAAGCACGCCGACGCACTCCTCATGTCGCTGCAGGACAAGCCGATCTTTGCCATGACCATCCCGGGCAAGCTGCAGTCCTATCTGGCGGCCGGGATTCCCGTCCTTGCCATGCTCAATGGCGAGGGAGCCGACATCGTCCGTCGTTGCGGCGCTGGAGTGGCGTGCCCGGCCGGGGATGGGCGGGCGCTGGCGGCGGCGGTGCGCGAACTCGCCGGCAGGCAACGCCAAGAGTTGATGGCTATGGGCGCGCGCGGCGCGGTGCTGAGCCAGACGGAATTCGACCGGGCGACACTGATATCGCGCCTGCTGTCCGCGTTCACCTGCCTCGCGGAAGGCAGGCCGGAGTGGCAGGAGGTCAGCGAATGATCCTGGTCACCGGGGCGACGGGTTTCGTCGGCAGAGCATTGTGCGCGGCCTTGATCAGGAGTGGCTCGATCAGGATCGCCGTCCGCAATACGGCAGGCGAAAGCCCGGCCGACGGTGTGGACGTCGTGCGGGGAGAATTGTCGGCCACTGCCGATTGGTCGGCAGCGATGGCCGGGGTCGTCGCGGTGGTGCACTGCGCTGCACGCGTACACGTTATGAACGATGATGCCGTGGATCCGCTGGCCGAGTTCCGGCGCATCAACGTCGAGGGCAGCCTGCAATTGGCGAGACAGGCGGCGGCAGCCGGCGTCAGGCGCTTCGTCTTTCTCAGCTCGATCAAGGTCAACGGCGAGCAGACCGACCCAGGCAGGCCTTTCACGGCCGATCAGGCGCCCGGCCCCCTCGACCCCTACGGCATTTCCAAGATGGAGGCCGAAGCGGCCCTGCGCGCCCTGGCTCGCGAAACCGGGATGGCGGTGGTCATCATCCGTCCGCCCCTGGTCTATGGGCCGGCGGTGAAGGGCAATTTCCTGGCGATGATGCGTGCACTCTGGCGCGGTATCCCCTTGCCGCTGGGCGCCGTAACGGCCAATCGGCGGAGTCTGGTCGCGCTGGATAATCTTGTCGACCTGATCGTGACCTGCATCGCCCATCCGGCGGCGGCCAACCAGACCTTTCTCGTCTCCGACGCCGAAGACCTGTCGACGGCGGCTTTGCTGCGGCGGATGGGCCAGGCACTGGGGCGGCCGGCGCGACTGCTGCCGGTACCGGTTGGCATTTTGCGTCTGGCAGCGACGCTGCTCGGACGACCCGGGATCGCGCAGCGCCTCTGTGGGTCACTCGAGGTAGACATCGACAAAACACGGCACCTCCTCGGCTGGTCGCCGCCGCTCAGCGTTGACCAGGGTTTGCAGCGCACTGCAGCGCACTGGATGACGGCGCCGCAGAGTGCGCGTCGCTAGCGTGGTTTTCGTTTTCGGGCGATGTCGATGAAGCGCTTTTTCGATCTGCTGCTCGGTCTGTGCACCGCTACCGTTCTCGCCTTGCCCATTCTGATCGTTGCCGTCCTCGTGCGCCTCACTTCGAGGGGGCCGGCCCTGTACTGGTCGGATCGCGTGGGCAAGGGGAATGCCATCTTCCGGATGCCGAAGTTTCGCAGCATGCGCGTCGGTGCACCGACCGTAGCCACGCATTTGCTGCAGAATCCGGAGGCATACCTGACGCCGATCGGCTCTTTCCTGCGGCGATCCAGCCTCGACGAATTACCTCAGTTGTGGAGCATCCTTGTGGGTGACATGAGTTTTGTCGGGCCACGACCGGCGTTGTTCAATCAGCAGGATCTGGTCGCCCTGCGTACCGAGTATGGGGTGCATCGCTTGCTGCCCGGGTTGACGGGCTGGGCTCAGGTTAACGGCCGCGATGAATTGCCGATTCCCGAAAAGGTCAGGCTGGATGTCGAATACTTGCAGCGCGCCTCGCTGACGTTCGATATTCACATCCTCTGGCTGACCGCCGTCAAGGTTCTCAGGCGTGAAGGCGTGTCGCACTGACGTGCTGACAGAGAATGATCGAGATTATGGTGCGGAATGAACGATAATGTGTGATCGGCCGGCTTCTACGACAGCACAGCCGGTGTCAGGGAATCACCGGGATTTGCGCAGATGATGAAAGCCTTCTTGTCCCTGTCGCGTGGCCGCAAGCAGGCGGTGGCGATCGTCACCGACTTCGCGCTGCTCCTGCTGGCCTTGTGGTCGGCGCTGGCGCTGCGCTTCGAAACGTGGACTCCCAGCTTCGCCACCTATGGATGGCAGGTGCTGGCTGCACCCCTACTGGCGATTCCCATCTTCATTCGCCTGGGCCTGTACCGGGCAGTTATCCGCTTCATGGAGGACCGGGTTGTTTTCGTGGTCACCGGCGGCGTGGCCCTGTCGGTCGTCCTGTTGGCGGCCGGTATAGCCCTGACCCATACGCCAGGACTTTCGCGTGGTGTTCTCGGGATTTATTGCATGTTGGCCATCCTCTACGTCGGCACCGCGAGGTTCCTGGCGCGCAGCTATTTCCTGCGTGCAGAACGCGCCGAGGATTCGCGCAAGCGGGTGGCCATTTATGGTGCCGGTAGTGCGGGAACACAGTTGGCTTACGCCTTGCGTGCTGGTCGGGAGTACCTGCCGGTGGCTTTCGTTGACGACAATGCGGCTTTGCAGCGAATTGAAGTCGCCGGTTTGCGGGTTCAGTCGCCCGATCAGTTGATGCCCATGATGGCTGCCGGGCGCATCGAGGAGGTGCTGCTGGCAATCCCGTCAGCCAGTCGGTCACGCCGGGCGGAGATCATCGGCAGCCTCGAGGGTCTCCATTGCAAGGTCAGGCTGGTTCCCGGCATGGCGGATGTGGTGAGCGGCAACGTGACGGCCGACGCCATCCGGGAGGTCGAAATCGAGGACCTGCTGGGTCGCGAATCCGTGGCGCCCGACGCGGCATTGCTGGGTCGCTGCGTCACGGGGAAGGTGGTAATGGTTTCCGGGGCTGGCGGCTCGATCGGCGCGGAACTCTGCCGACAGATTGTCCAGCTGCGACCCAGCCGCCTGGTCCTGATGGAGCGTTCCGAGTTTGCCCTCTATTCGATCGAGCAGGAGTTGGCCACGCTCTGCGTGGGCGGCAGTGCGTGCGTCGAACTCGTGCCCGTACTGGGTTCGGTACTTCACCAGAAGCGCAACGAAATGGTGATGAAGAGTTTCGGAGTGCAAACGGTCTACCATGCGGCCGCCTACAAACATGTCCCTCTGGTCGAGCATAACCCGATCGAGGGCCTGCGCAACAATGCCGTGGGCACGCGGCGAATGGCCGAAGCGGCGCTGGCGGCCGGCGTCGGCACCTTCGTTCTGATCTCGACCGACAAGGCGGTACGTCCGACCAATGTGATGGGCGCCAGCAAGCGGCTTGCCGAGCTCATCCTGCAGGCATTGGCGCGAAGCGGTGGAGGCACGCGTTTCTGCATGGTGCGCTTTGGCAATGTGCTGGGTTCCTCCGGATCGGTCGTGCCCCTCTTTCGCCGGCAGATCGCCGCCGGCGGCCCGATCACCCTGACGCACGCCGAGATCACGCGCTACTTCATGACCATCCCCGAGGCGGCACAACTCGTCATTCAGGCGGGATCGATGGGTGAAGGCGGCGAAGTCTATGTTCTGGACATGGGGAAGCCTGTTAGAATCATTGACCTTGCTCGCCGCATGGTGCACCTGAGCGGTCTCGAGGTGCGCGACGAAGAGCATCCCGACGGTGACATTGCCATCGAAGTGGTTGGTCTGCGCCCCGGCGAGAAGCTCTACGAAGAGTTGCTGATCGGCGAGAACGTCGAAGGAACGACGCATCCGCTGATCATGCGGGCGCATGAGCATGAGCTTCCGTGGGCGTTGCTGGCCGAGCGGCTGGCGGTCATGGACGATGCCTGCCAGCGCTTCGACTACGAGCAAGCACTGGCCTTGCTGGTTTCATTGGTGAAGGAATACTCACCGGCACCGCACGGCGATGGCGACGGCGAGTTGTTATGGAATGCGATGACCAGACCCGGCCGCGGCGAGGTTGTCGTACATTGAAAGCTCAGGAAGCTTGAGCCCATGAGCCAAATCCAGCGTGCGCAGGACTGGGAGATGACTGCGTTTGACCTATGGCAGAAGTTGCGGGCGGGCTGGCGCCGTGGCGTCGGTGGCGCTGCGATCGGTTTGCTCGTTGCCGGGCTGGCGATCGCGCGGACGCCGCCGCAGTATGAAGCGGTGGCCGTTGTCCAGGTTGGGCCGATCGGACAAATCGGGCAGCAGAATGGTCCGCTGAGGCTTGTCCCCAGCCTGCCGGTCGAGCCACCGGCGAACGCAGTCGAGCGAATCAAGACCGCGGCTTCCCAGTCTAGTGTCGCCGAACATCCCGGCAATCAGGCCTGGATCGATGCCTTGCGCGCTTCGCCAAGCGTCTGCGCCGCGTATCTGTCGGCGCAGGTTGCGCAAGACGACCGTCAATCCGCGGGCGTTGGCATCCGCGTTGATTGAGCTGAAGGAGACTGACGACAGTGCGGGGAATGCCAGGAATTCTGCCAAGGAAGCGGCATCCGAACTGGCAAGACGGCATTCGGAATTTGCTAGGCCCTGATGGCAAGAATGCAAGTCGCCTTGGCGCTCGCCAGGGCGAAGCTGGCGAGCGCCGAAATGGAAACCGAGAGCCTGAACAGGTTTGTAGCGAATGCCGGGATCAAGGACGATCGCTTTACCCAACTGTCGTTGTTGACATCCTTGCGTCTCCAGAAGGAGTCGGAGTTCTTCAATCAGGGGCCGATCGTTTCGATGCTCGAAGCCGCATTGAATCCGCCTGCAACGCAATCGTCAGAGGCGATAGAGCCAGTTTTTGTCTCGGACAAGCCGGTCTCTCCAACAAAAGGCTTGCTGCTGGCGTTGGGTTTGATCGGTGGGCTGTTTGCCGGGGTGGTTTCCGTGTGTTTGCCAGCCATGCCCGGTGGCGCGCGAGAGCTGAACGCCTGACTCGGACAGCTTCCTGAGGGAGCTGATTAACGCGTGCCCCAGCCATCATTGCGAGATGTCGCCAACCGTTAGCAGGAAACCATGAACACGATCGAACAACTGCGGCTCAGCGGTCGACTCCCCAGCCCGAAGGGAGTGGCTTTGGCGATCATGGAAATCACTCGGCGCGAGGAAACGACTCTCGACGAGGTGGCGCGGGTGGTACAGAGCGATCCCGCCCTGTCCAGCCGCCTCTTGCGCCTGTCCAATGCCGCGGCGCGCGGCCGGCCGGTGGTTTCCATCAGCGAGGCTGTGATGCGCCTGGGCATGGCGACCGTGCGTCGGCTGGCAATGGCGTTCTCACTGGTCGACCAGTATCTGGAAGGCCCTTGCCCTTCGTTCGACTATCCGGGTTTCTGGTCACATTCCCTGTTCATGGCGGTCGCCAGCCAGGAGCTGGGTCGGTTGCTGCCGGCCGCCTCACCGGACGAACTGTTCGCCTGTGGATTGTTGGCGCAGGTCGGCTCGCTGGCATTGGTCACCGTCTACCCTGCCGACTACGCGAGGCTGCTGACGGAGTCGTGCCATGGCGTGGCGCTGATGGAGCTGGAGCGCAGGCGGCTCGGGGTTGACCACAGCGAATTCACGGTCGCCATCATGGCCGACTGCGGCATCCCCAAGGCCCTGACGGAGCCCGTCTATTACCATGAAGTGCCCGAGACGTCAGGCTTTGCGGAAGGCTCCCGGCCTTACCAACTGGTCAATCTGTTCTTCCAGGCGCGCCGCATGGCCGATCTCGGTCGTTCGGCAGTGACCGAGCCCCACGGCAGCATCTCCGAACTCATGCTCCTCGGCGGCAAGATCGGTCTGGACGCGACGGCCCTCGGTGAGGTGTTCGACCAGGTGGTTCGCCAATGGCAGGAGTGGGCCGAGTTGCTGAAAGTGCCCGTTGGTCATCTCCCCTCCTTCGATGCCATGGCCAATGCTCCGGTGCCCCGTCCGGAGCAGGAGGCCGCGGCAACCGGCACTCGCCAGGTGGTGTTGCTGGTGGAGGACGATCCCACCACCCGCATGATGACCGAAGGCGTGCTCTCGCACCTTCTTGGCTGCACCGTACACACCGCCGAGAATGGCCGGGAGGCGCTCGCCCTCGCTCTCGAGGTGACGCCCCAGATCGTCGTCACCGACTGGCTGATGCCGGTCATGGATGGGCTGGAGTTCTGCCGCGCCCTGCGTGCCACCGACTGGGGGCAATCGATGTATGTGATCATGCTGACCGGCGAGGAGACGGAAGAGAAGATCATCGAGGCCTTCGAGGCGGGCGTGGACGACTACGTCACCAAGCCGGTGAATGTCCGCGCCCTGAGCGCCCGGATGCGCGCGGCGCTGCACTACGTCAAGCTGCTCGATGCCTGGGAGCGCGACCGCGCGCAACTCAAGCAGTTCGCGGCTGAGCTGGCCACCAGCAATCGGCGCCTCGAACATGCCGCGATGACCGACCTGCTGACCGATCTGCCAAATCGGCGGGCCGGCATGGAGTCGCTGGCCCGGTTCTGGAGCGCCTCCATGCGTACAGGCCAGCCTGTGGCGGCGCTGATGATCGACGTCGATTTCTTCAAGTCCGTCAATGATCGGCATGGTCACGCCGTCGGCGACCGGGTCCTGCAGGAAGTGGCCAGGGCCATCCAGAGTGCAGCCCGCAAGGACGACAGCGTCAGTCGCATTGGTGGCGAGGAATTCCTGCTCGTGTGTCACGACGCGGATCCGCGGGCTGCCCTGCTGGCGGCCGAGCGTCTGCGCCGGATGGTCAAGGCCCTGAAGATCAGCGTTGGCGGCGTGGACATCCAGGTATCCGTGAGCGTCGGCGTTGCGAGCCGGGAAGCGGGCATGGAGAGTGAAGACGACATGCTGCGCGCCGCGGACAAGGCCCTCTACGCCGCCAAGAATGCCGGTCGGGACCGGGTGTGCCTCTTCGCTCTGGGCAAGGCACGTTGCGCTTGAAAGCGGAGCGCCATCCCCGCACTTCCTCTCCGCGGCGAGGGCAGAGTGTTTCCTCGGACGGCGCCGGCGGTCAGGAACCGGCTTGGCTTGGCCAGTGGCCGCCGTTCGCTGGCCAGCCATGCGCGTGCGCGTGACGCCTGCGCTGCGCTGACCGCGCCAGCCCATCGAAAGCGATCCATGTCCGACATCCCCTCGCCAGCCACCGGCCTGCCGGCATTCGTGCCGGTGATCGCCGTCTCCCTGCTCAATCGCCTCGCGCGCGAGCGACTCGAAGCGGCCTTTCCGCTGTGCTGGGTCGCCGGCGAGGTCTCGAACCTCAGCCATGCGGCCTCCGGGCACGTCTACTTCTCGCTCAAGGACGCCGCGGCGCAGGTTCGCTGCGTCATGTTCCGCAGCCGAACGCAGCTACTCGGCTGGCGTCTGGAAAATGGTCAGCATATCGAGGCGCGTGTCCTGGTGACGCTCTACGAGGCGCGCGGCGACTTCCAACTCAACGTCGAAGCGGCGCGTCGGGCCGGCGTCGGCAACCTCTACGAGAAGTTCCTTCGTCTCAAGGAGAAGCTCGAAAGCGAGGGATTGTTTGCGAGCGCCGGCAAGCGCCCCTTGCCCGGTTTCCCGCGCCGCATCGGCATCGTCACCTCGCTCCAGGCGGCTGCCCTGCGCGACGTCCTGAGCACGCTCGCGCGTCGTGCACCACAGGTCGGCATCGTCGTCTATCCCACCCTGGTGCAGGGCGAGGGTGCCGCGTCGCAGATCGCCGAGAGCATTCGCATCGCCGGCGAGCGCCGGGAGTGCGAAACGCTGATCGTCTGCCGAGGTGGTGGCAGCATGGAGGACCTGTGGGCTTTCAACGACGAACTCGTCGCCCGTGCCATCCGCGCCTGTCCCATTCCGGTGGTCAGCGGCATTGGCCACGAGACAGACTTCACGATCGCCGACTTCGCCGCCGATCAGCGTGCGCCAACGCCTACCGCCGCCGCGGAGCTGGCCGCCCCAGAGCAGCTCGTTCTGCTCGCCCGGCTTGCCGCCCGGCAACTGGCCCTGCGTCGCAGCGTCGACCAGCAGATCAACCAGCGCGGCCAGCAACTCGACTGGTTGACGCGCCGGCTCCAGCACCCGGCACAGTATCTTGCGCATCAGCGCGAGGTTCTGCGCAATCAGCAGCGCCAACTCGCCGCCGCCCTGTTGCAGGCCAGCGCCCGGGCACGGACGGCGCTGGCCGACCTGAGCCGTCGACTGCTGCTGGCTCGCCCGGAGACGTCGCGCCGCACTGGTCAAGTCGAAGCGCTGGCGGCGAGGCTGCGCGGCGCGTGGCAACAGGCTGCGCAGCGCCAGGGTGCCGACCTCGCGCGGCTGACGGCCAGTCTCGCGCACCTCAACCCCGCCGCCGTACTGGCGCGCGGCTACTGTGTCGCACTCGATGAGCGAGGACGGATCGTTCGCGATAGCCGATCTGTGGAACCAAGCCAGCGGATCGCTGTCTTCTTCGAGCGCGGACGAGCGGATGCCGCGGTGCTGGCGGTTTTCCCCGACGGTGGCCTGGCCCCGGCTGTAGCTGCCATTGCCAGCAAGGCAGGCCCCGAATAGAATCCGACAGTCAAACGACACGAAAAAGACAGCAAGGCGCCTGCGCTCGCCGATCCCTATCGCCTGATAACGACCTCACGGAGAACACAAATGGAACATCAGCTGCCCCAATTGCCCTTTGCCATGGACGCCCTTGCTCCACACATGTCCAGGGAGACTTTCGAATACCACTACGCTAAACACCATCAGGCCTACGTAACGAACCTGAACAATCTGATCAAGGGCACCGAATACGAGGCGCTCGACCTCGAGGCGATCATTCGCAAGGCTCCGGCCGGGGGCGTGTACAACAATTCGGCGCAGGTGTGGAATCACACCTTCTTCTGGAATTGCCTGACGCCGAATGGCGGTGGCGCTCCCGGCGGCGCGCTGGCGGCCGCGATCGACGCCAAGTGGGGCTCGTTCGCCGAGTTCAGCAAGGCCTTTCAGACGTCCGCCGTCGGCAACTTCGGGTCTGCCTGGACCTGGCTGGTCAAGAAGGCCGACGGTTCTGTGGACATCGTCAACATGGGTGCTGCCGGCACGCCGCTGACCACCGGCGACAAGGCCTTGCTCTGCATCGACGTCTGGGAGCACGCCTACTACATCGACTATCGCAACCTGCGGCCGAAGTACGTCGAGACCTTCCTCGCGAGCCTGGCCAACTGGCGTTTCGCCGAGCAGAACTTCGCCGGCTAGGACGCCTGCGTCCGCTGGACAACAAGAAACCCAGGCCCGGCTCTCCGCGACCTGGGTTTCTGGGGGTCCGGCAGGTTCAGAACGGGATGTCGTCGTCCATATCGTCAAAACTCGGCGTTTTCTTGGCGGGCGCCGAGCGTGCCGCACCGCTGGCGGGTGCGGCCGAAGACGGCATGCTGCCGCCGTATTCACTCTCACTGCTGGCCGGCGAGCCCATGCCTTCGCGGCTACCGAGCATCTTCATTTCGTTGGCAATGATCTCGGTCGTGTAGCGCTCGTTGCCGTCCTTGTCCTGCCACTTGTTGGTCCGGATGCGCCCTTCGACATAGATCTGGCGGCCCTTCTTGAGATACTGGCCGGCCGTCTCGGCCAGCTTGCCGAAGAAGACGACGCGGTGCCATTCGGTGCTGTCCTTCAGCTCACCCGATGCCTTGTCACGGAAGCGGTCGGTAGTCGCCATCCTGATGTTGCAAATCGCGTCGCCGTTGGCCGAATAGCGGGTTTCCGGATCCGCACCAAGGTTGCCGACGAGAATCACTTTATTGACCGAAGCCATGTTGCCTCCCTGAACGGTGAAGGAAAAGAGCCAAGCGTCATTATAGAGGCTTAGGCAGCCTGTTGCCGGGTGCGCAGCGGCGGTATCGACATTGACAGACCCAGCATCAGCCAGACCAGCGCCAGCGCTGCCCCACCTGCCCAGACGGCACCGGGGCCGGCGTATTTGGCCAGCACGCCGCCGAAGACGCCGCCGAGAAACAGTCCGAGCGCCTGAGTGGTGTTGTACACGCCGAGCGCCGCGCCCTTGGCGTGCGGTGGCGCAATCCGCGAAATCAGCGAAGGCTGCGTCGCTTCGAGGATGTTGAAGGCGACGAAGAAGAGCGTCAGCCAGAAAGCCAGTCCGTAGAGCCCTGCCGAAAAAAGGCCGAAACCGAACTGAACGAGCAGCAGCAGCACAATCGCGGCGTTGAAGATCAGTTTCATGCGCGAGAAGCGCTCGGCGACGATGATCGCCGGCACCATGATCACGAAGGACAGCAGCAGCGCGGGCAGGTAGACCTTCCAGTGCTCGGCGACCGGCAGGCCGCCGGTGCTGATCAGCTCGGCCGGCAGCAGCACCCACATCGCGGTCAGCATCAGGTGTAGCGCAAAGACACCGAAGTTCAGGCGCAACAGCTGGCGATGCGCGAGGACTTCGACAAAACTCTGCCAGGTGGGTTGGCGCGGTACCGCGGGTGCGGCAGGCACCACCCTGATGACGACAAAGATGGCCAGCAGGGCGAGAATCCCGGTCAGCGCGAAAATGCCGGGCATGCCGATGCTGACGAAGAGCAGCGGCGCGCCGACCATCGAGATGGCGAAGACCAGCCCGATCGACGAACCGATCATCGCCATCACCTTGGTTAGGTGCTGTTCACGCGTCAGATCGGCAGCGAGTGCCGTGACCGCCGCCGAAATGGCACCGGCACCCTGCAGCACGCGGCCGGCGATGACGATATAGATGTCGCCAGCGAAGGCGGCAACGAAGCTGCCGATGACGAAGACAATGAGTCCGAAGACGATCACCGGTTTGCGCCCGAAACGGTCCGAGGCCGCTCCATAGGCAATCTGCAGGCAGGCCTGCGTGAGGCCGTAGGCGCCAAGAGCAATGCCGACCAGCGCCACATCGTTGCCGGAAGGCAGCTCCTTGGCGTAGATCGCAAACACCGGCAGGATCAGGAAGAGGCCCAGCATGCGCAGGGCAAAAACGGCCGCCAGGCTGACGCCGGCGCGCTTCTCATCGCTGCTCATACGGTCGGTGGTCGAGACGGACATGGAGTTTGCTGCCGGACTGCGGAATTGCGTATATTAGCAGGTTTGCCCACGGCCCTCCGGCCGGCAGCCAATGGACGAGACCCGAGAGATACGCATCCGCGGCGCACGCACGCATAATCTGAAGAACGTCAGTCTCGACCTGCCGCGCAACCGGCTGATCGTGATTACCGGTCTTTCCGGTTCGGGCAAGTCGTCGCTCGCCTTCGACACGCTCTACGCCGAGGGGCAGCGGCGCTATGTCGAGTCCCTGTCGGCCTACGCCAGGCAGTTTCTGCAACGCATGGAAAAGCCCGACGTCGATCTGATCGAAGGGTTGTCGCCGGCGATCTCGATCGAGCAGAAGGCGACCAGTCACAATCCGCGCTCGACCGTCGGCACGGTCACCGAAATCCACGACTACCTGCGCCTGCTTTTCGCCCGCGCCGGTACGCCCTACTGCGCCGAACACCAGCAGCCGCTGGAAGCGCAAACCGTCTCGCAGATGGTCGATCATGTCCTGGCGCTGCCGGAAGGCACCCGCCTGATGATCCTGGCGCCGGTCGTTGCCAACCGCAAGGGCGAGCAGCTCGAGCTCTTTGCCGAACTGCGTGCGCAGGGTTTTGCCCGGCTGCGCGTCGATGGTCAGATCCACGAGATCGACGCGCTGCCCAAGCTGGCCAAGACGCACAAGCACACCGTCGACGTCGTCGTCGATCGGCTGAAGGTCCGCGAAGACCTGCGCCAGCGCCTCGCCGAATCCTTCGAAACCGCGCTGCGCCACGCTGACGGTCGCGCGATCGCCTACGAAATGGATAACGAGCACGAACATTTCTTTTCCGCCAAGTTTGCCTGCCCGGTGTGCTCCTATTCCATACAGGAACTCGAGCCGCGGATTTTTTCCTTCAACAGCCCGATGGGCGCCTGTCAAAAATGTGACGGTCTGGGCGTCATCCAGTTCTTCGACCCGAAGCGCATCGTCGTCAGGCCCGAGCTGTCCCTGGCCGCCGGCGCGATTCGCGGCTGGGACCGACGCAACCCCTTCTACTTTCAGATGCTCTGCTCGCTCGCCGAGCACTATGGTTTTGCCGTCGACACGCCGTTCGACGCACTTCCCGACAACGTCAGGCAGGTCGTCCTCTACGGTTCCGGGCGGCAGGAACTGCCGTTCAGCTACGTCAACGAACGCGGCCGGCCCAGCGTTCGCCAGCATGCCTTCGAAGGCATCGTCGTCAATCTCGAGCGACGCTACAAGGAGACCGACTCGAACGCCGTTCGCGAGGAACTGGCCCGCCTGATCAGCAACAGGACCTGTCCCGCCTGCCACGGCAGTCGCCTGCGCGAAGAGGCGCGCAACGTGCGCGTCGGCGTGCGCGCGAGTGCACGCACGCTGCACGAGATCAATCGCCTGCCCCTCGCCGAAGCGCGCGCCTATTTTCTCGCCCTCCAGCTTCCCGGCAACAAGGCGCAGATAGCCGAAAAGGTGCTCAAGGAAATCGTCAGCCGGCTGCAGTTCCTCATCGACGTCGGCCTCGACTACCTGTCGCTCGACCGCTCTGCCGAAACGCTGTCCGGCGGTGAGGCGCAGCGCATCCGTCTCGCCTCGCAGATCGGCTCGGGGCTGACCGGCGTCATGTACGTCCTCGACGAACCGTCGATCGGCCTCCACCAGCGCGACAACGAGCGGCTCCTGAAGACGCTCAAGCGCCTGCGCGACATCGGCAATACCGTGATCGTCGTCGAACACGACGAGGAAGCCATTCGCGGCGCCGATTACGTCGTCGACATCGGCCCCGGCGCCGGCGTCCACGGGGGCTACGTCGTCGCCGAGGGCGTTCCCCAGGCGATCATCGACAATCCGGCCTCACTGACCGGTGATTTCCTGGCCGGCCGCCGGTGCATCGCCATGCGCGCCGTCAGGCGCCAGCCGGAAGCCGGGCGAGTGCTGCAGATCATCGGTGCGCGCGGCAACAACCTCCGGGACGTTTCGGTCGACATCCCGCTTGGCCTGCTCACCTGTGTCACCGGCGTCTCCGGTTCGGGCAAGTCAACGCTGATCAACGACACGCTCTACACGGCAGCCGCCAGGCATCTCTATGGCGCCAGCAGCGAGGCCGCCGAGCACGACCGCATCGTCGGGCTCGAGTACTTCGACAAGGTGATCAACGTCGACCAGAGCCCGATCGGCCGTACGCCACGCTCCAATCCGGCCACCTACACCGGCCTGCTGACACCGATCCGCGAACTCTTCGCTGGCGTTCCGGAATCCCGCTCACGCGGCTACGGGCCAGGCCGCTTTTCGTTCAACGTCAAGGGCGGGCGTTGCGAGGCCT
This sequence comes from Accumulibacter sp., assembly GCA_017302455.1. Classification (GTDB taxonomy): domain Bacteria; phylum Pseudomonadota; class Gammaproteobacteria; order Burkholderiales; family Rhodocyclaceae; genus Accumulibacter; species Accumulibacter phosphatis. The sequence continues at coordinate 37,914 of JAFLDO010000043.1, forward strand.
GCCAGGGCGACGGCGTGCTCAAGGTCGAAATGCACTTTCTGCCCGATGTTTACGTTCCCTGCGACGTCTGTCACGGCAAGCGTTACAACCGGGAGACGCTTGAAGTCCAGTACAAGGGCCGCAACATTCACGAGGTCCTGCAGATGACTGTCGAGGTGGCGCGTGCCTTTTTCGACGCTGTGCCGGTCGTCGCCCGCAAGCTGCAGACGCTGGTTGACGTCGGTCTGAGCTACATCACGCTCGGTCAGGCGGCGACGACTCTTTCGGGTGGCGAGGCACAGCGCGTCAAGCTCGCCCTTGAACTATCCAAGCGCGACACCGGCAGAACACTTTATATTCTTGACGAACCGACCACCGGGCTGCATTTTCAGGATATCGAGATGCTGCTGACGGTGCTGCACCGCCTCGTCGATCACGGCAATACGGTCGTGGTCATCGAACACAACCTCGACGTCATCAAGACGGCCGACTGGCTGATCGACCTCGGGCCGGAGGGTGGCGCCGGCGGCGGACGAATCCTCGCCGTCGGCACCCCGGAACGTGTGGCTCTGGAGGAGGAAAGCCATAGCGGCCGCTTCCTGCGGCCGCTACTCATGCGCCGGCGCGAGGCCTCTGCGGCCCGCCTGGGCGAGTGAAGGTGACGCAGGCGCGGCGGCGGTCGCTGTTGGCGTCCCAAACAGCGAGGAAAGTCGCGCCGAAGACCTGAGAAACCTTCTCGTTGGCGCCGCCGACGGCTAGAAACGCGAAAAAAAGTTGTTTGGCACCGATGGATTCCGTGACAGAATTCACCTTCCTGCAATCTTTTCCTTCCCTTCGTTAGACGTCCTCGAAATGCGGGCATACAGATCGAGGAAGACCTTCACCCATCATAGGAGATAACATGAACAAGTCCGAACTGATCGACGCGATTGCCGCCCGAAGCGAACTCTCGAAAGCGGCGGCAGCAAAAGCGCTTGACGCCGTGATCGAGACGATCGTGGACAGTGTTGCTCAGGGAGAAACGGTGACTCTGGTTGGTTTCGGTTCCTTCAAGGCCAGTGGGCGTGCTTCGCGCGAGGGCAAGAACCCGAAGACCGGGGAGAAGATTCACATCCCGGAAACCACGGTTCCGAAGTTCTCCGCCGGAGCGACCTTCAAGGCGCGAGTCGCCGGCAAGGACGTATGACTTTCTCACGCAGCATGCGCGAGCGGCTCGTCCTTGAGTCAGGCTCGCTGTCCGCAACAAGCGCCAAATTGCCGTCCTCCCTCTTTTCTTCTCTCGTACAGGAGTCCCTGATGCGTCTTTGCACCGCCCTTGCCACCGCAGCGCTTGCCCTCATGCCGCTGGCTGTTTCCGCCCAACAGGCCCCGGCCGCCGAAGCACTGACCGCGGTAGCCCCGGGTAAGTTTGCCGGCATGATCGAAGCCAAGGTTACCCTCGTCGTCGAGTCGATTGACAAGGCCACGCGTGGCGTCGTCCTCAAGGATGCCAAGGGCGACCAGATCAAGATCGTCGCCGGCGACGAAGTCAAGAATTTCGACCAGATCAAGGTTGGTGACAACGTCATCGCCACTTACACCCAGGGCCTGGTAATCACCCTCAAGAAAGGCGGCGGCGCGCTGCGTGAGCGGATCGACAGTGGCGAAACCGCCTCCGCCGCCAAGGGCGAGAAGCCGGCCGGCTATGAGGTCAAGGAGGTTACCTTCGTCGCCTTACCACCTATCATGTTTCGGCCCCCTGAAAGAACTTGGGAAGAGGCAGTGCGCTGGCAGCGCGTCTCAAGAGAAGGCGGAGGCCGCGTTTGAACCAGGAAAGGGCACTGCGATAGGCTTTGCGG
>JAFLDO010000044.1 GCA_017302455.1 Accumulibacter sp.
CATGACGCTCCGCCTATCCTGCCAGAAGTCCTCGCGGCTGTCTAGTCCCCTTGTGCGAAACCTTTTTTTTCCTACCCACCGCCACGCCCCAGAAACACAGGGTCGCAGGACTCATGCTTCAGGGCTGTAACTCAGGCATTGATTACCGAGAACGAGCATGGGCAGCGGCTCGACAATCTGCTGCTCAAGCAGTGCAAGGGCGTGCCGAAGAGCCACGTGTACAGCATCGTGCGCAGCGGCCAGGTGCGCGTGAATGGTCGGCGTGCGGAAGTCTCGTATCGTCTGCAGACCGGCGATGTGCTGCGCATTCCGCCGTTGCGCATCGCCAGGCGTGAGCAGGAGATCGTCGCCGGCGCCGAGTTCAACGTGGACTTGCCCGTCCTTTACGAGGATGACGGTTTGTTGATCATCGACAAGCCGGCCGGCATCGCGGTACACGGTGGCAGCGGCGAGAGCTTCGGGGTCATCGAAGCCCTGCGCCGGCAGCGGCCGCAAGCGCGTTTCTTGGAACTCGCGCATCGTCTTGACCGCGAGACCTCGGGAATTCTGCTGGTCGGCAAGAAGCGATCGGCGCTGCTTGCCTTGCATGAGATGTTCCGCGATGGCGGCGGTGGCGGGCGGGGTGCGGACAAGCGCTACCAGGTGCTCGTCGCTGGGCGCTGGATGGATCCCGTGCGCAACGTCCGGGTGCCATTGCTCAAGTACCTGCAGCCGTCCGGCGAGCGCCGGGTGCGCGTGTCGGAGGCCGGCAAAGCGTCACACACGGTATTCCGACTGCTGGCGCGCTGGGAGCATTTCAGCCTCCTCGAAGCGCACTTGAAGACAGGGCGGACCCACCAGATCAGGGTGCATCTGGCACATCTTGGCTATCCCGTCGCCGGCGACGAAAAGTATGGCGATTTCGCCTTGAACAGGGTCCTGGCCAGGGACGGATTGAAACGGATGTTCCTGCACGCGTGGACGATGCGCTTGCCGAACCCGCTGGATGGGCGAGATCTGGTGGTGGAGGCGCCGTTGCCCGTTGTCTTGCGTCGGTTCTTGGACAGCCTGTCGGCGAAGGAGAAGCAGGATCATGGCCAGAGTATTTGATCTGCTGGTTTTCGACTGGGACGGGACGCTGCTCGATTCGGCAGGCGCGATCGTCACGGCGATCCATGCTGCCTGCGACGACCTCGGGTTGCCTCTGCCGGCGGAAGAGCGGGCTCGTCACGTGATCGGGCTCGGTCTGCGTGACGCCCTGCGTTACGCCGTCCCGGACCTGCCGGAAGAGCGTTACCCGCAGATGGTCGACCGTTATCGTCACCACTATCTGTCGCACGATCACGAACTGCTGTTGTTTGCCGGGGTGGCGGAGTTGATCGCCGAACTGGCCGACAGCGGCTTCCTGCTGGCGGTGGCGACCGGCAAGAGCCGGCTCGGCCTTGAGCGTGCGCTGCGGACGAGCGGCCTCGGCGGTCATTTCCATGCTTCGCGCTGTGCGGACGAGTGTTTCTCGAAACCGCATCCGCAGATGCTGGTCGAGTTGATGGATGAGTTGTCGGTCGCGCCGGAGCGCACGCTGATGATTGGCGATACCACGCACGACCTGCAGATGGCGCGGAATGCCGGCGTCGCCAGCCTGGCGGTCGCCTACGGCGCGCATCCGGCAGCCGCCCTCGACGCACTCGCGCCATTGGCTCGCCTGCAGGAGGTCGCGGAGATGGCCGCATGGCTGCGCACGCACGCGTGATCTGCCGCGCCGCCGATCTGGTCGACGGCGGCCCCGGCGTTCGCTTCACGGTTCGCCGGCAGGGCGTTGACGAGCAGGCGTTTGCCGTGCGCTTCCGCGGCCGTGTGGCGGCCTACTTCAACCGCTGTGCGCACGTGTCGATCGAACTCGACTGGCAGCCCGGGGAATTCTTCGACGATTCCAAGGTATACTTGATCTGCGCGACGCACGGCGCTCTCTACTCTCCGGCAGACGGGCGTTGTCTTGGTGGCCGATGCAATGGCCGAGGCCTGACGCCGCTACCCGTCGAAGAACGGGATGGATCGATCTATTTCACCCCAAGCGAGCAGATATCTTGAACACCCCTGAAGACGAACCACAATGGGAACGGCAGTTGCTGGAGAAGATCGCCTTTGCGACGCTGCGCGAGCAGCGAGCAAAGCGGCGGTGGGGTATTTTCTTCAAACTGGTTGTTGTGTCCTACCTCGTCGCTGTCCTGGTGATGGTCGTCGATTGGGGCGGTCCCGAGCAACGTGCCGACGGCAGGCATACGGCGGTGATTCACCTGCATGGCACGATCGAGGCAAGCGGCGAAGCCAGCGCCCAGAACATCAACGACGCGCTGCAGGCGGCGTTTGGCGACAAGGGGACCGCCGGCGTCATTTTGCGCGTCAACAGTCCGGGTGGCAGTCCGGTGCAGGCCGGGATAGTGCACGACGAGATTCGCCGCTTGCGCACCACGCATCCGCAGATACCGCTCTATGTCGTCGTCGAAGACCTGTGCGCCTCCGGCGGCTACTACATTGCCGTCGCTGGCGACAAGATCTTCGTGGACAAGGCCAGCATCGTCGGTTCGATCGGCGTCCTGATGGATGCTTTCGGTTTCACCGGCACGATGGACAAGCTCGGCATCGAGCGCCGCTTGCTGACCGCCGGCGAGAACAAGGGTTTCCTCGATCCGTTCTCGCCACAGGATGCGAAACAGAAAGAGCATGCGCAGGTGCTGTTGCGGGAAATCCACAAGCAGTTCATCGAGGTCGTTCGCCGCGGGCGCGGTCCGCGGCTCAAGGAAACGCCGGAAATGTTCAGTGGCCTGATGTGGACCGGTAGCCAGAGTGTCAAGTTGGGGCTGGCCGATGGCTTCGGTACCGTGGGTTCGGTGGCGCGTGACGTGATCAAGGCCGAAAGGATGGTCGACTTCACGATCAAGGAGAACATTGCCGAGCGCTTTGCCAAGCGTCTGCGGGCCGATTCGACCCAGGGGGTCGGTTCCCTGCTGGAAGTCATCAGGCCGGCTGTTCGCTGAGGGAGGCCGGCCTCCGAGTTCACCGGCGAGCAATCGCTAGGCGAGCAGCAGGAACACCGTCGGTCGCCGATTGATTTCGGGCAGCGGCTGGCCTCGCCATTCGGCGACGAAGCGGGTCACGATCTGCTCGCTGTCCAGGGTGAGGTCGGTTGCCACGCAGACTCGCGTTCCCGGGGCGCAGGTGCGGAACAGTGATTCGAGCATTTGCCGGTTGCGATAGGGCGTCTCGATGAAGATCTGTGTTCGCTGCTCCTGTCGCGATTGCCTTTCCAACTCACGCAGGCGCCTGTCGCGCTCCTGGGCATCACTCGGCAGGTAGCCGTGAAAGGCGAAATTCTGGCCAGATAGCCCCGAGCCCATCAAGGCGAGCAGGATCGACGAGGGGCCAACCATCGGGATGACCGGGATGCCCTCCTGATGTGCCAGGGCCACCAGCGCGGCGCCGGGGTCGGCGACGGCTGGGCAGCCGGCTTCGGAGATGAGGCCGAGGTCGCTGCCGGCAAGGGCGGGGGCGAGCAGTCGGGGCAACTCGCCGGCAGCCGTGTGTTCGTTGAGCTCATCAATCGCGATTTGTTGCAGGGGCCAGTCGGAAGGGAGCGCCTTCAGGAAGCTGCGCGCCGACTTTGCGTTTTCGGCCACGAAATGCGTCAGTCGCTGCGCACAGGCGCGCACTGGCGGCGGCAGAACGGCGTTTGCCGGAGCCTGTCCAAGAGGAACGGGAATGAGAATGAGCCGGCCTCTGTTCATGGCGCGCCAGGTCCGAAAGCGGTCAGCGGACGCTCAGACGACAGCGACGTTCTCGCTGCGCAGCAGGTCGCAGAGCGCGATCAATGGCAGCCCGATCAAGGCGTTGGGGTCTTCGCCCTCGATCCTGGCGATCAAGGCGATTCCCAGTCCCTCCGACTTGGCGCTGCCGGCGCAGTTGTAGGGTTGCTCTGTGCGCAGGTAGTTTTCGATTTCCGCGTCAGCCAGTTCCCGGAAGGTGACCACCGTCGGGACGCTACGCAGGCGCGCTCTGCCGCTTCTGGCGTCGAGGAGGCATACACCGGTAAAGAAGGTGACGCGGCGGCCACGCATCGCCTGCAACTGCCGCACGGCGTTGGCGTGGTTTCCTGGCTTGCCGAAAACCTGTCCATCGAGGCATGCCACCTGGTCGCTGCCGATGATCAGGGCTTCGCCATGCGCGCCGGCAACTGCCCGCGCCTTGGCTTCCGCAAGTCGTAGCGCGCTGGCTTCGGGCTCTTCTCCCGGCAGTGGCGATTCGTCGACGGCGGGGTTGGCCGTGGTGAAGGGCAGGCCAAGTCGGCCAAGCAGTTCGCGTCGGAACGGGGAAGTCGAGGCGAGAATGAGCGGCGGGCTGGGCATCGAACCTTCGATCTGGGCATGAAGCCGCGGCTGGCACGAAACATCGAGGAAGTTCTTCTTTTCCACCCGTGCTGCTTTGACTTCAAAAGCTGAAAATAATATCATGCGCCCCTTATGTCGCGACGCGTTGTAATTGACAGTCTGGCTTTTGCAAGCGAGGGCGGTTCGCTACAAGGGGAACTGCAGGTGGTCTTGCTGACGCGCTTGCTCGATTTGCTCACCGATTCCACCGGCTCGCTGGTGTATCGGGTCGCGGGGAGAATTGGGCAACGCAACCGGCCAGAGCTGTTGGTCGAGGTGGACGGGGTGCTGTCCTTGCGTTGCCAGCGTTGCCTCGAGGCGCTGGAGTACCCGCTCGAGTTGCGTAGTCTGCTGGAGTTTGTCGATAGCGACGGCGACCTGACGCAGGAGGAGCTGGAGGATGACTCCCGAGACTTCCTTCCGCTGCAGAAAGAGCTTGATGTGGCCGGGCTGATCGAGGACGAGATCCTTTTGGCGCTGCCGATCGTGCCGAGGCACGCGGATTGCGTGTTGCCCGGGGCGGTGCGAGAAGAGGCGGCTTCATCGCCGTTTTTGGTTTTGGCCGGCCTCAAGGGCCGGCACTGATGAGTTTGATTCTAGGAGTTCGTGATGGCTGTTCAGCAGAACAAGAAATCCCCGTCCAAGCGTGGCATGCATCGTGCGCACGATTCCTTGGGCAGCGTGCCGCTGGCCGTCGAACCGACGACCGGCGAGGTGCACTTGCGTCACCACATCAGCCCGTCGGGCCACTACCGGGGCAAAAAGGTGGTCAAAGGTTCGGCCGAGTGATTCCTGCGGAGCAGGCAGGCAGGTTCCCGCGCTGGTGATCTGCCTGCCTTTTCTTTTGGCGGCCAGCGGATGACCATTACGGTTGCCATAGACTGCATGGGCGGGGACCACGGTCCCCGGGTGACCGTGCCGGCGGCTCTCGGTTTCGTGCGTGATCATGCCGACGTTCGTGTGATTCTCGTCGGCGTTGCGGAGAGTATCAGGCCCTTCGTTGGCGACGCGGCTGTCGGTCGTGTCGCCATTCGTCATGCCAGCGAAGTCGTCGCCATGGGTGAGTCGCCCTCGCTCGCGTTGCGCACGAAGAAGGACTCGTCGATGCGCGTGGCCGTCAATCTGGTCAAACTGGGCGAGGCGGATGCCTGTGTGTCGGCCGGCAATACCGGTGCACTGATGGCCATTTCCCGTTTCGTCCTCAAGATGCTGCCAGGGATCGACCGACCAGCGATCTGCGCCGTGCTGCCGACGCTCACCGGGCATACGCACGTCCTTGATCTGGGCGCCAACGTCGATTGCAGTCCCGAACACCTGCTGCAGTTCGGGATCATGGGCGCATCTCTGGTCTCCGCGGTCGAGCATCGCGATCGGCCGACGGTCGGCCTCCTGAACATCGGCGAGGAGGAGATCAAGGGCAATGACGTGGTCAAGCGCGCTGCCGAGTTGCTCTGGCAGTCGGGTCTCAACTTCATCGGCAACGTCGAGGGTGACGGCCTCTACAAGGGCGAGGCCGACGTCATCGTCTGTGACGGTTTTGTCGGCAATGTCGCGTTGAAAGCCTCGGAAGGTCTGGCACAACTGCTGGCTACCTTCCTGCGCCAGGAATTCAAGCGCAGCCTGTGGACCAAGCTGGCTGCGCTGGTGGCGATGCCGGTAGTCAGCCGCTTCAAGCGCCGGGTTGATCATCGGCAATACAATGGTGCGAGCCTGCTCGGCTTGAAGGGTATCGTCGTCAAGAGCCACGGATCGGCCGATTCCTTCGCGTTTGGGCACGCGCTGCAACGTGCCGCGGAAGAGGCGCGAAGCGGTGTGCTGGCACGTATCAGCGAACGCGTTGCGCAGCAGCAACCGCTGCAGGAGACCGCATAGCATGTTTTCTCGCATTACCGGCATCGGCAGTTTTCTGCCCGGCGAGCCTGTCAGCAATGATGATCTGGCGCAGCGCGGTATCGAGACCAGCGATGAGTGGGTGGCCAGTCGCACCGGGATCCGCTTTCGCCATCTCGCTGAAAACGGTGAAGCGGCGAGCGATCTGGCTTTCGAAGCGAGCCGCCGGGCGCTGACTGCCGCAGGTATCGAGGCTTCGGATGTCGACCTCATCCTGGTTGCTACCTCGACGCCGGATTTCATTTTCCCAAGTACCGCCTGTCTGCTCCAGAGCAAGCTGGGCAACCGCGGTGCGACGGCCTTCGACATCCAGGCGGTGTGCAGCGGTTTCGTTTATGCGCTGACGGTTGCCGACAAGTTCATCTGCTCGGGCAGTCATCGACGCGCACTGGTGGTCGGCGCCGAGGTGTTTTCGCGAATTCTCGACTGGTCCGATCGAGCCACCTGCGTACTGTTCGGTGATGGTGCGGGGGCGGTCGTTCTGGAGGCTTCGGAACGGCCGGGAATCCTGGCTACTGCCCTGCATGCTGATGGCGCCTACCATGGCATCCTGTCGGTGCCGGGTAGCGTCTGCGGCGGCAAGGTGGTCGGCGATCCTTTCCTGCGCATGGACGGACAGGCGGTATTCAAGTTTGCCGTACGCGTACTGGCCGAAGTGGCCGAAGAGTGCTGTCAGGCCGCGGGTGTGGCGCCTGCAGGCATCGACTGGCTGATTCCGCATCAGGCCAACGTTCGCATCCTCGAAGCGACAGCCAAGCGCATGAAGCTGCCGATGGGCAAGGTCGTGGTGACGGTTGATCGGCATGGCAACACGTCTGCCGCCTCGGTGCCGCTGGCGCTTGACGAGGCCGTTCGCGACGGGCGTATTCACGCCGGGCACAAAGTCATGCTCGAAGGCGTCGGCGGTGGTTTTACCTGGGGTGCGGTTCTGTTCGAGCTTTAGGGGGAGAGTAAATGGCGTTCGCGTTCGTTTTTCCAGGTCAGGGGTCGCAGTCCGTCGGCATGATGTCGGCGTACGGTGATTCGTCCGTGGTGCGCGCGACCTTCGACGAGGCGTCGGCAGCGCTTGCCGAGGACCTTTGGCAGCTGCTTGCCGATGGTCCCGCCGAGGCTCTGGCGCAGACCGTCAACACGCAACCCATCATGCTAACGGCGGGCGTCGCGGCTTATCGCCTCTGGCTCGACAAGGCCGGCAAGCTGCCGGCAGTCGTCGCCGGGCACAGCCTCGGCGAGTACTCGGCGCTGGTTGCCGCCGGTGTCATCGCCTTTACGGATGCCGTGCCGCTCGTTCGACTGCGCGCTGCCGCGATGCAGGAGGCGGTGCCGGCAGGTACCGGCGCGATGGCGGCGATTCTCGGTCTCGATGACGACAAGATTGCTGAAGCCTGTGCCGAAGCGGCCGCCGCAAGCGGCGAGGGTGCCGTTGTTGAACCGGTCAATTTCAACGGGCCCGGTCAGACCGTCATTGCCGGCAGCAAGGGGGCCGTCGAGCGCGCCTGCGACGCCTGCAAGGCGCGTGGTGCCAAGCGTGCGCTGCTCCTGCCGGTGTCGGCGCCCTTCCACTCGTCGCTGATCAGGCCGGCAGCCGACAAACTGGCGGCGCGTCTGGCGGAATTGAGCTTCGCGGCACCGCAGATACCGGTAATCAACAACGTTGACGTCGCGATCGAGTCGGACGGCGCCCGGATCAAGGACGCGTTGATTCGTCAGGCCTATTCGCCGGTGCGCTGGGTCGAAACGATCCGGAAGATGGCGGCGATGGATATCGCTACGGTGGCCGAATGCGGACCAGGAAAGGTTCTGGCGGGCCTCACCAAGCGTTGTGCCGACAAAGTGAACAGTGTCGCGCTCGCTGACCTGACGGCGATCGAAGCGGCCGCCGCAAACCTGGAGTAAGGAATCATGCTCAATGGGGAGGTTGCTCTCGTCACTGGTGCCTCGCGTGGCATCGGCCAGGCGATTGCGCTGGAAATGGGCCGCCTGGGCGCCACCGTGATCGGTACGGCAACCAGCAGCGCTGGCGCGGCAAGGATCTCGGCCTTCCTCGCAGATGCCGGTAGCAAGGGTGAAGGCGCTGTTCTGGAAGTGCGTGACGCGCCGCAGGTCGAGGAACTGATCAGACGCATCGAGAAAACCTACGGTGCGGTATCGGTGCTGGTCAACAATGCAGGCATTACGCGTGACAATCTGTCGCTGCGATTGAAGGACGACGACTGGGACCTCGTCCTGGACACCAATCTGAAAGCTGTCTTCCGCCTGTCCCGAGGGGTCATGCGGGGGATGATGAAAGCCCGGCGCGGCCGGATCATCAACGTCACCTCGGTGGTTGGTCACGCGGGTAACGCCGGCCAAGCCAACTACTGCGCGGCCAAGGCCGGGGTGGCTGGCATGAGCCGGGCCCTGGCCAGAGAACTGGCGAGTCGCAACATCACCGTCAACTGTGTGGCGCCAGGCCTGATCGACACCGACATGACGCGGGCGCTCGACGAGCGTCAGCGAGACTCACTGGCGGCCGGCATTCCGCTGGGTCGCCTCGGGTTGCCGCAGGACGTTGCTGCGGCTGTGGCGTTCCTCGCTTCGGCGGCCGCCGGCTATGTCACCGGCACGACCATTCATGTCAACGGTGGCATGTTCATGGATTGATTCACCTCGGCACGAGAAACGGTCCCTCGTTTTCGGAGGGATGATTGGTAAGTTGCAGCCAGTTTGCTAGAATGGCACATTTTTGTTTTACACATGAACCTCGCGAAGGAGCACTCTGATGGAAAATATTGAGCAACGTGTCAAGAAAATCGTCGCCGAACAACTCGGTGTCAATGAAGCGGACATCAAGAATGAATCGTCGTTCGTCGACGATCTCGGCGCCGACTCCCTGGATACGGTGGAACTGGTGATGGCTCTCGAAGAGGAATTCGAGTGCGAGATCCCAGACGACGAAGCCGAGAAGATCACCACCGTGCAACAGGCTATCGACTACGTGCTCGCACACAAGAAGTGACTTCCTGATTCGGGGTCCCTGCGGACTGTGTCCTCGACAGGATGAGTTCGACAGGGAGTGATCGTGAAAGGGAAGCGCCGCTTCCATCTCTTCCAGTTTTCGGAGTACAAGTTGGCACGTCGCAGAGTCGTCATCACTGGTCTGGGTATCGTTTCTCCCGTGGGCAATTCCGTGGAAGACGCTTGGCAGAATGTACTGGCCGGCCGCTCCGGGATCGACCGGATCACCCGTTTCGACGTATCGAGCTTTCCTGTTCAGATCGCCGGTGAGGTCAGGGGGTTTGACCTCGGCCAGTATCTGTCGCCGAAGGAAGCGCGCCGTATGGATGTGTTCATTCATTACGGCATGGCGGCAGGAATTCAGGCCATACGCGATGCGGGTCTTGACGCCAGCGGCATGAATCCCGAAAGGATCGGCGTTTCGATCGGATCCGGCATCGGCGGTCTGCCGATGATCGAATCCACCTGCGATGATTTCGCGGCTGGGGGCGTGCGCAAGGTTTCGCCTTTTTTCGTCCCCGGTTCGATCATCAACATGATCTCCGGCAACCTGTCGATCATGTACGGTTACAAGGGTCCGAACATATCGCTGGTCAGCGCTTGTTCGACCGGAACGCACAGCATAGGTGATGCCGGACGCCTGATCGAATATGGCGACGCAGATGTCATGATCGCGGGCGGTGCTGAAGGGTGTGTTTCGAATCTCGGTCTGGGCGGCTTCTGCGCCCCGCGCGCCTTATCGACGCGCAACGACGACCCGCAGACCGCCAGCCGTCCGTGGGATCGGGATCGTGACGGCTTCGTGCTCGGCGAAGGCGCGGGCGTCGTCGTACTCGAGGAGTACGAGCATGCCAGGGCGCGGGGGGCGAGGATATACTGCGAACTGGCGGGATTCGGCATGAGTGCCGATGCCCATCACATGACCGCTCCGTGCGAGGACGGCGAGGGCGCGGCGCGTTGCATGGTCAATGCCGTGCGCAACGCGGGAGTGAACCTCGATGATGTCCAGTACGTCAATGCGCACGGGACGTCGACGCCTCTTGGCGACAAGGCCGAGACGATTGCTGTCAAGCGTGCCTTTGGCGAGCACGCCAGGAAACTGGTGATCAATTCGACCAAGTCGATGACCGGGCATCTGCTGGGTGCTGCCGGCGGCATCGAGGCCTTGTTTACAATCCTGGCGATCCATCATCAGGTGTCGCCTCCGACGATCAACATCTTCAATCAGGACGAGTCGTGTGACCTCGACTATTGCGCCAATGAGGCTCGGCAGTTGAAGATCGATGTCGGCATCTCGAATTCTTTCGGCTTCGGCGGGACCAACGCCACCGTAGCTTTCAAGCGCCTCTAGAGGCACGCGTCCGGGCGGCGCGTGCACTTCCCGATTCACGTCGAGCTGTGTCGCTCGCGTCGCCTCACCATTCTGTTGATCCTGGTGCACGCTCTGGCGGCGGGTTGTCTGTGGGTCTTGCCTTGGCCAGCATTGCCCAGATGCCTTCTGCTGTTGGCCGTCGCTGTCTCGGCCTGGTTGACGCGGCATCCGCCGCCGGTCGCGGGTTTGCGCCTGACGGAAAATGGGGATCTGCTTGTGCTCTCCGCCGTGGGCGATGCCTTGTCGGTGTCCATAGCAAGCGGCACTGTCGTGTTTAGCCAGTTGGTCGTCCTGCGCGTACGCAAGAATGAGCAGCGCCGGCCCATGACGCTTGTGCTCTTGCCCGACAGTATGTCGGCGGAGCAGTTTCGCGTGCTGCGTTTGTGGCTGCGCTGGCGAGCAGAGCCTAAGGGTCGCGTGGAAGGCGACGCTTGACTATCGTATTGCGCGCGTGTGCATCCGTCTCCGGAAAGTTGCGGCTGAAATGCAAGCCGCGGCTTTCGCGGCGCCGCAGGGCGCAGCGTACGATCAGGTCGGCAGTCACGACAAGGTTGCGCAATTCGATCAAATCGTGGCTGACGCGAAAGTGCGAGTAGAAGTCGTCGATTTCGCGCGCCAGCAGGCGGATGCGGTTCTGCGCGCGCTGCAGGCGTTTGGTGGTGCGGACGATGCCGACGTAGTCCCACATGAAGCGCCGCAACTCGTCCCAGTTGTGGGCGATGACAATTTCTTCATCTGGATCGCTGACGCGGCTGGCGTCCCAAGGCGGTAGCTCGGGCAGATCGGACGCCGGTTGGGCGAGGATGTCCATGGCCGCCGCTTCGGCAAACACCAGGCATTCGAGCAGTGAGTTGCTGGCCAGGCGATTGGCGCCGTGCAGGCCCGTCCAGGAGGCTTCACCCGCGACGTAGAGGCCGGCGATGTCGGTACGCGCGCGCAGGTCGGTGACGACACCACCGCAGGTGTAGTGCGCTGCCGGCACGACGGGGATCGGCTGGCGGGTAATGTCGATCCCGAGTTCACGGCAATGCGCCAGAATGTTCGGAAAGTGCTCGGCCAGGAAGGCTGCAGGCTTGTGCGAGATGTCGAGGTAGACGCAATCCAGCCCGCGCTTCTTCATTTCGAAGTCGATGGCCCGGGCTACCACGTCGCGCGGTGCGAGTTCGCCGCGTGCGTCGTGCCAGGGCATGAAACGCCTGCCGTCAGGGAGGAGGAGGAGTCCTCCTTCGCCGCGTACGGCTTCGGAGATGAGGAAGGACTTGGCCTGCGGGTGGTAGAGGCAGGTTGGATGGAACTGGATGAACTCCATGTTGGCGACCCGGCACCCGGCGCGCCAGGCCATGGCAATGCCGTCGCCGGTCGACGTGTCGGGGTTGGTCGTGTACAGGTAAACCTTGCCGGCACCACCCGTGGCGATCAGTGTGTGTCGCGCGCCGAGGGTCAGAACTTCTCCGCTCGCACTGTCGAGAACGTAGACGCCATGGCAGCGCTTGTCGGCCAGCCCCAGCTTGTCGCCGGTAATCAGGTCGATGGCGATATGCTGCTCGAGGACGGTGATGTTCGGTTGCTGGTGAATCTTGCTGGTCAAGGTGTTCTGAACCGCCTGGCCGGTGGCGTCGGCAACGTGGATGACGCGGCGGGCGCTGTGTCCGCCTTCGCGGGTCAGATGGTAACCTGCGTCGTCGCGCGTGAAGGGAACCCCTTGTTGAATCAACCAATCGACGGCGCGCCGACCGTTTTCGATGACGAAGCGGGTCGCGCGTGGGTCATTGAGAAAAGCGCCGGCGGTAATCGTGTCGCGGATGTGGGCCTCGATCGAGTCGCGATTGTCGAGAACCGCAGCGATGCCGCCCTGGGCCCAGCTGGAGGCGCTGTCCTCCAGTGTGCGCTTGCTGATCAGTGCCACCTTGTGGGTTGGCGCCAGGCGGAGTGCTGCGGCCTGGCCAGCCAAGCCACTGCCGATGATGAGAACGTCGAAGCGAAGCGCCACCGCGGAGATCCTGCCCAAAAGGGCTGCAACTATAGCACGCGCATGGCAGTGCGATAAGCCTGCGCCGGGGTGACCAGCGTCTCTCTGGCGAGGTGGTCGGCTGGACGACGCTTACGCACTGTTACGCTGGGAATTTGATGCTTGCGTTATACTTCGCCGCTCCCGACGATACCGTCTGCGACAGGACAAGCACAGAGTTATGAGCGAACGCGAGATTGACCAGGTACTGGTTGAGCGCGCACAGGCCGGCGACAAGCATGCCTTCGAGATACTGGTCGGCAAGTACCAGCGCAAGCTGGGCAGGCTGTTGTCGCGCTTCATCCGCGATCAGGCAGAGATCGAGGATGTCGCGCAGGAGGCGTTCATCAAGGCCTATCGGGCGCTACCGTCGTTTCGTGGGGACAGTGCGTTTTATACCTGGCTGTACCGTATCGGCATCAACACGGCCAAGAACTACTTGGTCGCACAGGGGCGCCGGGCACCGACGTCGACCGAATTCGACGCGGATGAAGCCGAGGGCTTCGAGGACGCCGGTCAGTTGCGTGATATCAACACCCCAGAGAGCATTCTTCAATCCAGACAGATCGGCGACACGATCAATGCGGCGATGGCTGATCTGCCTGAGGAACTGCGTAGTGCGATCCTGTTGCGCGAGATCGAGGGCCTCAGCTATGAGGAGATCGCCGAAGCAATGAGTTGTCCGATCGGTACCGTGCGTTCGCGGATTTTTCGTGCACGCGAGGCCGTGGCCGCCAAGTTGCGGCCGCTGCTCGACGTCTCGGCTGACCGCCGCTGGTAGCGATGAGTGATCCGCGGCATGAATGACGCGTGGGGTACCGTCACCGCCGTGGATGACGGGCAGGCAACGATACGCATGGACGATGGCGGCTGCGGCCGCTGTCGGGAATCGGGTGGCTGTGGCGGCAACAACCTGGGCCATCTGTTGTGCGCCACGCCGCGGACTCTTCGGGTGGCTAACCCTGAACGCTGTGTCGTCGGTCAGCGCGTGCGCGTCGGCGTGGTGGACGGGTCGCTCGGCAGCAGTGCGCTCCACGCCTACGCTGTGCCGCTACTGGGACTCTTCGTCGGGGCTCTCGGCGGATCGGCGGTGGCTGGTGAGATTGGCGCGATCGGCGGGTCGCTCGGCGGTCTGCTCGGCGGCTGGTGGGGCTTGCGGCGAGCGCACTTGCGCTCGCGCGACGACCCGCGTTTTCGGCCATCGATCAGGCCTTGACTTTCCGCCGGGCGCCCACAGATCTGCGCCTTGGGTCTGGTCATGATTGCAGAGACACTCAGGAGGCTTTCGGTGCCATGAAACAACTGCTTGCGGTCGTCTTCTTCACCTGTTTCTCGCTGCTGGCGAACGCCCAGACTCGAGGACTGCCGGACTTTACCGAACTGGTCGAGAAACAGGGGCCGGCGGTGGTAAACATCAGCACGACACAGTCCGCGCGTGGCAACGGACGGGGCGCGCAGTCCCTGCCGTTCGACGAGAACGACCCGATGTACGAGTTCTTCCGTCGTTTTGTTCCCCGCCAACCGGGGGTGCCCGGATTCGGCCAGCCGCGCGAATTCGAGAGCCGCTCGCTCGGTTCCGGTTTCATCGTCAGTCCCGACGGTTACATCCTGACCAATGCCCATGTAGTCGAGTCTGCCGATGAGATTCTGATTCGCCTGACCGACAAGCGGGAGTTCAAGGCGCGCGTCATTGGCGCCGACAAGCGGACGGATGTAGCCCTGATCAAGATCGAGGCGACGGCGCTGCCGACCGTTCGCCTGGGCGACCCGAGCGTTCTCAAGGTGGGCGAGTGGGTGATCGCCATCGGTTCCCCGTTCGGCTTCGACAACAGTGTCACGGCGGGGATTGTCAGCGCTAAGGGACGTTCGCTGCCGCAGGAGAACTACGTGCCCTTCATCCAGACCGATGTCGCGGTCAACCCCGGCAATTCAGGCGGGCCGCTGTTCAATATGAAAGGCGAGGTGGTCGGTATCAACTCACAGATCTACAGTCGTTCGGGTGGCTTCATGGGCATTTCCTTCGCCATTCCGATCGATGTGGCGATGGACGTGCAAACCCAGCTGCGTGCGACCGGCAAGGTGAGTCGCGGTCGGATCGGTGTCGTCATCCAGGATCTGACCAAGGATCTGGCCGAGTCTTTTGGTCTGAGCAAGGCGCAGGGGGCGGTGGTGAATGCCGTCGAGAAGGGCGGGCCGGCCGAGAAGGCGGGCATCGAGCCGGGTGATGTGATCCTGAAGTTCGACGGCAAGGCGATCACCGGTTCCGGCGACTTGCCACGTATGGTCGGAGCCACCCGACCGGGAGCCCGGGTGACGGTCCAGGTGTGGCGAAAAGGGACAACCAAGGATCTGGCGCTGGTCGTCGCCGAAATCCCGGACGAGAAGCTTGCCGCCGGTAGCAGTCGCGCTGCGAAGCCGGTCGAAAAGGTGGCCAATCGGCTTGGCCTGGTGGTGTCCGAACTCACTGCAGAGCAGAAACGCGAGCTCAAGGTCAATGGCGGCCTGGTCATTCAGGAAGTGCGCAGCAATTCGGCACGCGCTGATCTGCGGCCGGGCGACGTGATCCTGGCGCTCTTTGCGCGTGGCGAGAGCACGGAGATACGTAGCGTTCAGCAGTTCAACAGCCTCCTGGCGCAGTTCGACAAGGCCGCCAACGTGACGCTGCTCGTTCGCCGTGGCGACGTACAGACCTTCGTCACCGTGAAAGGCCTGCCCGACCGGCGCGCCGAGTGAGTCAGTCACCGATATTGACGCTCGTTTCGCGCAGCTACTGTCATCTCTGCCAGGAGATGGAGGTGGCGCTGCGGCCGTTGCTGGCTGAGTTCGACATCGACCTCGAGGTGCTCGATGTGGACGCCGATCCGACGCTTGAGGCCTTGTACGATGAACTCGTACCCGTGCTGCTGCATGATGGCGAGGAACTCTGCCATTACTTCCTCGACGACCGCAAAGTCCGTGATTATTTGGGCGAAATCCGCTAGAATCCGCGCCTTCAGGCAGTTCGACCAAGGGTGCCCGCCGCCGGCACCCTTTTTTTCAGCGGCTGCGCGGTCGCAACAGAGCCCACACGATGCCCATGCAACACATCCGCAATTTTTCCATCATCGCGCATATCGATCACGGCAAGTCGACACTTGCCGACCGCATCATCCATCTTTGCGGCGGCCTTTCCGATCGCGAGATGGAGGCGCAGGTGCTGGACTCGATGGATATCGAGCGCGAGCGCGGCATCACCATCAAGGCGCAGACCGCGGCACTGCAATACCGGGCGCGTAGCGGCGAGACCTACAACCTGAACCTGATCGACACGCCGGGACACGTCGATTTCTCTTACGAGGTGTCGCGTTCGCTGTCCGCCTGCGAGGGGGCCTTGCTGGTGGTCGATGCGTCGCAGGGCGTTGAAGCCCAGACCGTAGCCAATTGCTATACGGCCATCGAACTGGGCGTCGACGTTCTACCCGTCCTGAACAAGATCGATCTTCCCTCGGCAATGCCGGACAACGCGCGCCAGGAGATCGAAGACGTGATCGGCATCGATGCGTCCGAGGCAGTTCTGGCGTCGGCGAAGACCGGCGTCGGGGTCGAAGACATCCTCGAAGCGATCATCGAGCGGATCCCCCCGCCCAAGGGCAATCAGGATGCGCCGCTCAAGGCGCTGCTGGTGGATGCCTGGTTCGACAACTACGTGGGTGTGGTCATGCTGGTGCGGGTCTTTGACGGCACGCTGCGCCCCAAGGACAGGATTCGCCTGATGGCCTCGGGGTCTACCCACCTCTGCGAACAGGTCGGCGTGTTCACCCCCAAGGCGGTGCCGCGTGACGCCCTGCGCGCTGGCGAGGTCGGTTACGTGATCTCGGGAATCAAGGAACTGCAGGCGGCCAAGGTCGGCGATACGCTGACCTTGCTGGACCGGCCGGCCAGCGAGGCCTTGCCGGGGTTCAAGGAAATCAAGTCGCAGGTCTTCGCCGGACTCTATCCGGTCGAGTCGAACCAGTACGATTCCCTGCGCGAGTCGCTCGAGAAACTCAAGCTGAACGATGCGTCGCTGCGCTACGAGCCCGAGGTTTCGCAGGCGCTCGGTTTCGGCTTTCGCTGCGGGTTTCTCGGCCTGTTGCATATGGAGATCGTCCAGGAGCGTCTCGAGCGCGAGTTCGACCAGGACCTGATCACCACGGCGCCGACCGTCGTCTACGAAGTAGTGCTGCGTGACGGCAGCCTGATCAACGTCGAAAACCCGGCCAAGCTCCCCGAACTGTCGAAGATCGAGGAGATTCGCGAGCCGATCATCACCATCACGGTGTTCGTGCCACAGGACTACCTCGGCAACGTGATCACGCTGTGCAATCAGAAGCGCGGCAATCAGGTAGACATGACCTATCATGGTCGCCAGGTGCAACTGGTCTACGAAATGCCGATGGCCGAAGTGGTGATGGACTTTTTCGACCGTCTGAAGTCCGTCTCGCGCGGCTACGCGTCGCTCGATTACGACTTCAAGGAGTATCGCGCGGCCGATGTCGTGAAGCTCGACATTCTGATCAACGGCGAGAGGGTTGATGCCCTGTCGGTCATTCTGCATCGCGCGAACTCGATCTATCGTGGCCGCGAACTGGCCGCCAAGATGCGCGAGCTGATTCCGCGTCAGATGTACGATGTTGCCATTCAGGCTGCCATCGGTGCCAACATCATCGCCCGCGAGAACGTCAAGGCGATGCGCAAGGACGTGCTGGCCAAGTGCTACGGCGGCGACATCACGCGCAAGAAGAAACTGCTCGAGAAACAGAAGGCAGGCAAGAAACGCATGAAGCAGGTCGGTTCGGTGGAGATTCCACAAGAGGCGTTCCTTGCCGTGCTGCGGGTCGGCAAGTAGAGGAGTGAACGAGTGAACTTTGCACTGATCCTGCTGATCCTGTTGCTGATCAGCGGTGCCATCTGGGCGGCGGACGCCTTCGTCCTCCGCAAGCGCCGTCCGGCTGACGCCAAGGACCCGTGG
Source organism: Accumulibacter sp. (assembly GCA_017302455.1). GTDB lineage: Bacteria > Pseudomonadota > Gammaproteobacteria > Burkholderiales > Rhodocyclaceae > Accumulibacter > Accumulibacter phosphatis. The sequence goes on from JAFLDO010000044.1 coordinate 17,658, forward strand.
TGGGTCGAGTACGGGGCCAGCTTCTTCCCGGTCATTCTGGTAGTCTTCCTGCTCCGTTCGTTTCTTGTCGAGCCGTTCAAGATTCCCTCGGGATCGATGATTCCGACCTTGCAGGTCGGCGACTTCATCCTGGTGAACAAATACACCTACGGCATTCGCCTGCCGGTCGCCAACTGGAAAATCATCGACGTCAATAGTCCGCAACGTGGCGACGTGATGGTCTTCCGTTATCCCGAGGATCCTTCCCTCGACTATATCAAGCGGGTGGTCGGCGTGCCGGGTGATCGGATCGCCTACCAGAACAAGAAGCTGACGATCAATGGCGAGCCGGTACCGACAACGAAAGTCGACGATTACCTGCACCCGGAGCGCCTGTACTATTCGCGGCAATATACCGAAAAGCTGGGTGAAACCGAGCATCGGACGCTCAATGACGAGGATGCACCCCCCTTCGTTCCCGGTCCCGTGCAGTTTCCCAATCGCCAGAATTGTTCCTACAATAGTGTGGGGGTGACTTGCACCGTCCCACCGGGGCACTACTTCGTGATGGGCGATAATCGCGACAATAGCCGCGACAGTCGCTTCTGGGGCTTCGTTCCGGAACAGAATATCGTCGGCAGGGCTTTTTTCATCTGGTTGAACTTCAGTGATTTCAAACGGATTGGCTCGTTCAGGTAAGGAGTGCTGGTCATGAATCGTCAGCGTGGTTTGGCGCTTTCCGCCTTGCTGCTCTGGGGCGTGGTGATTGCCCTGGTGTCCATCATCGTCATCCGGATCCTTCCCGAGGTCACCGAATACTACAAGATCAGACAGGCGGTCAAAGCAGTCGCCAGCGAGTCGAGTGGCAAGACGGTTCCGGAGATTCGCCAGGCCTTCGGCAAGTACGCCGAGGTGGAGCATGTCAAGACCATCGGACCCGCGGACCTGGACGTCTTCAAGGAAGAGAATCAGATCGTCGTGGCCTTCGCCTACGAGAAGCGTATTCCGCTGATCGCCAATGTCAGTCTGCTGATCGACTTTCACGGTTCATCGTCGGGGCGCAATCTGGGCCAATGATCGACTCTCGACTCGAGCGGGGGCTCGGTTATACGTTTCGCGATCGTGCGCTCCTCCAGACAGCCCTGACGCACCGCAGCTACAGTTCGCCGCACAATGAGCGACTCGAGTTTCTCGGTGATGCCATTCTCAACGCCGTTATCGCGCGCTCCCTGTTCGAGCGCTTTCCGACCCTTCCTGAAGGCGACCTCTCACGCCTGCGGGCACAACTGGTGCGCCAGGACGGCCTGCACCAGCAGGCTTTGGCGCTCTCGCTCGGTGACTTTCTGCGTCTCGGCGAGGGCGAGCAAAAAAGCGGCGGACAACAGCGACCGTCGATCCTTGCCGATGGCCTGGAAGCGCTGTTCGGTGCTCTTTGGCTCGACGCCGGTTTTGAAGCGGCCGGCGAAGTCATCAATCGCCTGTATGAGTCGATGCTGAAGCAGCTGATTCCCGGACAGGGCACCAAGGACGCCAAGACACGCTTGCAGGAGTATCTGCAGGGCCGGCGGCTTGCCTTGCCGCAGTACGCCTTGACCGGCGCGGAGGGCGAGGCGCACGCCCAGCACTTCACCGTCACCTGTGTGATCGACGCCCTGCGCATCCGCACCGAGGGCAGCGGCAGCAACCGCCGAGCGGCCGAGCAGATCGCGGCAGAGCGTGCGCTGGACACCCTGGGCAGCCCATGAGCGAGATTCGGTCCGGACAGATTGCCATCATCGGCCGCCCGAATGTCGGCAAGTCGACCTTGCTCAATGCGCTGATCGGCGAAAAGCTCAGTATCGTCTCGCGGCGCGCGCAAACGACCCGCCACCGGATCATCGGTATCCTGACGCGAGCGGACACGCAGTACGTCTTCGTCGACACACCCGGTTTTCAGACCCGGTACGGCAATGCCCTGAATCAGGTGATGAATCGTGGCGTCCGGCAGGCACTGGCCGAAGTCGATGTCGTACTGTTCGTCGTCGAGGCTGGTCGGTTTGACGAGCGCGACCGGGCGGTACGCCAGCTTGTCCCCTCGGACTGTCCGCTGATCATCGTCGTCAACAAGATCGATCAGTTGAAGGACAAGGCGCGGCTGCTGCCGTTTCTCGCCGATCTGGCGCGAGAAGGTGATTTTGCGGCCATCGTGCCGGTCAGCGCCACGCGTGGTGCGCAACTCGATGAACTGCTGGCAGAAACTCGCAAGCATCTACCGAACAACGAGTTTCTGTTCGGCGAGGACGAGATCACCGACCGCAGCGAGAGGTTCCTGGCCGCCGAGTACATTCGCGAAAAGCTGTTTCGCCTGATCGGCGATGAGTTGCCTTATGCCGCGACCGTCGAAGTGGAAAAGTTCGTCGTCGATGGCGAGTTGCGCCGGATCAGCGCGGCGATTGTCGTCGATCGCGAGGGGCACAAGGCGATCATCATCGGTAGTGGCGGCGAGACGGTCAAACGGATCGCTTCCGAGGCGCGCCAGGACATGGAGCGCATGTTTGGTGGCCCGGTCTTTCTCGAGGTTTTCGTCAAGGTCAAGTCGGGTTGGGCCGACGATGAGCGACTGCTCAAGAGCCTTGGCTACGAGTAGCCGGGGTTCTCGGTGATGGCTGACGAGCGAGTCGGCACGTGAATCAGCGGCACAAGGTAGATGCTCAGCCGGCTTTCGTACTGCACGCTTACCCTTACAGTGAAACCAGCCTGATCATTGATGTTTTCTCGCGTGACTTTGGTCGCGTTGCGCTGCTCGCACGTGGCGCACGGCGGCCGCGATCGGTGCTGCGTGGCGTTCTGCTCGCCTTCCAGCCCTTGGAACTCGCTTGGGCCGGCAGAGGTGAGGTGCAAACCCTGATGAAAGCCGAGTGGCAGGGCGGTCAGCCGCTGCTGGCGGGAAAGTCCTTGTTCTGTGGCTACTACCTCAATGAACTGCTGATGAACCTGCTGCCGCGCGAAGATGCGCATGCGCGACTGTTCGCCGTCTATGCCGAAACGCTGCGCCGCTTCGCCGACGGCGCGCAGGAGGCCGACTTGCGCTGCTTCGAACGGGCCTTGCTGCAGGAGCTGGGTTACGGCCTGCTGCTCGAGACCGATGCCGAGGGTGTCGCAGTCGAGGCCGACGGCGACTACGCCTATGAGATCGAGCGTGGCCCGGTGCGGCTGCAGCGACCCGGCGGCTCGGCGCTCTCGGTCAGCGGCAGGACGCTGATCGACCTGGCGCGGGAGGACTTTTCCGATCCGCGCTCGCTGAGCGAAGCCAAGCAGTTGATGCGGACATTGATCGGCCACTATACCGGCGGCAGGAGTCTCGCCAGCCGCAGGATTTTCAGGGAGTTACGGGAGTCATGATCGAACTTGGCGTTAACATCGACCATGTGGCGACGATCCGGCAGGCGCGCTGCACCTACGAGCCTGACCCGGTCTGGGCGGCGGTTGAAGCGCACCTGGGCGGTGCTGACGGAATCACCATCCACCTGCGTGAGGACCGGCGCCACATTCAGGACGCCGACGTCGAGAAACTGCGCGAGCTGGCGCAGATCAAGCTCAATCTCGAAATGGCGGCGACCGACGAGATGCTTGCCATCGCCTGCCGGATCAAACCGCAAATGGCGATGCTGGTACCCGAAGGCCGGCACGAAGTGACCACTGAAGGCGGCCTCGACATTCTGGCCCAGGAAGAGCGGCTGCGTGCAGCGGTCCAGCGCCTGGCCGATGCCGGGATCGTCACCAGCGTCTTCATCGATGCCGATCCGGCGCAGGTGGAAGCGGCTGCGCGCATCGGCGCACGTGTGTGCGAGCTACATACCGGCCCCTATGCCCATGCTTTCTACCATCAGGGGCGGGATGCCGAAAGCCCTGCCGTCGTCGGCGAGCTCGACAAGATTCGCCGCGCCGGCGAGACCATACGCCAGCTCGGCATGCGCTTCAACGCCGGGCATGCGTTGAACTACTTCAACGTCCAGCCGGTGGCGCGTCTGGCGGGTATCCGGGAACTGCACATCGGGCACGCGATCATCAGCAGGGCCGTCTTCGTCGGTTTGCGGGAGGCGGTCCGGGAAATGAAGCGCTTGCTGCGCGAGGCACAGGAGCGTTCGCGATGATTACCGGCATCGGTACCGATATCGTCACCATCGCGCGTCTCACCGGATTGCATGCGCGACACGGCCAGCGTGCCGTCGCGAGACTGCTGTCGGCGCGCGAGTGTGCCGAGTTCGCCGGCACACGCGATCCCGGACGTTTTCTCGCCAAGCGCTTCGCTGCCAAGGAGGCCTTCGGCAAGGCTCTGGGTACCGGCCTGATCGCCCCGGCGACGCTGCCGAACATCGGTGTCGCACATGATGCGCTGGGCCGGCCGCTTTTCGAGTACGCAACGCCGCTAGCGGTACATCTCGCGCAGCGTGGGTTGTTCGCCCACCTCTCGATCAGTGATGAGCAGGACTACGCCATCGCCTTCGTGATCATGGAGCAGACATGAATACGACCGCGAGCCTGCCTCTCGGGCCGCTGATGATCGACGTCGCGGGCGTGCAGTTGACCGATCTCGAACGGGAACGCCTCGGCCATCCTCTGGTTGGCGGCCTGATACTGTTTGCACGCAACTACCAGTCGCCACAGCAGCTCGCGCGGCTGACGGCAGAGATCCATGCTCTGCGTTCGCCGCCCTTGCCGATCGCCATCGACCACGAGGGGGGCCGGGTGCAACGCTGTCGGGAGGGGTTCACGCGTCTGCCGCCGATGCGCCGTCTCGGTGAACTCTGGGACCGCGATCCCCAGGCGGCGCTGACGGCAGCCCGGCAAGTGGCTTACGTGCTGGCGGCCGAATTACGTGCCTGCGGCGTCGACCTGTCGTTTACGCCGGTTCTCGACCTCGACTGGGGGCGCAGTAGCGTCATCGGTGATCGCTCGCTTCACGGCGATCCAGCAGTCGTCGCTGAACTCGCCGGCGCGCTGATCGCGGGCTTGCGCAGCGCCGGCATGGCCGCTTGTGGCAAGCATTTTCCCGGTCATGGCTGGGTCGAGGCCGACTCGCACATCGCCCTGCCCATCGACCAGCGTCGGCTGGACGAGCTGACTCCGGACATCGCGCCCTATCGTCGGCTGAGTCTGGACGCCGTCATGCCGGCGCACGTCATCTACAGCCAGGTAGACGATCGGCCGGCCGGTTTTTCGCCGGTCTGGATGCGGCTGCTGCGCGACGAGCTGGGCTTTGCGGGTGTGATCTTCAGCGACGATCTGTCGATGGCGGCTGCCGGCGTTGCCGGCGGCATCATCGATCGTTGCACGGCGGCATGGAACGCCGGCTGCGACCTCCTGCTGGTGTGCAACTCGCCGGAGGCGGTCGGTGAGTTGTTGGCCACCTGGCGGCCGCTAGCCGATGCGCAGCGGGCTCTCCGGGTCGAACGTCTGTGCCCGGTCACCAGCGCACTCGACTGGCCAAAGCTGCAGCAGGATCCTGCCTACCTGACCGGCGTTACCTGGGCGGAACGGCTGTTGGCGTGAGCTGGCGGACGCGGCAGACCGCTGCGGCTCCGGCTGTCGCTGTCTGTCGAGGCGGCGCGTGCAAACGCGCCGGCCGACCTGTCACGGCTACCTGACGCGCGAACGGTACTCGTGGCTGCGTGTGTCGATGTCGATCTTGTCGCCGATCTCGATGAAAGCGGGAACCGGCAGTTCGAAACCGGTCGCCAGCCGGGCCGGCTTCATCACCTTGCCCGAGGTGTCGCCCTTGACCGCAGGTTCCGTGTAGACCACTTCGCGGACCACGCTGGTCGGCAGTTCGATGGAGATGGCCTTGCCGTTGTAAAAAACGGCCTCGCAGGGCATGCCGTCTTCAAGGTAGTTCAGCGCGTCGCTCATGCAGTCGGCTTCGATCTCGTACTGGTTGTATTCGGCGTCCATGAACACGTAGAGGGGATCGGCGAAGTACGAGTAGCTGACTTCCTTGCGCTCGAGCTGGATGACGTCGAACTTGTCGTCGGCGCGATAGACGGTCTCGCTGGGCGACTCGGTCAGCAGGTTCTTCATCTTCATCTTGACGACCGACGCGTTGCGGCCCGACTTGACGTATTCCGACTTGAGAACGACCATCGGGTTGTTGCCGACCATGAAGACGTTGCCTGCGCGAAGCTCTTGTGCGGTTTTCATAGTACGTTCCAGGAAACGGGTGAGAAAAACGAACGATTATAACTTGGAACGGCTGAAGCGAATCAGCCGGGTGCAGAGATCGTCCTGTTCGGCGAGTCCCGCGTCCCAGCGGTGCGCGTGTTCGTCCAGGCTGTCGAGGCTGGCGGCAAGGTCGCGCCAGTGCGTGACGGCAAGGCTTCCTTTGTTCCATGCCTGCCAGAAGTCGCGTAGCACAGCGCCTGTCGTGTTCGGCAGGCTGGCGCCGTAAAGCGTCAGGAAGGCGTCGAGCTTGCGCAGGTGCGTGGCGTCTTCCTGCGGGTAGGCCTGCCAGACGAGGGGCCGTGCTGCCCACTGGGCGCGGACGAAGGAATCCTCGCCGCGGACGAAGTTCAGGCGGCACAGCCAGAGCAGCTGATCATAGCGGTCCTGTTGCAGGAACGGCAGGATACGCAGTTCGAGTGCGCCGCGTCGGAGGCTCTGGCCAGCCGTGAGTGCCTGCCCGGCGTACGCCGCCATCGCCGGTAGTGTGCTTGATAGCGGGGCCGCGCAGCAGACCGGCGTCTCCGACGCTTCCCAGGCGCTCAGCAGGTCGCCGATCGCCGGATTCTCGTAGGCGAACAGGGAGACCAGCAGCGCATCGCCGGTCGGTGGCGGGAAGCCGACGTCGTTCCACAGGGCCAGCTGCCGGTCAGCGCTGGCGAGGAAATTCTGCCTGCGCGTCCGCAGCTCGCCTTCGCGCAACAGTCCGCCGGTGTCGTGGCGGAAACCGGGAAAAAAGAAATACTTGATCAGCGGCAGTTGCGGGTAGGGCGACGGCAGCGCGTGCCAGCCGGCTACCCAGTCCTCGGCGCTCAGGTAGTCGAGGTTGAGCCACACTGGCGGCGGCGACTGCTTCGCCATGGCTTCGACGAACGACTCGGGGATCCGGCAGGCGAAGGTTTCGAGGACGACGCGCGCCGGGTCGACGCGGGGAAAATCGCCGTCCCAACGCCTGACCTCGATTCCCTGCCGATGCTGGATCGACAGCGCCGGGTTCACCTCCGGACAGAGCAGGTGGAAACTGGTCAGGTTGTCCACCCACAGACGCACACGCAACGCGTGTTCGCCGGTCATCTGGCGGGCCAGGCGCCAGCAGACGCCGATGTCGCCAAGGTTGTCGATTACCTTGCAGAACACATCCCAGTCGGGTCGGCTGGTCGCGAGAGGGTCAACGGGCGGCAGGGCGGGGGCAGGTGAGCGTGATAACATCGAAGTCACTATCCTACGTCAGCCGGCGGCTGCCGTGCATCCACATGAACGAACCCTTCGACGCCAAGTCCCTGCTGAGCACGCTGACCGAACTGCCGGGTGTCTACCGGATGCTCGATCGCGCCGGCAATGTGCTCTACGTGGGCAAGGCGAAGAACCTCCGCAAGCGGGTCGCCTCCTACTTTCGGGAGAACCATGCCAGTCCGCGCATCGCGCTGATGGTGGCACAGATCGCTCGCGTCGAGACGACAGTAACGCGTTCCGAGGCCGAGGCTCTGCTGCTCGAAAACAATCTCATCAAGAGCCTGTCGCCCCGCTACAACATACTGTTTCGTGACGACAAGTCCTATCCCTATATCGTGCTGAGCCACGACAGTGCACCGCGGTTGGGGTTTTTCCGCGGCGCTACCGACAAGCGGGCAGACTATTTCGGTCCGTTTCCGTCGTCGTCGGCGGTGCGTGACAGCATCCACCTGCTGCAGAAAATGTTTCGCCTGCGCACTTGCGAGAATCCGGTGTTCAACAACCGCTCGCGGCCGTGCCTGCTCCACCAGATCAAACGTTGCTCGGGCCCCTGCGTCGGCCTGATCGAGCCTGAACGCTATGCCGAGGACGTGCAGATGGCCGTGATGTTTCTGCAAGGCCGCCAGCAGGACGTGATCGGCCGCTTGTCGACAGCCATGGATGAGGCCGCAGAGAAACTCGCCTTCGAGCAGGCTGCCGTCTATCGCGACCAGATCCAGTCACTCCGGCAAGTGCAGGAGAAGCAATACGTCGAGAGCGGCACCGACGCGGATGTGGACATCGTCGCCGCTGTTGACGGCGACGGCCTGATCTGCGTGAACCTGGCGATGGTGCGTGGCGGCCGACATCTCGGCGACCGGCCGCAGTTTCCCGCGAACACGGCCGATTCGTCGCCGCACGAGGCCTTGGCCGCCTTCCTCTATCAGCATTATCTGGCGCACCCCATCCCGGCGCGTATTCTGGTCAATCTGCCCCTCGCGGATGGCGAAGTGGCCGGCTGGCTCAGCGAAATGGCCGGTCGGCCGATCAGGCTTGGCGAGGCCAGGTTGACCACGCAACGCGTCTGGGTGGAAATGGCCGAGCAGAGCGCCCGGCTGGCGATCACCACGCGTCGCGTTGCGCTGTCCCGGCAGGAAGCGCGCCTTGAATCGCTCTGCAGCACGCTGGGTCTCGAAGCCGAGGAGGGGATGCGTATCGAATGCTTCGATATCAGCCATACGCAGGGAGACGCCACAGTGGCGGCATGTGTCGTCTACCAGGGTGGGGGAATGCGCAAGTCAGAGTACCGGCGCTTCAACATTCGTGATGTCCAGCCGGGCGACGATTACGCGGCGATGCGGCAGGCCGTGCAGCGGCGCTACGAGAAGCTGGTTTCCGGCAGCGGTGTGGCGCCGGCGCTGATCCTGATCGACGGCGGCAGCGGACAGGTAAAGGTCGCCGCCGCCGCGCTCGCCGACCTCGGCCTGTCGCAGCTGCCGCTGCTCGGCGTCGCCAAGGGCGAGGCGCGCAAGCCGGGATTGGAGACGCTGGTTTTCGCGGACGCTCGCGAGCCGTTACAATTGACCCCTGAACATCCCGCCCTGCACCTGATCCAGGAAATTCGCGACGAGGCGCACCGTTTTGCGGTGACCGGACATCGCGCCAGCCGCGGCAAGACAGGGCGAACTTCCCGGCTGGAAGGGATAGTGGGCATTGGACCCAAACGGCGCAAGGCATTGATTGCCCGTTTTGGTGGTTTGCAGGGCATTTCGGATGCCGGCGTTGACCAATTGACAGCAGTTCCGGGAATCAGCCGGGAACTGGCCGAGAAAATTTACGCGTCTTTGCATTGATGCCACTGAACACACCGATTCTTCTCACCTGGCTCCGGATCATCCTGATTCCGCTGATGATCGCCGTTTACTACGTTCCCGGCTCCTGGCTCCAGGTCGTCGGCCGTGACCTCGCCGCGACGCTGGTTTTCGTGGTGGCAGCGGTCACTGACTGGCTCGACGGCTATCTCGCGCGGCGCTGGCAGCAGACGTCGGCTTTCGGTGCTTTTCTCGACCCGGTGGCGGACAAGCTGATGGTTGCCGCCGCACTGATCGTCCTGGTGCAACTGGGCCGGCTCGACGCCATCCTGGCAACGATCATCATCGGCCGGGAGATTACGATTTCGGCCCTGCGCGAGTGGATGGCCCAGATTGGCGCCCACCGCAGCGTTGCCGTATCGATGATCGGCAAGATCAAGACCAGCGCGCAGATGATAGCCATCCCCCTGCTGCTCTATCAGGCGCCGGTCAGTGGTTTCGACGTCTTTCAGGCCGGCACCTGGCTGATCTACGTGGCGGCCGTACTGACCCTCTGGTCGATGGGTTATTACATGCGAATGGCGTGGCCGCACCTGATTGAAGAGGACCGGCGGCGCTAGCGGGGAGCCGCAAAAGGCGACATCGGGGGTGCCCGGCGGCGCCCGACCGGGGAAGAATGCGTTGACAGCAATGGGCAGGCCTTTATAATGCGCACTCGCTTCACGCGGGAGTAGCTCAGTTGGTAGAGCGATACCTTGCCAAGGTATAGGTCGAGAGTTCGAGACTCTTCTCCCGCTCCAGATTTTCTGCCGGACGTTCCGTGTTCTTCGGACCTGACGGCGCTCCTGTCATCAGATGGGCGCGGCGCGATAGCAAAGCGGTTATGCACCGGATTGCAAATCCGTGTAGGTGGGTTCGACTCCCGCTCGCGCCTCCAATAACTATAACAAAATCAATCGGTTGCCAGTCACCTGAGGCCTGCCCCGGGTTCTTCTTGGGCTTAATCCCGGTTCAAATCCGCTTCACGCTACCTCGTCCGGGTAGCGCTGCTACCCGCCAACGGATGGTGCAGGGCGTTTAGGCGAGTACAAGCGCGTCTTCTCATGGCGTCCATTTAGAAACGTGGCGAGCGGTTCCAGCTGCCTGTCGGAAGTAGGCTGCAGGACGAACGTGGCGTGATGGCTCTGCACTCGGCGGCATCGCCAGAGCGCGGGGCAACTGCCGCGACACGGCTGGGCATCGCCGGGCATGGCGAGTGTCCGAGCTTGCCTGAACGCATGCAGTGTCGATTTCGCCCATAGGGCAACCGACACTCGCGGCTCGCATGGACCGGCAGTGGACCATGCCGCGTCCGACGGGCAAGCCCGCAATCATCGTAGCGACATCATCGTGGCCGGGGCTGATTCTCGTCCGCCTCATTCCTCTGGATCAAGGCGTCAACAATCAAGGAACGGGGGTGAATGGCCAGGCGGCCTTGAAGCCCTCAATCAGGTTCTCGCAGCACTGCCGCAAGTGGTCGCGCAACAGCATGACCAGCGGCGACAACTGGCGACGATCGGCACAGACCAGCGACAATGGCGCCGCCTCGGTCGTCCATTCGGTACAGAGCGGCACCAGAAGGCCGGCCGCTATGCTCTTGCCGACATCCAGCGCCGACTTGTAGGCAATGCCGTGGCCAGCAAGGGCCCAGCGATGCACGACATCACCGTCGTCAGCGATCCGGTTCCCGTTTACGGTTACCACGATCTCCTTCCCCTCCAGGCTGAAGCGCCAATGCTCGTGCAGGGCGTTCCCGAGACGAAATCGCAGGCAGTTGTGGCGAGACAGGTCCCCCGGAACGGCCGGTACGCCGTGGCGCGCCAGGTAGTTCGGCGCTGCACAGAGAACACGCCGGTTGCCGGACAGGATGGGCAGCGCGACCAACCCCGAATCCGCCATGTCCGTATAGCGAATGGCAATGTCGACTGGTTGCCGGTAGAGGTCTGCCGGGCGATCGGAAACATGCGTGCGCAGCGTGACGTCGGGGTGTTGAAGCAGGAAGCTGTCGAGCCAGGCCAGCAGATGATTCCTTCCAAGGTCCGAGGGCATCGATACGCGCAACTCCTCGCGCAGGCTGCCGCGCACCTGGGCAATGTCCTCGAGCGCATCACTCAGTCCAGCCAGTGCGCAACGGGCTGCCGGCAAAAGGCGTTCTCCCGGCGGACTCAGACGCAGGCTCCTCGTGGAGCGTACGAGCAATAGCGCGCCCAGATCGGACTCCAGCCGTTTCAGGCTGGTACTGGCTACCGCAGGAGACAATCCGAGCATTTGGGCCGCGGTCGAGAGGCTCCCGCTGTCGGCAGCCAGCACGAAGACGCGGAGATCCTGCAGATTCCTGATTTTCAATTTTCGATTAAGAGTGTTTCGTCATGGCGCTAGTGTAAGGTCGAAAGCCGCTGACCGATACTGCGGCTGACGCAACCTCAGACAAATGTGGCGGCAGACTTGAGCGAGCTGACGCTGTTTTCTGATGAGCGCCTGCTGTCTGGCGATCCCTGGCAATGTCGTCAGTCGCGCTCGCGAGTCCGATCGGCGCCGACCGCGCGGAGCGCTTCGCAGCAGTGAGGAAGGTGACCTTCCGCGGAAACTCTTTCCGTGTGAGTGTTTTCATTGACCCATCGGGAGCGGAGGAAGATGCTTCCCCGATACATCAGGAGCCCGAGCATGTCTGGCAACATCAAATTCACTCTCGTCCTTGCCTTTGCCGCCCTTCTCTCCACATCGTCCGCCTTTGCCTACAACGACTCCAGTGCCCGCAGCGACTGCCTGGGCAAGGTGGTGCACTGGGGTTCGGTCTATTCGAATCCGCACGACGTCCGCAGCGACGAAACGGGTTACAGATCCTACAACGTCAGCGGACTGGTCAATGACCGCGATGGTCGCGAGTACCGCTTCGACTGCCGTGTCGAGGATCGCGAAGTGGTGAACTGGAACGTCAATTCCGGAAGCAGCGACCGCGACGACAAGAAAAAGAGCCGCAACAAGGCCCTGGCAATCGGTGCGGGCATCGCCGGTGCCGCCGCGCTGATCGCCATCCTGGCTTCCAGCAAGAGCAAGGACGGCGAACACGACGAAAAGCGCGCTGAATACAATTCCGGCAAGGGAACCCCTTTCGAAGACATGCGCTTTCTGAAAACGGAATGCAAGCGCGTCCTCACCGCCCATCTGAACAACGATCACGGCGATGTGCAGAGCCTGGAACTCGAGCATCCCAGTCTGAACGGCCGGACGCTCAGCGGCGACGGCAGCGTTGCTTTCAGCGACGGCGGCGATCGTCACCTGGCATTCTCCTGTGCCTTCGACCGTGCCGGCAATATTTACGATGGCAGGTACAGCTATCGCCACGCCGGCAGCCGCTAGACCCGCCATCAGAGCGATGCCCGTCGTCGAGTTCAAGCTCGGCCTGCGCGGCAACGCGACAGTGCCGCCGTGCGCGGAAGAGGCATGGTGCGGCTACATCGGCAGGCTGATCCGCGCCGGCAGCGTCTCCGGAGCGAACACGCCCGCGTTCGACTGCAGCAAGGTCCGCGCCGGCGGCTCGGAAACCGTGGTCTACCGCGACCCGGGGCAGCGGATATTTTTGTCGTCCAGTTTGGACAGGTCAGCCAACGACTGCTCGAATGGTTAGTGAGGAGAACCAATGAAGAAGCGCGTGCCGGTTGTTCCGTCTTTCATCGCCTGCGCGCTGGGCTTGCCAATGGCTGTGCTTGCGCAGGGACCGACCTTCAACTGCGCGAAAGCAACGGGCGAGGTTGAAACGCTGATCTGCAGCGATGCATCACTGGCGGCTCTCGACCGCAAGCTCGACGAGGCCTACAAGGCGGCCGCGGCGAAGGCCAAGGGCAAGCTTGCGACGCGGCTGCGCGAGGAGCAGCGCGGCTGGGTCAAGGGCCGCAACGACTGCTGGAAGGCGCAGGACAAGACCTGGATTACGGCGACCTGGACCGTCGACACGGTCAAGGGGTGCGTCGATGCCCAGTACCGGCTCCGCACCTCGGAATTGCAAGCGGTCTGGCAACTGGTGCCGCCGAAGACGGTCTTCCATGCCTGCCAGAACAACCCCGCCAACGAGGTGGTGGCAAACTTCTTCGCCACCGACCCGGCCACGATTCGACTGGAGCGCGGCGATCGTACCGTGACGATGTGGCTCGTCGGCTCTGTGAGCGATGGGAAGTACGAAGGCCAGAATGTCAGCCTCGTGCATCAGGGCAACGAGCTGAAGGTGAGCTGGCTGAACACCAATACCGGCAAGACCGACGAACTGCAATGCAAGGCGAAGTAACACGATGACCACAACCAAGTCGACCACAACCACATCCAGCACCAGCAACTGGTCAGCGCGTCTGAATGGCGCGTTCTGGCTGGCGCTGATCCTGTTCGCACTGGCCGGCCTGCTGGTGGTGGGCAAGCTGCCGCTATGGATCGTCAGCATGGTCGTCGCCGCGGGCGTCGCACTGGGCGCGATTCTGTTCCTCCTGCGCTGGCTGGCCAAGCGGCGCGACCCGGCCTACTCGCCTGGCCGGTCCTTCGGCGCCTTCGCGCTCGCCGGCGCGCTGGGCATGCTGGGGCTGGCCTCGCTGCCGGTGTTCTACCTGGCCTTCTGGGTTCAGAGCGGGCCGACCGCGGTGCCGCTGGCCACGCTGTCCAACGGCCAGAAGACGGTGGTCTTCCAGGGCATGCAGCACATCGGCTCGGAGGATTTCTACAAGTCGGTGGTCTTCGACCTGGAGCAGGCGCTCGCGGATGGCTACACGCTGTTCTACGAGGGCGTGACGCCCGTGGACGGGCGGCCCGACCTAACCGACTGGTTCAACCAGACCCTGCGGGGCAGCAAGCAGGACCTCAGCGCCGGCTACAAGAAGATGGCCGAGCAATGCGGCCTGAGCTTCCAGCTGAACTACTTCGACCCCATCAAGGCCGACATGGCGATCCACCCGTCGCGGCACATCACCGCCGACACGAACTTCCTCGAGATGAAGACCGAGTACGACCGCCTGCTGCGCGAAGACCCAGCCTTCGCCGCTGGCATGGCGGCCAAGGCAGCCAAGGCCAAGCAGGCGACGTCCGATCCCGGCGGCGATCCGTTCGCGCTCTTCCTCGGCATCGTGGAAGGGGCCACCCCCGAGCAGAAGAAGCTCGCCGGCATCGTCTGCCGCGGCGTGCTCGGCATGGCCGTCTCCGGCGCGCTCGGCGAAGAGAAGGATCCGTCCAACCGCATCATCGTCGACTTCCGAAACAGGGCGCTCGCCCGCTTCGTCGACGAATCGAAGTCCGACAAGATCTACATCACCTATGGCGCGGCGCACTTTCCTGGTTTCTTCGCTGAACTGCAGAAGCGCGACCCGAAGTTCGCTATCCGCGCGGTCAAGGGCGTGCGCCCGATGACGCTCCCGGACGAGGTCAACCTGGCTCCATCGGCCGTTTCCGGCTCGCGGGGTTGATTTCGGCAGCAAGAGGCGGCATGAGCAAGAGCGCGGAATCCGAAGTCGCCCACTGGCTCGGCAGATTGGAACGGGGACTGTTCCCCGTCTTTTTGCGTCCTTTTCGCCGCCGCCGTCACGCTCACGGGCTTCCGCATGTCGGGTGAGCGCATCGACGCGCCACGATGTGAGGGGGCAACAGTGAGCGTCGCCGGTTGGGTGTCGCGGCCGCATACGGTCATGGTGCTCGACATCAACAAGCTGCTGCCGCCGGACTGGCCACGCCTCGACGGCCTGATCTCGCTGTCGACCTTTGACGGCGACATCCTCACTTTGGACCCTCCCGGCCGTCGCCTGGTGGTCGACGACAGTCCTCCACGGGATGCGCGAAGCGTGCGCACCCGCTTTGAACGCTCGGTCACCGGCCTGTCGCTCGTGGCCTTCGTTGCGAGTCGTCACCGCGACACCGACGTCTGGCTTGAGGTCGATACCGGCAGCAGCAGCGCTTTCATTCTCAACGAACCAGTTGCCGCGATGGTCGGCCTCGCGACCCCTGTGAGCGCCTCTGGTGCACGGTTCGAGCTGCGCGTCGACGGTGGTGCGCCGGTTCAAACGCTCGTTGAGAGCAGCCGGCTGATCTTCGATGGCAACCTGGGGCTTGGTACGATGCGCTCATGGGTGGTCATGTTCGAGCTTGAAAAAGAAAGCGTATGGACTCGCACGCCGTAGCCAAGCACGCACGACGATTGAGTAGGAGTAGTGCAGTTTCGCGACAGGTTTTTTGAAAAAACGTTGGGCATCCCAGGGCCTTGGTCCGTAACCCGCCAGTTTGGCGCGGTTCAGGCGGGTTACGCTCCGCCAACTCGCCCTGCACCTTCCTTGGCCAGAGATGGCCATCACTAACGAATGGAGTTTGTGGCATGACACTCTTGACCATCGGACGGCAGGCGCTTCAGGTGCTTGCACTCGGGCTTGTCGCATTGCTTGCGGGCCCGCAGAGCGCAGTGGCGCAGAAGCTGCCGGACTACAAGGCCTCGGCCGGGATGCTCAAGATCGGGACGGACCCCGAGCGTCCCGATGCCGAGATCTTCCACGTCGCCTACACGCTCAAGGGCGCGGATCCCGCCAAGCGACCGGTGACCTTTGCCTTCAATGGCGGCCCCGGCGCCGCCAGCATCTACCTGCACCTCGCCGCGATCGGTCCGAAGACGATCGTGACCGCCGGGGACGGCAGCTTTCCCGCGGTCCCGGCGCGTCTGGAAGAGAACCCCGACAGCTGGATCCGCTTCACCGACCTCGTCTTCATCGACCCGGTCGACACCGGCTACAGCCGCATGCTGCCCGGGCCCGACGGCAAACCACGCGACGGCAAGCCCTACCACGGGGTCGCCGGCGACCTCGACGCCATCGCTGGCTTCATCCGCCAGTGGCTGACGGTCAACAAGCGTTGGGGCTCGCCGAAGGCCATCGCGGGGGAAAGCTATGGCGGGCAGCGGGTCGCGGCGCTGTCGCGCATCCTGGCCGAGCAATACGCCATCAATCTGAACTGGGCAGTCATGCTGTCGCCGGCGTTCTATCTCGAACTCTCCGATCCGCACTATTCCCTGGTGGCGCCGATGACGCTGCTGCCCTCGCAGGCGGCGATCGCCGCCCACCACGGGCTGAGCACGATCAAGAACGAGCCGGCGGCCATCAAGGCGGTCGAAGACTATGCGATGACCGCCTACCTGGCCGGGCTCGCGACACAGGGCCGGGCAAGTCCTGCGGAGCAGGCTGCGTTCTATGCCAAGGTCGGCGGCCTGATCGGGATCGAGCCGGCGCTCGTCGCGAACCATCGCGGCCGGATTTCCGAGGTCGTCTTCGCCGCCAACCTGCTCGGCAAGAAGGGGCAGGTGATCGACACCTACGACGGCACCCAGGCCAGCGACAACCCCACGCCCGAGAAGAAGGACGAACTCGGCGCCTTCGACCGTTCGCTCAACATCCTGTCCGGCGTGCTCCTGGCGCCTTTCACGGACTATGTGCGCAAGGATCTGGGCTATGTCAGCGACCGGCCCTACATTCCGCTCAATCTCCCGGTGAACATGAGCTGGGACCGCAGCGCGAAGCTGGGCGGCCCCGATGACCTGGCGATCGCGCTCGCGCAGAACCACGACCTGAAGGCGCTCGTGCTCCATGGCTACCACGACCTGAACGCCAACTACCTGATGTCGCGCTACGTGCTGGAGCAGACAGTGCGCGGGGCGGACACGCGCAAGCGGCTCTTCTTCGGCACCTACCCGGGTGGCCACATGTTCTATCTGCGCAAGACGAGCCGGGCTGAAATGGCCGCCGATGTCCGCGGGTTCTACGAAAAGGCACCCTGAGGGTTTCGGGTCGCCTCCGGGGGCAGGCAAAGCGTGCGTCGGTCTCTATTCCGGCAGGGCGTCCGCGTCGGTCAAGGCGACGAGCGTGTTTCACAGGATCCGCGAAGCGTGCGCGCCCGCTTTTTTTTTTGGTCGCTCGGTCACTGGTCTGTCGCAGATCTTCGCATTGCCCATCGGTCTCATGCGGCCGCAGCCCGGCTTTGGGTCTTGGCAGTCGCCGGGCGTCGGACTGTCGAGGCAAGGCTGGCCGAGGCACGATCGTTTGTTGACAGCAGATTGTGCCGTTTCGTCGACTCCTCAAGGATGGCCTGAGCGGGTTCGCAGGCGGCCCGTGCGCCACATATTGAGTAAACATTGAACCCAAAGGGCAAGTATGAGCATTCGAATTCACGGTCTGATTCTTTCGCTGGGTTTCGTCGTTGGCCTGTCGCACGGCGCGCCCCTGCCGCCGCCCGATCCGGAGCGGCCACTCTGGTTGCGCACCCCGGCGGTGTCGCCCGACGGCAGCCGCATTGCCTTCGCGCACGGCGGCCAGATCTGGGTCGTGCCCACTGCCGGCGGCGAGGCGAGCGCGCTGACGTCTGGCCCGTTCTACAGCCATCACCCGGTCTGGTCGCCCGACGGGCAGCGCATCGCCTTCGCGTCGCGCCGGCATGGCAACGACGACGTGTTCGTCATGCCCGCTGCCGGCGGTGCGATCACGCGGCTGACCTTCCACTCGGCCGCGGACGTGCCGCAGTCCTTCAGCCCGGACGGCCGCGAGATCCTGTTTACCTCGGCCCGGCTCGGCTCGCCGCAGGCCGATGCGCTGGACGTGGCCAAGCCCCTGGGCGGGCTGCAGCAGCTCTACGCCGTGCCCGCCACAGGCGGCCGGCCGACGATGCTGTTGCCCACGCCAGCGCTGGACGTGGCGCCCAGCGCCGATGGCCAGCGGCTGCTGTACACCGACCGCCGCTCGTTCGAAAATGAATGGCGCAAGCACCATGTGTCGGAGGCGGCGCGCGACGTCTGGTTGTTTGACCGGGGCGACGGCAGCCACCGCCGCCTGACGAGGTTCCGCGGCGAGGACCGCAATGCCGTGTGGAGCCCGCAGGAAGACGCGGTGCTGTGGCTCAGCGAGCGCAGCGGCAGCTTCAACGTCTGGCGTCAGCCGCTGGCCGGCGGCGAGGCGCGGCAGATCACCTTCCACCAGGGCCAGCCGGTGCGCTTCCTGAGCAGCGCGCGCGACGGCAGCCTGGTCTACGGCCAGGCGGGCGAGATCTGGCGCCTGCCCGCCGGCGCCACGCAACCGCAGCGCGTGCCGGTGCACATCCGCCAGGGCAACCTGATGGCCGGGCCGACCACTGTCCAGCTCGCCGGCCAGGCCACCGAGTTCGCCGTCTCGCCCACAGCGCCGGAACTCGCGGTGGTGGCCCGCGGCGAGGTCTTCGTGGTTTCCGCCCAGACCGGGCAGGCGCGCCGCATTACCAACACACCCGCCGAGGAGCGGCACCTGAGCTTTGCGCCGGACGGTCGCGCGCTGCTCTACGCCAGCGAACGCAGCGGCCGCTGGGAGGTGATGGCCGCCCGGCTGACGCGGGCGCAGGACACCGGCTTTGCCGGCGTCGCACCGTTCGAGGAGAAGCTGCTGGTCACCGGCCCGGGCGATGTGTTCCAGCCGCTGCTCAGCCCCGACGGCAGCAAGCTCGCCTACCGCCAGGACCGGGTCACGGTGCGGGTGCTCGATCTCAAGACTGGCCAGTCGGTGGAGGTGCTGGGGCGCGACGCAGTCTATTCCTACACCGACGACGACCTGCGCTATGCCTGGTCGCCCGACGGCCGCTGGCTGGTCACGCGCACCGGTTTCGAGGCCTCGGCCGAGGTCGAACTGGTCGATGCCGCCGGGCGCCAGCCGCGGCGCAACCTCAGCAACAGCGGCTTCACCGACAAGTGGCCGCAGGTCGGCGCCGGCGGCCAGGCGGTGCTGTGGGCCAGCGATCGGGCGGCCTCGCCCGCGCCGGACGGCAACCCGATCGGCATGGACGTCTATGCCACCTTTCTCACGCTCAAGGCCTTCGAGGCCTTTGGCGCCAGCGCT
>JAFLDO010000045.1 GCA_017302455.1 Accumulibacter sp.
AGCTGTCCCAGCCCTTCCTTGACCTTCCCCGTCCCACTCTCCTTCCGGCTCCGTTCCTGCTTTCTTCCTCGCCGTTAGCGGGATAGCCAACCCACTACAGGCCTTTCACAGGGGCGGACGTAACACCGAGATGCTTGAGCACCTCGGCAGCGTAGTCCTCGCCGAGGGCAATGAGCAGAATCGCGCTCTTTTCGATACCGTCCTCAGCCGCCATTGGCACCCGTCCATTCCTTGATGATGTTGGCTACCAACTGCGGATCCTGCTGAGCCAGCGCGCGCGCCGCGGCGATTCTCTTTTCCAGCAGTTCGGCGGCCGTGGGCAGGTTCTCCGTGGCTTCCTCCTCACCTTCCTCTCCGGCAACCACGTCTATGCGGCCACCGACGCCGCTCTCGGTTGTCGCTGGTTTCTCGAGCATGGTCTTGAGCAGCGGGCGAACGACGCCGAGCAGCAGATAGGCGATGATGGCGGCAATCACACCATACTTCACGAGGTCCTTGGTCAGTGACACCGTTTCCGGGTCACGCCATGGCGGCAGGCCCTCGTCCTTGTCGATGACCGTGAACGGCGCGTTGGCGACCGAGATGGTGTCGCCGCGCTCCTTGTTGAAGCCCATCGCCTCCTTGACGAGGTCGCTGATCTGTTTCACTTCGGCGTCCGGTAGCGGCTTGTTGACCGCCTTGCCGTCCTTGGCGACTTCCTTGCGCTGATTGACCACGACGGCGGCAGACAGACGCTTGATCGTGCCCACTGCCTGGCGGACGTGCCGGATGGTCTTGTCGACCTCGTAGTTGACCGTCGAGTTCTTGCTGGTACTGATCGGTGGGCCGACGCTCGCGACTGGCGCCTGAACCCCGGCGACGTTGATCTGGCCGGGTACGGGAGGCGTCGCCGGGGCGGCACCACCGGCACCGGGTACCGGCGGTTGCGTCAGTGGCGCGGTCGCCGGTACCGGCGGCTGATTGCTGAGGGCGCCCGGAACGCCCTGCGCCGCTGGGCTGGTGCTTGCCGTTTCGCTGCTCTGCTGGCTGCGGATACTGATCTCCGGCGGCGTCGCGTTCGGTCGATGCGTCTCGGCGGTCTGTTCGCTCTGCGAAAAGTCGATGTCGGCGGCGATCTGCACGCGCGCATTGCCGGGGCCAACGATAGGCGCCAGGATGTCTTCGACGCGCTTGATGACGCTTGCTTCGACTTCCTGGATGTACTTGACCTGCGTCGGATCGAGGCCGGCTTCCAGCAGCTTGCTCTTCATCTGCGAAAGCAGCGCGCCGCTCTGGTCGAGCAGGGTGACGCTGGTCGGCGCCAGTTGCGGGACGCTGGCGGCAACGAGATTCTGAATGCCGGCGATCTGGCGTGGCTCGAGCGAGCGTCCCGGGTAGAGGTTGAGGAGAACCGACGCCGATGGTTTCAGCTCCTCGCGCATGAAGACGCTCGGTTTGGGAATGGCCAGATGCACGCGGGCCGCCTGAACCGCCGCGATCGACTGGATGGTTCGCGACAACTCGCCTTCCAGACCGCGCTGATAGTTGACCTGTTCGGCAAACTGGCTGACGCCGAACTTCTGAGCTTCCATCAGTTCAAAACCGACGGCACCGCCCCTTGGCAGTCCCTGCGCGGCCAGACGCAGGCGAACATCATGGACTCTGCTGTCGTGCACGAGGATGGCGCTGCCCGACTCGCTGAACTTGTAGGGCACGTTCATCTGTTCGAGCGCGGCGATGATGGCGCCGCCGTCCCGCTCGCCGATGTTCGAGAACAGCACTTTGAACTCGCCTTGTCTGAGCAGGGTAGCGGCGGCGATCAGCAGGGTGACGACCGCCGCGACCGAGACGATCAGCAGCACTTTCTGCCTGTTCGTCAGGCGCGCCAGTGCCTCGCGCGCGCGATCCAGCGGATTGTCCGCGCCTGCCGTCTCTGTGGTCTCGATTCCCGCTGCCGCCATGCTCGTGATACGTGACAAACCTGCGATAAAGCAGGAAAAAAGCAAAAAAAGGCTGATAATTGCTCGGCTATTGTAGCGGTTAACTGCAGCGGACTTTCCACTGGATGAGCGAAGTCACACAAATACCGGGCCCCGAACGCCAGGCGCAGGAGCTTCAACGCGCTTTCGACGTTTTCAATCAGGTTTCGCTGGCCTTGACGGAGTCTTACCAGGGGTTGCAAGGCCGCGTCGAGTCATTGACCGCCGAACTGGCCGTCGCCAATGGCGAGCTGCGACGGCAATACGAGGCCAAGGAGGCGCTGTCCGAGCGTCTGTCACTGCTGCTCAACGCCCTGCCGGCCGGCGTCGTCGTGCTCGATTGCGCGGCCTGTGTCAGCGAGGCCAATCCGGCGGCGTGCCGGATGTTCGGTCGGACGATCATCGGCGAGACCTGGTTGGCGCTGGCGCAGGCGAGACTGGTGGCCACCGAGGCACCGGACGAATGGCAGCTTGATGAGCGGCGGCTGTCGATTGTCGAAAGTCCGCTCGACTCGGCCGGCGGACGCATCCTGTTGATCCACGATGTGACGGCGGCGCACGCTCTGAAGGCCGAACTCGAACGCAATCAGCGCCTGGCGGCAATGGGCGAAATGGCGGCTTCACTGGCCCACCAGTTGCGTACCCCGCTGGCTACCGCCTTGCTCTACAGTGCCAACCTCTGTCAGCCCGACCTCGACGACGCGGCGCGCGTCCGCTTCGCCGGCAAGACCGCCGCGCAGCTCAAGCGGCTGGAACGTCTGATACAGGAGGTGCTGCTCTTCGCTCGCGGCGAGAGCATCGGCCGCGACACGATTCCAGTCTGGCAACTGCTGGCCGACGCTGCACAGACGGTCGAGCCGCTGTTCGCCGACAGGAAAGTGGCCTTCCGGGTCAACTGCGCTGCCGACGGTGTGGTCGTCACCGGCAGTCGCAAAGCCCTGGCCGGCGCCTTGGTGAATCTGCTCGAAAACGCCTTGCAGGCCTGCACGGCGGACGGCAAGGTGACGCTTGGCGCCAGTGTCGCCGATGGAGCGTTGCTGCTCGCTGTGCGCGACAGCGGGGTCGGTATCTCTCCCGAAATCCAGGCGCGTGTTTTCGAGCCCTTCTTCACCACCCGAGGGCAGGGCACCGGCCTGGGTCTGGCGATTGCGCTCGGTGTGGCGCGTGCCCACGGGGGTACGATAAAGGTGAGTTCGCTGCCGGAAGACGGGTCCGAGTTCGTTATCATGCTGCCTGTCGACGCGGTGGCAGGCCGAGAAGGTTGAGGAAGAGTGGAGCGTATGGCGAGTAGATTGCCGATACTGGTGGTTGAAGACGATCTTGCCTTGCGCGAGGCGGTATGCGATACGCTCGAGCTGGCCGGGCAAGCGGTCGTCGCTGCGGCAGGCGGTGAGGAAGCGCTGCAATTGCTGGCCAGGCAGACCGTCTCGCTGGTGGTCAGCGATGTGCGCATGCTGCCGATCGACGGAATCGCCTTGTTGAAGGAGATCCGCAGTCGCTTTCCGCACTTGCCGGTGGTCCTGATGACCGCCTTTGCCGATGTCGACCGTGCCGTCGAAGCCATGCGGGCAGGTGCCTGCGATTTTCTGCTCAAGCCCTTCGAGCCGAAGGCGCTGCTTGATCACGTGCAGCGTTATCGTCTGCCGGAGACGCTCGACGACGAGCGGGTTGTCGCCGGCGATCCGCTCAGCCGCAACCTCTTCGGCCTGGCCACGCGCGTCGCGCAGAGCGATACGACGGTTCTCCTGACCGGCGAAAGCGGTGTCGGCAAGGAGGTGGTGGCACGCTTCATCCACCAGCACTCGGCGCGGCGAAAGGGGCCGTTCGTCGCCATCAATTGCGCGGCGATTCCCGACAGCCTGCTGGAAGCGACGCTCTTCGGTCACGAAAAGGGCGCCTTCAGTGGCGCTCAGCACGCGCAGGTCGGCAAGTTCGAGCAGGCGCAGCATGGAACATTGCTGCTCGACGAGATCACCGAGATGCCGCTGGCGCTGCAGGCCAAGCTGCTGCGCGTCCTGCAGGAGCGCGAAGTCGAGCGGGTCGGTGGGCAGAAACCCGTGTCCCTCGATATCCGCGTCGTCGCGACGTCGAATCGGGACATGGCCGACGCTGTCGCCAAGGGCCTGTTTCGTGAGGACCTGTTCTATCGGCTCAACGTCTTCCCGTTGCTGATCCCGGCCCTGCGGCAGCGAGTCCAGGACATCATCCCGCTGGCCCGCCATTTCCTCGCCGAACATGGCGGTCGCGCTGGCCGCCCAGGGCTGCGTCTCGCCGCCGCTGCCGAGGAGGCGTTGCAACACCACACCTGGCCCGGCAACATCCGCGAGCTGGAAAACGTCATGCAGCGTGCGGTCATACTGGCGACGGGCGACGTCGTCGATGTCGATTCTCTCCACCTGTCAGCCGCCGTTCCCGCCGCAAGGCCGGCCGCGCAGTGGCCGCCAGCGGCCGTGCCGGAGCCGGCCTTCGCCGTGCCGCCGCCGGAGGCTCAGAAAACCGACAAGCTGCGGGAAGTCGAGCGCGAACACATCCTCGAGACGCTTGCCGCTGCCGGCGGCTCAAGAAAGCTGGCGGGTGAGCGACTCGGAATGCCCGAGCGAACGCTGCGCCACAAGTTGCGGCAGTACCGCCTCGAAGGTTTTTTGAAAGGCTGATCGCGGAGTTGGTCAGAATCTGGCCCACTTGTTGCTTTGATAAGCCAGAAAGCGTTTGGAGGAACGAATGGACACCAAGGGTATCGACCAGATGTTGAGCATGTTGCGCGCGACGTCGGCAGCAACCGGCGGCCGCCTGGCCGAGGCGCCGAGCGCTCCGGCAGCCGGGACGGACTTTGCCCAGGTACTGGAGAACTCGATTGCGCAGGTCAACCAGACACAGCAACAGGCGCAAGCGATGGCGGCAAGTTTTGCCGCCGGCAACAACACCGAGAACCTGCACGATGTGATGATCGCCCTGCAGAAAGCCAACATCTCTTTTCAGGAGATGGTCCAGGTTCGCAACAAGCTCGTTTCGGCCTATCACGACGTAATGAACATGCAGGTTTAGGGCGCCGCCCGGACGCTGGTGGCGCGGTCACGCGGGAGCCTCGCCCCGAGCACCGTGCGTTGCCGATCATCGGCAGTCCGATCCCGGCGCTGTCTGGCAGGCGAGGCGGAGCTCAGGCGATGCGCGCGGCGGTCCATGCCATGCCGTCGGCCATCGCCAGAATGGCGGCGATCAGCAGGGCCACGCAGAACGTGTAGTACGTCCTCGGGTTGTCGGCGCGGTCGGCGATCGCCAGGATGTGCAGGGCGCCCCAGGCGACGGCGAGGGCGGCGAACAGCGAAACGCCGAGCACCTGCATCTCGATGCTGTTCAGCGACAGCAGGCGGCCCGCCCGCCAGGGTGCGGCGAGAAAGACGCCGAACGTCCAGAACAGCGCGAGACTGCCGGCGGCGCACAGCGCGGCGCCGCCACGGGTGATCCATTTTTCCATTGAAGGTCCTTGTCTGGCCACGGCCGGATCAATTTGGCATGCGCCGGCACTGGCTCGGCGGTCAGTAGATGAAGCGATCATGCAACTCGCCCAGATTCAGCGCCAGCAGGATTTGTTCGAGGCGCGCGGCCGCGTTGCCGCGCTCTTCGCCACGCCGCCTGGCGATGATCAACTCGTTTTTCAGCGAGTGCTCCCAGCCGACGAGTTCGGTGACCGTCAGTTGATAGCCGTGCGCCTCGAGTTGCAGGCAACGCAGGGCGTTGGTCACCTGGCTGCCGAATTCGCGGGTGTGGAGCGGATGGCGCCAGAGTTCCGAGAGCGGCGTCGTCGCAAAGGACTCGTTCTTCTTGCGGCGCAGCAGCGCCGCGACTTCGGCTTGGCAGCAGGGGACGAGAACGATGAACTGCGCCCGCTTGTGCAGGGCAAAGCGGATGGCGTCGTCAGTTGCGGTATCGCAGGCGTGCAGGGCGGTGACGATGTCTACGCGCGCGGGCAGGGCCGGCGAATCGATCGCGTTCGCGACGCGCAGATCGTGAAAGCTCATGCGTGCGAAACCGAGGCGGGCGGCAAGCTCGCGCGAGCGCTCGACGAGTTCGGCGCGTGCCTCGACGCCGTAGATGTGCCCGGTGTCCCTGGTCCTGAAGAACAGGTCGTAGAGGATGAACCCCAGGTAGGATTTGCCCGCGCCATGATCGGCCAAGGTCAGGTGGCGGTCCTTGGCGAGGACTTCCTCGAGCAGCGGCGCAATGAAGTGGAACAGGTGATACACCTGCTTCAGCTTGCGCCGGCTGTCCTGGTTGAGTTTGCCGTCGCGCGTCAGGATGTGCAGTTCCTTGAGCAGTTCGATCGACTGTCCGGGCCGGATTTCGGGGATCGCCGACAAGCGTGTCCTGGGTTTGCTGGGGGAGAGGACGACATTCTAGCGCTTTGTCGGCTGTCGGCGCTTCGGCAAGGGTCGCAGGGGGCCGCGCAGGTGGGATAATGTCAATATCTTCCAGGAAGTCGGAGAAAGCATGGCCATCCAGTGGTATCCCGGTCACATGACCTCGGCGCGCAAGAAAGCGGCCGAGACCATGGCGTCGATCGACGTGGTGATCGAGGTGGTCGATGCGCGCCTGCCCGAGGCGAGCACCAATCCGATGGTGCGCGAACTCCGCCTGTACCGGCAACGTCCCTGCCTGAAGGTGCTCAACAAGGCCGATCTCGCCGATCCGCTGACCACGCGCGCGTGGATCGAGTATTACGGCCGCCAGGACGGCGTGCATGCCGTCGCGCTGTCGTGCAAGAAGCCTGGCGACGTGGCGCGGCTGCCCAGTCTCTGCCAGCCCTTGGCGCCCCACCGCAAGGACAACGGCAAGCCCTTGCGGATGCTGATCATGGGCATTCCGAACGTCGGCAAGTCGACGCTGATGAATGCTCTGCTCAAGCGCCGGATTGCCAAGGTCGGCGACGAGCCGGCAGTGACCAAATCGCAGCAGACCTCGCAGCTCGACGTTCGCCACTGGTTGACCGATACGCCCGGGCTGCTCTGGCCGAAGATCGAGTACCCCAGCGATGGCCTGATGCTGGCCGCCAGCAATGCCGTCGGCCGCAATGCGATCATCGACCAGGAAGTGGCGATCTTTCTCGCCGATCTGCTGCTCGCCCGCTACCCGGCAGTCCTGGCCGCTCGCTACGGTCTGTCGGTCGAGGCGGCTGACGATGTCGATGCGGTACATGTCATCGAAGCCATCGCCAGGCGCCGCGGCCTGCGCATGCGGGGCGGCGAAGTCGACCTCGAGAAAGCCGCGAAGGCCCTGCTGCAGGACTATCGTAACGGCGTTCTCGGTCGCATCAGCCTCGAGACGCCGGTCACGCGCAGCGTCATGCTGGCCGGCGCGCCGGCGACGGCCGGTTGACCGAAGCAAGATCGCCACCTCTCCGGCAGCCGCCTCGCTCATGCTCAGTTTCCTGCCTGCCCCGCTGATCGGCCTGATCGCCGCACTTCTGCTCGGGCTCAACTCCCTGTTCTGGGTACCCATCCTGCTGCTCGTGGCGCTGCTCAAGCTGATCCTGCCGTTCCAGGCCGTTCGTCGGCGCCTCGATCCGATTCTCGTCCGGATTGCCGAAGCCTGGATCGTCTGCAACAGTGGCTGGATGGCCCTGACCCAGAACGCCACCTGGGACGTCCAGGGTATCGCCGGGCTCGATGCGGGCGGCTGGTATCTGGTCAACTGCAATCACCAGACCTGGGCCGACATCCTGGTACTCCAGCACCTGCTGACGCGCCGCATTCCGCTGCTCAAGTTCTTCCTCAAGCGGCAACTGCTCTGGGTGCCGGTGATGGGACTCGCCTGGTGGGCGCTCGATTTCCCGTTCATGCGCCGGCACAGCGAAGACGTGCTCAGCAGGCACCCGGAACTGCGCGCCAAGGACCAGGCCGCGACCCGCCTGGCGTGTGAGAAGTTTGCGCTGATCCCGACCAGCGTCATGAACTTCTGCGAGGGAACTCGCTTCACGGCGCTCAAGCACCAGCGGCAGCAGTCGCCCTATCGCCATCTCCTGAAGCCGAAGGCGGGCGGCATTGCCCTGGCCATGAACGTGATGGCGGACAAGTTCCAGGCGATTCTCGATGTCACCATCGTCTATCCCGACGGGGCACCCAATTTCTGGCAGTTTCTCTGCGGCAGGATGAAGCGTGTGCGGGTGCGGGTGCAGACCTTGCCGGTGCCGACGGAACTGGCGAGAGCCGATTACGCGCGCGACCCGGCGGTTCGCGAGGCCTTCCAGCAGTGGTTGCAGCGGCTCTGGCAAGACAAGGATCGGCAGATCACGGACCTGCTCGAGGCGCGCTGACGATGATCGAGAACCCGCCGCTGGCATCCGTCCAGATCGTTCGCAGCAAGCTTCGCCGTCCGCGGGTCGTCGCCGACTTCGTTGCGCGCAGCGAGTTGCTGCGCCTGCTTGATGCCGGCAGCGAACTGCCGCTGACGCTGCTGTCGGCACCCGCCGGTTACGGCAAGACTTCGCTTCTGGTCCACTGGCTCGAGGGTCGGGACGCAGCTGCCGCCTGGCTGTCTCTCGACCGCGATGACAGCGAGCCGATGATTTTCGCCAGTTATTTCGTCGCTGCGCTACGCAGCGTTTTCCCCGCCGCCTGCGCCGAGACACTGGCCTGCCTGAATGCCTCGCCGCCGCCCTCTCTGGCCACTCTGGCGGGCAGTCTGAGCAACGCGCTGGAAGCGCTGCCCGCACCCCTGGTTCTCGTGCTCGACGGCTATCAGCACGTCGATTCGCCATCCACCCAGGCCTTGCTGGACCGCTTGCTGGCGCACCCGGCGAGTGGCCTTCGCCTGGTGATCAGCACGCGCCAGGACCCCCGCCTGTCGCTGGGCGCGCTGCGCGTGCGCGAGGCGATGGTGGAAATCCGCGTGCCGGACCTGCAGTTCGACGAACGGGCAAGCGCCACGCTGATCGAGCGCTGCGCCGGACGGGCAGTTTCCGGCGAGGACCTGCTCCACCTGCAGGCATGCACCGAAGGTTGGCCGGTGGGCGTGCGTCTGGCGGCGTTGGCGCTACGCAACGGTGATGACGCGGCCGCGGGTCTGGCGCGCAGCTTGAGCGGCGAGTCGCCGCAGTTGCAGCAGTACTTCGTCGAAGAGTTGCTCGCAGACCAGACGGCTGGCACGGTCGACTGCCTGCTGCGCACATCGATCCTCGACCGCTTCTGTGCCCCGCTGTGCGACGCGGTACTCTGGGAGGGTGCCGCCCTGGGGGAAACGCTGGTCAGTCAGGCGTTGCTGCGGGTGGTGTCCTCTGGCGCGATGCTCTGTACCGTCATCGACGATGGTCGCCACTGGTATCGCTACCGTCGCCTGTTCCGGGAGTTCCTGCAACGGCAGCTCAGCCTGCGCTGCACGCCGGCCGACATCGCCGAACTGCACCACCGGGCGGCAGCCTGGTTGGCGACGCAGGGTCTGCTCGAAGAAGCCATCCCGCATGCGCTGGCCGGTGACGGTGGGGCGGCGGCCGGGCAACTGCTGGCACGGCATCGCAATCTTCTTCTTGGCCGCGAGCAGCGCTGGCGTCTCGACCGCTGTCTGCGGCTGCTGCCGCCCGATACTGTCGAGGGCGATCCCGAACTGCTGGTTATGAAGGCCTGGCTGATGTATCACCAGGGGCGTCATGTCGAGATCTCGGCAGTCGTGGACCGCATCGAGGCGCTGATCGACAGCACGGTGGCCGGCATACAGTTGCCGGGCAGCGAGGCCTTGCGTGGCCACCTCCTGGCCTTGCGCAGCCTGCACGCCTACCTCGAGGGTCAGGCGGGCAGCGCCGTGGCGCTTGCCGAGCAGGCCTTGCAGCGTCTGCCAGTGGCGTGCGTGCACGCCCACGTCACGGCACAGGCGCTTCTCGCCGGCGGGCGGCAGGCCGCCGGCGATCTGGCCGGCGCGCGCGACGGCATCCGTCAGGCCCTGGCGCACGCCGCCGGGCCCATCGACGCCTGCCAGGCACCGCTGGTGGCCACCTTGTGCCTGATCGACTGGATGGCTGCCGACCTGTCGGCGCTGCAGTGGACGGCCGACCAGTACTACAACCTGGGCGATGCCCGCTTTGCCAGCGAGGCGAACGCCGCTCTCGGACGTTACTTCCTGGGCCTTGTCCAGTACCAACGCAACGAGCTGAGCCTCGCCGAGGCGACGCTGCTGCCGGCGCTCGCGCCGGAGCAGGCGCCGCGCCTCGGCTATCGCACCGAGATGTCATTCCTT
Source organism: Accumulibacter sp. (assembly GCA_017302455.1). Lineage (GTDB taxonomy): Bacteria > Pseudomonadota > Gammaproteobacteria > Burkholderiales > Rhodocyclaceae > Accumulibacter > Accumulibacter phosphatis. The sequence continues at coordinate 10,182 of JAFLDO010000045.1, forward strand.
CTGGCGGCAGTCTATCAGGCGCTCGGGCAGGCCGACCGGGCGCGCGCGATCGTTGATGCTGTGTGCGAGCGCCTCGCCGAGAAAGCCGATCTGCCGGCCCTGTTTCGCGCCCGCGCCTGCCAGGCGGATCTGGCGCTGCGCCAGGGCCGTCTGGCCGAGGCTCAGGATTGGGCGCGCAGTTTCGATCCGGGCCCCGTCCAGTTTGTCTACCGCTTCTTCAGTGCGCCGCACCTGACGCTCGCTCGGGTGTGGATAGCGGAGGGTAGCGACGAGAGCCGCAAACAGGCCGCCCGCCTTCTGCAACTGCTCGAAGCGCAGCTGACGTCCCGCCACAACGTGCGTTTTCTCGCCGAAGCGCTGGCCCTGCAGGCGCTGCTCGAGTATGCGCTGGGCGACGAGAGTGCCGCCGTCGAGCGTCTCGGACGCGCGCTCGCGCTGACCCGGACGGGAGGGTTCATTCGACTCTTCGTCGACCTTGGACAGGAACTCGTCAAGCCGCTGAAACTGCTGGAGGCCAGTATCGGCAATGCGCGCTACGCCGGGCAGATCCTCGCCGCGCTCAACGATGACTGGCTGGTGACCGCGGGTCGCCAACAGGTGGGCGCCGACCTTACCCGGCGTGAACTGAAGATTCTCAAACTGCTGGCGGTGCGCCTGAGCAATATCGAGATCTCGGAGGAGCTATGCATCTCGCGGGCGACCGTCAAGCGCCATACGCAGAACATCTATCGCAAACTGCGTGCCTCGAGTCGCCGCGAGGCGGTCGTCAGGGCCAGGACGCTCAACATCCTGGTCGACGGCTGAGCGGCGCTGCGCGAGTCGCCTGCCGGCGCCCTGGCTGGCCGTCACGGCCGGGTCGTGAGCGAGTTTTGACGAAGGCCTTCCACCGTAACGGCAAGGCCCGGCGGGGGTTTTCATTGACTTACGTCAGACATTCGCCCAGTTGCAAAAAAATGGCCCATTTCATGGCCCTTTCCGAGCCATTCCAGGCTTGTCGCTTTTCCGCATGATGGCATAATTGATCGTTATGCAGAATTTTCACATCAATCTTCACATCAACCGATTCTTTGCGAAAAGGGTGGACCGTCAATGGCGCTAGGCCGCGTGATCGCTGTCGTCTCGCAGAAGGGCGGCGCCGGCAAGACTACTGTCGCCATGCAAATGGGGGGGGGCTTCCATGCGATCGGCGCCACCGTGCTGCTTGTTGACCTCGATCCGCAGGAGAGTGCGTTTCGCTGGGCCGAATCGGCGCCACTGCTCGACTCGGACCTGCAACTCGACGTGCGCAAGATGTCCGGGCTGGAACTGATCAAGCACATCGGCGATTTGCAGGGCGAAGCGGACTACATCGTGCTCGATACACCGCCCTCGATCTACCACCCGTCGACGCTCGCCGCGCTGGCGGTGGCCCATCTGGCGGTGGTTCCGGCCGTGCCGAGTCCGACCGACCTGTGGTCGACGCTCGCCGTCGAGCGACTGATCCTCAACCGTATGGAGCAAAGCCATCGCCTGCACGGCTGCATTGTCCCGAACCGCGTACAGAACACCGCACTGGCAACGGATGTGCTTGAATTGTTGCATGAATTCACCTTGCCGATCCTCGATGCGATGCTTTGCCAGCGCAACGCCTATGCTCAAAGCGCGGTCATCGGGGCGTCTGTTTTTCAACTGGGCTCTGGTGCCGAAGCCGCGCAAGGCGAGGTCCGCAAGCTGATCGCAGCCGTTCTTAAACAACTGGGAGACACCCGATGACGACACCGACAAGTGCCAGCACCAACAAGACCGCTCTGCGGGCCAGCCTCAAGAAGGAAGACGAATCGCTCGCCGAGCGTCTGGTCGCTACCGATATACCGCTGGTCGCCACGCCCGAACCCGAGGCTCCGGTCGTCGCCCCCGTCGCCGCGCCGGCCAGTCCGCCGCCACTTGCCGCGGCACCGGCCCGCAAGGCCGCCGCCAAGCCCGCCGCCAAGCCCGCTACCGCCAAGCCCGCTACCGCCAAGCCGGCAGTGGCCAAGCCGGCTGCTGACGTGGTGCCGACACCGCCCGCGAAAGCGCCCGCCAAGGCGGCGAAAAAGGTGGCTGCCGTGACGGCGGCGACGACGAAAGCAGCCGAGCCGGTTACCGCAGCGAAAGCGAAGCCCGTGAGCCGGAAAGCGGCCGCCGCGGCCAAGCCGGTGGCGGCCAAGCCCGCCAAGCCCAGCAAACCTGTGAAAGTGGCGACGAAGGACAGCGCAGCCGCTGCACCAGCGACGGCAACGGAAGATGCAGGCAAGAAAGCCGCCAAGCTGGCGGCAACGGTAGCGAACATCGAGAAGGCGGCCAAGGAGAAGGGCGACAGGATCGTGCGCTACACGGTCGAGTTGCTGAAGAGCGAGGAGGCCGCCATTGAAGCCGTGCGTGCCGAACTGGCCAAGGGCGCCGGCTGGGCGGCGAGCAAATCCGACATCCTGCGCGCCGGGGTACGGGTGTTTGCCGAACAGCGGGTCGAGCAGATGAAAGAGTTGCTGGGCGCGCTGGCCACCCTCTCGAAGGGCAAGAAGAAGGGCTGATCGCACCAGATGTCTTTGGGCACGCTCGATGCGGCCGCGGTCGAACCGGCGCGCAGGCGATCCTCGGGAGTGCCCCAACGAGCGTGGGTAGTTATTTGGTAGTAGTTGGGGGGTGCCGACCATCGATCGGCGAAGACGGTTTTAACTGTGAACTGCTCGAAGGAGCAGATAACCAAGGGAGGTCGTATGTTTAGTAGTCTGATGCCGAATCGCAGTGAATTCTTTGAGCTTCTCACCGCGCACTCAGAACAGGTGGTGGCCGGGGCCAACGCAACCTTGCGTCTGATCAATGGTCTGGGCGATGCGGGCGCCAATCTTTCGGTGCTGGTCGACGAAGTCAATCAACACGAGCAGACCGGTGACCAGATCAAGGCCAAGGTGATCGGGCGGCTGCACCAGTCGTTCACGACGCCGATCAACCGCGACCAGATCCACGCGCTGATCAGTGATCTCGACATGACGCTGAACATCCTGCAGAGCGTGGCTAATGCCGTAGGCATGTACAGCATCAAGCAGTCGACGGTGGAGGCGCGCGAAATGGCCGCACTTAGCGCTGACGCGTGCCTGCGCCTGAATCGTGCGGTGGCGGCGCTGGGCGACAAGTCGCGTGGCGCGGAAACGCTCAACCTGTGCAAGGAAATCGAGGAAATCGAGTCGAAGGCCGACAAGATCCAGCACAAGGCGATCACCGCCCTGTTCCAGGACGGCGCCAACATCTGGCAGACGATGAAGTTGCGGGAGTTCTACTCGCTTCAGGAGGCGGTCCTCGACTCTTGCCAGGAAGCGGCCAAGATGATCGAAGAGATCCTGATCGAAAACTCTTGAGGGGCTGCGGAAAATGGAAGGCCTAAATATGAGCATCTGGACGCTGGGCTTGCTGATCGCAATCGCTCTGGCGTTCGACTTCATGAACGGGTTTCACGATGGCGCCAACTCGATCTCGACGATCGTCGCAACCGGTGCCCTGACCCCGAAACAGGCGGTGCTGTTCGCCGCGTTCTTCAACTTTGCCGCGCTGTGGGTGTTTGAACTCAAAGTGGCGGCGACCATCGGCAAGGGCACGGTCGACCCGAGTTTCGTTGATTACTACGTGATCTTCGGCGCCTTGATGGGGGCCTTGATCTGGAACATCATCACCTGGTATTACGGCATCCCGTCGTCGTCCTCGCACGCGCTGGTCGGCGGCCTGGTCGGAGCGACGGTGGCCAAGGCGGCTTCGGGTGCGCCGATCGTCTGGGCTGGTTTCGGCAAGATCCTTGCCTTCATCATCATTTCGCCGCTGGTCGGGGTAATCCTGGGTGGCTTGCTGATGGTGCTGGTCGCCTGGATTTTCCGAGGGACCTCGCCGTATCAGGCCGGCAAGTTCTTCAAGGGCGGGCAATTGATCGCCGCCGCCTTGTATAGCTTGGGCCATGGCGGCAACGATGCGCAGAAGACGATCGGCATCATCTGGCTGTTGATGATCACGGCCGGTGTAGCGACCAAGGACGTCGCGACGCTGCCGACTTGGGTGATCTACTCCTGCTACTTCGCGATCGCCTGGGGAACCTACCTCGGTGGCTGGCGGATCGTCAAGACCATGGGTACCAAGATCACCAAGCTCAATGCGGTCAGCGGTTCGTGTGCCTCGATGGGTGGCGCGATCGCTCTGGGGCTGGCGACCCTGGGCGGCATTCCGGTGTCGACGACGCATACCATCACCGGCGCGATCATCGGTGTCGGGGCGGCCACCGACGTCAAGGCGGTGCGCTGGGCGATCACTGCCAACCTGATGGTCGCCTGGGTGCTGACGATTCCGGCCGCGGGTCTGGTCGCTGCGATCTTCTGGTACCTCGGGACGAAGTTCCTGTAGCTCGGGAGCGCTTGCCTCACTGGCGCCCCGGAGACAGGGCGTCAGTGAGTGCCGGCCATCGGAACCAGTCAATAGTCGTCACCACAGTCAATCAAGGGAGTTACTCATGTTACCCAAGCGGTCCGAGTTTTTTGAGCTTCTCGCGGCACACAGCGAGCGCGTCCTGGCGGGGGCTAATGCCATGCTCCGCCTGGTCAACAGTCTGGGGGTCAGCAAGCAGGACGTTGCCGCGCTGGTCGAAGAAATCAACATGAACGAGACCAGTGCAGACCAGATCAAGGCGGATCTGCTGCTGATGCTGCACAAGTCCTTCGTCACGCCGCTCAACCGGGACCAGGTTTACAAATTGACGCTGGACATCGACAGCGTCATGAATGCTGTCCAGGATGTCGCGCAGGCCGCCAGCATCTACAACATCACCGAGGCGAATACCGAGTCGCACGAACTGGCATCGATGACGGTCGACGCCTGCACCCGCTTGACGCGCGCCATCGCGGCGCTGAAGGACCGGCAGCGCAGCCAGGAAACCGTCGATCTGTGCGTCGAAATCGAGCGCATCGAGGAGAAGTCCGTCGCGGTCATGTACAAGGCCATCAAGAGCCTGTTCGAGACCGAGGGCGACGATGTGGCCGCCTTGCGGGCGATGCGCCTGCGGCAGTTCTATGCGCTGCAGGAGAAGGTTCTGCGCGCTAGCAAGAAGTCGGCCCAGACGGTCGAAGAGATCCTGCTGCAGAATGCCTGAGCGATGACCAGGCGTGGCAACGCCTGGGCCGGAAGCGCAGCAAACGGGCGCCCCGAAGTCGGGGCGTTTCGTTTTTCTGGATCGGCAGCCGCGGCAGTCGCCCGCGGCTGCCTTGCCGAGCAGCGAAACCGCACCGCGTAGCCTGACGGGCGCCGAACTTCGGAATACAATTCGTGCGGGAGGCGGCAAGTGGCGCATTCGTTGCCGGGGTCGATGTCTACCCCTCCCACCCGTGCAGGATACCTTCAGTTGTGTCAGCGGAGACGCCCGATGTCGCTCACCAATCCGATTGCTGCCTTGTTCGGCAAATCGCCGTTCAAGCCCCTGCAACAGCACATGCGCATCGTCATGGAATGCGTCGGCGAAGTGCCTGCTTTGTTCCAGGCCCTGATTGACGACGATCAGGAACAGCTTGGCGAGTTGAAAAACCGGATTTTCATCAAGGAGGGGGAGGCTGACGCTGTCCGCGCGGATATGTGCGATCACCTGCCGCGCAGTCTGCTCCTGGCGGTGGACCGGCAGGACCTGCTCGAGCTGTTGGCGATGCAGGATGCCATCGCCGACACCGCGCAGGATATCGCCGGTCTGCTGGTCGAGCGCAGGATGGAAGTCCCGGCAGGCATGGCCGAGCCGCTGATGCGACTGGTGGCCCGTTGCGTCGACACCTGTGCACTGGCGCACAGTATCGTCGAGGAGCTTGATCAGTTGCTGGAGACGGGCTTCCGGGGTCGTGAGGCCGAGCGCGTGCAGGCGATGGTCGTCGAACTCGGGCACATGGAGAGCGACACGGACGTGATGGGAATGGACCTCGCGCGCGCCCTTTTCGCCGAGGAAGACAACCACAAACCGGTCTCCGTCATGTTCTGGTATCAGTTGATCCAGTGGGTCGGAACGCTGGCCGACTACGCCGAAAGAGTAGGCGAAACGCTGCGCCTGCTGATTGCCCGCCGATGAGCAGGGAGTCGGCAGCGTGACCAAGGCGGCCTGCCGGCGAGATTCGTCGGCGTCCGAGTCCGGATGCCGCACCTTCCCGTTCCGCCCTTGGACCTGCCGGTGAGGCGTTGAGCATGGAAATCATCGCTCAGCATCAAACCCTCTTCCTGGCGCTGGCTCTCGCCTGCGGCCTTTACATGACGTGGGGGATCGGCGCCAACGATGTCGCCAACGCCATGGGCACCACGGTCGGCTCCGGGGCTATCACGGTCAGGCAGGCTGTCGTTCTGGCTGCGACGATGGAGTTCCTCGGCGCCTATCTGGCGGGCGGCGCCGTGGCCGACACCATCGCCAAGGGCATCATCGATGGCGAGCTTTTCCGACCGGTGCCGCATTTGCTGATGTTCGGCATGATCGCCGCACTGCTCGCCACCGGCATCTGGCTGATGGTCGCCACGCTGCGTGGCTGGCCGGTGTCCTCGACCCATACGATCGTCGGCGCCGTGTGCGGCGTCGGCGTTGCTGCGCTGGGTGTGGACGCGGTGCAATGGGAAATGATGGCTGAGATTGTCGCCAGCTGGTTGATTTCGCCGGTGCTTGGTGGCCTCGTGTCGCTGTTGTTGACGCTGAGCATTCGCCGATTCATTTTCAATACCCGCGATCCGGTCGGCGAGGCGCGCAAGTGGGCGCCAGTGTATGCCTTTCTGGTCGGCTGGATCGTTTCGCTGATCGTCGTCGTCAAGGGGCTCAAGCACGTCGACATCACACTCGGCAACCTCGAAGGGCAGGTGCTCGCCGTGGCGATCGGTGTCGTCGTCGCCATCGCCGCCAGGTTGATCATGAACGGTGTGCAACTCGATGCGCGCGCCGACCGAGCCTTCCAGTACGCCAGCGTCGAGAGGCTGTTCATCCCGCAGATGGTATTCACCGGCGCGGCGATGGCCTTCGCGCACGGCTCCAACGACGTGGCCAATGGCATCGGCCCAATGGCGGCGGCGATTCAGATCATCGAAACGCAGGCGGTGTCGGCCACCTCACCGGTGACGCCGTTGATGTTGTTCATCGGCGGCCTGGGCATCGTCGCCGGTCTGGCGACCTATGGTTACAAGGTGATGGCCACCCTCGGTCACAAGATCACCGAGCTGACGCCAACCCGCGCCTACTGTGCCACCATTGCCGCCGCCTTTGTTACCGTGGCGGCTTCCGGCTTGGGTCTGCCGGTGTCGACTACGCATATCGCCGTCGGCGCCGTGATGGGCGTCGGCATTGCCCGCGGCATCGGCGCCCTGGATCTTCGTGTCGTCAGCGGCATTGTCGTTTCCTGGCTCGTCACCGTTCCGGTTGGCGCTATCCTGGCGGCGATCACCTTCCACATCCTGCGCGCGTCGTTTTCCTAGAATGGCGGCGACCCATCCAGCCGCCGGCGCGGCGTCAGGCGGTGCAGATCACCCCGGGGCGAGCGAAACCGGCGCCATTCCGGATCTGTCTACCCGACCTGTCGAGTCGCTGCAGAACTACAAGGGAATCGACTTCCCCGGTGACATCCGCTATCGCCAGATTCTGGTGACCGGTCCGCCTGGTGCCGGCAAGAGCACCTTGATCGTGCATCTTGGCGGCTGGTCGGAGGAAGGTTACCTCGACCTCGGCAAGAAGCATTGGTGGCGATCCGAGATTCTCTCGGTGCGGCCGCGGGAGATCCATCTGGGCATGCCTTTCGTGGGTCTCGACAACGCTGTATCGGTTTTTGATGCCGAGTTCCTCGATCGTGACCCGCTGCCGCCGGTGGATTTCGCTCGCCTGGTGTTGCCACCTCGCAAGCGCTTCTTCTTTTCCGTCGACTGGTATCGCCGTTACGTCTTCGAGTTCCTGCTCCCACCCGCGGATCTGGTCTTCGAGCGACGTCGCGAGCGGGCGCGGCATTGTACGCATCCGGTTGACGCGCAACTCAGCCTGGAGATCTGCGCCGCCCAACTCGAGGTGTTTCGCCAGGTCGCCTCGTTCCTGCATCGGCAGGGCTTCTACGTCTATGTCCGTGAAGGGACGGACAGCATCCCAAGGCGCTTTCTCGACGCACCGTTGCAGCCGTGAAGAGGCGCGCCGCCCGACGCCCGTTCAGAATTGCGAGCCTCTTCGCCTGGCTGAAGGCGTTGTCCGCGCGTTTGGGCTTCGGATGGGGCCATAACCTCAAACTCGGCGATGGCTATCGGCTCGGCAGCACCAAGGTGCGTATCCCTCTCGACGGCATTCCGATCGAGATCACCCTCGGTCTCAACGACAGGCGTCTGCATCTCTACCCCGAAACCCGCCTCAACCCGCGTGGCGAGACGGCTCGGCTCGGCAGCTTCATAATTTTCGATCCGCGTACCCACCTTCGCCGGATCGGCGGCTTTCTGCGCCTGAGCCCGAAAAACTGGCTGGCCCTCGGCTCGGGAGACGAGGTTCAGCAGGCGATTTTCGACTACCCACCGGCGGTGGACGAGCAACACCTCGTGGTGATCTATGGCCGCGACGCGCTGGTGTTTCGCAATCTGAGCGATGCCGGCACCGCTATCGCACCCATGCTCGATGAAGTCACATCGCTGCGGATGAGCAAGCTGCGGCGGCTGCGCGATATCTTCGGTGGTCCGCTTGAGCTATTGCCCCGCGATGAGGCCTTGCTGCTCATCGAAGCGGTCAATCTGCTCCTGCACGAGGAGATCTATCGCCCGCGGGACAGCCGGGGTCTGCCGGGCGGCTTGCTGGAATTGCCGCATACCGTGACCCCGATTCTGGTTGCCGACCTGCATGCCCAGGTCGACAACCTGCTGACGGTACTGAGCCAGAATGCCTTTCTCGAGGCGATCGAGGAAGGCAGTGCGGTCCTCGTCATCCTTGGTGATGCGGTGCATAGCGAGGTCGATGGGCAACTCAGAGAGATGGTTGGGTCGATGCTGCTGATGGATCTGATCTTCCGGCTCAAGCTGCATTTTCCCAAGCAGGTGTTCTATGTTCGCGGCAACCACGATTCGTTCTCCGAGGACATCGCCAAGGACGGCATCCCGCAAGGCCTGCTGTGGGCCAAGGAACTCAGTGAGCGCCGTGGCACGGCATATCTGAAGGCGATGGGCGAGTTCTACCGGCTGTTGTCCTACGTCGTCGTTTCCGAGGACTTCATCGCCTGCCATGCGGCGGCGCCGAAGACCAAGGTCAGTCGGGAAATGCTGGTGCAGATTCACGACCACCCGGGGCTGATTCTTGAACTGATCAACAACCGCCTGTACCGGGCGAATCGTCCGCAGGGCTACAACCGACGTGATGTGAAACGCTTCCGCCGCGCCCTGCAGGTCGAGCCCGGCACGCCCTTCATCGTCGGCCACACGCCCATAGATCGGGAGCAGACCCTGTGGCTGAACGTCGATGCGATTCGCAACCACCATGTGCTGTTCAGCGCACATCCCGACTGGGTAGGCGTTTTCACGCGTGTCGACGACACCATGATTCCTCTTGTTTACCCGGTGGATTCCCTGACGCCGATCATCAACGCATTGGCCGCGGAGCCGGGCTGAGTGCCGGGTCCGCTGTTCCGGTTGGCGCTGTCGACGCCCCGTCGTGCAGGCTCTCCTTGTGGTTTTGGGGCAACAGCCGATTGACCGCAGCCGCTGACACTGGCTATACTCCAAAAGTTTTTCTGGAATGCCGCCCGTCGCCACGGGGGGTGGCGAAAACGACCAAGAGGCCATATGGATTATCTTTTTTCAGCGGTGCTGGTAGTGCACATCCTGGCGGCGATGGGTGTGATAGGGCTCGTCCTGGTTCAGCACGGTAAGGGCGCCGACATGGGCGCGGCCTTTGGCAGCGGTGCCTCAGGGAGCTTGTTCGGGGCGACCGGGTCGGCAAATTTCCTTAGTCGCGCCACCGCCGTGCTTGCCACGGTGTTCTTCGTGACCAGCCTGTCACTGGCCTATATTGCTTCCAGCAAGCCAAAAACGACTGGCAGTGTGATGCAGGATGCGGTAAACTCGACGCCTGTTCCAGTACCGCCGGCGGGCAGCGTTGACAAGCCTGCGAGCCCCGCGGATCCTGATTCGAAAGCGAAAGATATTCCAAAGTAATTGGCTTTGACGGCCGCGGCGGGGAGTGCACTTTCCCTCGGTTGACTCGTCCGCTGGCTGTGGTAGTGCCGACGTGGTGAAATTGGTATACACGCTATCTTGAGGGGGTAGTGACTTCGGTCGTATGAGTTCGAGTCTCATCGTCGGCACCATGAGGAGCCAGCCGCAGCGGCTGGCTGCAGTCTGAAATGAAGTGCTTGTGGGGCGGATCATGCTGGAAAGCTATTTCCCGGTATTTGTCTTCATCCTGGTAGGCGTTGCGTTTGGTTTTGCGCCCGTTCTGACGGGTCTGATCGTGGCACCGCACCGGCCCGACAGCGAAAAGCTCTCTCCCTACGAGTGCGGTTTCGAAGCCTTCGAAGACGCGCGCATGAAGTTTGATGTGCGCTACTACCTGATCGCGATCATCTTCATCCTGTTCGATCTCGAAGTGGCCTTTCTCCTGCCCTGGGCGACGATCTTCAAGGAGATCGTGCACACCGATTCGGTCCGCTGGTTCGGTTTCATCGAGATGCTGGTTTTTATCGCCATTCTGGTCGTCGGCTACGTGTATGCCTGGGCCAAGGGCGCTCTGGATTGGGAGTGAGTAATGGGCATTGAAGGCATTCTTCAAGAAGGCTTCGTTACCACTACAGCCGACAAGCTGATCAACTACGTGCGTACCGGCTCCTTGTGGCCGATGAGTTTCGGACTGGCCTGCTGCGCAATCGAGATGATCCACGCCGGTTGCTCCCGCTACGACTTGGATCGCTTCGGCATCGTCTTCCGCCCAAGTCCGCGGCAGTCCGACGTGATGGTGGTTGCCGGAACCCTGACCAACAAGATGGCTCCCGCGATGCGCAAGGTCTACGATCAGATGGCGGAGCCGCGCTGGGTGATCTCGATGGGTTCCTGCGCCAACGGCGGTGGCTACTACCACTATTCCTACTCGGTCGTGCGTGGCTGTGACCGCATCGTCCCGGTCGACATCTACGTGCCGGGCTGTCCGCCGACCGCCGAGGCGCTGATCTATGGACTGATTCAGTTGCAGAACAAGATCCGTCGCACCAATACCATCGCCCGCTGAACCCAACCGACCGAGAGTGAGCCATGTCGTCCGCCACGCTGGAAGCGCTTAGCCATACCCTGCAAGAGCATCTCGGTGATCGCGTAAAGTCCCTCAAGGTAGCCCTCGGCGAAGTGACCGTCGAGGTGGATGCCGCCGACTACCTCGCCGTGATGCAAACGCTTCGCGACGAACCGGCATTGTCGTTCGAAGAGTTGATCGACCTTTGCGGTGTCGATTATTCGACCTACGCCAATGCGCCGCGCGCAGGCAGGCGATTTGCCGCGGTCAGTCACCTGATCTCCATCACCAGGAACTGGCGCCTGCGCGTTCGCTGCTTCGCGCCCGACGACGACTTCCCGTCGGTGCCGTCGGTGACCGGTGTCTGGAACGTTGCCGACTGGTTCGAGCGCGAAGCTTTCGACCTGTTCGGTATTGTCTTCCCGGGGCATCTCGACCTGCGTCGAATTCTCACCGACTACGGCTTCATCGGCCATCCTTTCCGTAAGGACTTCCCGATTTCGGGGTACGTCGAGATGCGCTATGACCCGGACCAACAACGGGTGATCTATCAACCGGTGACCATAGAGCCGCGCGAGGTAACGCCGCGGATCGTTCGCGAAGCGACCTACGGGAACGTCGAAAATGCCTGAGCTGCGTAACTTCACCCTGAATTTCGGGCCGCAACACCCGGCCGCGCACGGCGTCCTGCGGATGGTGCTCGAACTCGACGGCGAAGTGGTGATGCGTGCCGACCCGCACATTGGTCTGTTGCATCGGGCGACCGAGAAGCTCGCCGAAACCAAGACCTGGATTCAGTCGGTGCCTTACATGGACCGCCTCGACTACATGTCGATGATGTGCAACGAGCACGCCTATTGCATGGCGATCGAACGACTGTTGCAGATCGAGGTGCCGATCCGCGCTCAGTACATTCGGGTCATGTTCGACGAGATCACGCGCATTCTGAACCACCTCCTGTGGGTCGGCTGTCACGGCCTCGACGTCGGCGCGATGACCATGGTGCTGTACGCCTTTCGCGAGCGCGAGGATCTCGTCGATGCCTATGAGGCGGTTTCCGGTGCCAGGATGCACGCCGCCTATTACCGGCCGGGCGGTGTTTATCGCGATCTGCCCGATCGCATGGCGCAGTACAAGGAATCGAAGTGGAAGAGTGCGGCCCAGATCAAGCCTTTCAACGAGGCGCGCGGCGGTTCCCTGCTGGACTTCCTCGATGATTTCTCGAGCCGCTTTCCGAAGTTGCTCGACGAGTACGAAACGCTGCTGACCGACAACCGGATCTGGAAGCAGCGCCTGGTCGACGTCGGCATCGTCACGCCGGAGCGCGCACTGCAGCGCGGCTTTACGGGGCCGATGCTGCGCGGTTCGGGAATTGCCTGGGATCTGCGCAAGAAGCAGCCCTACGAAGTCTATGACCGCGTCGACTTCGACATACCGGTTGGCAAAACCGGCGACTCGTACGACCGCTACCTGGTCCGCATGGAGGAGATGCGTCAGTCGAATCGCATTCTCAAGCAATGCATCGACTGGTTGCGGCAAAACCCGGGTCCGGTGATGTCCGACAACCACAAGGTTGCGGCGCCGAGCCGCGAGGCCATGAAGTCGAACATGGAGGAACTGATCCACCACTTCAAGCTGTGTACCGAGGGCATGCATGTTCCGGAAGGGGAGGTCTATTCGGCGGTTGAGCACCCCAAGGGAGAGTTCGGCATCTACGTCATCTCCGACGGCGCGAACAAGCCGTACCGCTTGAAGATCCGCCCTCCGGGTTACGTGCACCTGTCGGCGATGAATGAGATGGTCTGTGGGCACATGCTGGCCGACGTGGTGACCATCATTGGTTCGCAGGACGTAGTTTTTGGCGAGATTGACCGCTGATGCTGACTTCAGAATCCCTCAAGAGAATTGACCGCGAGATTGCCAAGTACCCGGCTGACCAGAAACAGTCAGCGGTAATGGCGTCTCTCGCCATTGCCCAGGAAGAGCAGGGTTGGCTTTCCAGTGAAGCCATCGAGTTTGTTGCCGGGTATCTCGGCATGGCGCCGATCGCTGCCTACGAAGTGGCGAGCTTCTACAACATGTACGATCTAAAACCTGTTGGCAAGTACAAGGTATCGGTGTGCACCAACCTGCCGTGCATGCTTACCGGTGGCGTCGACGCCGGCGAGTACCTCAAGCAGAAGCTCGGAATCGATTACAACGAGACCACCCCGGACGGCCTGATCACCCTGAAAGAAGGCGAATGCATGGGGGCCTGCGGCGACGCGCCGGTGATGATCGTCAATAACCGTCGCATGTGTAGCTGGATGAATCCCGAGCAAATCGACAAACTGCTGGCGGAGCTCAAGTAATGGCGATCCTCGGTGCGATCAACCCGATGCTCAGCGTCGGTCTCGATGGTGACAATGCCTGGCGTCTGGCCGATTACGTCAAGCGCGGCGGCTACACCGCCCTGCGGCGCATTCTCGAAGAGAAACTGCCGCAGGAGTACGTCATCAACGAGGTCAAGAAATCCGTTCTGCGCGGTCGCGGTGGGGCGGGTTTCCCGACCGGCCTCAAGTGGAGTTTCATGCCGCGCTCGTTTCCCGGTGACAAGTACGTCGTGTGCAATTCGGATGAAGGCGAGCCTGGCACTTTCAAGGATCGCGACATCCTGCGCTACGACCCGCATTCGGTGATCGAGGGGATGGCCATCGCGGGTTTTGCGATGGGGGCAGGGCGCGGCTACAACTATATCCATGGCGAAGTGTGGGAGATCTACGAGCGCTTCGAAGAGGCGCTCGACGAAGCACGCGCAGCGGGCCTGCTCGGCAAGGACATCCTCGGTTCGGGCTTCAACTTCGATCTCTTCGCACATCACGGCTACGGCGCCTATATCTGCGGTGAGGAAACGGCCCTGCTCGAGTCGATCGAAGGCAAGAAAGGTCAGCCGCGCTTCAAGCCGCCGTTCCCCGCCTCCTTCGGGCTTTACGGCAAGCCGACAACCATCAACAACACCGAGACTTTTGCGTCGATCCCCTACATCATCAACCTGGGCGGCGAGCACTATCTGGAAGCCGGCAAGGCGAACAATGGTGGCACCAAGCTCTTCTCCGTGTCGGGTCACGTCAATCGGCCGGGAAACTACGAGATCCCGCTCGGCACGCCGTTCGCCACCCTGCTCGATATGGCGGGCGGCATGCGCGGCGGCCGGCAACTCAAGGGCTGCATTCCCGGTGGCTCGTCATCACCGGTGGTCCCGGCAGCGACGATGATGGACTGCACAATGGACTACGACTCGATCAGCAAGGCTGGTTCGATGTTGGGATCGGGTGCCGTCATCGTCATGGACGAGACGACCTGCATGGTGAAGGCGCTCGAGCGGCTTTCCTTCTTCTACTACGAAGAATCGTGCGGGCAATGCACGCCCTGTCGGGAAGGGACCAACTGGCTCTACAAGATCGTGCATCGTATCGAGCACGGCCAGGGGCGCGCCGACGACCTCGACCTGTTGGCGAGCGTCACGACCAACATCATGGGCCGCACCATTTGCGCGCTTGGCGACGCGGCATCGATGCCCGTCCAAAGCTTCATCAAGCACTACCGCGATGAGTTCGCCTACCACATCGAACACAAGAAGTGCCTCGTGCCCGTTGATGTCCAGCGTGCCGGCAGTGGCTTCTTCACGGCAACGGTTTAGGGTCCGACACGATGGAAATCGAAATAGACGGCAAGATGGCGCACGTGCCTGATGGCAGCACCATCATGGATGCTGCCCAGCAGGTTGGCGCCTATATCCCGCATTTCTGCTACCACAAGAAGCTCTCGATCGCTGCCAACTGCCGCATGTGTCTGGTACAGGTCGAGAAGGCGCCGAAGCCCCTGCCTGCCTGCGCGACGCCGGTGACCAACGGCATGAAGGTATTCACGCACTCCGAACTGGCTGTCAAGGCGCAGCAGGGCGTGATGGAGTTCCTGCTTATCAATCATCCCCTCGACTGTCCGATCTGCGATCAGGGTGGTGAGTGTCAGCTGCAGGACCTGGCGGTCGGCTACGGCGGTAGCGCGTCGCGTTTCCAGGAAGGCAAGCGCGTGGTCTTTCACAAGGACGTCGGCCCGCTCATCTCGATGCAGGAGATGGCGCGTTGCATCCACTGCACGCGTTGCGTCCGCTTCGGTCAGGAAATTGCCGGAGTAATGGAACTCGGCATGGCCAACCGCAACATGCATTCGGAGATCATGACTTTCGTCGGTCGATCGGTTGACTCCGAGCTTTCCGGCAACATGATCGACCTCTGTCCGGTTGGTGCCCTTACGTCCAAGCCGTTTCGCTATGCTGCGCGTAGCTGGGAACTGGGGCGGCGCAAGTCGATCAGTCCGCATGACAGCCTCGGTGCCAACCTGACGGTGCAGGTGAAAAACAACGTGGTCATGCGCGTTCTGCCACGTGAAAACGAAGACGTGAATGAGTGCTGGGTATCGGACAAGGACCGTTTTTCCTACGAAGCGCTGAGTTCACCGGCGCGGTTGACGAAGCCGATGGTGCGTATTGATGGCTCGCTGCGCGAAGTCGCGTGGAACGTCGCGCTCGACTACGTCACGCATGCGCTCAAGGATGTTGTCGGCACGAGCGGTGGCGAAGCGCTGGCCGCGCTCGCTTCACCACATGCCACGCTCGAAGAGCTCCATCTGCTGCAGAAACTGATCCGTTCACTCGGTTCCGGTAACGTCGATTTTCGCCCGCGGCGACGCGACTTCTCGACTGACGGCAGACTTGACGGCGTTCCGTGGCTTGGCCTCAAGTTGTCGGAAATCAAGGACCTCGATGCGGCGCTGGTGGTGGGCAGCTTCCTGCGCAAGGACCACCCCCTGTTTGCGCAGCGCCTGCGCCAGCTTGCCAAGAAATGGGGCAAGGTGAGCCTGCTGGCACTTGGTGCCGACGATCCACTGATCAACCTGCACGCCCGGATGAGCGTGTCGCCCGCCCGCTTGCCGCTCGCTCTGGCGGCTGTGGTCAAGGCCGCGGCCCAATTGAAGGGCGAGGCCGTTGCCGCTGAACTCGCCTCCGTCGAACCTTGCGCGACCAGCCAGGCGATCGCGAGAAGCCTGCTCGATGGCGAAAGGCGCGCGATATTCCTCGGCAACGCAGCCGAGCAGCATCCGCAGGCGGCGCAACTGCATGCCCTGGCGCTGGAGTTGGCGAGGCTGACGGGTGCCTCCTGCGGCTTCATCGGCGAGGCTGCCAACAGTGCCGGCGGTTACGTTGCGAAAGCCTTGCCCACCGCACTCAACGCTCATTCCATGTTCGCGCAGCCACGCCAGGCCTACCTCCTGCTCGGTGTGGAACCGGAACTCGATTGCCATGATCCGCAACTGGCCGTGTCCGCCCTCAAGGGTGCCAGGCTGGTGGTCGTGCTCACCCCGTTCAAGGACGGAGCGGCCGGCGACTACGCCGATGTTCTGCTGCCGACCGCACCATTCACCGAGACTTCCGGATCCTTTGTCAACAGCGAAGGCCGCTTGCAGAGTTTCACGGGTGTCGTCCGCCCTCTCGGCGACGCGCGTCCCGGCTGGAAGGTGCTGCGTGTGCTGGGCAACCTGCTTGACCTGCCAGGGTTCGACTACGACTCGAGCGAGCAGGTGCGCGACGAGGTGGCCCCGGGCGGTGAAGGTTTTGTCCAGGGTTTGAACAACGGCCTCCACAGTCTGGCGGTGTCGCTGCCGGCACCGACCGAGGCTCTGCAGCGTGTTGCCGATGTACCGATCTATGCCGCGGACCCGCTCGCTCGTCGCGCCGCCGCGTTGCAGAAGACCGCCGATGCCATGCCGCCGACGGCGCGCATGAACACGCAAACTCTGGCGGCAGTTGGCGTCGGCGACGGCGCCGCGGTGCGCGTTCGGCAGGGGAACGGTGAGGTTGTTCTCGAGGCCAGGCTCGACGACACGGTGCCGGAGGCCTGTGTTCGGGTCGCTGCCGCACATGTTTCGACCGCCGCGCTGGGCGAGATGTTCGGCGCGATCAATGTGGAGCGTGCATGATGGTGGATGCGCTGCAAGGACTGCTGCAAGGTCTTTTTGGGTCGCTGTTTCCGCTCGTCTGGACACTGCTCAAGATTGTTCTGATCATCGCCCCTCTGCTTCTCGCAGTCGCTTACCTGACTTTCTGGGAACGCAAGGTCATCGGCTGGATGCAGGTGCGCATCGGGCCGAATCGCGTCGGACCGTGGGGACTGATCCAGCCGATTGCCGACGGCGTCAAGCTGCTGCTGAAGGAAGTGGTGATACCTACCGGCGCCAACAAGGGCGTGTTCCTGATTGCACCGATGTTCGCTTTCGCGCCAGCTCTTGCCGCCTGGGCGGTTATTCCTTTCAACGACACGCTGGTGTTGGCGAATGTAAACGCCAGCCTGTTGTACATCATGTCGATCACTTCCATTGGCGTCTACGGGATCATTCTTTCGGGTTGGGCGTCGAACTCCAAGTACGCGTTTCTTGGGGGCATGCGTTCCGCGGCGCAGATGATCTCCTACGAAGTGGCCATGGGCCTTGCCCTGGTGGTGGTTCTGATGGTTTCGAACAGCCTGAACCTCGGCGATATCGTGAAAGCCCAGGGTGAGGGCTATTTCGCCGACAAGGGCTTCGGGTTCCTGTCCTGGAACTGGTTGCCGCTGTTGCCGATGTTCGTCGTTTATCTGGTGTCGATCGTTGCCGAGACCAACCGCGCGCCATTCGACATGGCCGAAGGCGAATCCGAGATCGTTGGCTTCCACGTCGAGTATTCGGGAATGGCGTTTGCCGTCTTCTTCCTTGCCGAATACGCCAACATGATCCTCGTATCGACACTGGCGTCGACCCTCTTCCTGGGCGGCTGGCTATCGCCAGTGGGCTTTCTGCCTGATGGCATCCTCTGGCTTTTCCTCAAGATCTCCGCTGTCCTGTTCTTCTTCCTCTGGATTCGCGCCACTTTTCCCCGTTATCGCTATGACCAGATCATGCGTCTGGGTTGGAAAGTGTTCATCCCCTTGTGTCTGATCTGGCTGGTCGTCGTCGGCTGCTGGATGATGTCGCCGCTGAACATCTGGAAGTGAGAGGCTAGTCATGGGTTCGATGAAGGAAGTTTTCAACAGCCTGCTGCTCCGGGAGCTTTTCAAGGGGATGTCGGTGACCGGGCGCTATATGTTTGCCCGCAAGATCACCGTCCAGTACCCGGAAGAGAAGACCCCGCAGAGCTTCCGTTTCCGCGGTTTGCACGCGCTGCGCCGCTATCCGAACGGCGAGGAACGCTGTATCGCCTGCAAGTTGTGTGAGGCCGTCTGTCCGGCGATGGCGATCACGATCGAATCGGATCAGCGCGACGATGGTTCGCGCCGCACGACGCGTTACGACATTGACTTGACCAAATGCATCTTTTGCGGTTTCTGCGAAGAAGCCTGCCCGGTCGATGCGATCGTCGAGACACGGATCTACGAGTACCACGGGGAAACGCGTGGCGACCTCTACTACACCAAACCGATGCTGCTGGCCAACGGTGATCGCTACGAAGCGCAGATCGCCGAAGACCGCGAGCTCGACGCGAAATACCGCTGACAGGCCGACACGATGGAATTCAAGACCTTCGTTTTCTATTTTCTCTCGGCGATCCTGGTTTTTGCCGGGCTGCGCGTGATTACTGCACGCAATCCGGTGCATGCGGCGCTCTTCCTCGTTTTGGCCTTCTTTACGGCGAGTGGCGTCTGGATTCTGTTGCAGGCCGAGTTTCTCGCCATGGCGCTCGTCCTGGTCTACGTCGGTGCCGTGATGGTGCTCTTCCTGTTCGTGGTCATGATGCTCGACATCAACCTCGATCGTCTGCGCGAGGGATTCTGGAGCTACCTGCCGCTGGGTTCGATCATTGCCCTGCTGATGGTCGCCGAGATGGGGCTGGTTCTCGGCGGCAATTACCTTGGCCTGTTCGAGAGCAGCGTCCGGCAGACGGGCGCCGACGAAAGCAACGTCCAGGCGGTCGGTCGCCTTATGTTTACCGAGTACGTCTATCCCTTCGAGTTGGCGTCGGTCATCCTCCTCGTCGGGATTGTCGCCGCCGTCGCCCTGACTCAGCGTGGCAAGCGAAAGAACAAGGCTGTCAATCCCTCCCAGCAGGTGTTCGTCAAGGCAGGGGAGCGCGTCCGCGTACTCCAGATGCCTGCCGAGAAGAGAGACTGACCGCGCTTGACGCGATATCTACACCGAGAATAAGACGGAGCGGCCGGGCAACCGGCCGCGCCATGCAGAAGGAATCAGGGAGGTACCTTGCTTACACTGTCCCATTTTTTGATCCTGGGCGCGATCCTTTTCGCGATCAGCGTCGTCGGTATCTTCCTCAACCGCAAGAATCTGATCATCATTCTGATGTCGATCGAGTTGATGCTGCTGGCGGTGAACATGAACTTCATCGCCTTTTCCCACTACTTGCAGGATCTTGCCGGGCAGGTTTTCGTTTTCTTCATCCTGACCGTCGCGGCTGCCGAATCGGCAATCGGGCTGGCGATTCTCGTGGTGCTGTTCCGCAACCTGAAGACCATCCATGTGGATGATCTGGACAGCCTGAAGGGTTGAACATGGAAATGCAAAAGCTCTACCTGCTGGTTCCTCTGGCGCCGCTCGTTGGCGCAATCATTGCCGGCCTGTTCTGCCGGGTAATTCCTCGCTGGGTGGCGCACACCGTAACCATCGCCGGTGTTGCCATCGCCTGTCTGGCCTCGTTGGTGATCTTCAAGGACGTGATGGCGGGCAACACCTACAATGGACCCGTCTACCAATGGCTGACTTCGGGCGAGTACCGCTTCGAAGTGGGTTTCCTGATCGATCAACTGACGGTGACCATGATGCTCGTCGTCACCTCGGTCTCCCTGATGGTACACATCTACACCATCGGCTACATGCAGGACGATCCCGGCTATAACCGCTTCTTCAGCTACATCTCGTTGTTCACTTTCTCGATGTTGATGCTCGTGATGAGCAACAATTTCATGCAATTGTTCTTTGGCTGGGAGGCCGTTGGCCTGGTTTCGTATCTCCTGATCGGCTTCTGGTACACGCGGCCGACGGCAATCTTTGCCAATCTCAAGGCCTTCCTGGTCAACCGCGTCGGTGACTTCGGTTTCATTCTCGGCATCGGTCTCGTTCTTGCCTACTTCGGAACGCTCGACTACGCCGCTGTTTTTGCCCTCGCACCGGCCGTGGCCGCCGATACCACCATTGCGCTGTTCGGTGAGAACCGCATTGCGCTGATGACCGCCATTTGCATCCTGCTGTTCATCGGTGCCATGGGCAAGTCGGCGCAGGTTCCACTGCATGTCTGGCTGCCCGATTCGATGGAAGGCCCGACGCCAATCTCGGCGCTGATCCACGCGGCGACGATGGTGACGGCCGGCATCTTCATGGTGGCGCGCATGTCTCCACTGTTCGAGCTGTCGGATACCGCGCTGTCCTTCGTCATCGTCATCGGCTCGATCACCGCGCTGTTCATGGGCTTCCTCGGCATCATCCAGAACGATATCAAGCGCGTGGTGGCCTATTCCACGCTCTCACAACTCGGTTACATGACGGTCGCGCTGGGCGTCTCCGCCTACTCTGTGGCGATTTTTCATCTGATGACGCACGCCTTCTTCAAGGCACTGCTGTTCCTCGGCGCGGGTTCGGTGATCATCGGCATGCACCACGATCAGGATATCCGCAACATGGGCGGTCTGCGCAAGTACATGCCGATCACCTGGATCACTTCCCT
Organism: Accumulibacter sp.; assembly: GCA_017302455.1. Lineage (GTDB taxonomy): Bacteria > Pseudomonadota > Gammaproteobacteria > Burkholderiales > Rhodocyclaceae > Accumulibacter > Accumulibacter phosphatis. The sequence goes on from JAFLDO010000045.1 coordinate 31,160, forward strand.
GATCGGCTCGCTGGCGCTGATCGGGACGCCGTTCTTCGCCGGCTTCTACTCAAAGGACTCGATCATCGAGGCGGTGGCGCTGTCGCACCTGCCGGGTGCCGGTTTCGCCTACTTTGCCGTAATGGCCGGCGTCTTCGTGACGGCCTTCTATTCATTCCGCATGTATTTCCTGGTCTTCCATGGCGAAGAGCGGTTTGGCAAGGCGGCATCGCATGGCCACGGCGCCGCCCATGGCGCGGCAGACAGCCATGCCAGCCATGATGATGACCATGCCAAGGCGGGCAGTGATCACGGCGCGCACGCCGACGACGAACCCGATGCGCACCACCATGGTCTCGCGCCGGGCCAAAAGCCGCACGAAACACCCTGGGTGGTGACTCTGCCGCTGATCATGCTGGCGATTCCATCCGTGATCATCGGCTACATCGGCATCGAGCCAATGCTCTTCGGCGACTTCTTCAAGGATGCAATCTTCGTCGACTCCGTCGCGCATCCGGTGATGAAGGAACTCGCCCACCATTTCCACGGGGCTTTCGCCATGGCGACACACGCCGTGACCACTGCGGTGTTCTGGCTGGCGTTCTTCGGTGTAGCTCTGTCGTGGTTCCTGTACATGAAGCGCCCGGACATCCCGGCAGCGATCAAGAGCCGTTTCGGGGGGGTGTACACCCTGCTCGACAACAAGTACTACTTCGACAAGTTCAACGACGTGGTTTTTGCCGGCGGTGCACGGCTGCTTGGCCGCGGTCTGTGGAAAGGCGGCGACGCCGGTCTGATCGATGGCATCATCGTCAACGGTTCCGTGCATCTGGTCGGCTGGTTCGCGGCCGTGGCTCGGCTCTTCCAGACCGGTCACATTTACCACTACGCTTTTACGATGATTATCGGCGTGTTTGTCTTGATGACCCTTTGGGTCACGCGCGCCTGAGCTAGAGAAAGACTGGGAACGATATGTCAGGCACGCCGCTTCTCTCTCTTGCCATCTGGATTCCGATTCTCGCCGGTCTGGTTGTCCTGGCGACCGGATCCGATCGCAATGCACCGCTGGCACGAATGCTGTCCCTACTCGGTGCTGTCGCCGGCCTGTTGGTGACGATTCCGCTCTATACCGGTTTTGACATGCTTACCCCGGCGATGCAGTTCGTCGAGCTGAAGACCTGGATTCCGCGTTTCAATGTCAACTACCATCTCGGTGTTGACGGTATCTCGATGCTGTTCGTGATCCTCAACAGCTTCATAACGGTAACGGTCATCCTCGCCGGCTGGCAAGTCATCGACAGCAAGGTGGCACAATACAACGCCGGTTTCCTGATCATGTCCGGTTTGTTGAACGGCATATTTTCAGCGCTCGACGGCCTGCTGTTTTACGTGTTCTTCGAGGCCTCGCTGATCCCCTTGTACCTGATCATCGGCATCTGGGGTGGCCCGCGACGCGTTTATGCGGCTTTCAAGTTCTTCCTGTTCACCCTGATGGGTTCGCTGCTTTTCCTGATCGCCCTGCTCTACATGTTCATCCAGTCGGGCGGCAGCTTCTCCATCCTCGACTGGCATCAGATGCCTCTCGGCAGGACGCCGCAGACCTGGCTGTTCCTCGCCTTCCTGATTGCTTTCGCTGTCAAGGTGCCGATGTGGCCGGTACATACCTGGTTGCCGGACGCGCACGTCGAGGCGCCGACCGGTGGTTCGATCGTCCTGGCGGCGATCGCGCTGAAACTCGGTGCCTACGGCTTTCTGCGCTTCTCGCTGCCGATTGCGCCGGATGCTTCGCATCAACTCTCTGGCCTGGTGATCGGGTTGTCGCTGATCGCCATCATTTATATCGGCTTCGTGGCGCTGGCACAGGAGGACATGAAGAAGCTGGTTGCCTACTCGTCGATTGCCCACATGGGCTTTGTTACCCTCGGCTTTTTCATGTTCAGCGCGCTGGGTGTCGAAGGCGCGCTGGTGCAGATGATTTCGCACGGCTTCGTTTCCGGTGCGATGTTCTTCTCGATTGGCGTGATGTACGACCGGGCGCATTCGCGACAGATCGCCGATTACGGTGGCGTTGTCAACAGGATGCCGAAGTTTGCGGCGTTCTTCATGCTGTTTGCGATGGCCAATGCCGGACTGCCCGCCACGTCCGGCTTCGTCGGCGAGTTCATGGTCATCCTGGCTGCCGTCGAATACAATTTCTGGGTGGCCTTCGCCGCCGCCTCGACGATGATCGTCGGTGCCGCCTATACCCTGTGGATGTACAAGCGTGTGGTGTTCGGAGCGGTGGCCAACCACCATGTCGCCGAACTCACCGACATCAATGGGCGGGAGTTCTTCATTCTCGCCCTGTTTGCCGTTGGCGCACTAGGCATGGGTCTCTATCCGCAGCCCTTTACCGAAGTCATGCACAGCTCGGTGAACGAGTTGCTGCGTCACGTCGCCCTCAGCAAGATCCAATAATTGGTAGCCGCTATGACTCTTGCCGACATGCAGTTCCAGACGCCTGATCTCCGCCTCGCGAGTGCGGAGATCTTCATGCTGGTGATGGCTTGCCTGATCCTGATCCTCGATCTCTTCGTCAAGGACAAGAAGCGGACCTTGACCTTCGTCGCGACGCAGTTGACCCTGGTCGGCGCCGCCGTGGTCACCTTTGCAACGACTTCCGGCGACATCGGCTATACCTTCAGCAACATGTACGTTGGCGACCTGCTGAGCGACTTGCTGAAGTTGCTGCTGTACCTGACGGTGATCGTGGTGTTGTTCTATTCGCGCGGCTACATCCTCGAACGCGAACAGATGGCCCGGGGCGAGTACTACACCCTGGCGCTTTTCGCCACGCTCGGGATGATGGTGATGATTTCGGCGAATCACTTCCTGACCGTCTACCTGGGTCTGGAACTGCTGTCACTGTCACTCTATGCCATGGTGGCGATGAATCGTGATTCGGTGCCGGCGACCGAAGCGGCGATGAAGTATTTCGTCCTTGGTGCGCTGGCCTCCGGCCTTCTCCTGTACGGCATGTCGATGATCTACGGCGCGACCGGTACGCTCGAGATCACGGGTGTCGCCGAGCGTCTGTATGCCGGTCAGGCAGACCGGACCATCCTTGTTTTCGGTTTGGTGTTCCTGGTGTCGGGTATCGCTTTCAAGCTGGGTGTGGTTCCATTTCATATGTGGATACCGGATGTCTATCATGGTGCACCGACCGCCGTCACCCTGTTCATTGCCACGGCACCCAAGCTGGCCGCTTTCGCAATCGTCGTCCGTATGCTGATCAACGGTCTGATCGTGCTCGCGCAGGATTGGCAGTCGATGCTGATCCTGCTTGCGGTGTTGTCGATGGCGATCGGCAACATCGCGGCGATCGCCCAGACCAACCTGAAGCGTATGCTCGCTTATTCGGCGATCTCGCACATGGGCTTCATGCTTCTCGGCCTGGTTACCGGAGTCGTCGGCGGGGATGCTCGTTTCGCGCTCAATTCCTACAGCTCGTCGATGTTCTATGTCATCACTTATGTCCTGACCAGCGCGGGCACCTTCGGGATGATCCTGCTGCTGGCGCGGGGTGGGCTGGAGTCAGATGAGCTTGATGACCTCAAGGGACTCAACAAGCGTAGCCCCTGGTTCGCCGCGATGATGATGATGATGATGTTCTCGATGGCCGGCGTACCGTTCTTCGTCGGCTTTTTTGCCAAGTTCTCGGTACTGCAGGCAGTTGTTGCAGCCGGTTATCTGTGGCTGGCCATCGTCGCCGTATTCTTCTCGTTGATCGGTTGTTTCTACTACCTGCGCGTGGTCAAGCTCATGTACTTCGATCAGCCGGCGTGCAGCACGCCGCTCGAAGCGCCATTGGACATGAAGATTCTGCTCTCGGCGAACGGCCTGGCCGTGGCGCTGCTTGGTATCTTCCCGCAGGCGCTGATGTCGCTGTGTGCTTTCGCACTGCTGCGTTCCCTCTGACCACCCCCCGATTGATCAGGACGCGCCCCGCCAGTCGGGGCGTTTCTTCTTTGGAGTTCCCGATGGACGACGCTAACGATCACCTTCGCGAGGAGTCGCTCGAGAGTACCCAGGTTTTTCGCGGCACGCTGCTTGACGTTCGCTGTGATCGGGTGCGCTTGCCGGATGGTGAGGAACGCCTGCGCGAATACGTGAAACATCAGGGAGCGGCTGTGGTCATCGCCGTGCTCGACGATGGCCATCTGCTCTTTGTGCGCCAGCATCGCTATCCCTTGCACCGTTCCTTCATCGAACTGCCCGCCGGCAAGATCGATCCGGGTGAGGAAATCCTCGACACCGCCGCCCGGGAACTGCGGGAAGAAACTGGACACCAAGCGGCTGAGTGGCGCCATCTCGGAACGATGCACCCCTGTGTCGGCTACTCGGACGAGCGGATCGAGATCTTCCTCGCTCGCGCCCTGCATCGGGAGTCCGCCCCGCATCCCGACCAGGGCGAGTTCCTCGACCTGTTGAGCCTCTCGTTGGATGAAGCGCTGGCGGCGGTCAGGAGCGGCGCCATAACGGACGCGAAGACCGTTACCGGCCTGTTCTGGGCCGAGAAGGTAGTCCGCACGGGCTGGTGATCAGCGGCTGGCAAGTCCGATCGCTGCCCGAAGCTCAGCGACCTCGAGTTCCAGACGGGCGACGCGTTCTTCGAGGCCGGTGTCTTCCTGAACGGTTTGGCGCCGCACTGCTTCGGTCGGCAGGGCGGCTGCGCCGCACAGCAGGTGCGCCCAGCGCTGCTCACGCGCCCCTGCCTGCCTTGGCAGTCGGGTCACCAGAGGGCCGCTGCTGCGGGTTGCCAGTTCCTCCAGATACGCCTCGACCGAGGACGCATCATCAAAGCGGTACAGTCGCTCGCTGTTGGCGCGTAGCTCGCTGATGGTCTGCGGGCCACGCAGTACCAGGACTGCCAGCAAGGCGACACTCGCTGCCGGCACCCCGTACACCCGGCCGAAGTTCTGCGCGTAACGCAGGACGCGCCCGGAAGCACCGTAGGTTTCGAGCACCAGAATGCGGCCGCGCAGATCCTCGAGCGCCGCTTGCACTTCGCTGTCAATAACGCTCGTCACAGGATTGTCAATTTGCGGCACATTAAGGCCAGCGAATCGCGGCGTAATGTGGCCAGCAGAAGTGGCTGTTTTAGCGGTTTCGGACGGGTCGGTTTTACGCCGTTTTCAGTCTTTTTGCAACGTGGCAAGTGG
>JAFLDO010000046.1 GCA_017302455.1 Accumulibacter sp.
CATCTGGAACAGGTCATGTTTGCTCAGGTGCATCGTGCCGCGTCTGTCAGGTCGTCTGCAAGTTCCGCAACTATGCCATACAAATCATCAGGCTGGCAGCTTTTCTTAAGGGGGTGTGAACGATTACGAGTTCATGACGCTAGCCGCCCACCTTCCAGTGGCCGCCTTTGTCCTGACCGATGCGAGACAGGCGGTTCTCTTCTTGCCGTTTTTTCAGTGTTCGTTCGATGGTGCGCGTGGTTACGCCGAACTGGATGGCCAAGGCGGAAATCGTCAGCTTCCCGTCCCTGCGCAATGCGGCCAATACTTTCTCCGACATTTTCTCCGACGTTCGTCTGTCCGGCATGACGAAAGTCATGATGACGAAGCCGGCGTTTTCTACGATAGTAGGCGGCTGCAGGCCGGCGTCTTGCATCTGGCTGGCTATCTTTAGCGTGCCGCCACCCCAGGTTTCGATCAGACCCCGGCGGTAGAAAACGCTGGCAATCCATGGGTTCCAAGGGGTTGATTCGTGAGGCTGGAATAGCATTTCCGGTGTCAGGCCGAAGTGAAGTTCTCCTGCGGAGATGATTTTCCAGTCTGTCGTCGTAAAGTGCGACGGCAACGCTGCCCGCGGCGCTTGCATAGTCGCGATGAACAAAGGCATTGGCAAGTGCTTCGCGGGTGGCTTCGGGCGGCAAGGCCGGGGTGTCGATTCGTGCCATTTGTCCGGGAACGATCTTGCTGGCGACCGGCAGCCAGTCGATGAGAAAGCGCTCGGCACGTCGCATCAAGTTAAAGGCGTTGCCTGTGTATTGCCGGTTGTCGAGGAATTCGTCCCGCGTGGCGCCCTTGAAGCGGGCGAGGCGCAGCTTGAACTGGGGGTATTCGGCCAACGGAACATCATCCCTACAGAATAGTGCGAGTGCGGCTCTGGATAGCTGGCCGTGGGGCAACAGGAGACCCAAACCACGCAGGATTGCCTGCGGGTCGCGCGAGCCGGGGTCCTCGCAGCGGCCGCGACGAATGGCTTCTTCAATGGTGGGGAGGATTTCGTTCTGGTCGAGTTGGTCGGCGGTCCAGCCTGCGGCGGGCTCGGTTTCCCAGCGGGTGGTTGCGTGAGCCGATTCGATGATCGGGCGCTGAGAGTGCTCACGCGGCATGACACGGGTGGTGTTGAGTACACGCTCATACGTAACGCCGCGGAATGTAAAGGATGGATTACCTTTGCGCAAGGTGTGGACGACCAGTGCCTGAAGCCCGTTGTCCAGATCGATCCGTTCGATCGATAGCATGAGCGGCGGCTCAAAGCCCTGGAACTCCTGCGCCAACTCTTCAAGAGTCCGGTCGGTCACTTGCTGCCCAACCACTTTACCCGCTGAAGTGACGCCGAATACCAACTGGCCTCCTTGTCCATTGGCAAACGCGCACAGCGTGCGGCAGGCGCGATCCTTTTCCGCAGTCGATTTCTTGAATTCCAGGGTGGCAGATTCGCCTTGGCGGACAAGGTCAGCAAGGCGGGTGACGAGCTGATTGATCATGCTGTGGCGGGACGGGGGGCGAGGTTCAAGGGGCGCGTCGGCAAAGTATGATTATGTGCTACCGGTGGCGACTTTTCTTGGGGTTTGATTTCGCGGCGAAAGCGAACGCCTGCCTGCAACAGCGAATCCGTGCCGATGATCAGCAGCAGGGCGCTGAGGAACAGCACCATGCCGGCAAAGCCGTACATGAAGCCCAGTCCGGCGACGATCGGGCCCCAGGTGAGCAGCGTGGCGCGCCGGTCGGCGGTGTAGATTTTCGAGTTCAGTTCCAAGTCAAAGGTTCAAGTTAAAGAGGCAAGGCCATGGGCAGACTCTTTGCCGTTAGGCGGCCGCCTCGGAATTCTGAATCCAAGCAGGCGGCGTGCCGGTCGCCAACTCGTAAAGCGTTTCCGGAGACAGGTCGAAGCCACACGGCCAAACCAACGTGGGCCACTCATCGAGAAAGAACTTCCGGAACTCGGTTTCGGCCAGGAGCGGTTTCGCAGCCGGGTAGCGCGCAATCACACCAGCAAGATCGACGACATGTGTCTCTCCGTTGCTGAAGCGAAGCTTGATCCGATATTCGCTTTGGTAGGTGGCGCTCTGCACTGAAATCATCCGGTATCTCCTCAGACCAAGGGAGTCAGTTTATGAAACTCCTTGGAGTTCCACATTGCAAGTAGTTCCTGCTGGTGCAACTCGGCCCATTCCTCGACAAGGCCTCGGACCCGCGCCGGCAGTTGTCCTTCCAGCAGGTTGAGGCTACGAATGGCGACCACAGCGCGGTACTCGTTGTATCGCACGTGAAAATGTGGCGGATTGTGTTCGTCGAAATACATGCTGATCACAATTCCGAGAAAGCGGCAGATCTCTGGCATGTGTGTTCCTCACCCGTTGTAGTCCATGAGCTTGTAGCCGTGCTTCTTGACGAGTTCGTAGCGTTCGGCGCGCTTCAGGTCTTCGTGAATAATTTCGGCTACGAGATTGGCAAAGGTGATCCGTGGCGTCCAGCGTGGTTCTTCTTTGGCGGTGGTGGCACCGCCGCGCATCAACAACAGGATACCGATCAGCAGCCAGATCAGCGAGCCCACCTCGAACATGAGGATTTCCTGCGAACGGCCGACGATGTACAGCAGCAGGCCAACGACGACCACTGGCCAACCCGCCGCCGAGGTTTGCGCGCCCTCGCTGCGCGCCCACATCGTCGGCCAGTTGCGCCAGACCAGCCAGCACGACACCCCCAACACGATGGGGCAATGCTTCTGCTCGTCTGTACTCCAAATGCCGGTCAGCAGGTCGTAGAGGCTGGGAACATACAACGCCGCCAAGCCAGCGACGAATCGGCAGCCACGTCAAGAGTGGCGTGGCTTGCACGTTCATCATCATTGGGCCAGTACCGGGGTTCACGCGCATTGGTTTGAGCCAATTGTCTCAAGAAAAAACGGTAGCACGGCCGCGGCCTGAGAGACCGCGCGCTGGCCATATCGGATGCAGTCGACACTGTTGGTGAGTGATAGATCCCCGATTACAGTGCGCGTCGGAGCAGAGTCTCTCTTGCCGACAAGGGAAAGAAGTCGAAATGTCGGCGCGGGTCGCGAGCAACGCTTTCGATCGCGCGCTCTCATCCCGGTTAACCGGCATTGAGGACGGATCCCACCACTGCCGCATTCGTTTCGCCCAAGGTGGCGGTCAGTTGCTGGAGCGACCGGGTAAGGCTGGCGTTCTGACGGGCCACCAGCAGCGCGGATCCGGCGCGGGCGGCGATTGTCTGCGCGTCCCCCATCAGGGCACCGGCGGGTGTGTCAAGCAGGATGACGTCGAACTGCTTCGCCAGGTCGTCGAGCAGGGACGCGAACTGCGGGCGCCCGAGCAATTCGAGCGGGTTGGGCGGGACGAGGCCGGCGGGGAGGACGGAAAGATCGACCATGCTGGTTATGCGAATGACCGCGTCGGTGCCGGCCCTGCCTGCCAGGATAGCCGACAGGCCGGCGCGACTGCCGAGCCGGAAGAGTTCATGCTGGCGGGGATTGCGCAGGTCGGCGTCGATGAGGAGGGTACGTTCGCCGAGTTGCGAGAAGACCACTGCGAGATTGGCTGCCAGGAAGCTACGTCCTTCGCCACGGTCGGCACTGACCAGGGAGAGTGCACGGTGCCCAGGTTCGCCGTTGAACCAGCGCAGCATGAGCTGGCTGCGCAGCGCCCGCAGTTGTTCGACCACGGCGGTGAAGGGCTTGAAGGCGGCGATGACCTCAGCGCTGACGCTCTGGTCGCCGGTCTTCAGATACGGGTATTCGAATTGGGCGGCAAAGGCAAACTGGATGTCCTCGTCACTCACCAAACCCAGCGAGATGGCGGCATCGCCGAAACGCAGGCCCTGCTCCTTCTGCGCCCGGAGGACACGCTCCACAGCCTCCGGGGCAAGCCTGCCGGAATCGACGAGGATCGCACCGAGCGAGCGGTCGCGGCCACACGGAGATATCACCTGTGGAACAGCACAGAGGGTTTGCGACGACATGCTTGCATTCTCCTCGGCGGCCATGGTCAGTGCACCCCACGCTTGAACCTGAGGCGCGCCATGAGGTGGCGCCGGTCCCGCGCGGGCGCAGCCTTGCCTTCTGCTGGTCCGATCACGGCCAGCAGCGGCAGGCCGACAGTCTCCATCAAGTCCTCGGGCGAGCGGATACGGCGGCTGAGCAGTTCGAGCAGCAAGGTAGCAGCAACGCCGAGCAGGGTCCCAAGGAAGATGGCGACCAGAGTATTGAGCAGGATTCTTGGACTCGAAGGTTCGAGTGGCGGCGTCGCCGCGGTCAACACCACGAGGTTGGTTTGCTGGGTCTGGCTTTCGAGGCTGGTCTGTGCGAGGCGCTGGGTGACCAGTTCGTAGGAACGCTGCGCGCTTTCGACATCCTTCTGCAGCACGGAGACCTGGTCGCGCAGATCCTTGAGGGCCAGCACTTTCTCCTTCTGGGCTTCGAGAGCGGTGCGAATCTCGGACTCCCGCCGCACATTGACTTTGGTGGCGGTGCCCAGGCCAGAGGTCACCCGCCTCGTCTCCTGGGTCACGCGCTCACGCAGGGCGTCGATTTCCGAGCTGATGCGCTGGTATTCCGGATGGTTCTTGCCCACCCGGCTGCCGATCTCCTCGCGCTTGGCTTCCTGGCGGGCCACATCGCCCTTCAGCGCCTGGATGAGTGAGTTCTGCAACACCTCGGCGCTGGTTTCGCCGTCCCTACCGGCCTGATTCTGCCGCGACTGGGACTCGGTTTTCTGACCCTCAATGATCACCAACTGGGTGGACAGTTCCGCCAGTCTGGCGTTTTCCACGTCCAGCCGTTCGTCCACGGCGATGATTCCATGCTCGCGCTGATAGGAAGAGAGCTTGCCCTGCGCCTCCTCGACGGCATCACGCAATTGCTTGGTGCGGGCGACAAACCACGCGGCGTACTGCTTGGCCGGTTCAACCTTGAGTTCGAGGGTGGTGTCGATGTACGCCTGAGCAAAGGCATTGGCGACCGCCGCCGCAAAGCGGGGGTCTGCGCCTTTGAAGACGATGTTGATGACGTTGCTCTCGCGCGAGGGCTTGACGTCGAGCTTTTTTTGCAGCGCCTGTGCCAACCACACTTCGACGGTGCCACGGCCTTCGGTCGCGTCCTGCCACTCCTCGATCACGGTCGGGTTCTTGTCCAGGCCAAGCAGCCTCACCGCCAGTTGGGCGACGCGGTCGCTGGTGATGATGTCCACCTGGGTGGCCATGTAACCGGGCAGCACCTGCGCCGGCAGAAGCACCCCGAGGAGCGGATCCGGCGATTTGACATCCACGACCATCGAGGTGTTGGCTGAGTATTGCCTGGGCATGACAAGGCTGACGACAAGGGTGGTCGCCACCGTGGTAGCGAGCGTGCCGAGAAGCACTTTCCAGTGCGCCCGCAGGATGAGGAGAAATTGCTGAAGAGACATGGGATCTGCCGGCGCCCGCTCAGAACAGGCTCTCCTTGACGTAGATGACGTCGTCTGCCTTGAGGGGGTCGTCCATACGAGTTTCGAGGACTTCCAGCTTGCCTTCGGCGTCGCGGCGGTGGACACGGATGCCACGCTCGGTGCCACGCGGGGTGAGGCCGCCACCGGACGCCAGCCCCTGCATCACCGTCATGTCACGTTCGAGACGATAGACGCCGGCTCGCTGCACCTCGCCGTAGATGTAGAACATCGGTGCTCGATGGACATAGATGATGTCACCGCCCACCAGCGGGATGTCACCGCCCGTGCCGCTCTTCAGGAACAGACTCGGGATGTCGATTTCCTGGCGTACCCGCTTGCCCTCGCGCACGCCGGTGAGGATGGCGGTGTCGGCGCCAGTGGCGGCGATGCCGCCTGCCGTGGCGAGCATGTCGGAGAGCCGGGTGTCGAAGGTTTCGAGCGGGTAGCGACCGGGGCGATTGACTTGGCCAAGCACGGCGATCTGGTTGCCGCGAATCTGCAGCAGGAGCAGGTTCACCTGCGGTTGCAGGACGAAGCCACCTTCACGCAGGCGCTGACCAATACGCTGTTCGGCTTCGGGAATGGCCAGGCCGCCCACGGCGACAGTGCCCACCAGGGGATAGGTGATCGAACCGGTTTCGGAGACGCGCGTCTCGACGGTGAGATCCGGATTCTGGAAGACGGAAATCCTGACCACGTCGCCCGGGCCGAGAACGTATTCGGCCTTCTTGTCGGGATCAGCCGCGGCCGCCGCGGTTACGCTCAGCAGGACCATGGACGCCGCCAGCAGCCAGCCCAGAACGCGCGACAGCAACACGCAGCGACCCGTGTCGATGCATCGAGTTACCCGACCCGGAGCCAGATCAAGCGCCGGCATGTGACACCCGGGAGAGACTGCATACAGCATGGACGCAATCACTTGAGGCCCCGGACACCCTTTTCCATATGCGCTGCCGAGGCATCCTTCGATGCCACCGGCGCGGCATCGGGCTGGGTCGCCGGCTGTGCCGATGTGGCGGGCGCACCGGGCGAAGCGGCGAATTCACCGAGGTATTCAATCTTGGCCGCAGCGCGCAGGCGCTTCATCTCTGTCTCCGCCAATTCGGACTTCTTCTTGTTGGCCAGAAACTGTTCAATAGCCGGTCTTGCTGTCTGTTCGTCGACGGGTTGATCCCGCGAGGCAATCAACTGTAGCACCGCGGCACCGCCGGGCATCGTCACCAACCTGATCTGGCCGTCCCGCATCTCCGCCACTATGGGCAGCAGGTTCAGCGGCAACTGCTCGGCACCCTTGGCGCCGCTGCCAGCGTTGAAGGGAATGTTCTGCTCCTTCAGCCAGGCGGCCACGTCGTTGAGCGACTTCGCCCGGTCAACGCGCTCCTGCAAGGCAGGCATCTTGTCTGCGGCAATGGCAACGCCGAGCTCATTGATGTTGTAAATACGGCGAGCGCTGAAGAGGAGTGGGTTGCTCGCGTAGTAGCCATGCACTTCCGCAGCGTCTGGCTTGCCAGCCTGAGCGGTGACGCTATCAACGTAGGCGCGGGCAAGGATCTCCCGCTTGGCCGCTTCGATGGCCTGCACCACGGGTGCGGTGCGATCGAGCTTCTTCTCCATGGCCTCCTGCAGCAGCAACTCCTGACCAATGAGGCCTTCCAACACTTTCCCGCTTGCCTGTCTTGCCTGATCAGCGGGAACGTTGCCGGCGCGAGCCAAGACATCATTGATCTGGTGGACCGAGATTTCGCCACCGTTCACTTTGGCCGCGACCTGGGTGGCGGACTTGGTCTTGTCGTCCTTGCCACTGCAAGCGGTCAGGGCCAGCACCATGACGATGGTGGCGGTAGCCGCGAAGGGCATCCGTGGGTCAATGCAAAACATGAAATCGATCCAATCCTGGCTGATGCCGAGTTCGCGCCGAAAGAAGAGGTCTGTTGCGCCGACAAACCTCCGGCCACATCGGCCAAAACGCATGGCAGGGTACCGCACACGGAGCCTATGAGAATGGCAACCCTCGACATGACCGCCCCCGTCACAGAGCCCCGCCTCCTGATCTATGCAAGGTTCGAGAGCACACCCTACTTGCCGTACGATGTAGCCACGCCACCCCGCCACGCATAATACCAGCAAACATAGGAGTGGCAACCGTCCTACGTCCGATCTCGACACAGAGACGACGGGCAGCTCTCTCCCTGGACTTGGCGCCGATCGTCGACCGGGAAGACGATGCGCCCCGGCTGCTTACGCTCAACAGCCGCCGAGGCCGCGCCTCGCAACAACGGCCCGGCCACCCGCCGGCCGCCTTACCTCGTCAACGCCAGAAACAGCTCCGGCAACCTTTCCGGCAAGCGCTCGACCCTGTCGATCACCGAATAGCGCTGGCCGAAGATCTCGCTGACGTACGCGTCGGCCTGGCGATCGAGGCTGATGCAGTAGGTGAAAATCCCCCGCCGGCCCACTTCGCCAACGGCCTTGCGCGCGTCCTCGACCAGCAGACGCTCGTCCTGCACATCGACATCGGAAGGCCGGCCGTCGGTGAGAATCAGCAACAGCTTCTTCTCTGCCTTCTGCGCGGCCAGGTAGTGCGCGGCGTGGCGGATGGCGCCGCCGATGCGCGTCGAGTAACCGGCTTGCATGGCCGCCAGGCGGCTCTTCACGCTGTCACCCCAGCGCTCGCTGTAGCCCTTGAGATGCAGGTAGCGCACGTCGTGCCGGGTGTCGGAGTGAAAACCGGCAATCGCCAGCGCGTCGCCGAGTTGCTCGATCGACCACGCCAGCAGCGACACCGCCTCCTGACTCAGCTCGAGAACCGTCTGCTGGCCATCGCCCGCCTTGTCGCCGAGGGATTGCGAAAGATCGAGGAGCACCAACACCGCCAGGTTGCGCCCATTCGTCCTGTGGCTCATGTTGATCCGCGGGTCGGGCCGGGCACCGCTCTTGAAGTCGATCAGCGAGCGGATGGCGATATCGAGATCGAGCTCACTGCCGTCTTCCTGGTAGCGGATGCGCACCTTGTCCTGCGGTCGGAGGAGATCGAGCAGGCGCTTCAGGCGTTGGGCCAGGGCGGCGTGTTTTTCCAGGAGCCGGTCGATGATGGCGGCGTCGCCGGCAGGGTGAAGCGATTCGTAGAGGCTGACCCAATCGGGCCGGTAAGTCTGGCTCTGGTAGTCCCACTCCGGGTAGTGACGTGGCGGCAACCGCTCGATTTCGCTCGGCGCGGCCGTCGGCGGCGGCACGTCGAACATCTCCTCGTCGTCGGAGAGTTCGTGGAATCGCCAGAGATGACGGTTGTCGTCGCGGTAGTCGATCACCGTGTCGGCGAAGTAGACGCTGGCCTGTTGGTCGCTCTGCCGGCGCGTGCGCGCGACGTAGGCGAGCGCCAGTTCGGCGATCTGTTCGCTGCTCGATTCGCCACTGGCCATCGTGCGCACGAAGCGGTCGACGAACTCGCCCAGCGCCGCGTCCCGATAGCCGTGCGGCGGATCGAGCAGCGCGCGCGAGAGCATGGCCAGACGATGGCGGAGGCAGGAGTGCGTTTCCGGGTTGCAGGCACCTTCGACCGGCCGGGGGTGCAGCGCCAGAAAAACGCGGCGCAGCCCCGGATACTGGCGGAGGATCAGCGTTTCGATGCGGCTGTCCTCGAAGAACTCGATGGCCAGGCGCTGCATCGGGCTGAAGTTGTCGGCGAACATCGACTGGCTCCAGCGCCGGTGACCAGCGATATGCGCCAGAGTCGCACGATAGCGGTCGATGCCGGCAACGCCGTGAGCATCGTCGAGAGCGTCGGGGAGACGAATCCCCGTGGCATCGTAGTAAGGCAGCAGCGGCAGGGCGATCGCCGGGTCGTCCGCGGCCGGCGCGCTCGCCGAAGGTAGCAGGCTGGTCGAGTACGGCACCAGTTGCGCGCTGTCGTGCCACAGTCCGCGCAGGTAGAGGTCGAGCAGACGCTCGTGGTCGACCAGCAGGGTGCCGTGCCGCTCGCGCTGAAAGACGGCGCGGCTGTCGGCCGACTGCAGGCTGAAGTAGGCGCGCTGTCGATCCGGGTGCGTGGAGTAGTTGCGAATCCCGTAGTCGACCCAGTTCTTCAGGCCGGCGATCGTCAGGCTGTCGAGGAGGGCCGGCGCCTGTGCCAAGAAATCGGGCAGGCCGGGGCTGGCGAAGCTCTTGTGGATTCCGTGGATCGAGCCGGAGGTGCGCTCCATCAGGTCGAGGGTCAGATCGAGGTAGTGCTGCATCTGATCGCGCGTCGCCAAGCGTCGCGATACGGCGGCGAGTGTCTGCAGGAAAGGGGCGATCGCCCTGCCGTTCGGGGACTTCGACAAGGCCTGAATGGTCCGCACGATCGCCGGCAGCGCGTCTTCGCCGATGCTTCTGACGACCGCCGGCCATTCTTCGAGGAAGGCCAACACCGGTTCGACGCCACGGCCCAGGCGCCCGAGCAGACGGCCGGTATCCAGATAGGCGCTGACGCCCTCGGGCGAAAGGACGGCCAGTGCGTCCCGCAGACAGTCCTCGAAGACTTCGCCGACTTGCGGAAAGCGGCAGTCGAGTTGCGCGCGGTACGCCGCCAGACGCTCGGGCCAGGCGCCGTCGAGGGTCTCGCGGGGCGACATCACAGAGCGAAGACGATTCAGGCGAAGACGGCGTCGATCGCGTGATCGAGCGTGTCGCGGATGTCGCGGTCGTCGGTGATCGGCCGTACCAGCGCCATCCGGCAGGCGTCGCCAGCGGCCACACCATTCCTGATCAAGGTGGCCGCATAGACGAGCAGCCGGGTCGAGATGCCTTCGTCGAGGCCATGCCCCTTGAGACGCCGCGCGGCGGCACCGATGCTCACCAGTTGCGCGGCCGTGGCGGCATCGATGCCGCTTTCGCTGGCGAGGATTCGCGTTTCGAGCGCGGCGTCCGGATAGTCGAACTCGAAGGCGGTGAAGCGCTGCTTGGTCGACTGTTTGAGATCCTTCATCAGGCTCTGGTAGCCGGGGTTGTACGAGATGACCAGTTGGAAGTCCGGGTGCGCGTGCAGCAGTTCGCCCTTCTTGTCGAGCGGTAGCGTCCGCCGATGGTCAGTCAGGGGGTGGATGACGACCGTCGTATCCTGACGCGCTTCGACGATCTCGTCGAGATAGCAGATGGCGCCGATACGCGCCGCGGTGGTCAGCGGGCCGTCGAGCCAGCGCGTGCCTGTGGCTTCGAGCAGATAGCGTCCGACCAGGTCGGAGGCCGTCATGTCTTCGTTGCAGGCGACGGTAATCAGGGGTTTGTCGAGCTTCCACGCCATGTATTCGATGAAGCGCGACTTGCCGCAACCGGTTGGCCCCTTGACCATCACCGGCAGCCGCGCGGCATAGGCCGCTGCGTAGAGCGCGACTTCGTTGCGCTGGGGCTGGTAGAAAGGTTCTTCGAGAATCTTGAACTGCTGCGCCTTGTCGGTCATCGCGGATCCCTGGCTGATAGGTGGGCGGCGGAATGGCAAGCGAGGCGGCTGGCGCGGCCAGCGCCATGACCGCGCCGGCCGCTCCGTCACCGGCGATCAGCGATGAACGCCAAGCTTTTCGCGCCAGCCAGGATAGAGCGTGTCGGCGTCGCCCGGGAACGATTCGAAAGCGCGTGCGAACTCCTTGTGCTCCCGCGCCCAGGCGATCGGATCGGCGCCTGCCTTCCAGCATTCGTAGGCCTGGCGCAGCGAAATGGCACCGGCGGCCGGGCTGTCGATGTGCCCGTAGGAGCCGCCACCGGAGGTGTTGATGACGTTGCCGTGACCGAGGTTGGCGAAGAAGCCGGGCAGGCGCAAGGCGTTCATGCCGCCCGAGATGATCGGCGTCGTCGGCTTCATGCCGTACCACTTCTGGTAGTAGGCCGGGCCCTGGTATTCGTCGCGCTCGATGACGTAGGCAATCGCCCGATCGTCGGCGCTGCCCTCCATCTTGCCGTAACCCATGGTGCCGACGTGAATCCCGGAGGCACCCTGCAGGCGGGACATCTTGGCCAGCACGTAGGCGTCGTAGCCGCGCCTGGAACTCGGCGAGGTGACGGCGCCGTGACCGGCACGGTGGTAATGCAGGTACTGGTTCGGATACTGCCGGCGAGCCGTGGTGACCATGCCGGGGCCACCGACGTAGCCATCGACGAGGAAGGCGACCTTGTCCGCGTCGGGTCCGAAGGTCTCGAGAATGTAGTCGGCGCGCGCACACATTTCGTAATGATCGTCGGCGGTGATGTTCGCCGAGAAGAGCTTCGCCTGGCCGGTTTCGTCCTGCGCGCGCTTCATTGCGTCATACACCAGGGGCATCACCTTCTTCATCGGCGCAAACACCTGGTTGCCCTGCGGTTCGTCGTTCTTGATGAAGTCGCCGCCGAGCCAGAACTGGTACGCCGCCTTGGCGAAGGGCTCGGGACGCAGGCCGAGCTTGGGCTTGATGATCGTGCCGGCAATGTAGCCGCCGTCCTTGACCGGTCGGCCGAGCACCCGCCACATGTCGGAGATGTCCTTGGCGGGTCCGTCGAAGAGCTGGATCGCGCGCTCGGGCATGTAGAAGTCGTAGATCTTGGCGTGCTCGATGTCGCCCATTCCCTGGTTGTTGCCGATCACCAGCGTCAGGAAGGAGACGATCATCATCCGCCCGTCGGTAACGTTGCGGTCGAACAGGTCGAGCGGATAGGCGATACGCATTTCCTCGGTCGCTTCGTCGATGTGGTACACCAGCGCATCGACGCCGCGCGTGAAATCGTCGGTGGTGCACACTTCGACATTGGTACCGGTGGACGACTCGGCGGCGAAGTGCGCCGCGGCCGGCAGGTAGTCATAGCCCGCCTTGGGCTTCATCTTGTAGGCCACCAGAATGTGCTTGCCGCCCTTGATCAGATCCTCTTCCTTGAGGCTGAGGTCGGCGTAACGGTTCGATTGATCCATGCTTGTCTCCGTGTCGATGAGGGTAAAGAGATTTTTCGTTCGGTCTAGTCGGCCGCCAGTTTGCCGGCGTGTCGCGGAAGGGTTTTCGTTGCGGCATTGCGGTGCCAGAGGCGAAGCTGCCGCAGATCGACGTACGTACCGGCAAGCGCCTGGCCGCCAAGGCTGCGCGCCGGCGCCGCGGGCTCGCCGAGATTCGAGACGACGGCGTGTGCACCGGCGAAGTCTTGGTTTTCGGTGTAGGCGTGGGTGGTGGTTACCACCGGCAGTCCGCCGGCCATGGCCGCGGCAAACCCGGGGAGCGAGTCCTCGACTGCCAGACAGGCCGCGCGCGGCAGACGCAAGCGCCGCAACACCCAGTGATGGATATCCGGGGCCATCATTGCAAGCGCGCATTCGGTCTGCTGGTCCTGGGACATTGCGTCAGCGGTCAAAGTCGAAGAACAACAAGTTTAGGCGGCTCAAATGATTATTAAAAGTTAAACTTGTTGCACTTTATATTTAGCTTTTACTATTCATAGCGACCCCCTGCGCAGCGCGCACGATCACCCTCGGGCATGGTCGATGGCACTGCCGACGGCGGATTGCAGCGCGCCACAAGGGAAAGTGGCCAAGCGAGCTCTTTTGGTGGATAATTTCACGGTGAGACAGAAACCCCGACTCCTGACTGGCGATTCATTGTGCCCACTGCTTTTACCCCCCTGACCAGCGCCATCCGCGCCCTCGCCATGGACGCGGTTCAGCGGGCCAACTCGGGCCACCCCGGCATGCCGATGGGGATGGCAGAAATTGCGGAAGTTCTCTGGCGGCGCCACCTGCGCCACAACCCGGCCAACCCACACTGGCCAGACCGCGACCGTTTCGTGCTCTCCAACGGTCACGGCTCGATGCTGATCTACGCCGTGCTGCATCTGACCGGCTACGACCTGTCGATCGACGACCTGAAGAGTTTCCGTCAGTTCCGCTCGAAGACGCCTGGCCACCCCGAAGTCGGCCACACCCCGGGAGTCGAAACCACCACCGGCCCGCTGGGGCAGGGCCTCGCCAATGCCGTCGGCATGGCGATCGCCGAAAAGGTGCTGGCCGCCGAGTTCAACCGGCCAGGCCACGAGATCGTCAACCACTCGACCTATGTCTTCCTCGGCGACGGCTGCCTCATGGAAGGCGTTTCGCACGAAGCCTGCTCGCTGGCGGGCACTCTCGGACTCGGCAAGCTGATCGCCTTTTATGACGATAACGGGATCTCGATCGACGGCCGTGTCGAGGGCTGGTTCACCGACGACACGCCACAGCGCTTCGCGGCCTACGGTTGGCGGGTGATTGCCGACGTCGACGGCCATGATGTCCACGCTATCGACAATGCCCTGCTGACAGCGCGGGCCGAGCAGGATCACCGACCGACGTTGATCTGCTGCAAGACCCGCATCGGCCTGGGTTCCCCGAACAAGGTCGGCAGCCACGATGTGCACGGCGCACCGTTGGGGGTTGACGAAGTCGCCGCAACGCGCAGGCTGATCGACTGGCCGCACGCCCCCTTCGAGATCCCCGACAGCGTCTATGCGCAGTGGGACGGCCGGATGCGCGGGAACGTGTTCGAGAGCAACTGGAATTCTCGCCTCACGGCCTACGAGGCTGCTTTCCCCGAACTGGCCGCTGAATTCTCGCGCCGGATGCGCGGCGAACTGCCGACCGACTGGACTGCCTACGCCGCGCAGGTCCTCGCCGAGCTCGCCGCCAGGCGGGACAACGTCGCTACGCGCAAGGCCTCGCAGAACGTCCTCAGCGCCTTCGCTCCTCGCCTGCCGGAACTGATTGGCGGATCCGCCGATCTTGCCGGCTCCAACCTCACGCTCTGGCAGGGATCCAGGGCAATCAGCCGAGCCGAGGGCGGGAATTATCTATACTACGGGGTGCGCGAGTTCGCCATGACGGCAATCGCCAACGGCATCGCGCTGCATGGCGGCCTGATCCCCTACACGGCAACTTTCCTGGTCTTTTCCGACTACGCGCGCAACGCGATTCGCATGGCAGCGCTGATGAAGCTGCGCCAGATCATGGTCTACACGCACGATTCCATAGGTCTCGGCGAGGACGGTCCGACGCACCAGCCGGTGGAACATGTCGCCTGCCTGCGCCTGATCCCGAACGTCGACGTCTGGCGTCCGGCGGACGCCAGCGAAACGGCAGTGGCGTGGCTTGCCGCCATCGAGCGCTGCGATGGCCCGACGGTTCTCGCGCTCTCGCGACAGAATCTGCCGGCGGTGACTGCCGGCGTGGCGCCGACCAGCATTCGGCGGGGCGCCTACGTACTGGCCCACTGCGCGGCGCCACGGATCGTCCTCATCGCCACCGGCTCCGAGGTCGCCCTGGCACTTGACGCGTGTCGAGCGCTTGCCGAAGATGGCGTCGCCGTGCGCGTCGTATCGATGCCATGCGCCGAGGTCTTCGACCGTCAGGACACCGCCTGGAAGGAATCCGTCCTGCCACACGCCGTGCCGCGCGTGGCCATCGAAGCAGGCGTAAGCAGCTTCTGGCGCAAATACGTTGGACTCGACGGTGCCGTCATCGGCATCGATCGTTTTGGGGAGTCGGCACCAGCCGACCAGTTGTTTGACTTTTTCGGTT
The DNA here is from genome assembly GCA_017302455.1 of Accumulibacter sp. Classification (GTDB taxonomy): domain Bacteria; phylum Pseudomonadota; class Gammaproteobacteria; order Burkholderiales; family Rhodocyclaceae; genus Accumulibacter; species Accumulibacter phosphatis. The sequence continues at coordinate 15,010 of JAFLDO010000046.1, forward strand.
TCACGGTGGCCAACGTGGTCGCGACCGTGAAATCACTGTTGTAATTTCTCAAGGAGACCGTTTCATGACAATCAAGGTAGGGATCAACGGCTTTGGCCGTATTGGACGCATGGTTTTTCGCGCGGCAGTTCAGAACTTCCCGGAGATCGAGATCGTCGGCATCAACGACCTGCTGGAGCCCGATTACCTGGCCTACATGCTCAAGTACGACTCGGTGCACCGCCGCTTCAACGGCAGCATTGCGGTCGAGGGCAACACGCTCATCGTCAACGGCAAGAAGATCCGCCTGACCGCCGTCAAGGATCCGGCCGAACTGAAGTGGAACGAGGTGGGTGCCGACATCGTCGTCGACTCGACTGGCCTCTTCCTGACCACCGAATCGTGCCAGAAGCATATCGCCGCGGGTGCCCGCAAGGTCATCCAGAGCGCGCCCAGCAAGGACGATACGCCGATGTTCGTGTTCGGCGTCAATTCCGACACCTACGCCGGCCAGGCGATCATCTCGAACGCTTCGTGCACGACCAACTGCCTGGCCCCTGTGGCCAAGGTTCTGCATGACAACTGGGGCATCAAGCGCGGCCTGATGACCACCGTGCACGCGGCAACCGCCACCCAGAAAACTGTCGATGGGCCGTCCAACAAGGACTGGCGCGGCGGTCGCGGCATCCTCGAGAACATCATTCCGTCCTCGACCGGTGCTGCCAAAGCCGTCGGCAAGGTCATTCCCGAGCTCAACAAGAAGCTCACCGGCATGGCCTTCCGCGTACCGACTTCCGACGTTTCGGTCGTCGACCTCACCGTCGAACTGAACAAGGAAGCCACCTACGAGGCCATCTGTGCCGCGATGAAGGCTGCCTCCGAAGGGCCGATGAAGGGTGTGCTGGGCTACACCACCGAGAAAGTGGTGGCCACCGATTTCCGTGGCGAGAGCTGCACCTCGGTGTTTGATGCCGAGGCCGGCATGGCACTTGACGGCACGTTCGTCAAGGTTGTCTCGTGGTATGACAACGAGTGGGGTTACTCCTGCAAGGTGCTCGAAATGGTCAAGGTAATGGCCGCCTAGACGCCGCCGAGGGGCGCTTCCGGGCGCCCCTCCTGTTTTTGTTTCCCGAATACACGTCTGGTCACATCCCAACCGCGCGCGATGGTTTCAGCGGTTCCCCGGCAAACGCAAGCGCCCGCTCGGCACGCTCCCGGCATCGATGTCGGCGGCCCCGGCACCGAGCCGACGTCGCTCTTTCGCCGCCTACGCTTGCTGATGATGCGACTTGCCGCCGACGCTGCCCTGTCCCCGGCAGACGTCTGCCGGCGAAGCAGGCGACCCTGCGCGCGTATCCCGGCGGCACACCGCCACGGATCGCCGGCCGAGCGACAGGCGCATGCCGGTCGACCGGGCACCACGCTACCCGACAAGGCGCCGCGCTCGACAGCGCGTTGTGGACGCCTTTGCCAACGGCGGCACGCTTGCCGATTGTCGCCAGCCACGCACCACACAGCCCCGAAATCCACGGTCGAACAAGCATAGGAAACTCATGTCCCGAGACACCAAAATCGTCGCCACCCTTGGCCCGGCGTCATCCGACGCCGCGGTGCTGGAACGAATGATCCGCGCCGGCGTCGATGTCGTTCGGCTCAACTTCTCCCACGGCAAACCCGAGGACCACGTCGCACGCGCGCAACTGGTTCGCGAGGTTGCTACCCGCGTCGGGCGCCCGGTGGGCATCCTTGCCGACCTGCAAGGGCCAAAGATCCGGGTCGGCAAATTCGCCGACGGCAAGGTCTGGCTGGAGAACGGCCAACACTTCGTCCTCGACGCCAAGTGTGACCTCGGCAATGCCGAGCGGGCCGGCCTCGACTACAAGGATCTGACACGTGACGTGTCGGCCGGCAGCGTCCTCCTGCTCGATGACGGGCGCATCGTGCTCGATGTCGAGCGAGTCATCGGCTCCGAGATCTACACGGTCGTACGCCATGGCGGTGAGCTTTCCGACAACAAGGGAATCAACCGTCAGGGCGGCGGTCTTTCGGCGCCGGCGCTGACCGCCAAGGACATGGACGACATCCGCACGGCGGTCCGCATCGAAGCCGACTTCGTCGCCGTCTCCTTTCCGAAGAGCGCGGCCGACATGTACATGGCGAAACAACTGATCCACGCCGCCGGCGGGCACGCGCACACCATCGCCAAGATCGAACGCGTTGAAGCGGTGGAGGCTCTCGAAGAGATCATCGACGCGTCTGACGGGATCATGGTCGCCCGCGGTGACCTGGCCGTCGAAGTCGGTGATGCCGCTGTACCGGCATTGCAGAAACGCATGATCCGTCTGGCCCGCGAAAGGAACAAGCTGGCGATCACCGCGACGCAGATGATGGAGTCGATGATTCTTTCACCGACACCGACGCGCGCCGAAGTCTCGGACGTTGCCAACGCCGTTCTCGACGGCACCGATGCGGTGATGCTGTCAGCCGAAACCGCCGCCGGCAGGTATCCGGTCGAAACGGTCGAGGCGATGACGCGAATCTGTATGGAAGCCGAGAAGTCCGCCGAAGTGAGCCTTGACAGCGAGTTCCTCAATCAGGTGTTCACGCGTATCGACCAGACGATTTCGCTGGCGGCGATCTGGACAGCACACCACCTTAAGGTGAAAGCCATCGCCGCCCTCACCGAATCAGGCGCCACCGCTTTGTGGATGAGTCGCCTCAACTGCGGCGTGCCGGTCTACGCCTTGACCCCGCAACCCGAGGCGGTCACCAAGATGGCGCTCTATCGAGCGGTCTTCCCACTGTTCATGACCCAGCGTCCGGCGACCCGCGATGAACTCCTGCATGACGCCGAGCAGTTACTGACCAACGAGGGCATTGTCGTCAAGGGAGACTTGATCGTGCTCTCCGCCGGCGATCCGATGGGCACCAGCGGCGGCACCAATACGCTGAAGATCGTCCGGGTCGGCGATCAGAAGCCCTGGAGCGCCTGAGCGGCAGGTCAGTAAACCGGCAGCCGCGACGCAGCCGCAGACCGACAGGTTTTTGGGAAACCGCAGACGCGGCTTCCCGCGTTCAGGAAACTGAACACCACCTGAGCAATCACTGGAGAACGAATCATGCCAATTGTTTCAATGCGTCAATTGCTGGACCACGCTGCGGAAAACGGCTACGGTCTGCCCGCTTTCAACGTCAACAACATGGAACAGGTCTGGGCGATCATGGAAGCCGCTGCGGAAGTCGACGCGCCGGTAATCATGCAGGCCTCGGCCGGCGCCCGCAAGTACGCTGGCGAGCCTTTCCTGCGCCACCAGATTCTCGCCGCGCTGGAAGCCTATCCGCATATCCCCATCGTCATGCACCAGGACCACGGCCAGTCACCGGCAGTATGCATGGGCGCCATCCGCTCCGGTTTCTCGTCGGTAATGATGGACGGCTCGCTGATGGCCGACGGCAAGTCCGTGGCCAGCTATGAATACAACGTCGATGTGACGCGCAAGGTCGTCGAGTTCGCGCACGCCATCGGCGTCTCGGTCGAGGGGGAACTCGGTGTTCTCGGTTCGCTCGAGACGATGCGCGGCGACAAGGAAGACGGTCACGGCGCAGAGGGCACGATGACTCGCGAACAACTGCTGACCGACGTCGAACAAGCGGCCGACTTCGTCAAACAGACGCAGTGCGACGCCCTGGCGATCGCCATCGGCACCTCGCACGGCGCCTACAAGTTCACCAAGAAGCCGACCGGCGACATCCTCGCCATCCAACGCATCAAGGAAATTCACGAGCGCATCCCGAATTGCCATCTGGTGATGCACGGCTCGTCGTCGGTACCGCAGGAACTGCTGGCCGAGATCCGGGAGTTTGGCGGCGACATGAAGGAGACCTACGGCGTACCGGTCGAGGAGATCGTCACCGGCATCAAGCATGGCGTTCGCAAGGTCAACATCGATACCGACATTCGCCTGGCGATGACTGGTGCGATCCGCCGCTACTTCGCCGAAAACCCGTCGAAATTCGACCCACGCGACTACCTCAAGCCGGCCCGGGAGGCCGCCAAGAAGATCTGTCGCGCTCGCTTCGAGGCCTTTGGTACCGCCGGCCAGGCAAGCAAGATCAAGGTCATCGCGCTCGACAGGATGGCAGAGCGCTACAAGAGCGGCGAACTCGAGCAGACCGTTCGCTGATTGCTGTTGTCGATGCCGCGGCACGCCAGCCGGCGGCCGCGGTGCTTCTCTTTCCGGAGCGACCGTGAACGCCGGATTCCCGTTGCCTGGGATCGCACTACATCCACTGCGCGAACTGCTCAATGACGAGTTCCACGCGCGCCCACCCGTCCCACTACGCAGTCCGACGCTGGTTTCGCACCTGGTGTTTACGCACGACGCGTCCACCCAGCAGGAAGAACTGGCCAACCTCCAGAACCTCGGCGAGGTCGCCACCGGCGAACTGCTCGACCGGTCCGAAGCGCACCTGGTGTTTGCTGCACAGGCCTTTCTGCTACGCTGGGAACGGCACAGCGAATTCTCCAGCTACACGGTCTTTCGCGAGCTTACCGCCGGCGAGGGACGGAATCCTGCCGCGAGCGCGCTGCAAGTGGTGCCGGCCGGCTGGTTATCGGCAATTCCCGGTCAGCTGATCGCCGCCACCCATGTCGAACTGCAGGCGAGCCGGGAGGTGTCGCCGGAGTCGGTGACGGCCGGCCTGACGCCAACCGGCCGTCAGGTGGTCGCCGCCCAGGTGGCCGACCAGGCGGCCTGGGTATTCACCGACTTCATGTTCGACAGCGGCTTCTCGCGATTCCTGATCCTTGACGTGGCGCTGACGCAAAGGCAGGCGGGCCGGACGGTGCAGCGACTGCTGGAGATCGAGACCTATCGGCTGCTGGCGCTGCTGGCGCTACCGGTAGCCAAGGAAATCGGCAGTTGGCTGAAGGCTGCCGAAACCCAGTTGGCCGACATGGTCGACCAGATCGGCCAGGCCAGATCACCGGCCGACGAGCGCCAGGTGCTCGCCGCCCTGACCGGACTGGCAGCCGAAGTCGAGCACTCACTGGCCCGCACGGCCTTCCGTTTCGGCGCAGCGCGCGCCTACCACGATCTTGTCATGCAGCGTATCGACGAACTGCGTGAACTGCGCGTCACGGGCTGCCCGACTTTCCGCGAAATGATGCAACGCCGCCTGCTGCCGGCGATGCAGACCTGCATTGCCATGGCCAAGCGCCAGGACGATCTCTCCGATCGACTGGCACGTTCCAGCGAGTTGCTGCGCACCCGCGTAGACGTCGAACTCGAACGCCAGAACCAGGAACAACTGGCGCAGATGAACCAGCGCGCACGCCTGCAACTGCGCCTGCAGGAAACGGTCGAAGGGCTGTCGGTTGTAGCCATCACCTACTATGCTTCGCAACTGGTTCATTACTTGGCCAAGGGATTCAAGGCTCTGCTACCAGCACTCTCGCCCGAGATCGCGGCGGCCGTGTCGATCCCGCTGGTCGCCGCCTTCTCGATACTCGGCATACGGCGGATGCGCCGGCGACTCCGCCAGGAGGCGGGCGGAGACCACTGAACGGCGAGCGATCTGCCCTATAATCCGATCGCGCACCTTCCCCCTGCGACCTCCCATTCCACGACCGGACCAGCGAGTTGACTGAAGCCCTCTTTGAAACATCGATCCAGAGCCTGCCCCTGCTCGGGCGTGGCAAGGTGCGCGACATCTACGCCATCGACGCCGACAAACTGCTGATCGTCACCAGCGATCGCATCTCGGCCTTTGACGTCATCCTGCCCGACGCGATTCCCGACAAGGGCAAGGTGCTGACCCGACTGGCCAGTTTCTGGTTCGCGCGTCTCGCCGACATCGTCCCGAACCAGCTCACCGGGATCGATCCGGAGACGGTGGTCGCCGCCGGCGAGAGGCCGCAGGTGCGTGGACGGGCGCTCGTCGTCAAACGCTTGCGGCCATTGCCGATCGAAGCGGTGGTGCGCGGCTACCTGATCGGTTCGGGCTGGAAGGATTACCAGACCACTGGTAACGTTTGCGGGATCCGGCTGCCGGAAGGGCTGCAACTCGCCAGCCGGTTGCCGGAACCGATCTTTACCCCGGCAACCAAGGCGGCCATCGGCGCTCACGATGAGAACGTCGCCTTCGAACGGGCGCAGGCCGACTGTGCGGCGGCGTTCACAGACTTGCTCGCCACGACGGGCCGCAGCGCCGATACGATTGCCGCCCAGGCACGCGATGTGGCCATCGCCTTGTACACAACAGCTGCCGCGCACGCCGCGGCGCGCGGCATCATCATTGCCGATACCAAGTTCGAGTTCGGGCTCGACGCTGCCGGCACCCTGCATCTGATCGATGAAGCGCTGACCCCGGACTCGTCGCGCTTTTGGCCTGCCGACGACTGGCAAGTGGGCAGCAACCCGCCGTCGTATGACAAACAGTACCTGCGCGACTATCTCGAAACACTGGTCTGGAACAAGCGCGCACCCGCGCCGCGGCTGCCGCAGGCGGTGCTCGAGCGCACCCGTGCAAAGTACGTCGAGGCCTGTGAGCGCCTGACCGGCGAGACTTTCGTCGAATGACGGCGGCGGTTTGCCCGAACGGTAGAGCACAGGCGTCTGCTCGCCACCACGACAGGGAGAACGGATGGGTATAGGAACTGCTGCCCCTGGCCACGACAACGCCGTGCCAAAGGTGCGCAGCGTTTCGCTCGGCCGCCCGCTTGCCTGGCTCACGGCAGGGTGGCAGGACCTGCGCGCCAACCCGATTGCCAGCCTCGCCTACGGGCTCTTGTTCGCGATCGCCGGCGACCTGATCACGATCTTCGCATGGCGTAACGGCCAGATATTCATCGTCGCCACTTCCGGCTTCTTCCTGGTCGCTCCACTGCTTGCCGGGGGACTGTACGAGATCAGCCGACGACGCGAAGCAGGCCAGTCGTCGACCTTCTTCTCGTCGCTCGCCGGCGGCCGCCGCAACGCCCGGGAGCTCGCCAAGCTGGGCCTGCTGCTGGCGACCATCGGATTCGCCTGGGAACGCATCTCGACCCTGCTGTTCGCCCTTCTCGCTCCGGCCATCAGCCCGGACCTGCCCAGCCTTCTGGCCGAGATCCACCTGTCGGCCGACCACCGCGACCTGTTGCTGATCTGGATCCTTTGCGGCGGCACCTTGGCGCTGATGGTCTTCGCCATCACGGTTGTCTCGGTACCCTTGCTGCTCGATCGCCGCATCGACTTCCGCACGGCCATGCTGACCAGTCTGCGCACCGTCGACGCCAACCTTCGACTCATGGTTTTTTGGGGAGCGATCGTCGTCACATTGACCGCGCTCGGTTTCCTCACCCTGTTTTTCGGTTTGATCGTTCTCATGCCGCTGCTCGGCCATGCTTCGTGGCACGCCTACCGCGACCTTGTAGAATAGCGATGCCTTGACCGTATCCGAGCACGGGCAGCCCCGCTCGGGGAACCACGGAATCTCCGATGACCACAGACATCCTGCACGACAATCCGCTTCTCGACTTCTCCGGCCTGCCGCGCTTCGACACCCTGACGCCAGAACACGTGCAGCCGGCGATCAGCAAGCTGCTCGCCGACTGCCGCGCCCTGGTAGACCTGCTGACTTCGGACCAGGTCACAGCGAGCTGGGCGACTTTTTCGGCACCCCTGGCCGACGGATTCGAAGAACTGTCGCGTGCCTGGGGAGTCGTCGTCCATGTCCATTCGGTCAACGACATCCCCGCCTGGCGCGATGCGTACAACCAGATGCTGCCTGAGGTCTCGCGTTTCTACGCCGAGGTCGGTCAGAACCTCAAGCTGTTCGCCAAGTACAAGTCAATTTCCGAAAGCGAGGAATACGCAAGTCTATCGGAACCACAGCGGCGAATTGTCGACCATGAGGTCCGCGACTTCCGCCTCGCCGGAGCGGAGTTGCCCGAAGACCGGAAGCCGCGCTTCCAGGCCATCGCCGAGGAACTCGCCCAACTCTCGGCAAAGTTCTCCGAGAACCTGCTCGACGCCACCAACGCCTTTGCCGAGGTGGTGACCGACGAAGCCGAATTGCAAGGCTTGCCGGACGACACCCGGCAAGCGGCTCGCGAAGCCGCGGCGAAAGAGGGCAAGGACGGCTGGAAGTTCACGCTGCACATGCCGTCGTACCTGCCGGGGCTGCAGTACGCCGACAGCCGCCGCCTGCGCGCCGCGCTCTACCGGGCCTATGCGACACGGGCAGCGGAATTCGGTGCCCCCGAGATGGACAACACGCCGCTGATCCGGCGCATTCTCGAACTGCGCCGGGAAGAAGCAGAACTGCTTGGCTACGCCAGCTTCGCCGAGGTTTCGCTGGTCCCGAAAATGGCCGAGTCGGTGCCGCAGGTGCTCGACTTCCTGCGCGACCTGGCGGTCAAGGCGAGGCCCTTCGCCGAGAGGGACATTGCCGACCTGCGCGCCTTTGCGCGCAAGGAACTTGGGATCGACGAGATGGAAGCGTGGGATGTCGCCTACGTTTCCGAGAAGCTGCTGCAGGCGCGTTATGCGTTCTCGGAGCAGGAAGTAAAGCAGTACTTTACCGAAGACCGGGTTCTCGCTGGGCTCTTCAGGGTAATCGAAACACTCTTCGGCGTCTGCCTGAAACCCGACAGCGCTCCGACCTGGCATGAAGACGTGCGTTTCTTCCGTATCGAGACGCCGACCGGCGAACTGGTCGGTCAGTTCTACCTCGACCTTTATGCACGCGAAACCAAACGCAGCGGTGCGTGGATGGACGAAGCAAGGGGTCGCCGCAGGCGGCGTGCGGCGTCGCTGGCGGCAGGGACGGACACAATCCAGACGCCGATCGCCTACCTCAACTGCAACTTCTCGCGGCCCGTGGGCGAACGCGACGGCAAGCCGCGGCCGGCGACCTTCACGCACGACGAAGTGATCACACTCTTCCACGAAACCGGGCACGGCCTGCACCACCTGCTGACGCGCGTCGACGAACTCGGCGTCGCCGGCATCCATGGTGTCGAATGGGACGCCGTCGAATTGCCATCGCAGTTCATGGAGAACTACTGCTGGGAATGGAGCGTCCTCCCGGGGATGACCGCCCATGTCGACACCGGCGAGCCGCTACCGCGTGCGCTGTTCGACAAGATGCTGGCGGCCAAGAACTTCCTGAGCGGCATGCACATGCTCCGCCAGATCGAGTTTTCGCTGTTCGACCTGCGCCTGCACAGCGATTTCGACCCGACGGGCGATCGCAGCGTCCTCGACCTGCTGGCCGAGGTGCGACGCGAAGTGGCGGTCGTCGTTCCGCCCGCGTGGCATCGTTTCCCGAACACGTTCTCGCACATCTTCGCCGGCGGTTACGGCGCCGGCTACTATAGCTACAAATGGGCCGAGGTCCTCTCGGCCGATTGCTACGGCGCCTTCGAGGCCGCCGGCAACGCCTTCGACCCGCTTACCGGCAAGCGCTTTCTGGATGAGATTCTGTCTGTCGGCGGCAGCCGACCAGCGATCGACAACTTCCGCGCCTTCCGCGGCCGCGATCCCCAGGTTGACGCACTGCTCCGGCACAGCGGCATGATCACCGCCTGAACAGCGAGGAGCTTCAACATGCCCGCCCCCGTCTCCCTGCGCGTCGTCTGCCTCGTCAGTCTCCTGCTCGCCAGCGCCACGCTCGGCGCGCAGACCACTTACCGCTGGATCGACCCAGCAACCGGTCGCACGGTGCTCTCGGACCTGCCACCGCCGGCCGGAGCCAAGCGGGTCGACCGATCTTCGCCCTCGCTTGGCGACGAGGCGCCGCCGACGCAGGCGCTTCCCTATGCGGTACGCCAGGCCAGCGAGAAATTCCCGGTCGTCCTGTACACGAATCCCGGTTGCACGACGTGCAAGCAGGCACGCTCGCTGCTCGATGGCCGTGGCGTGCCATTCGTCGAAAAGGAGCTCGGTACGGCAGAGGAACTGGCCGACGCCGGCCGACAACTCGGCGGCGAGATCCGCCTCCCCAGCATCAGCGTCGGCCGGCAAAACGTCAAAGGCTTCACACCCACTGCCTGGAACGAACTTCTCGACGCGGCCGGATATCCGGCCAGCGCACCCTACCGCGTCAAGCCCACCGGCGAGGCAGCACAATGAACGACGGCAAACACAGCGGCGGCGAGCGACGCGACCCGTGCGGAGACACCGGCCTTCCGCCTCCCGGGCAACTCCAGCCACCGCCGATGACGACGACGAGCGACCGGGCCTGTGCTTCGGGAACCCTGGTGGCAGACGGCGACAGGTGGCTGCTGATGATGACGCACGGCCGGAGCATTCTCCTCGACGTCGCCCCGCTCGACCCCTCGCTGACACACCAGGCAGTGAGTATAGCCGGCAGGATGCGGGTGCCAAGCGATGCACGGCGAGACGCCGCTCTTGGCGTCGAAAGACTTGTCAGGCATGAGGAGATCGCCCAGCGCGCTTATGCGATTTACCAGCTCGACCGTGGAGGCTCGCCCAGCGACCACTGGTTACGCGCCGAACGCGACTTGCTGGCGCTGTCGTCCGCCGGCGACCGGCCGCGGAACGTCCGCACCACGGCCGCCACCGGTGCTGCAGCACGCCCACGAAATGGCCTGGTGAGGTGAGAGGCAGCCACCCTTTGATTGGCACAGGGACCGCGGCGTTACCGGATTTGAGAGCCACATGAAAATTGCCAGCTGGAACGTCAACTCGCTCAAGGTCCGCCTGCCGCAACTTCTCGACTGGCTGGCGGCGGAGCAACCCGACATCGTCTGCCTGCAGGAAACGAAGCTCGAGGACCATGCCTTCCCGCAGCAGGAGGTCGAGGCCGCGGGTTATCACGTCGCCTTCTCGGGGCAGAAGACCTACAACGGCGTTGCCCTGCTGGCGCGCGAGTCGCCGAGCGATGTCGTTTGTGGCAACCCGCTCCATGCCGATCAGCAGAAACGGCTGGTCGCTGCGACGATCGGCGGAATCTGCGTGGTCTGTGCCTATGTACCGAATGGCCAGGCCGTCGGCAGCGACAAGTACGCCTACAAGCTCGCATGGCTGGATGCGCTGACCCGCTGGCTCAAGGGTCGACTGGCCGCCAATCCACGGCTGGTGGTGGCTGGCGATTTCAACATTGCCCCGGAAGACCGCGACGTGTACAACCCGGCGGCCTGGGCCGGCCAGATCCTGTGCTCCGCACCCGAGCGAGCGGCCTTCCAGCGCCTGCTGGACCTCGGGCTGAAAGACAGCTTCCGGCTCTTCGAGCAGCCCGAGAAGAGTTTTTCCTGGTGGGACTACCGGATGCTCGGCTTCCAGAAGAACCAGGGGCTGCGGATCGATCACATCCTCCTTTCCGAGCCGCTTGCCGGAATCTGTACGGTGGCCGGGATCAACCGCCACATGCGCAAGCTGGAGCGGCCGTCGGACCACGCCCCGGTAACCGCCGAACTGACCGCTTGATGAACACACCGCCGGAGGACTTCGCGCACTCGCTGCTCGTTCTCTATCCGGCGCTGCGCTCACTTCCCGCCGACCAGCTCGCGGCGCTCTGCCAGGCAACTGCCTTGCGGACCCTGCCAGCCGGTGCACAGCTATTCACCGAGCAGGAGAACTGCCTGGGCTTCCCGCTGATTCTCGCCGGCACGATCAAGGTCGTGAAGAGCACGGCCGCCGGACGCGAGATGCTGCTCTACCGGGTCGAGCCGGGGGGCTCGTGCATCATCACCTCGAGCTGTCTGCTCGGCCACAGCCCCTATTCGGCACGCGGGGTCGCCGAGACGCCATTGTCTCTGCTGATCTTGCCTGGTTCTCTGTTCGAGCGACTGCTCGCCGGCAACTCGCTGTTCAGAGGTTTCGTCTTCCATCTTTTCGCCGAACGTATCGCGGAACTCATGCAACTGGTCGAGGAAGTCGCCTTTCACCGCCTCGACCAGCGCCTGGCGAAGCTGCTGCTCGCCAGGGGAACCAGCATTCGTACCACCCACCAGGCACTGGCCGAAGAACTGGGCAGTGTGCGCGAGATCGTCAGCCGTCTGCTCAAGGGTTTCGCCGAACAGGGACTGGTAACGCTCGGCCGCGAGCAGATCAGCGTAATCGACCGGCAAGGCCTCAAGGAGCTGGCAGACAACAGGCGGTGACACGCACCCACCACGGACTGTGTGACCCCGGTTACATACAGGGCCAGCACCCTCGCGTATTCTGGCACCATCATTCACAACCCTTGATGGAGTCAATCATGAAAACCAACGTCGGTGGAATCGACAAGATCCTGCGCATCGTCGTCGGCATCGCCCTCATCGCGATGGCCGCCATGGGCATCGTTGGTGCCTGGGGATGGGTCGGCGTGGTCCCGCTGCTCACCGGCCTGTTCGGAACCTGCCCCGCCTACACGCTGCTTGGCCTGAATACCTGCCCGCTCAACAAGAACGGCTGAGATCAGGCCGCTCCGGACTCGCTGCGTGCCGCATGCCGAACGGCACGCCTAAGCGGTCTTCAGGCTGTTGGCCAGGCGAACGTAGTCGTCAACCGACAGGTCCTCGGCCCGACAAGTCGGGGAGACGCCGAACTCGGCGAGACGCGCCTCCCCGACCAGGCTCTTCAGACTGTTGCGCAGCATCTTGCGGCGCTGCGCAAAGGCCGTGGCGACCACTGCCGCGAACTGCGCCTCGTCGTCCGCCGCCAGGTCTCCGGCGAGCCGAGGAATCAGGCGAACTACCGCCGAGTGTACCCTTGGCGGGGGATTGAACGACTCGGGGGGCACCTCGAGCAGCCATTCCATCACGAAGCGATACTGCAGCATCACCGACAGCCTGCCGAAGTCACCACTGCCCGGCGCCGCTACCATGCGCTCAACGACTTCCCTTTGCAGCATGAAGTGCATGTCGCGCACGCCGTCGCCGAAACCGGCAAGATGAAAGAGCAGCGGCGTCGAAATGTTATAGGGGAGATTGCCGACGATCCGCAGCTTGGCCCCGGCCTCGGCCGCCAGGCGTCCGAAGTCGAACGCCAGCGCATCGCCGGCGTGAATGCTCAGCCTCTCCGCCGAATACGCCGCGCGCAGCCGGGCGACCATGTCGCGGTCGATCTCGACCACATGCAGGTGATCGAGCCGCCTCAACAGCGGGTCGGTCAGCGCCGCCAGCCCCGGACCGATCTCGACCACCAGGTCGCGGCGCTGCACCGCGACGAGATCGACGATGCTGTCGATGATCTGTCGATCGACCAGGAAGTGCTGGCCAAAGCGCTTGCGCGCGACATGCGGCATGCTCCGCCTCAGATCCCGCCGCCGGCGCGCGCCGCCATCTCGATCGCCTGCTCGACGGCAACGAAAAGGCTGCCGGGATCGGCTTTGCCGCTACCTGCCAGATCGAGCGCGGTTCCGTGATCGACCGAGGTGCGGATGATCGGCAGACCCAGGGTAACGTTGATGCCGTGACCGAAACTCGCATACTTGAGGGCCGTCAGACCCTGATCGTGGTACATGGCCAGAACGCAGTCACCCCTTGCCAATACCGAAGGAGAAAACATCGTATCGGCCGGCAGCGGCCCAAGCAGTGTCATCCCGGCCTCTGCACGCAGACGTTCGAGCACCGGCGAAATGACGTCGATTTCTTCGTGGCCCAAATAGCCGCCCTCGCCGGCATGCGGATTGAGACCGGCGACCAGAATACGCGGCTGCGCTATACCGTACTTCTTCCCCATCTCGCAGTGCAGGATGCGCAGCGTTTCTTCAACCGCAGCGCAGGTCACGGCAGCCGGCACATCGCGAAGCGGCAGATGCGTCGTCACCAGAGCTACCCGTAGCCCACCGCCAGCCAACATCATCACCACACGGGGCGTTGCCGTATGTTCCGCCAGGTACTCCGTATGTCCCGTGAAGGGAATGCCGGCATCGTTGATCACCCCTTTGTGGACCGGTGCGGTAACCATCGCGGCAAACTCACCACTCCGGCAACCGGCGAGCGCCCGATCAAGCAAGGCCAGCACGTAGCGCGCATTGGCCGGATCCAGCAGACCGGGACAAGCCCTGGCGGCCAGCGGCAGATGGATGACGTCGAGGACACCGGCTTGCGGCGAACTGGCGGGATGCCAGTCGCGGAAAACGACGGACAGATTCAGCGCCGCAGCGGTCTCGACCAGCAAGGAACGATCGGCGAGGACGACGAGCCGCGCCGGCAACGGCTGCGCGCGCACGCGCTCAAGCAGGCGCAGACAGATCTCTGGGCCAACGCCGGCCGGCTCGCCGCTCGTGATGGCAATGGCCGGCAACGGCCCATGGTGGCTCAACGCTCGTCCAGCCGGAGTTCGACGTAGGCCCGGTCGCGCGTCTGGCGCAGCCAGTCCTGATAGGCCTCGTCACGCTTGCGTTCGCGCAGCACCTGCCGTGCGCCGGCGCGTTGGCGGTCACTCGAAACATCCTGGACGCGCCTTTCGAGGACCTCGATGAGATGAAAGCCGAACGGCGACTGAACCGGCTCACTCACCTCACCAGGCGCCAGGAGATTCATCGCCCGCTCGAACTCGGGAACCGTATCGCCAGGGTAGACCCAGCCCAGGTCGCCTCCCTTGGTCGCTGAGCCGTCCTGCGAAAAAAGCTTGGCCAACTCGGCAAAGCTCTCCCCGTGCTTGATCCGTTCGCGCAGACCCTCGAGTTTGTGCCGCGCTTCGGATTCGGAGACGACTTCGTTAACCTTGATCAGGATGTGGCGTGCGTGCGTCTGCTGCACTGCCGCCAGCGTGCCGCCACCGCGCTTGGCCACCAGCTTGATCAGATGGAAGCCGTTCGAGCTGCGCAGCAGCGGCGACACTTCGCCAACCTTCAGCGTGGCAGCGGCCTCGGCAAAGAGCGGCGGCAGGCGATCGAGCGAACGCCAGCCGAGATCGCCGCCTTTGAGACCATCGGGGGCGTCCGAATAGGCGGCAGCGAGCTGCGCGAACTCCTCACCCTTGCGTACACGTTCGGCCACCTGCTCGCCCTTGGCACGAAGCTTCTGGATCTGCTCCGGACTCGCCGACTCGGGAGAACGGAGCAGGATGTGCGCCAGATTAAATTCCTCAACCGCGCCGCCTTGTCCCGACGCACCGGCCAGATAGTTGTCGATTTCGCCTTCCGAAATGAAGATCTTGCTCTCCACTTCGCGTTCGCGCACACGTGCGATCGTCATTTCCCCGCGAATCTCCTCGCGAAAACTCGCGAACGCAATCCCGTCCTTTTCCAGCGCTGCACGGAACTGGGCCAGCGACATCTTGTTGCCGGCCGCAATGCGCTGCAGCGCCTGCTCGAGTTGCGCATCGTCCACGCGCACACCCATGTCGCGCGCCTGCTGCAGCTGCACCTTGTCGATGACCAGGCGTTCGAGCATCTGTCTTTCGAGCACGTCGCGCGGCGGCAATTGCGTTCCCTGTCGCTGCAACTGCGCCAGCGCGCCATCAAGGCGAGTACGCAGTTCGTGCAACGTGATCACCTCGTCATTGACCACGGCAACGATACGATCGACAGGGATCGGCTGAGCGAGGGGTCGAGAAGCGGTCTGCGCCAGCACCACCCCGACCAGACAGGACATGAGCAGCATGCCGCGAAGGAGAAGTATCATCTTGAACCTACTGTTCCGCCAAGCCCTGATCAGCCATCGGCCGCGCCAGGCTGTAGCCGGGAATCCTCCGCTGCAGCACACTCAGCGGACTTGAGCCAACGCGCCCCAGATCGCTCAACTCGAGTTGCACGAAAAACTGCGTGACCGAGTCTGCCTGGGTCGTCTGGATGCGGTGACCCACCGCACGCACGGCCCAGCAGCCGGCGTTGTACTCGAGACCGCCAATGATCTCGACGGGAGTACCACCGGTGCTGGTAACGCTGGTCGTTGTGCCACTGCCGGATGTGTCGTTCTTGAAGGCGTACGTGTAGCGACCAAGCGCCTGCCAGCGGCTGCTGATCGGCCACTGGCCGGACAGGTCGAACTCGTTGATCGGCGTTGCGGCGTCGATGTTGTACCGGTAGGAGGCATTTAGCACCTTGCCCGGCCCCGGCAGGTAACGTGCGCCGACCGCGTAGCGCTGAAAGTCCTGATCGCCGAGGTCGTACTGCAGCGCCGCGTCCAGGTACACCTTCGGCAGCACCTGGCCACTGAAGGCAGCCAGGAAGTCGGACTTGTCCCACTTGCGGGTGGTCGTGCCCGGCAGTACCACCCTGTCGTCAGTGAAGTAGAAAATTTGCCCGATCATTCCGCGCATGATCTCGCCGCCGTTCGACGGATCGATCAGACGCGACGACACTGCAGCCGTCACCTGATTGGCGTTGTTGATGCGATCCCAGCCGGAAAACTGGTTGTCGGCAAAAATCTGCGCAAAGTTGAAGTCCGCCAGCGCCGTATCGAAAATTGGAATGTCGTTCTGGTTCTTGTACGGAATGTTCAGGTAGAAGAGGCGCGGTTCGAGAGTCTGCGTGTAGTCACGACCGAACCAGTTGCTGGGCCGCTCGAACGTCATTCCTGAGTCAACGCTGAAGATCGGCAGCGTGCGATTGATCGAGTTGGGCAGCACACTGCCGGCAACGGGATCCGACAAGGAGTAGTGCGTGACATTGACACCCACCCGCGGTATCACGTACCACCCCGGCGTCACGAAGGGCAGGGAAACCTGCGGCTGCGCTACGGTGCGTTGTCCTTCGACCTGGTTCGTATTCGGACTGACGAACGAGGTATATTGTCCGAAAAAGGCGCTGTCGGTGAAGTACAGATCCGGCTGCCGCGCATTGACGGTGATCTGCGGCAACAGGCGATAAGGCTTGGTGACCGGGTTCTGCGGGTCGGGCTGCAGCGTCTGGTAGGTCTGCACATTGGCCGTCGCCGTCCACCACCCGGCGCCGCCATATGACAACATGCCCTGCTGCAAGAGTTGCGTCTTCGAAGTACTGGAGATCTGACTCGACAGGTCGGTGTAGTAGTCGTTGTCCGATACCCGGTTGTAGTTGACGAGCCCGGAGAAACCGTTGGCCATGGTCTGGCTATGCGACAGGGCGACCCCCCAGCGATCGATCTTGGCTTCCCGGTCGTTCGGCAGGTATTCGACCACATCCGTGCCGCTGTAGGTTCCGCCATACGCGGCGTTGAGATAGCGGAACTCGGTACCGAGCTGTATCCCGCGCTTGGTCAGAATCCGCGGCTCGATGGTCGCGTCCATGTTCGGCGCGATGTTCCAGTAGTACGGCACCCTGACCTCGACCCCACTGTCGCTGGTCGATCCATAGGAAGGCGTCAGGAAACCCGACTTGCGCTCGTTGTTGAGCGAAAACGACACCCAGGGCGAATGGAGGATCGGCACACCGAGAAAGTGGATGGTCGCATCATGGCCCGTGGCAATGTCATTGTCGTAGTCGAGTTTCAAGTCGGCAGCGCTCAGGTGCCAATCGTCGTTACCCGGCTTGCAGGTCGTATAGGTTGCGGAAGTCAGAAGAAACTGATTCTCACCTTCGAGGTCGATGCGCTCCGCCTCACCACGCCCCTCAGTGACTTCGTTGTCCGGTTTCTTGAGCTTGACCCGGGTCTGCCCCGGCTTGATGGCCATCACCCGTGGCGCGGCGAAACCCGTGTTCGGCTCGTCGCCCGACTGCGGCACCTCCCAGCGCGGGTCGGCCAACCCACCCGCCGGTACCCCCGACTGCCGTTTCAGGAAATACGACGCCTGCTCGACGAAGCCGACCTGATCCTCGATCTTGAGGCGCATCTTGGGACCCGCAATGACATCGTCGCCCTGCTGGAGGCGGGCGCTACCGACCGCTTCGACCTCGTCTTCGACCGGCCAATAGGTCAGTCGATCGCCGGTCAACACGGTACCCACCTTGCGCAACTCCGCATCGCCATCAGCGACGAGTTCCCGATCGACGACACCGGAAAGCCGCTGGGCACTCAGGAACGCCGGTCGCGGCACACTGCCCTCCTTCGGCGGAGGCACCATCGTCCTGGCCATCCGCAACAACAGGGGCAGGTCATCGGACATCGCCTGTTCAGCCCCGGCCAGCGCGGCGGCCGGCGGCTCGACGCGCGCCGCGACCGCTGAGTCGACCGGCAGCGTCTGGAGCTCAGCGGGTGCGGGCGGCGAATCCGGCTGACGCGCCTGCGGCGTGGGCGAAGGCGGACTCCCGGGCGAAGCCGAGGCGGCCGGCGCAGCGCTGCCGATTGACGGCTTGGCTACCGCAGATTCCGCCTGTGCCGGAGGCGTCGCGGCCCTTGGCGTCTGCTGCGGCTGCGCCACGGTGGCTGGCTCCGCCGCTGGTCGGGCTGTAACGGCTGGCGGTGGCGCTTGTTGAACGACCGCTGCCG
>JAFLDO010000047.1 GCA_017302455.1 Accumulibacter sp.
CGTCGTCATGCTGGTCGCTCCTCACGAAGTCGTGCAGAATCGGCGCCATCACCGCGATGGAGCCGTCATGCAGAATAGTTCGTGGGGTCTGGGCGGGCGACCTCTCCGCGTAGCGGCTTCGTTCAACCCAATCGACGACAAGGACCGCTTAACGGACGTAAAATCATTATCAGTCACTCCGATTCTCGAAAAAAGCATACTGAATTGCTGCATGAGATGCTCAATCCACGGCGATTTTAGTTTTGCCACAGGTGCGGCGAGGTCATCATCCCCATAGAATCGCGGACACCGCATTCTTTTATCATTTCTCGAGACCCAAACGTCTTTAGACAAACCGGCGACGATTTCGCGCACTAAGCTTGTCGGGATGTGGTGTATTTCGCACAGCAAGGCAACATAATTCCCTGAAGCACCACTGAGCGTTGGCATCTGCTGCAGAAGATAGAAGCCGGCTAGGCGGTTATCTGTCAGTTCTTTAACAACACTTTCCATCTTCGTTGCATTCGCTTTTAGGTGGTCCCTGCGTGCCTCTATCGAGTCGCAAGATGCTCTATGCTTTTTATTTTCCTTATAAGCTTCCATTGCCGACTTCATTTTTTGGCAACGAGTCGCGGAGCGGCCGTCATTCTCTTTGTGCCTAAAGTGCGCTTCATAAATTTCGTCCACCCCCTTCGTGTGCAGAAGCGACTCTGAGAGCGACTCGCTTTTAAGGAGGTTTTTCAGCGTATTTAGACAGTCCGCATGGATGCGGTCCATGGCAATATTCGCCCCGTCAGCGAGGACCCAGTCGTTAAGGGAGACCACGGGAATATAGTTGTAGATTTGCGTCTTATCCTGTGCAGCGTCGCATCGCGCAGTGATAACGAGTCCGAACACTGAAGTGTTCTGGTAGTTTTCTGCGTAGGAGCAAGAAAAGACGGTACCCTGAGTGAATTCATTTGCACGCGGCTCGTCGAACATTAGTGATTTTGTCATTCCGGATTTTTAATTTTCTTCGGCTAATCGAAAAACCATTCCAGCAAACTAAAGTCTCTTACCATCAGTCCCTTAGCGCTCTTCGAAACTCAAAAACCCGGGAAAGCAAGTCAAAGATGCATTTGTTATTCGAATTTTTTCTTCTTAGAACAGCATTGCTCTGACCGCTCCGCGCTTGCGGAGCTAGGCCACCGCCCGCTCCCGAATCTCCTCCAGCACCCGCACAATTTGTGTCACCTTCGCCTCGGGGAACACCCCGAACGGCCCCTGCGCATTGATGTCGGTATACGGCGACTCGAACAGACGCCCCGGCTCCATCACCCCGTTCTGCGTCAACTCCTCGACCACCAAATTGATGAACTCAATCTGGTTCGGCGTCGCCGTGGTGCCCCCGATGAAATCGCTGAAGGCCTGCATCGCGGCGTCCCGGTCCAGTCCCACGAGGGAGCGGATGAAAACGCCCAGGCCGTGGCTTTTCTCCCTCGCTTCCTTGATGAGCTCAGGTGAGCCACCGGCTTCCAGCAGCATCTTTTCCAGCTCAGCCAGGTCGGTCGGCGTGAGGGGCTGATTGCGGCGCAGCCGTTGCAACGCCAAGTGTGACTCGTGGGCTCGCAGGAAGGTGCGTGCCTTGTCCTTGAACTTCGCCATGTTCAGGCCGGCTGTTACTTGCGGGAGGTCGATGGTGGCAAGGTCTCCAATCTCATCCTCGAAATCCGTATAGACGACCTTCTTCTCTCCCTTGGGGATGAGCTTGACCAAGGCCCGCAGCCGGCGGCGAACCGTTTCAAGCATCGGTACGGTCACACCTTCCCACCAGTCTTCACTCGCGACCGCCTGAATGAGCACCATCTCCGCGTTGATGGCCGGAATCGCGGACTGCTCTTCCAGTGCGCTGGCCAGGGCTTGAATTTTCTCCTTCAGGCCGGTGAAGGCCGGCAGTGCCTGCAGCACCGCGAGCTGCGTGCGCAGCACCAGCATGTCGAAGCGCTTCGCTTCCTCGTCCTCATCGACGAGCTCGGTCGGCAGCCCTGCGACGCGATTGGTCAGCACTTCAAAGTCATCGGGCCCCAGAACTTGCCACGCTTCCGGTTTGGCGTACTTCTCGACGTACCGTCGGTGCGGTCTGACGACGAAGTTGTCCTGATTCATTGCGGCCACGTTCTCATGCAGCATCGCCGCCGTCTCGGCCCGCAGTTGCGCCTCGGTGAGGTGCCCGCCATACGGCGCAGCGACCTGGTCGCTGGCGGTTTGCCCACGGGCCAACTTGGCATCCAGGCTGGAGATGAGTTGCAGCCGTGCCCCGAACAGCCGCTTGCTGAGCGGCTCGGCGGCCGACCCGTCGTCGAAGTTCGGGTTCTGGCTGAAGAATTCCAGGTTTTGGCAGAAATCGAAGATGTAGAAGTTCTGCTTGTCCTCGCCCGGGCCGAACAGGTCCTTGCACAGACGGGTTCCGCGCCCGACCATCTGCCAGAACTTGGTCTTCGAGCGGACAATTTTGAAGAAAACCAGATTCACCACCTCGGGCACGTCGATGCCGGTGTCGAGCATGTCGACCGAGACGGCGACGTGCGGCATCTTGTTCTTGGCCGAAAAGTCGTCGATGAGGCTCTGGGCGTATTCCGTCTTGTAGGTCACCACCCGTGCGAAGTGACCCTTGTAGTGCGGGTAGTTGGCGTCAAAGCGCTGGGCGATGAAGTCGGCGTGGTCGTTGTTCTTGGCGAAGATGATGGTCTTGCCCAGCCGGTCGCCGCCCGCGACCTTTTGCCCCTTGGTCATCAGGGTCTCGAGCACCTTGTCGACGGTGTCCGTGTTGAACAGCCACTTGTTCACCGCCTCGGCGTTCACCTCTTCTGGCACCGTACCGTCGTCGCTCCACTCGAGGGCGTCCCAGGCTTCCTTCTCCTCTTCGGAGAGGTCCTCGTACTTGATGCCTTCGCGCTGGAATTTCAGCGGCACGGAGATGGGGACTGGCGGCACCAGGTGCTTGTCGGCCACGGCTTCATCGAGGCCGTAGGCGTCCGTCGGCACGCCGGTTTCGAGGTCGAACAGGCCGTAAGTGTTGTGGTCGATTTCGTCCTTGGGTGTGGCGGTGAGCCCTACCAGCAGCGAATCGAAGTAGTCGAAGATGGCGCGGTACTTCTGATAGACGGAGCGATGCGCCTCATCGATGATGATGAGGTCGAAGTGGCCGACGCCAAAGCGACGTTGCCCATCGAACGCCTCGTCAATCAGCCCCATCATCGTCGGGTAGGTCGACACATACACCCGCCCTTCGGTGGCCTTGTCGGTCACCAGATTCACCGGCGCCGAATCCGGCAGGTGCGCCTTGAAGGCATTTACCGCCTGATTGACCAGCGCCACCCGGTCGGCGAGGAACAGCACGCGCTTTGCCCAATTGCAGCGCATCAGGATGTCGGCGAGCGCAATCACTGTCCGGGTCTTGCCGGCACCAGTTGCCATCACCAGTAGCGACTTGCGCAGCTTGTCCGTCTCGAAGCTCTCGCCGACGCGGCGCACCGCCCGCGTCTGGTAGTAGCGCTCGATGATGGCGCTGTTGATGACGGCTTCCGACAGCTTCTTGCGGCTGCTGCGCCGCTGGATGAGGAGCTCGAGCTCGGGCTTCTTGTAGAACCCTTGCACCGCACGCGGCGGGTAGGACTTGTCGTCCCACATCCAGTGTTCGTAGCCGTTCGAATAGAAGATGACTGGGCGCTGACCGTATTGCGCCTCCAGGCAGTCCGCGTAAAGCTTGGCCTGCTGCTGACCCACCGTCGGGTTCTTGTTCGTCCGTTTCGCCTCAATCAGGCCGAGCGGCTTGCCGTCGTCGCCCCACAGCACGTAATCGACGTAGCCCTTGTTCTCTGCGTTGGGCATCCCGGTCACTTCGACTTCAAAGCTCTTCGCCGGGTCGAGATTCCAGCCGGCCTCCTTCAGCAACGTGTCGATGAAGAGCTTGCGGGTCTCGGCTTCCGAATAGTCGTGCGTGTCAGGCTGGGCCGTGTTGGCCTGCCGTATCGCTGCGAACTCCTCACGCAGGCGACGCAGCTCCTCATCCAGTGCCGCCCGTTCGGACAACAGGGAGGACAGCTTCTCGTCCCTCGTGCGTAGCTCGACTTCGAGCTTCTGCAGTTGCTCGATGGTTTGCGCCGGCAGTGCGGACGCGGTTGGGAGCAACTTGATGTCGAAGCGCTGGCTCGGGTCTGGACGGGTGACGCGCCCGTAGGTGCGGGCAAGCCAGTAGCAGAAGTGGAAAAGCTCGCGGGTGGTATTCACCGCGTCGGCGGGCGCCATCTTCTTGGCGCTGTGGACCGCCATGTTGCCCAGGTCCTTGATGAGCCGAGCCTTGGTGAAGAGCGCATCCCCGGCCGTCTGCCGGAAGGTCGGTTCGTGAATCAGCGCGCTGAGATTGTCCTGATAGGGCAGCCTCAGCGACTTGTCGTGCTTATAGAGCCAGGCGACACCCAATTCCAGCGTGCGCCGCGCATAGAAGCAGGATGCCCGGGCATCCGTATTCGCCAACTCCTCCGCCTTCGACGCCGACTCGAAGAGAAAGGCCCACTCGGGAAGGCTGAGGAAGGCGAAGTTGCTCATAGCTTAGCTTTCTCCCGGATAAAGCTGTTCATCCGCTCCGCCAGTGCGACCCGGCGCTGTTGCAGGAAGTCGCGATAACACGCCGTGGCCCAGAGCTCAGGGTCGGTGGGCACACACTGACTGGTCAGCGCCTCCGCGCCCTGCTTGTCGACGATGGTGGCCAGGTAAGCGCTCGCTTCCTTGTTGCTGATGCGCCGGTTCGTCTGACCCGTGATGAAGGCCATGTTGGCGATTTCATTGATTTCGCCGGTCTCGTAGCCCTGCGCCTTGAGCAGGGACTTCGGGATGATGTGATGCCACTGGATGAAATGGAGCTTGCCCTGGTGGGTCAGCGACAACCCTAGGCCGCTGTACCAGTCCTTGGCACCCGAGGCCTTCAACGCCAAGTAAGCTAGCGAGAACAGCGGGCTATTCACCCCGCGGCCCGCCAGGTCGCCCGGCTCAACATGCAGGCGGCCGAACTGGCGCTTGACCGGCTCCATCAGCTTGCCGATGTCCTGGTCGCGGAAAACGATGGCCAGGTCCTCGTTCAGCAGGGTTTCCGTCGAACCCCGCGAATAGCGACCGCGCGCGTTGGCCACCAGCAGCCAGTGCAACAGCTTGTTCTGCTCATCGGCGGTGAGTTTGTTGTCCGTTACCCGGCTCACGGCCGCGAGCGTATGGATGAACATCGGTGAGGACAGCAGGGATTCGTCCTCAATGCCGACGTTGGTGCGCAGGAAGTTGATGGCAAAGCGCAGTCCTTCTTTGGCCTGCTCCCAACCCACCTTGAGCTTGTCCACCGGCGTGCTCGCCACCGAACGGAACAGGCACTGCTGCGTGGCGAAGACGACGATGGCCCGCACCAGGTGGCCCAGCTCAATCGTGAACCAGCTCTGCTCGCACTCCTCCTGGAAAGCCTCGAGTTCCTTCAGCAGGTTCGGCCAGCGCGAGGTCATCTGCGCCAGCGCCAAGTCGGACGAGCGCAGCTTTGCACCGAGCGAATTCACCCGCACGAAGATTTCTGTGACCTCTTCGTAGCTCATGGCGCGTTCAAGAACATGAACCACGTATTGGTAGTTCTTGATGGCGCGCAGCTTCTTCAGGCGGTCGGAATACTTCTGGTAACGCGGGTCGTCGAGGTCCTTGATGCCCGCCTTCTTTAATATATCGGTGTCGTTTGCCGTGCCGAAAACATGGCTCACCGACACCCAGTTGGGTTGCGACAGCAGGTTCTTGCTCGCGACCACGAAGGTGCGGCGATTGAGCTTTTCCTGCAGGCCCTGCTCGACCTCGTCGGGCTCTTCCGCCTCGTCGTTCACTTCGTCGTCAGGAGTGAGCGGTGAAGGCTCATCGGTTTCCACCTCGGTGTCGTCGGTGGGTGGGCCGTCCGGGTGTTCGAGGTTGAACAGGATGTCGATAGGGCGCTTACGACCACGGACCGACACCATCTCTCCGCCCAGCACGGCGGTCAGTGAAGTCAGCCGTTGCTGGCCGTCGAGCAGCAGCTTGCGGCCGGCAAAAGCATTGGTCTCCTGCGCAATGGCGAAATCCCGCGTCGGCACCGGCTCGTCGGTCTCCCACATCAGGATGGAGCCGCTGGGGTAGCCGCGGTAGAGCGAATCGAGCAGGTCGCGGACCCGAGTGGCTTGCCAGACGTAGTGGCGCTGGATTTCCGGCAAGCGCAGCTCGCCGCGCTTGTACATGTCCACCAGGGTGCCGATGGGGATGTTTTGCTGCTGCATGCTCAGAGTTCTCCCCGGAAAGCTCGAGACTGAAGGGCAGCGAAAAGTGCGCCAAACTCCTCAAGAGCTCGTCGGTGCACTACTTTATTCGCTATCACGGTTTCGACATGCTTTGCGTATTGGGATTGAAGCTCCAACGGCGGTTGCGGGATTTTCATGGCTTGGACTTCAGTGGCATTGATGTTTGCCATACCGATAATGCTTTTGCACATGCTACGCAGAGTACGCTTTGCATAGGACGTGTTCATGAATCCAGCCAGGTACTCGGGGTCGTTAGCCGCGTTAATGCGTAGACGAATCAGATAACCCGCATAAGCCATTGGCTCCGACCTACGGTAGATGGCTGTTTTCCCGACCAAGTCAGCACTGTTTGTGCGATTGAAGAGGACATCGCCCTGCCTCACCAGATAGCGCTCGTGCTGACTTTCATCGAGGTCCATGTACTTAAGGTCAACAAAGTCCATTTCGCCGGACCGAGTAATGTTGTTCATTCGCAGCACCGGAAACTTACCGTCAGCGGATGACTTTTCACTTGTCCCGTATGAGGCTGAGGCCAGTAAGTCGCCGACGGCACGTACTGGCCATTTTTTGGTGTTCGTTGCAGGGTCTCCGAACATCTCGATGAAAATCCCCCGCTGCAGCTCATCCAGCAGCGCCAAGGCTTCCCGCCGCTTGGCACGAAGCGCATCGGCTTGGTCAAGGATGGCGGCGATGCGGCGTTGTTCTGAGAGTGAGAGAAGTGGAATTTTGAGCTCCCCAATTTGGGTTAGGCTCAAATTTTGTATCGTGCCGGTAACTGTCGCTCCGCGCATTTGCTTTTGCGCATCCTCGCCCTCCAGCCAATGACGAAGAAAAGGGCGATAGATTTTTTCTGACGTACGGAGAATGGCTACTGCTTGATTGCAATTTAGTGGAGGTGCGTTTTCAGGGACGACGCCAGTACGCCCAATGCTGCCTGCAATGGATAGCAGGACATCTCCTGGAAGAATTTGAGAGCGCTTTAACAATTGATGGACCTGGCCATCGATGAACAGCGTGTCCTTTTCAAAATTTACAACGCCACCAGAAATGTTCTGAACTCGCAGAAAGCCGACACCCTCGTCAGCAAAGTCAAATCCGATGGAGGTTGGCGTGGTTCCCTTTGTGATTAGTTCACAAAGGTCTTTTAGTGGAACTCTCGTTGCCATCAAGACAACATCCCCTCAAGCGCTTTCATCCCCTCCTGAATCTCCTCCTCCAGCTTGACCAGCTTGGCCAGAATCTCCTTCGGTGGCAGGTGCTCCACCGTTTCATGCACCACTTCCTTGTAGCGGTTGATGGAGAGGTCATAGCCCTGGGCAGCAATGTCGGCCTTGGGCACACAGAAACTCTGCTCGGTACGCGAGCGCTGTCGTTCGTCCCCGTTCCGCTGCTGCCAGCGCGCCAGCACATCCGGCAGGTTGTTCTTGACGTGCTCTGCCTCCGAGAGCGGTTGCAGCGGAGCCACGCCGAGCTTGTCTTCCGCCAACAGAGGCTGACGCTTGTCGTCCAGACTCCAGCCGTCGCCCTGCATGTCGTAGAACCAGACCTGGTCGGTGCCGCCCGAATTGGTCTTGGTAAAAATCAGAATCGCTGTCGACACGCCGGCATAGGGCTTGAAGCAGCCCGAGGGCAGCGAGAGGACTGCATCGAGCTTCTGCTCCTCGACAATCATCCGGCGCAGTTCCTTGTGCGCCTTGCTGGAGCCGAACAGCACGCCGTCCGGCACGATGACCGCCGCGCGCCCGCCGGGCTTCAAGAGTCGCAGGAAGAGTGCGAGGAACAGCAGCTCGGTCTTCTTCGTTTTGACCAGCGCCAGCAGGTCTTTGGCGGTGTTCTCGTAGTCCAGCGACCCCGCGAAAGGCGGATTGGCGAGGATGAGGGAGTACTTCTCCTCGTCGCCGGCGTGGTCCTGCGCCAGCGAATCCTTGTAGCGGATGTCCGGGTTATCGACGCCGTGGAGCGCCATGTTCATGCTGCCGATGCGCAACATGGTGTTGTCGAAGTCGTAGCCGTGGAACATGCCGTGGTGGAAGTGCTCACGGGCCGTAGCATCGTTGAACAGCGCCGGATGCTTCTCGCGCAGGTATTCCCCCGCTGCCACCAGGAAGCCGCAGGTGCCGCTGGCTGGGTCGCAAATGACGTCCTTGGGCGTGGGCCCGGTGAGCTCCACCATCAGCTTGATGATGTGACGCGGCGTGCGGAACTGACCGTTCTGACCGGCGGCGGCAATCTTGCCGAGCATGTACTCGTAGAGGTCGCCCTTGGTGTCGCGGTCCTCCATCGGTACGTGGTCGAGCATGTCCACCACCTTGGCCAGGAGGCCGGCGGTCGGGATGGTGAAGCGTGCGTCCTTCATGTGGTGACTGTAGGTCGAGCCATCGCCGCCACGGGTGCGCAGGAAGGGGAAAACGTGCTCGCCCACCACCTCGAACATCTCGGCCGGCGCGAAGTTCTTGAACCGCGACCAGCGAAGGTCATCGTAGGCCCGCCCCTTGGGGTCCGTGCCTTCGGGGAAGATGCGGTTCGCCATCGGCCGCCTGAGGAGCGTCGCCTTGCTCTCCTCCAGGGTGTGCGCGTCATCCAGCCGGCGGATGAAGAGCAGGTAGGTAATCTGCTCCAGCACCTCCATCGGGTTCGAAATCCCACCCGACCAGAAGGCGTTCCATACGGCGTCGATTTGGCTACGAAGTTCGCCAGTCAGCATTGAATCATTCCTGTGTTTCCTGTCCTGCGGCCTGTTCTCTGCCGCATGGCGGACGCATTGCAAGCGATGCTATCCGCCGCGTCTATGTCAATCAAGTTTGCTGATGCCGATGCGATGAGGCTAACCGAGATGCTTCATATCCCGGCGCGCACCGCCCCGCCTTGCAACGAGCCGAGGGTACCAGCAAGCGCTGCCATCGCGGCATGGCTGCGCTTGGGCATCAGTTGCCGACGAGTAACGTCGTCATGGGGTTTTCTGCTCACTGGCCGGCGGTGCAGCTTGGGGCGACTGCCACCTGACCAACTCCACCGTGAGGTGCGACTCCGTGAGTTCGTATGCGGAGATGCGCACCTTTTCCGGCACGTCCTCACGCTGCAAGCGCGCCAGAGCCTGTTTTAGCCGACGCCGGAACTCCCGAAGTTCGCAGACGACCCCACTCCAAAGGAACACATCGGTGACTTTCAAAGGATATGGTTTGGCATGAGAGCTGTAGTAGCTCGCCAGCCACGCAGGCAGCCCTGAGTAGTCATGCAGCGCCGCGTCAGTCACCGCGCTCCAGTCTTCCGGCCCAAAGAGGCGGGCCATGGAGTCCAGAACGCGAAAGGAAATCAGGTCGCTTCCCTTGAGCGCGCGCGCGTCGGTGTCTCGGCCCTGGTAGCCGTCGTCGAAGACGGCATCGAGCAAACGAGGCATCGGGATGTCGACCCGTTTCACCCGGATGCGCAAGTGGGCAGCGTTGAGCCGAATCAGGCTGTCGCGAATGGCCCGGTGCGTATTGGCGCTGTAGGTGACGTTCAAGTCCCGCACCAGCTGCCAGAAAGTCACTTTGACCCAGCGCAGCTCGCTCCCCGGACAGAGCGGCCGGTCGTCGCGATAGTAGTTGAGGCAGGCTGCAAAGACCCGGCGGTCGTAATCGCCCAGCGGATGGCCCGTTAGGGTGAGGGACATGTCGCCCTGCACCCCTATCTCCACGTTCATTAGCGGTTTGTCGGTGACCTCGGCGGCGCTGAACAAGGAGGAGCGCAGGAAGGCGTTCGGAAGGCCCACCGTCGCTTCGCGCCAGGTGGGGAGATACACATCCTCGCCCCGACGCACCGCCCGCTGCTGCCTGGCCTGCCGGACCTCGGTGACGGAGGCGTTGTCGGGTAACACGAGCACAGGCTCCTTCTCGGCCGCCATCCGTCTCAGCTGGCTGCGCGCGACCGATTCGAGCGTCGCGGCAGCCGCACAGGCGAGGTCCTGGGTCAGGCAGTCCGGCGCCGACTCCGAAGCCCGCCGTGCGGCTGCGGCCTGAGCGTGGAGCTCGGCAATCTGCTCAGCGCTGCGGCGCATGGCCATGCTGGGCTCCGGCTGCACGTTGAACATACGCGGCCAGGAGCCCGCGAAGGACCACCGACGCGCACACGCCTTGCACCGCACAAAGTGATGCGAATTCGTTCTTCAGGTCTTCCGGCAACCAGATTTTCATCTGCACCGAGCCCGCGCGCTGCCGGCCGGATTTTTCGGTTTTTATTTTCAAATGTCTTCTCCACAGGGACGCAATGAGGCCCCACGGGGAGGTATAGCGCGCAAAGTGCGCATGACATCTGACGACCGCTACCCAGCGCGCATCGATGCTTGGCCTCAAAACACGCTTTACTTGGCGTCGAAACACACGGCACTTGGCGTGGCCCCACATTTCGCTTGGCGTCAAAACACGCTCTTTGGCCTCCGACTGGAAAATCGCCGCGCGGCACCGGGCGTTTTCGTGGGTATCCACCCGGTAATCCTTAATCCTTTAATCCGTCCCTCTGGGCCTCGCGCTTCGAGCGCCTCCCTCGCAAAGCGGGCTTCAGGCTTACACGAGACACGCTGAACCAGGTCTTCGACTGCATGCGCGCAGTCCCACTTCCGGCAACCAGGCTGGCCAGTGTGCTCAGTGGAAAACAGCCCGAGCGCCACCCGCAAGACGGGTTGGTTCGCATCAGCGCTCCGTCCTGGCTGCCCTGATGAAACCGGCGAGTCGCCACCTCAAAACGCTCACGACACCAGCCCCAACCCACTCGGTTCGCCGACGTTGAT
The DNA here is from genome assembly GCA_017302455.1 of Accumulibacter sp. Lineage (GTDB taxonomy): Bacteria > Pseudomonadota > Gammaproteobacteria > Burkholderiales > Rhodocyclaceae > Accumulibacter > Accumulibacter phosphatis. The sequence goes on from JAFLDO010000047.1 coordinate 11,077, forward strand.
TCCGGAAAACAGCCCACCTTGCGCAACGCGACGCGGAAGAACGCCGACACAAGCCTCAAGGGGAACAGGTTCGCCATCGAGTCGCAGGCTTAACCCATTGACTTGCTCACGCAGCCGCTTGCGAACCCGGTTAAGCCATACCCGTCATCGCGTAAAAATGCCGCAATCCGACACTCACGGTGCTTTCAACTTCCGCGCAGTTGGACTACGGTGGACCTCAGCTACTTGGATAGCTACGCGTTCGGTATCGGTTGATGGGGCAGCAGTTCGCTCCAGGGCGTCATTTTGTGAACAGACCACGAAATGGGGCCTAGGCAATGAGCATTGTCAGCAACTTCACCGGGCGCACTGCCGCTAAGCCAAAAAGCCTTTTTATCTCATGGCTTTACGACCCACCGACTCAGTTGTCCGCAGGGTCGCAGGCGGCTCCCGCACCTGTTGCTTCCACTTGGCCGCCTCGGTCAGCGTTCCTCTCGCCTCACGTCCAACGCAAAGCGCATGGCTTGCAGGCACGCCAGCAGAAAACCCGCGTTGAAGTTTCCACGGTTGATGCGCCGGTTGATGACGGCCGCGCTGCGTTTGATACCCAGCGGCTTCAACGCTTCCGAAAGCTCGCTGTAACCCCAGCCGCGCTCGCGCATCGCGCGCTTGAGCACGACGCTCGCCTGCAGCCCCCACATCTCGGTGGCCACGGATTCACTTCTCGTGGCCTCTGGCCGCACCCCCACCGAAATCCGCCTGCCTGGCTTGTTCATTTTCTCGCTCCCTACCCGTTCCGCGCTTCGACGGAGACGAAGGCATTAGAGTCAATTTTGGCACGTACACCTGCCGTGTTTCTACATTCTGATTCACCCCTTGTGGAGATTAGAAATGCTTGAAACACCCCAGCGGGAGCGCCTGCTCGACCGCCTTGGGCTCCCGAGCGCCGGAAGGCGTCCCATTCTTGACGCGGCCAAGTACGCCCCTGTGCGCAAGGTCGAGTCGAAGGGCGGCGGTAACGTCCTTACGCCCTATCAAAGCCTGAAAATGCAGCGGACCGTGGAAACGGAAAGCCGCCATCTTGAGTTCCCGGCCGCTGTCAGCCACGAACATGACCCGACGGTGCTGGAGTACTTCCCGCAGCCCTGCCGTTTGAAGTTCGAACTGGTGGACGCCGACGGAGAAATCCATGCTGTCGACCACACGCCGGACTTTCTCGTCATTACCGAACGAGGGGTCTGGCTGGAGGAGTGGAAGCACTGGCGAAAGCTTGAAAACCTCGCTCGCCGCTCTCCCTGGCGGTATCAGCTCGACCTAGATGGGCGCTGGTGCGCCCCCGGCATCGAGCAGTGGCTCGCCGACCGTGGCATCGGTTACCGCATCCGCACGGACCGCGACATTCCCCAACGACGCATCGAGAACACGCTGTTCCTCGAAGACTATCTGGCCCCTGGGGCGCCGCCTTGCCCAATCGATGTCGCCCTGAAGGTGCGTGATGCGCTGGAGCGTGACGCCACCCTGTACCTGGCGGAGCTTTACGAAACCGTTGAGTGCCGTCCGGACGACATCTTCAAGCTGATTGCCGACGGCCTCGTGGTGGCCGAAGTCGATGATGCGTCGCTGAGCGAACCAACCCGCTGCCGCGTGTTTCGCGATACGGCGGTCCGCGATTTCGAACGGATGCGCTCACTCCCACCCCCGTTCTCGCTTCGGGGCACGCTCGACATCACCGTTGGCGCACGACTCACGTACGACCAGCTGCCTTACACGGTCATCATGGTCGGAGGCTCGAAGGTCGTTCTGCAATCCGACGACAAGCGGTCGGTCGAAGTCTCGTTGGAAACGCTCGAATCGCTCGCCCTGCAACAGGACGTCGTGATGGCCGATGGGTCGGTGCCGACTTCGGCCCCTGTTCGCCTGTCGGACTTCACCGAAGCCGAGTTACGGGCGGCACTGGAGCGCCGAACCGCGCTCGAGCAGGTCACCAGACCCAACCGGAGTCAGCGCCGTCATTTGAAGGCTCTGGCCATTGCAAAGCTGAGCGGAACGGATGAACTCGTTGCACTCATCCCACAACTGGGGCAGCGCGGAAACCGGACCCCGCGCTTGAGCGCCGAGCAGGAGGACGCGCTGGAACAGGTCATCCGCGAGGCGTATCTGATTTCAAGCGCCCCCAATGCCAAACACTGCTACCTCAAGCTGAAGACGCTGTGTGCCAGCCGCGGTATCAAGGCGCCGTCCTACCCGACGCTGATTAAGCGCATCAAGGCGAAGTCGCCGAAGGAGTCCGACTTGGCACGCCACGGCAAGCGCGTGGCCTACCAGAATGCGGAGTTCGTACCCGTCCTGTATATCGACACACCGGTACACGGTTCGCGTGCGTTCCAGTACGTGCACATGGACCACACCGAGCTCGACATCGAGCTCGTATCGCTGAAAACCGGGAAGGTGCTTGGGCGTCCGTGGCTGTCATTGGCGATTGACGCCTTTACGCGTCGAATTGTCGGCCTCTATCTGTCGTACGACCCGCCGTCGTACCGCTCGAACATGATGCTGCTGCGGGACATTGTCCGACGCTATCGGCGTTTGCCGCAGTTCATCGTCGTTGATAACGGTGCTGACTTCCGCAGCGAGGATTTCAAGCGCTTCACCGAACTGATGCGCATCCATGTCCGGTATCGCCCATCGGGCCAGCCGCGTCACGGCGCAGTCATGGAACGCATCTTCGGCCGCACCCATACCGAGTACGTGCATAACCTTGCCGGCGACACGAAGGCGCTGAAGGAAGTCCGCAAAACGACTGGGAAGTTTCTCCCCTCGCGCTTGGCGGAATGGACGCTCTCCTACTTGTACTACGGCCTCGAGTACTGGGCTTTCACCTATTACGACACAGCAGAGCACTCAACACTGGGGCTGAGCCCGCGCGAAGCCTTCGAGCGGAGCGTGGCCACGTCGGGGCTTCGGGCACATCGGGTCGTCACACTGACCCAGGACTTCCTCATCCTGACGTGCCCGACGGTCGGACGGACAGGAAGGCGTTCGGTCGACCGGCAGCGTGGCGTCAAGGTGCACAACAACTATCGGTATTGGTGCCCCGAACTGCGGGACCCACAGCTCCATGGTCAGAAGGTGCCGACCCGTTACGACCCATGGGACGCCTCGACAGTGTATGTGCAGGTCAACAAGCACTGGGTGCCTGCTCAATGCAAGGTGCTCGCGGGGCTTGGTCAGCTCACGGAAAAAGAGCGCGAACTCATTTCCGACGAAATGCGAAATCGCTTCCGCATCTCGGAAAACGAGGAGCTCACCCTGCAACGGGTAGCCGAGTTCATGCGCATCTTCACCCCTCAGGGCGCCATGGAACTGGCGCTCGAGCGACAGCATGAAAACCGCGAGTTGTACCGGGACCTCGGGATGGGGGCTATCTCCCCAACCAGCTCGGTGCCGCTGTTGCCTGCCGTCGCCCCTCAACCGCCCCAAAAACAGGCGGTAGCAAAGACCGCCGTCGTCGCGGTTGCGCTGCCACCGCCCGTTCAGACCGCCGAGTCAGCTGCTGACCTCGCGTACTCCGACCTCCCCGATTTCGACACCTTTTGAGCTTTACCTTGAACATGAACACCCACATCTCTAACAGCCAACCGGCGCTCAACGCCCCGAACATCCGCGGCCAACGTATCCGCCATACCCGCATTGCCTCCACCATCGACGAGTGTCGCCTCATGCTCGCCGCGGGCGATAACGCAAACCTACTTCTCCTGTGTGGCCCAACAGGGGTCGGCAAAAGCACCCTGGGCGATTTCCTTGTCGAGTCGGAACTCAAGGACCAAGCGGCAGTGCTGTCCGCGAATCCGGGCTACGTTCCGGCCATTCGTGTCGAGGCTCCCTCCTCCGGTGAGCGCGACTTCTCATGGCGTCTGTTCTATCAACGCATGCTCGATGCACTCGAGGGCGAGCTCGACGCCCCGCGAACGGCATACGGCATCGACCCGGTAACGGGGAAGGTTGTACGTCCGGTCGGTCCGCAAACCAACCGCCTCTCAGGCTTGCGCACGGCCGTGGAGCGTTCGCTGCGTAATCGCGGCACGCGTATCGTCGTTGTCGATGAGGCGGCACACATGATGCGTCAGTGTCATCCCAGCCGCCTCGTCGAACAGTTCAACACGCTGAAATCGCTTTCGAACGAGTCCCATGTGCAGTGGATTCTGCTGGGGTCCTACGACCTTTTCGAGCTCGTCTCGCTGAGCGCCCAACTTGCTCGCCGCACCCACGTCATCCATTTCGGCCGGTATCGGGAAGATAACGATGAGGACGTCCGAGCCTTTCGCGGTTGCCTGAAAAAATTCGCGGACGGGTTGCCAGCCTTGAAGGACCTCGACCTGCTGCAATACGCCGACGCATTCCAGCAGAACACGCTGGGATGCGTGGGAACGCTGCGTACCGTGCTCGTGCGCCTCAACCTTCTGGTCGCTGAAAAGGGCTGGTCGGAAGACGTGCTGTGCAAAGCGTTGCTGACCGAGGCACAGACCGACCAAATCCTGCGAGAAATCGTGGAGGGCGAGGAGCGCATTGCGCCGGGGCTCAAGCGCAATCTGGCCGTGCAACAGCCCAAGACTGGGCGGAGGGTTGCGTGATGAGCACATTGCACAATCCGCGCTCGACGCTGCACGCCCTGGAACCGATGGGCCGCGGCACCCCTGAAGTCGAGAGCCTGACGAGCTATTTCTGTCGTCTCGCCTACTCCCACGGAATGACAGCGCAAAAGCTGGCTGACTGGGTCGTCGCCCACTTTGAGCAGTCCGTGTGCCAGAAGTACGGCTGGCATCAGCGCAGCTTCTCCAGCATGTCGCCGGAAAGCGAGCAGTGGGCAGCCTGGCTGGCAGCACTGACCGGCATCGCCTCGCTCGACCAGCACACGCTGGCGCCCTGGCGCGCGGTACTGGGCACTCCCGGGCTGGCACCGAAATCCGACCGCTGGTGCCCATGCTGCCTGGCCGAGGACAAGGAAACTGGCGACGAGCCTTACCTTCACTTGGCGTGGGATGTCGCACCCGTCACGGTCTGCTTGCGTCACAAGGTACAGTTGGCAACGACCTGCCCACATTGCCAGCGCACCAATGTTCGGAATCGGTCGGCGGTCGTTGTTCCGGGCTACTGCACGTCGTGTGGTGGGTTTCTCGGTGATGCCGAAACCGAACCCGCGACCCCGGAAGCCTTGTGGACAGCGCGCCAAGTAGGCCTGATGTTGCAGGCGGCCCCGAAGGTGGCTCCCACGGGATTGGTTCCTTTGCTGGAAACGGTCATCGAGCGCATGGCAGATGGCCGACCGAGCACATTCGCGAGCCGCTACGGCTTCTCGAAGAGTGGCATCTCTCACTGGCTCAACAAGGGCGGGATTCCCACACTGAAGGCGTGGCTGACCATCGCGCTGCACGGAGGCATTGGACTCGACAAACTTTTCGCCGGCGACATCGAAGGCTGGGAGCCTCCGCTCACGCCTGTTCAGATGTCCATCGAGCTACCCGAGTCCCCGCGTGCAGGCATCAAGTCGCGGGAGCTGGACTGGGACACCATCCGCGCTCAGTTGCAGGCGCTGCTCCAGGAGCCCGAACCGGTTTCGGTCCATCAAGCTAGCGAACGCCTTGGTGTCGACCGCAAGAACCTGTACCTGCGCGCCAACATCGAGACCCGTGCCCTTGCCGACCGCTACCAGCGCCACCGCGCGTCGGTCGGCGCACAGCGCCAAGCCCGGCTTCAGGCTCAGATTAGCAACGTCCTCGATGAGCGTCTTGAAGCGGGTTACGAAGGGATGAGCGCACGCGACATCTGGAACCGGCTCGACACCGAGGCTCAGTCGGTGCCCGGCATCTTCCATCACATCAGCCAAGTCATAGACTCTCGGCGGACCTGACCCACACAAAACCACCGCCGAAAATGAAAACGGGACCGAACGGTCCCGTTTTTTTCAACCTACATTCCGAGCGGCGCTAGCCTGCACGGACAGCAAAGCCAGCAAGCCTACTATGCGCAACCGAATAAACCAAAATGTGGCCCATCGGGAAATAAAGCATAAAGTGTCCGCGTGGCCACTTTATGCTTAACGGCACAACTGAGAACAGTTGGGCGCTGAATTTTGGTGGACCGAAGGAGGATCGAACTCCCGACCTCTGCATTGCGAACGCAGCGCTCTCCCAGCTGAGCTATCGGCCCTGAAAGAGCGCGCATTATAGGCACGCGCCCTGCGGATGTGAACCCCTCGGCCTCAGGTTTCGTCGTCCTCCGCGCCCGATCCGACGGCGGCACGGCCCAGGCGGTCGGCGACAGCGCGCCAGTCCGGGCCAGCCGGCAGGTTCTCGATGAGGATGAAATCGGCATCGAGCGCGTCCATCGCTCGCAGGCTGGCGTAGAGTTCCTGCGCGTAGGCGGCGGGGTCGGACGGCATGCACTGCCAGATAAGGCGGGAGTCCTGCGGGTTGGGCGCTGCATGCGCGAGCACGGCGACACGACTTCCCTCCCCTGCCAAGGCCGTGGCCTCGGCGGCGAGCAGCGCAGGCTCGATCAGCCGCAGCGGAGTGCGTGGCGCGTAATGGGCCGCGAGCGCGCCCGACACACGTGGAGCAACTGCCGTCTGCGCAGACGCCACCGCTTCGGCTTCGCCGCGCACGCGCGGCCGGCGGCCGATGACGCGAGCGATGTCTTCGGGCGTGATCGCGCCCGGACGCAGGATCTCCGGCACGTCGCGCGAGAAGTCGAGGATGGTCGATTCGATACCGACTGCGCAGGCGCCGCCATCGACGATCATCGCCACGCGTTCGCCGAGTTCTTCCTGCACGTGCGTGGCGGTGGTCGGGCTGATGCGGCCGAATCGGTTGGCGCTGGGTGCGGCGATACCCGAGTCGAAGACCTGCAGCATGGCCAGCGCGATGGAATGCGAGGGTACGCGCAAGCCCACGGTGTCCTGGCCGCCGGTGACTTCGTCGGGTACGTCCGCCGTGCGCTTGAGGATCAGCGTCAGCGGACCGGGCCAGAAGGCGCGGGCCAGCGCGATGGCGTCCTTGGGAATGCTGGCGGCCCAGCGCGGCAGGTGGTCGGCCGAGGGCAGATGCACGATCAGCGGATGGTCGGCGGGGCGCCCCTTGGCGGCGAAGATCTTCTTCACCGCCAAGGGGTTGAGTGCATCGGCAGCGAGACCGTACACCGTCTCGGTCGGCATGCCGACGATGTCGCCGGCGCGCAAGAGCGCCGCCGCTTCGTGGATTGCGACCAGCGTGGACGGCTCGATGCGCCCGCGCGGTTTGGCCCCGGCGCTACTCATCGGCGCGCGCTCATTCGTCCCGGATGCCGATCACAGCCCGGGCCTGCATGGCGCGCTCGAGGACCACGGCTGCGTCATCGCCGACGACCGTGAAGTGGCCCATCTTGCGCCCCGGACGGGCGTGATGCTTACCATACAGATGCAGGCTGAGCCCCGGCACCGCATGCAGCAGCGACCAGTCCGGCTCGCGATAGACACCGTTGGCCTGGCCGCCCTCGTACCACAGCTCGCCGAGCAGGTTGACCATTACCGCTGCCGAGTGCTGGCGCGGCATGGCGAGCGGCAGGCCGCACAGCGCCCTCACCTGCTGCTGGTACTGGCTGACGTCGCAGGCGTCGATGGTGTGGTGGCCGCTGTTGTGCGGTCGCGGCGCCATCTCGTTGACGAACAACTCGCCGCGGCAGACGAAGAACTCCACCCCCAACGTGCCGATGTAGCCGAGCCGTTCGGCGATGCGTTCGGCGATTTCCTGCGCGCTGTCGCGCAAACAGGCCGAGGCGCGCGCCGGGGCGATGGTCACGTCGAGGATGCCGTTGCGGTGCTGGTTCTCGCCGGTCGGGAAGGTGCGCACTACGCCCGCTTCGTCGCGCGCGAGGACGACCGAGACTTCGTAGTCGAGCGCCAGCATCTTCTCCAGCACGCAGGGCTCACCCTTGAACTGGTGGAAGGCGGCAAGCGCCTCGTCGCGGTCGGCGACGCGAGCCTGGCCCTTGCCGTCGTAGCCGAAGCGGGCGACCTTCAGGATCGCCGGGAAAAGGCCGGCGTTGGCATTGCGGATGTCGTCCTCACTGCGGATCGCGGCAAACGGGCCGTGCGGCAAGCCGTTGTCGGCGAGGAAGGTCTTCTCGGCGATGCGGTTCTGGCACACGCCGACCGCGGCGGCGGACGGATGCACCGGTATGAACTTGCTCAGGTAGTCGAGCGTGTCGGCCGGCACATTCTCGAACTCGGTGGTCACCGCGGCACATTCGTTGCCCAGCGTATCGAGCGCGACGTAGTCGTCGTAGCCCGCCACCAGGTGACGGTCGGCGATCAGCCCGGCCGGGCTGTGCGGATCGGGGTCGAGCACCCACACCTTGTAGCCCATCTCGTGGGCCGCGGAAACGAAGAAGCGGCCGAGCTGGCCGCCGCCGAGCATCCCGAGGGTGGCAGGAGGCAGAATCATCGTGGTCGCTCTCAGTCCAGCTTCATGTCCAGCACTGCCTGCGTCTGGCGGGCACGGAAGGCCTCGAGCCTGTCGGCCAGCGCGGCGTCTTCATTGGCGAGCAGCGCCACCGCGAACAGCCCCGCGTTGGCGGCGCCCGCCTCGCCGATGGCGAAGGTGGCGACCGGGATGCCCTTGGGCATCTGCACGATCGATAGAAGCGAATCCTGTCCGGACAGCGCCTTCGACTGCACTGGCACGCCAAGCACCGGCAGCGTGGTCTTGGCCGCGACCATGCCCGGCAGATGGGCCGCTCCGCCGGCGCCGGCGATGATGGCCTTGAGGCCACGGCCGCGAGCGGACGCTGCATATTCGAACATCAGGTCGGGCGTACGGTGGGCGGAGACGACCCTCGCCTCGTAGGGAACGCCGAACTCTTCCAGCATCGTCGCTGCAGCGCGCATTGTCGGCCAGTCCGAGTTCGAGCCCATGATGATGCCGATGACCGGTTTGCTTTCGCTCATCGTCTGTCCTTACTTGCCAACCGCACGCGCAGCGCGATCGGCGGAGATAACGGTGTTTTCCAGCAGCATCGTGATGGTCATCGGCCCCACTCCACCCGGCACCGGCGTGATGGCGCCGGCCACTTCGCTGGCGGAGGCGAAATCCACGTCGCCGCACAGCTTGCCTTCGTCCGGGCCGTTCTGCAGGCGGTTGATGCCCACGTCGATGACGACGGCGCCAGGCTTGACCATGTCACCGGTGACGAAGCGGGGCTTGCCGACGGCTGCGACGAGGATGTCGGCGCGCCGGGTGTGGAAGGCAAGATCGCGCGTCCTGGAGTGGCAGACGGTCACGGTAGCGCCGGCGTTGGTCAGCAACATCGCCATCGGCTTGCCGACGATGTTGGAACGCCCGATCACCACGGCTTCGGCGCCGGCGAGCTTGACGTCCACCGACTCGAGCATCTTCATGACGCCGTGCGGGGTGCACGGCAGGAAGGCTTCCTGATTCTGTGACAGGCGGCCGACGTTCTCGGCGTGAAAGCCATCCACGTCCTTGGCCACGCTGATGGCCTCGAGCACGGCGGCCTCGTCGAACTGCGGCGGCAGCGGCAGTTGAACCAGGATGCCATGCACGGACGGGTCGGCGTTCAGCTCGGCCAGCTTCGCCATCACGTCGGCCTGCGCCACGTCCTGCGGATAGTCGAAACGCAGCGAACGGATGCCGGCCTTCTCGCAAGCGGCGACCTTGTTGCGCACGTAAACGGCGGAAGCCGGGTCGACACCGACCAGCAACACCGCGAGACAGGGCTGGACGCCGCGCGCGCTGAGCGCGGCGGCACGATCGGCAATCTCGCCGCGCACGCGCGCCGCGAGAGCGTTGCCATCAATGATGCGAGCCGTCATCGGGAAGGCCTTGGAAGAAAAAGCTCGCAATTTTAACAGCTTCCGTGCGACGACGAGGAGTGCCGTCGTGCCCGTTGATCGTGCTCAGGCGTTGGCGGGCTCCTCGACCCGCGCGGCAACCGCCTGCCGGCCGCGCTCGAAAGCTTGCCGATTGATGTCGACCAGTTGCGGCTTGCGCGCGCCGAAGCGCGCCAGCACGGCGTTTAGCAGCACATCGGCGGGAAACGTCAGGCGGTCGGCCATCGCCCCCAGCATGACGGTGTTGCCCAGGCGGATATTGCCAAGCTCGAGCGCCATCGCGCTGGCGTCGAAGGCATGCACCTCGAGGCCGAGCGCCCGCATCTGCGCGATCGGGTCGTCCGGATATTCATACAGACCGATATTCACCACCGGCGGCACGAGACGACCGAGATTGACCAGCGCCACACCTCCCGGCCTGAGCATGTGCGACCAGCGCAGCGCCTCGGCCGCTTCGAAGCCGACGAGCAGATCGGCATCGCCCGGCATGATCTGCGGTGACAGCACCTGCGGGCCGAAACGCAAGTGCGAGGTCACCACCCCGCCGCGCTGGCTCATGCCGGCCACTTCGGTCTTCTTGACGTCGTAGCCGAGCGACAGCGCCGCTTCGGCGAGGATCTCGGTCGCGGTCATCACGCCCTGACCGCCGATGCCGCACACGAGGATGTTGGTGATCGTCATCGTCGCTTCCTCAGACATTCTTGTGCAGGAAATTGACCGGATGCTCCGGGGCCGCATGGACGATGGCCTCCGGCGCACAGGGCTGCACGCACAAGCCGCAGCCGGTGCAGGCCGAGGTTTCGATGCGCACGAAGGCCAGTTCCACCTCCTTGCCCGAGGGCTTCACCTCGGTGGCGCGGCGAGTGACGTGGATGGCCGGGCAGCCGACGTCGATGCAGTTGCCGCAGCCGGTGCATTTGTCGGCGATGACCTTGTAGGGTTGCGTGGCCTCGTAGTGGTCGATGAGCACGCACGGCCGGTCGGTGATGATGACCGAGGGCTCAGGGATTTTCGTCTCCTCGCGCAAGGCCTTGAACAGCACAGGCAGCTGATACGGATCGAGCACGCGGATGCGCTCCTTCTTCACTCCGAGCGCTTCGCACAGCCTGGCGAAGTCGATGCGCGGCGCGTCCTCGCCGTGGATGTCGCGCCCGGTGCCGGGATTCTCCTGGCCGCCGGTCATGCCCACCGCGCGGTTGTCCAGCAGCAGCACGGTGACGTTGCCGCGGTTCCAGACGATGTCGAGGAGGCCCTGCATGCCCATGTGCAGGAAGGTGGAATCGCCGATCACCGCGACCACGCTCTTCTTCGCATCGGCCTCGCCGCGCCCCTTGTCCATGCCCAGCGCAACGCCCATCGAGGCGCCCATCGAGATGCAGGTGTCGAGCGCGTTCCAAGGCTGGCCGGCGCCCAACGAATAGCAGCCGATGTCGCCCGAGATGTTGATGTTGCGCAGCTGCGCGAGCGTGTAATAGATGCCCAGGTGCGGGCAGGCCACGCACATCGTGGGTGGGCGCGGAAACACCGCCTGCAGCGCGGCATGAACGGCCTTGGGCACCGGTTCGCCGAACATGCCGGCCACGGCCGGCCGCAATACGTCGGGCGCCAGCTCGCCGATTCGCGGCAGCACCTCCTTGCCGAAACACGCGATGCCTGCCGCGCGCAGTTCGGTTTCGACCAGCGGCTCCGTTTCCTCGACCACCAGCACCCGATCGGCCATCGTCGCCAGCTGGCGCGCTCGCTCGATGGGCAAGGGGTGCGACAGGCCGAGCTTGAGCACCGGCGCATCGGGGAAAGCCTCGCGCACATGCATGAAGGCCGGCCCGGAGGCGACGAAGCCGAGGCGGCGATCGCTGCCTTCGTAGAGCGTGTTCCATTCGCTGGTTTCGGCTTCGGCGCGCAGCGCGTCGTCGCGCTGATGCATCAGCGGCAGGCGCGGCTTGGCGTTGCCCGGCACCATGACCCAGCGCCGTGCGTCCTTGGCGAAGCCAGCGGGCTCGTGGGCCTCGCGCTCGCGCGGCTGCACCCTGCCCTTGACGTGGCAGATGCGGGTAGTCAGCCGCAGGATGACCGGGCAGCGATGCGCCTCCGACAGCGCGAAGGCGGCGCGCGTCATGTCGTAGGCTTCCTGTGCGTCGGCGGGCTCGTACACCGGCACGTGCGCAAAACGGCCCCAGTAGCGCGAGTCCTGCTCGTTCTGCGAGGAGGACATGCCCACGTCGTCGGCAACGGCGATCACCAGACCGCCCTCGGTGCCGGTGACGGTCATCGTCATCAGCGCATCGGAGGCGACGTTGAGACCGACGTGCTTCATCGCGCAGAAGGCACGCGCGCCGACCATCGAGGCACCCAGCGCGACCTCCAGCGACACCTTCTCATTGACCGACCACTCGGCGTACAGCTCGGGGTATTTCGCCAGCTCTTCGAGGATTTCGGTCGACGGTGTGCCGGGATAGGCCGCCGCGACGCGACAGCCGGCATCGCGTACCGCGAGGGCGACGGCCTCGTTGCCGGACAGGAACAGACGGCTCGCAACGACACTGCCGGGCAGGGATGCACCCATGTGCGGAACTCCTCGGAGGAACGGACGAAAGAAAGTCCGACCTTACCGCCCACGCGCGACCAGGCTATTGATACAAATCAACAGCCATCATGAACGATATTGAATCGTTTAGCGACCCGCAGGCCCGGGCTCCACGGTGACGACGTGCTGAACGAGTTCGGCGAGCGAATTGGCCCCCATCTTTTCCATCACGCGCGCGCGGTGCACTTCGACCGTCTTGATGCTGATGCCCAGCACGTCGGCGATCTGCTTGTTGAGCTTGCCGGCGATGATGAGGTCGAGCACTTCGCGCTCGCGCTGGGTGAGATGCTCGAGGCGGCGCGCGGTGTCGGCCTCGATCTGGCGCTTGCCGCGGCTGGCGCGCTCCTGGTCGAGGCATTGCTCGATCAGCCGCAACATGTCGCGTTCGCCAAAGGGCTTCTCGATGAAATCGGCCGCGCCCTTCTTCAGCGCCGCCACCGCCATCGGCACGTCGCCATGGCCGGTGATGAAGATCACCGGCAGGGTGCAGTGCCGCCGCCCGAGCTCATCGAACAGCTCCAGCCCACTCATGCCCGGCATGCGCACGTCGAGCACGATGCAGCCGGTCATCTCGCGCGCATACGCTTCGAGAAAGGATTCGGCGCTGTCGAACGGACAAACGACGTAGCCATTGGATTCGAGCATCCACACGAGCGAATCGCGCAGAGCCTCGTCGTCGTCGACGACGTAGATGTACTGGTCAGGTGCTGCGGGCAAGTCGCTCACTGGCTGCCTCGATCGGAAGGGTAAACGAGAATATGGTACCGCCTTCCGGATTGTCGTCGACGATCAGCCGTCCGTCGTGAAACTCGATGATCGAGCGACAGATGTTGAGGCCCATGCCCATGCCTTCCGCCTTCGTCGTGTAGAAAGGGGTGAACAGGCGCTGCCGGTTTTCCTCGCTGATGCCGTGGCCACGATCGATGACCGCGACCTCGACCGCATGATCGTCAACCGTCTGCGCGCGCACCGTCAGCAGTCGGTCCTGCGGCAAGGTGTCGGCCATTGCATCGCAGCCGTTGCGGATCAGGTTGAGCACCACCTGCTCGATCATGATGCGGTCCGCATACACCGCCGGCAGCTCCGGCGCCACCTCGGCGACGACGCGTATGCCGAGGCGGCGGGCATCGATGTCGGCGAAGCCGATCGCGTCGTCGAGCACATCGTCGAGCTGCACTGCACTGCGCCGAGGCTCACTCTTCTTCACGAACTCGCGAATGCGCCGGATGATCTTGCCCGCACGCTCGGCCTGAAAGCTCGCCTTCTGCATGGCGCCGAGGATGTCCTCCTGCTTCCACTGCCCACTCTGCATGCGGGTGACGCAGCCGGCGCAGTAGTTGGCGATGGCCGACAGCGGCTGGTTGAGCTCGTGCGCCAGCGTGGATGCCATCTCGCCCATGGTGATCAGGCGCGAGGTGCGTTGCAGGCGCTCCTCCTGCTGACGCGAGATCTCGGCGGTGTGCTTGCGGTCGGTGACGTCGGTGGCGATGCCCATGCGCACCACCCGGCCATCGACCCAGCGCGTAGCGTGCTCGCGCACGTGGTACCAGCGCCCGGACAGCGGATGCTGCAGTTCGCCGTCGAAGAGCTCGCGCGGCAGATCGGCCGTGCCGAGGCCGCGCGGATCGACGGTGTAGTCGCCACGTTCCGGCTGCAGCACGGCAACGCCGCGCACGGTGCGGCCGACGGCATCGAAGCCGTGGATGGCCTTGAATGCACGGTTGGCGAAAAGGATCTCGTCCGTGCGCGCATCGGCCACGAACACCGCGGCATCGAGTCCGTCGATCACCGCTTCGAAACGCGCATGTGCCGCCTCGAGCGCAGCGCGCACCCGCTTCGGCTCGGTGATGTCGGTGATCGACGCCATCCAGCCCGTCTGACGGCCGTCGATGTCGATCAGCGGCGAGAGGTAGAAGCGCGTGTCGAGCCGCTCGCCGTTCTTGCGCCGGATGTGCATTTCGAAACCGCTCGCCGGCGCCCGTCCCGCCAGGGTCAGTTCGAGATTGCGCCGGCAGGCTTCGCGCGACTCCTCCGGCCAGTAGGGAAAAGGCGGCGATAGCCCGACCAGCTCCGACTCGTCGAATCCGACGAGACGGCAGAACGCGGAGTTCACATAGATGATGCGCCCGGTGAGATCGATCGCCCGCAGCCCGGTGATGACGGAATCTTCCATCGTCTTGCGAAAGGCGGACTCGGTGCGCAACGCGTCCTCGGCGGCCTTGCGCGCAGTGATGTCGTGTGCCACGGCGTAGACGAGCTTTTCCTCGTGCTCGGGGTTGATGCTCCACACCAGCCACTTGAAGCTGCCGTCGGCACAGCGGCAACGGTTCTCGAAGGTCACCGGCTCGCCCGCCGCGAGCCTGCGCATCTGCTCGACCGTCGTCGTGACGTCGTCGGAATGAACCAGATGAAGCAGCGGCGTGCCGACCAGCGCTTCCGGTGAATAACCGAGCGTACGCTCGAACGCGGGATTGCAGCGGCGAAAGTTGCCTTCGAAACCGATCACCCCCAGCATGTCCAGCGACAGTCGGTACAGGCGGTCGCGCTCGCGTTCAGCGGAAACCCGGCGGCGGACATGGCTGCGCAAAGACCACAGCGTCGCGAGCACGACGACCGAAAGCCCGCCGATGAGCACGGCCGGCAGTACATAGGGCCGCTCGTCCGACGGCACGGCGGCGACGACGTCGAGCGACAGCATCAGGGCGAGCAGGCCGAGGCTCGCAACGGCCACCGGCGCATGAACGAACGATCGCAGGCGAACCGAGGCGCGGTGGACGAGGGGACGGCGGTACATGAGGGAAGTCGGACGGTAGTTGGCGTATCGTGGCAGCGCGGCTGGTGACAATGGAGACGCAGGCGCGTCCGAATTCTGGAGAGTCGTTCACGCGGGCGTCATCCGGTTAACCCCTAGCCTGTCGAAAAGCTCCAGTATGCATCTAATTTTATTGCACATCCCGAAATAACGTTTTATATTTCGAAACGGCAGCCGCCTGCGATCCAGGCGATACCGCTTTAAGGTCAAGCAGCACGATGAGCCGCCCAACCGGGCGAAAATCTTCAACCGCAGGGCATGAGGAGACAAACATGACCGGGAACCAGCAACTTCTGCAATCCGACACGGACACCCAGGAGACCCAGGAATGGCTCGAGGCAATCGCCTCGGTGATCGAGCACGAAGGGCCGCAGCGCGCGCACTTCCTGATCGAGACGCTGATCGCGACAGCGCGCCAGGAGGGGGTGAACATTCCGTACTCCGCCACGACCGAGTACATCAACACGATTCCGGCCGAGTTCCAGCCGCCCTACCCGGGCGACCCGGACATGGAGATCAAGCTGCACTCCTACATCCGCTGGAACGCGATGGCGATGGTGGTGCGCGCGAACAAGAACACCAACGTCGGCGGCCACATCGCGTCCTTCGCCTCGGCGGCAGCGCTCTACGACGTCGGCTTCTCGCACTTCTGGCATGCCCCCTCCGAGCAGCACGACGGCGACATGATCTATTTCCAGGGCCACTCGGTGCCTGGCGTCTATGCCCGCGCCTTCATGCTGGGCCGTCTGACCGAAGAGCAGATGGACAACTTCCGCCAGGAAGTGGGCGGTAAGGGCATCTCGTCCTATCCGCACCCCTGGCTGATGCCGGATTTCTGGCAGTTCCCCACCGTGTCGATGGGCCTGGGCCCACTGTGCGCCATTTACCAGGCGCGCTTCATGAAGTACATGGCCAGCCGCGGCATGATCGACGCCGCACGCGCGGAACAGCGCAAGGTGTGGGCATTCCTCGGTGACGGCGAGACCGACGAGGTCGAGTCGCTGGGTGCGATCGGCATGGCCGCGCGCGAGAAGCTCGACAATCTGGTCTTCGTCATCAACTGCAACCTGCAGCGCCTGGACGGCCCGGTGCGCGGCAACGGCAAGATCATCCAGGAACTCGAATCCGAATTCCGTGGCGCCGGCTGGAACGTCATCAAGGTCATCTGGGGCACCGTGTGGGACAGCCTGCTCGCGCGCGACAAGAAGGGCATCCTCAAGCGCCGCATGATGGACGCCTGCGACGGCGAGTATCAGACCTTCAAAGCCAAGGACGGCGCCTATGTGCGCGAACACTTCTTCAACACGCCCGAACTCAAGGCGCTGGTCGCCGACTGGACGGACGACCAGGTGTGGCAGCTGAACCGTGGCGGCCACGACCTGTTCAAGATCTTTACTGCGTACAAGGCGGCCAGCGAGCACAAGGGCCAGCCGACCTTGATTCTGGCCAAGACCATCAAGGGCTACGGCATGGGCCAGGCCGGCGAGGCGATGAACATCTCGCACCAGCAGAAGAAGATGGACGTCGAGGCGATCCGCCGCTTCCGCGACCGTTTCGGCCTGCCGGTGCCGGACGACAGGCTGGAAGAACTGCCCTACCTGAAGTTCGAGGAAGGGTCGCCTGAATACAAATACATGATGCAGCGGCGCATGGACCTGGGCGGATTCCTGCCGCAACGCCGCACAAAGGCTGCAGCGCTGGTCGTGCCCGCTCTGGATGCCTTTGCCGCGCTGCTGAAGGCGTCGGGCGAAGGTCGCGAGCTGTCGACCACGATGGCCATCGTGCGCATCATGAACACGCTGCTGAAAGACAAGCAGATCGGCAAGCACATCGTGCCGATCGTGCCGGACGAGAGCCGCACCTTCGGCATGGAGGGCATGTTCCGCCAGTACGGCATCTGGAACCAGGAAGGCCAGAAGTACGTGCCGGAGGACCATGACCAGCTCATGTTCTACAAGGAAAGCCAGACCGGCCAGGTGCTCCAGGAAGGCATCAACGAAGCCGGCGCCATGGCCGACTGGATCGCCGCTGGCACCGCCTACAGCGTGCACGGCGTGCAGATGGTGCCGTTCTACATCTTCTATTCGATGTTCGGCCTGCAGCGCACGATGGACCTGTGCTGGGCAGCAGCCGACCAGCGCACCCGCGGCTTCATGATCGGCGGCACCGCCGGGCGCACCACGCTGAACGGCGAAGGCCTGCAGCACGAGGACGGCCACAGCCTGCTGCTGGCCAACATGATCCCCAACTGCATCAGCTACGACCCGACCTTCCAGTACGAGGTCGCGGTGATCGTGCAGGACGGCATGCGCCGGATGTTCGCCGAGCAGGAAGACATCTATTACTACATCACGGTGATGAACGAGAACTACGAACATCCCGAGATGCCGGCCGGTGCGGAGGGCGACATCCTCAAGGGCCTGTACGCCTTCCGCAAGGGCGGCGACGGTGCGGGCCCACGCGTGCAGCTGATGGGCTCGGGCACGATCTTCCGCGAGGTGATCGCGGCCGCCGACCTGCTGAAGCACGACTGGGGCGTCGAGGCCGACATCTGGGGGGCACCGAGCTTCAACGAATTGGCCCGCGACGGTCAGGCCGTCGAGCGCTGGAACCTGCTGCACCCGATGGAAGAGCCGAAGAAGTCGCACGTCGCCCACAAGCTCGAAGGCGCGCACGGCCCGGTCATCGCCGCTACCGACTACATCCGCATGTTCGCCGAGCAGATCCGCCCCTTCGTCAATAGCAGCTACGTCACGCTGGGCACCGACGGCTTCGGCCGCTCCGACACCCGCGAGCAACTGCGCCACTTCTTCGAAGTGGATCGCCGGTGGGTGACACTGGCGGCGCTCAAGGCCCTGGCCGATGACGGCGTGATCGGCCGCGACAAGGTCGCGGCAGCCCTGGTCAAGTACAACCTCGACCCGAACAAGCCGAACCCGATGTCGGTCTGAGCGCGCAAGGAGACAAGAACATGAGCCAACTCATTGAAGTGAAGGTTCCGGACATCGGCGATTTCGACGCGGTGCCGGTGATCGAGCTGTTCGTGAAGGTCGGCGACACCATCGCCGTAGATGACGCGATCGCGACCCTGGAGTCCGACAAGGCGACGATGGACGTGCCTTCCTCGCACGCCGGCGTGGTGAAGGAGATCCTTGTCGGGATCGGCGACAAGGTGTCCGAGGGCACGGTGCTGATCAAGCTGGAGGCGGCGGCTACGACCGTCGCAGCACCAGTATCTGCCGCACCCGCACCCGCACCCGCACCCGCACCCGCAACTGCACCCGCAACTGCACCTGCGCCAGCCCCCGCAGCGGCTCCCGCCGCCGCATCCGCACCGGCCGCTGGCCCGGCCGCAGCCGGTGGCGTGGTCGAGGTGAAAGTGCCGGACATTGGCGACTTCGACGCGGTGCCGGTCATTGAGCTGTTCGTGAAGGTGGGCGACACCATCAAGATGGACGATGCCATCGCCACGCTCGAATCCGACAAGGCCACCATGGATGTGCCGTCGTCGCACGCCGGCGTGGTCAGGGAAGTGCTGGTCAAGGTCGGCGACAAGGTCGGCGAAGGCAGCGTGCTGTTGAAAGTGGAGGCTGCGGGAACAGGCTCTGTCGTCGCAGCGCCCACCGCAGTTACCTCTCCGGCCGCGGCGGCCGCAGCGCCCCTGCCCGCGCCGCTGGTGGACGGCAGCCCCGCCGCCAGCGCACCGGCCTCCATGCCCGTCGCCCCCGCGGTCGCACCTCCAGCGGTCAAGGTCGGCGGCAGGCTGCACGCCAGTCCCTCGGTTCGCGCCTTCGCGCGCGAGCTGGGTGTCGATCTCGCACAGGTCAAAGCAAGCGGCCCAAAAGGTCGCATCGTCAAGGAGGATGTCGCCGCCTTCATCAAGAGCGCGATGAGTTCCGGCGTCGTGCCTGGCAGAACGCCGGCCGCCGCACCGGTCGGCAGCCTCGGTGGCGGCCTCGATCTGCTACCGTGGCCGAAGGTCGATTTCGCCAAGTTCGGCGAGGTCGAGATCAAGCCGCTTTCCCGCATAAAGAAGATCTCCGGCCAGAACCTCGCCCGTAACTGGGTGATGATCCCGGCGGTGACCTACCACGAGGATGCCGACATCACCGATCTGGAAGCCTTCCGCGTCCAGATGAACAAGGAGTACGAGAAGTCCGGCAAGAAGCTCACCATGCTCGCCTTCATCATCAAGGCCTCGGTGCGCGCGCTGCAGGAGTTCCCCGAGTTCAACACCTCGCTCGACGGTGACAACCTCGTCTACAAAAAGTACTTCAACATTGCCTTCGCAGCCGACACCCCCAACGGACTAGTCGTGCCGGTCGTAAAGGATGCCGACAAGAAGAGCGTGTTCGAAATCGCCGCGGAAACCGGCGTGCTGGCCAAGAAGGCGCGCGACGGCAAACTCGGCCCGGCCGACATGTCCGGCGCCTGCTTCACCATCAGCTCGCTCGGCGGCATCGGCGGCACCTACTTCGCGCCCATCGTCAATGCGCCCGAAGTCGCGATCCTCGGCGTCAACAAGTCGGTGATGAAGCCCGTTTGGGACGGCAAGCAGTTCGTGCCGCGCCTCACCTTGCCGATGTCGCTGACAGCGGACCACAGGGTCATCGACGGCGCGCTGGCGACCCGCTTCAATGTGTACCTCGCACAACTGCTGGCGGACTTCCGCCGGGTCATGCTCTAAGGAGATCGCCATGAGTCTCGTGGAAGTCAAGGTTCCGGACATCGGCGATTTCGATGCAGTGCCGGTGATCGAACTGTTCGTGAAGGTCGGCGACAACATCAAGGTCGACGACGCGATCTGCACGCTGGAGTCCGACAAGGCGACTATGGACGTGCCGTCCTCTGCCGACGGCGTGGTCAAGGAAGTACTGGTCAAGGTCGGTGACAAGGTCGGCGAAGGCGCTGTTCTGCTGAAGGTCGAGGCGGCGAAAGCCTCTGCAGGGGCAGCCTCAGCTGCGAATGCAGCGCCAGCCCAACCCGCAACCCCGATAGTCGCTCAAGCGGCTCCCAAAGCCGCGCCGACAGCAGCCTCGCACGGAGGCGCCGCCGATGCCGAATACGACATGGTCGTCCTAGGTGCCGGTCCGGGTGGCTACTCCGCCGCCTTTCGTGCCGCCGACCTGGGCCTGAAAACCGCCATCATCGAGCGCTATCAGACGCTTGGCGGCGTGTGCCTGAACGTCGGCTGCATCCCGTCCAAGGCGCTGCTGCATGTTGCTTCGGTGATCGAGGAAGCGGAACACGTTCACACCGCCGGCGTCCAGTTCGCCAGGCCCTCGGTCGACGTCGATGCGCTTCGCAAGCACAAGGACGGCGTGATCGGCAAGCTCACCGGCGGCCTGGCGGGCATGGCCAAGGCACGCAAGGTCGACGTCATCCGGGGTTATGGCTGCTTCCTCGATCCACATCACATCGCGGTCGAGGAAACCACCGGCAGCGCTCAGGACAAGACGGGCGCGACGAAGGTCGTGAAGTTCAAGCAGTGCATCATCGCCGCGGGCTCGGCCGCGGTGCATCTGCCCTTTATCCCGCGCGATCCTCGTATTGTCGATTCAACCGGCGCCCTGGAACTACGCCAGGTGCCCGGCAAGATGCTGGTCATCGGCGGCGGCATCATCGGCCTCGAGATGGCCACGGTGTATTCCACGCTGGGCGCGCGCATCGATGTCGTCGAGATGCTCGACGGCCTGATGCAGGGCCCGGACCGCGACGCGGTCAAAGTATGGGAAAAACAGAACGCCCATCGCTTCGACAACGTCATGCTCAAGACCAAAACCGTTGCGGTGGAGGCGAAAGAAGACGGCCTGTGGGTCAAGTTCGAGGGCGACAAGGCCCCCACCGAGGCGGTGCGTTACGACATGATCCTGCAGTCGGCGGGCCGCTCGCCCAACGGCAAGAAGATCGGCGCCGAGAAGGCAGGCGTCATCGTCGGCGATCGCGGTTTCATAACCGTGGACGCGCAGATGCGCACCAACGTGCCGCACATCTTCGCGATTGGGGACATCGTGGGCCAACCCATGCTCGCCCACAAGGCCGTGCACGAGGCACACGTGGCTGCCGAAGTCGCCGCAGGTGAGGCACAAGGCAACTCGGAGCTGGCGCGCGCGGCATTCGACGCCACGGTGATTCCAGGCGTGGCCTACACGCATCCGGAAGTAGCCTGGGTTGGCTACACGGAGGCGCAGGCCAAGGCCGAAGGCAAGAAGGTCGACACGGCGAAATTCCCGTGGGCCGCCTCGGGCCGCGCGATCGCCAACGGCGCCGACTACGGCTTCACCAAGCTGATCTTCGACGCCGAGACCCACCGCGTCATCGGCGGCACCATCGTCGGCCCTTCGGCGGGCGACATGATCGGCGAAGTGTGCCTGGCGATCGAGATGGGCGCGGACGACGTCGATATCGGCAAGACCATCCACCCGCATCCGACCTTGGGCGAAACGGTCGGTATGGCCGCCGAAGTCGCGCACGGCAGCTGCACGGATCTTCCCCCGATCAAAAGAAAGTAATTTCAGCGCCAACAATGAAAAAGCCCGCATCGTGCGGGCTTTTTCATTGGCTGTCACAACCCACGGCGCTTTTGCAGCAGCGTTGTCAGACTACTTACCGCTCAGCTTTTGATTTCCTTTTCTCGCGCGTGCGGATTTGAGTGGTGTTGTTTTCCGGATCGTGAACGTAAAAACACCCGCCGTCCTCGAAGGGCGGCGGGTGTTTGCGTAGTTAGTCTGACGATGACCTACTTTCACGAGGGCGGACCTCACTATCATCGGCGCGGTCTTGTTTCACGGCCCTGTTCGGGATGGGAAGGGGTGGTACCAAGACGCTATGGTCGTCAGACTGTGA
>JAFLDO010000048.1 GCA_017302455.1 Accumulibacter sp.
CGCTTGCCGCGTCGGCGCCGGCGGCCGGGGGGCGGCTGGCCGCGTGACGAGCGTGTCTTTCCGGTCGGCGCCCGCCGTCGTCGGCGCGCGCGAATCGTTCAGCCGTGCTCCCAGGGTGGCTGGTGGCGGAGGAACTCGCCGAGGAGCGGGCCGAGTTGTGCGAGCATCAGGTCGCTGCGTCCGGCCAGCCAGGCGCGCACGAGGTCGCTGTGGTGGCCGGGGAGGGCCTGCATGGCAAGCTGCTCGGCGACCACGATATCGTTCATCTGGCCGAGCAGTTCGAGCAGGCCGGCAGCGCTCTGGTGATAGCGCTGCATGCGCCGCAAGGGAAACAGCGGCGCGAAGAACTCGAGTGCGTAGCGCAGACGCTTCAAGGCCACGCGCAGGGCATGCCGGGCTTCCGGATTCGCATCGCGGGTTTCGGTCGCCAGCGCCGCCACGCGCTTGGCGCGCTTGTTCAACGAACGCGGCGCGAACCCGCCAATCGGTGGCTTCTTGCTCTCCGCCAGGGCGACGCTGGCGGCGGTGAACTCGAGCAGTAATTGCGAGTAGGTGGGCGAGGTCATCGCCGCCCTGGCCTGCTTGCGGCAGGCGGTCAGGTGTGTTCTGGCCTCGTTCTCCAGCCGCCGGATGTCGCTGTGTTCCGGAAACGCCTTGCTGATCGGCGGCAGGATCTCGGTGATCAAGACGTCCCAGTTGCGCGTGTCGCCGAGCTGATTGGCGAGCGTGCGCCAGCGCGGATCGAAGTTGCTGACGTAATCGGCCGGCAGCAACGGTCGCCACAGCCGAATCGCCGAACGCAGGCGGCGCATGGCCACGCGCGCCTGATGGATGTACTCGGGGGCGTCGGTGTCGCGGACGCCGCGTTCGTTGCCCTGCAGTTGTCCCAGGCAGGAAAACACCGTGCTGCGGAAGACCGCGATGGTGGTCATGCCCATTTCCAGTACCGCATTGGTCGCCCTGACCGGTGCCAGCGCCGTGTCGGCGGCCAGCCGGTAGCCGCGCTCGGCCTTGCTGGCGCCTTCCGGATGCAGCGGCAGCTCGGCCTGCAGGGCGACGGCGGCGGCGAACAGCTCATCGACGCTGCCCTCGAGTAGTTCGAGTTCGACCTCGCAAATGGGGTCGCTACGCTCGCCGGCGATGATCTTGCCGCGGTCGAGCGCGACCTCGATGCGCGTTCCGTCCTGCGGCGTGAGAATCCAGAGGCTGCGCATGAAGTCGGTGGTAAACACCGGCACCAGCTCGGACGTCACCGATTCGAGAAAGCGGCGGAGCTTCATGTTGTCGACATGCGCGAAATCGAACTCGCCCGGTTGGCTGGCAACCTCCCACTCGCGCCGTTGTGCCAGCCCCCCGGGGGAGGGCGCGTCGCTCTTCACGGTCAGCAACCACTCGCTGCCCTTCTGGCGGTAGCGTACCGCGAGGCGCTTGCGCTGAAGGCGCAGGTCGGCGGTGTCATAGTAGGTATTGACCAGTTGCTGCCGCAGCGGCTTGCTGTCGGCGAGCAGCGGGTGTGCCGGCAGGCGGCGGGCGGCGCCTGCCGGCAGGCTCATCTTGATCTCGGTTTCCAATGCCATTCCGGGTGTCTCCTCGTGAGGTATTGTGGGTGCGACAGACTTCAGTGATCGTAAAGGCGCAGTTTCTCGACATCCGGGATGTGGATCCTGCGGCCTTCGACGACGATCAGTCCCTTCTCCGACAACTCATGCAGTATGCGCGAGAAGTGCTCCTGCGTCAGATTGAGGCGCGAGGCGATCACTCCCTTGTTGGTCGGCAAGGTGACGGTGATCACTTTCTCGGCGTCGCCGAACTGCTCCCGCAGCAGGTAGCCGATGATTCGCTGGCGACCCGAGTGCAGCGAGTACGATTCCACGTCGGTGATCAGGTGGTGCAGACGCATCGACAGGCCGGCGATCATCTTGCGACCGAGCTTGGGGTCGCTGTTGAGTTCCTCGATGATCGCCGTCTTCGAAATGTGCAACAGCAGTGAGTCGGCCAGCGCCTGTGCATAGACCATGAACGGCCGGTCCATGAACATCACGGCTTCGCCGAAGGTCTGACCCTGCCCGAGGATGTCGACGACCTTCTCGCCGCCCTGGGGCGACGTGAAGGCCAGCTTCACCTGTCCGTACACGATCAGGTGGAAGCCGCTCGGGGTGTCTCCCTTGTGGAACAGGATGTCGCCGCGCGCCGCCGCGACTTCGCGCGTGCCGCGGGCCAGACGCGCGATTTCTCCCGCGTCCAGTTCATTGAACAGCGGCACGTGCGCCAGGAGCGCCAGGAGCGCCTCGATGTTCATGCCGTGCTGGTGTGAGTGCATGTCGCTTCCGCAAATGTCGGCCAGAAAGCTGCCGAAAGTCGGCAATATTCGCATCTGTGATGGTCAGGGGCAAGCCTGTCGCCAACTCCGGGCGGTACATGCCGTTTTGATACCCGCAAGCCCATCCGCCAGGCGTGGTCCGGGAGGGAACGGCACCAGCGGCTGCAGTTGTCATATGCCGCTGCCCGGCCTTATACTCATACGATTTTTCGCGCGCGAGGCAGCTTTGGATTCGCCACAGACAAGGGTTTCTCCGGCAGCCTCCGCTGCCCCGGCAATCGCTTCGGGAACGCCAGCGGGTCTGGCGCGCGCCTGGTTGTGGCTGGGCGTGCTGGCACTGATCGGTTCCGGCGTCCTCGCCGTGCTTTTGGTCTTGTCCAGAACGCCCGGCATTCAGGATGTCTTTCCCTTGAAGGATCTGTTCCGCGCGGCACTGGTGGTGCACGTCGACCTGTCGGTGGCCGTGTGGTTCATGGCCTTTGCCGCCGTGATCTGGTGCGCCGTCGGCGGCAGCGGCCTGGCATCGCTGGGCTGGAGTGGCGTCGGCCTGGCGGCGCTGGGGACGGCGCTGATGAGCGTTTCCCCCTTCTTCCCGGGGGCCGAGCCGGTGCTCAACAACTATATTCCGGTGCTCAGGCAGCCGCTGTTCTTTGCCTCCCTCTGGATCTTCGCCGCCGGCGCGAGCCTGACCGTGCTGCGCGCGCTGATCACCACCTGGCCGCGGCCTTTTCTGGGCGAGCCACTGCGGCTCGGCGCTTTTCTGGGCGCCGTCGCCGCGTTTCTGTCACTCGCCGCCTTCTTCTGGTCCTGGGCGATGGTGCCGTGGATCGAGGAGACGCACTATTACGAAGTATTGTTCTGGGGTGGCGGACACACGCTGCAGTTTCAGCATGCGCTGCTGATGGTCGTCGCCTGGCTGTGGATCGCCGCGCAGGTCGGGCGGCCGACGATGGCCTCGTTGCGCGCGGTTTCGGTGCTGTTCCTGGTTGCCGCTGTGCCGCTGCTCGCCGTGCCGGCGATCTACCTGCTCGTCCCGGCCGGCTCGTTGCCGCACATGGAGTTCTTCGCCAAGCTGATGCTCTGGGGCCATCCCTACATGGCGCCGCTGATCCTGCTCGGTGTCCTGTCGCTATGGGGCCTGCGCGGCGTGCCGGCCGATCCGGCCAAGTCGGCCTTCGTCGCGTCCTTCACTCTGTTTGCGCTCGGCGGCGTGCTCGGCTACATGATCCAGGGCGTCAACGTGGTGATTCCGGCGCACTACCATGGTTCGACAGTCGGCGTGACGCTGGCCTTCATGGGGCTCGCCTACGTGCTCCTGCCACACCTGGGCTTCCAGCCGGCAGCAGGCCGGATGGCGCTCTGGCAGCCCTACGTGTATGGCTTCGGCCAACTCGTGCATGTGCTCGGCCTGGCATGGTCGGGCGGCTACGGCGTCCAGCGCAAGGTCGCCGGCGCCGAGCAGTTGCTGACGACCTTGCCGCAGAAGATCGGCATGGGAATGATGGGCCTCGGCGGCCTGATCGCCATCATCGGCGGCTTGATGTTTGTCGTCGTTTGCCTCAAGGCGATGTCGCGGCGCACGCCGGGATGAAGCCGCAGCACGCGCTTGCTCTCGCCGTGGTGGCCGGCGTGCTGACGCTGGCAAGCATCGGCTTCCTCGGCTACCGTCTGCTTGAGCAGAGCCGTTCGGTCACCGATGGCGTCCCTGCCGGTCTGATCTCGTCACAACAGTTGACGCCCGAGGACGCTCAGGCAGCCGCCGACGCAGTCATGCGGTTGACGCTGCCCGACCTCGCCGGGCGCCAGCAAGCGATGGCGCAATGGCGGGGCAAGGTGCTGGTGGTCAATTTCTGGGCCAGTTGGTGCGCCCCCTGCGTCGAGGAAATGCCGGCCTTTGCGCGTCTGCAAAGCGAGTACGTGGGCCAGGGTGTGCAGTTCGTCGGCATCGGCATCGACGAGGTCGAAAACATGCAGTCCTTCGTCAAGACCCGGCCGGTGACCTACCCGCTGCTGGCGGCCACACCGGCGATCAGCGACACTCCGGGCCTGCGCATCAAGGGCCTGCCCTTTACACTGGTCATCGCTCGCGACGGGCAGTTGGCGATGAGCCGCCTGGGGCGGCTTGACGAGGCAAAGCTGGAGCCGATCCTGCGCCGGTTGAGCGGGCAGTAAGCCGGCCGGCGCGCCGCAAGCTCGGCCGCCGGCCCATCGCCGGTCGCGAGTCCGCTCAGTGCCTGCCGTGCGCGGATGCCTGCTCCGCTTCAAGGAGCGCCTGCGGCTTGCGCACCGGCGCGTCGACCCTGCTCATGCTGCCGTCGTCGAAGGTGAGTGTCAGCGCTACCGTTTCACCTTCTTTGAGAGGCTGTCGCAGGTCGATCAGCATCACGTGGTAGCCGCCGGACTTCAGTTCGGTTCGACTTTTCGCCTTGATCTCGATCGCGCTGACCTGGCGCATGCGCATGAGGCCCTGCTCGTTGGTGTGGGAGTGCAGTTCGACGGCGCGCGCCACCGGGCTGTCGGCCTTGACCAGTCGGCGGTCGCTCGTACCGTTGTTGGCGATGGTCATGAAGGCGGCGCTGTTCGGGGTGCCCGGTGGCACCATCCGCACGTACGGGGCGACCACCGTCAGGTCGGCTTCGCCGGCCAGGGTGGACAGCGGCATGGCCAGTGCGGCGGCGAGGGTGATGGCTGAGCTGCGGAACTTCATGGCCTTGAACTTCTCCGGTGGGCAAGTGCTGGTGGGGTCGGGACAGCCGTGGCAGGTGGGGCCGATCATCGGCTGGCTGCGCTCGCCAGTTGCTCTCGCACGGCGGCGACGATCTGTGTCGGCGTGGAGGCGTGCGGCAACGCGCCGGTCAGCCGGCCCTGTGGGTCGACCACGTAGGTCGCCGACGAGTGGTCTACGGCGTAGCGCCCCTCGGCGTCGGGCGCCTGCTTGTGGTAGCGGGCTCCGTATTGTTCGGCGACCCTGGCGATCTGCGCTGCCGTGCCGCTCAGGCCGACGATTTGCGGGTGAAAGAACGGCGTGTATTCCTGCAAGCGGGCAGCGGTGTCGCGCTCGGGGTCGACCGAGATGAAGATGCCCTGGACGCGTTCGCGTTCATTCGGTGCGAGTTCGGAAAGCGCCTGCGCCAGCAGCGACAGCGACGTCGGGCAGACATCCGGGCAATAGGTGTAGCCGAAGTAGATGAGAACCACCTTGCCGCGAAAGTCGCTCAGCCTGACGTTCCCCTGCGCTCCCTGCAGGGTGAACTCGCCGCCCGCCGGCGGGGCTGTCGCCGCCGGCAAGCGCTCGTGTGGCGCAATCCTGGCGATCGGCCGCGGTGGCACCGGCTCCCAGAAGACGGCGAGGAGGATCAGGATGGCACTCAGCGCGGCGATCAGCGCCATCAGCAGGGTTTTCGTGGGCATGTCGGTGCGGCCCTCGCGTCAATGGCCGGTGACGAAGCGGAACGGTACTGCCACCACGGCCAGGGCGGTGTGCACGAGGAGCGTCGCCTGCCATTCCATGGTCCCCGTGATACAGACCGGCAGGCTCGCCTGGCCGCGGAAGTGCATGCCGTCCGCCTGACGTTCTAGCTGCGGTCGGTTGTAGCCCATCTTCATCTCGGTGCCGGCAAAATCGACTTCGACCTTGCGCACGTCGCCTCCCCGGAAGGTGGCCTCCACCTGCAGCGGCTTGAGCGCCGGGATCGGCCGCGGGTCGATCGAGAACTCGAGTTGCGTCCCGTCAGGCAGCGTCGCCATGCAGGGCTGGCGACCCGGATCGCAACTCGACAGCGGCAGGGCGACATCGGTTTTCGGGTTGAGCAGGGGCGCCAGCTTGTAGCCGATGACGCCGAGGATGGCGAGTCCCAGCAGGATGGCTGCATCGATCAGCAGGTTCTTGGTCATCAGGTCGGTGTGGCGTGTGTTGTTGCGGTCGTTGACTTGGGGGACTCCATTGTCGCCGAGAGCCAAGGTCTCCCGGACAGGAGGGCAGACACCGGCGTCGAGCGTCGGTGGCAAGTGGGCGCAACTGCGATTGTGCGGCGCAGCAGCTTGGCAAAATTTTGATCCACCTTAAATTATCCGCCAGCGCTTGCGACCACAATGTGCGGCATATTGCCGCAGTGGCGGATTGTCGCAGGGCGATGGGGATGATGAGGGTACAACCCGAACCGACAACAGGGAGAGTCAAGATGAAATTCCGCACCAAGCAGGTCGCGCCATTGCTGCTCGCAGCAGGGTTCGGCTGCGCCGCCGTCGGCATCGCGTATGCCGCCGAATCGCTGCAGGACGTCATGAAGCGCCGCAACCTTTCACAGCAGGATCTGCTGGCCGCTTCGAAGACCTATGTGCCGACCGGCAAGCGCGACGAGTTCGTCGCCTTCTCGTCGGGCGGTCAGTCTGGGCAGGTGATCGTCTATGGCATTCCCTCGATGCGCATCCTCAAGTACATCGGCGTGTTCACGCCCGAGCCCTGGCAGGGTTACGGCTTCGACGAGGAGTCGAAGGCGGTTCTCCGGCAAGGCAGCATCGACGGCAAGGAAATCAACTGGGGCGATACGCACCACCCGGCGATATCCGAGACGCAGGGCAAGTACGACGGCCAGTTCCTGTTCATCAACGACAAGGCCAACCCGCGTCTGGCGGTGATCGACCTGCGCGACTTCGAGACCAAGCAGATCGTCGTCAACCCGATCTTCAAGTCCGAACACGGCGGCGCCTTCGTCACGCCGAACACCGAGTACGTGATCGAGGCCGCGCAGTATGCGACGCCGCTCGAGAACAAGAAGTTCTACCCGCTCGAGGAGTTCAACGAGAAGTACCGCGGCGGCGTCACCTACTGGAAGTTCGACCGCAAGGCAGGACGCATCGATCCCAAGCAGTCGTTCTCGCTCGAGTTGCCGCCGTACAGCCAGGATCTCTCGGATGCCGGCAAGGGCCCGTCGGACGGTTGGTCGTTCACCAATTCCTTCTGCAGTGAGCGCTACGTCGGCGGCATCGAAAAGGGACGGCCTCCTTATGAAGCGGGCTGCTCGGCCAAGGATACCGACTATCTGCACGTGATCAACTGGAAAAAGGCAGCCGAACTGGTGGCTGCCGGCAAGGCGAAGAAGATCAATGGCCACGACGTGCTGATGATGGACACCGCGATCAAGGAAGGCATCCTCTTCCTGGTGCCGGAACCCAAGTCGCCGCACGGCGTCGATGTGACTCCGGACGGCAAGTTCATCACCGTCGCCGGCAAGCTCGACACGCACGTCTCGGTGTATTCCTTCGAGAAGATCCAGGCGGCGATCAAGGCCGGCAAGTTCGAATCGAAGGATCCCTACGGCATCCCGGTGATCAATATGAAGGACGCGCTGCATACCCAGGTGCAGCTCGGCCTCGGGCCGCTGCATACCCAGTACGATGCCAAGCCCTGCGTCGCCTATACCTCGCTGTACGTCGACTCGCAGGTCGTCAAATGGAACTTCTGCGAAGGCAAGGTGCTCGACAAGATCAGCGTCCATTACAACATCGGTCACCTGATGACGATGGAAGGTGATTCGGTCGATCCCAAGGGCCGCTATCTGGTTGCCCTCAACAAGCTGGCGATCGACCGTTTCGTGCCGGTCGGGCCGCTGCATCCGCAGAACCACCAGTTGATCGACATCAGCGACGACAAGATGCAACTCCTCTACGACATGCCCTTGCCGCTCGGCGAGCCGCACTACGTGGTCGCCATCGAAGCCGGCAAGCTCAAGCCAGGCGTTCGCTACAAGGTCGGCACCAACAGCCGGACCGACCAGCCGAACCCGGGTGCGGTACGTGCCGGTGAAGAGAAGACGGTCAAGAAGGGCAACAAGATCGAAGTCTTCGGGACGCTGATCCGCTCGCACATCACGCCCGAAACGATCGAAGCCGAAGTCGGCGACGAAGTCACCATCCACCTCACCAACCTCGAGAGGGCACAGGACGAGACGCACGGCTTCACGGTTTCGACCTACAACGTGCACGCCTCGGTCGAGCCCGGCAAGACGGTCACGGTCAAGTTCAAGGCCGACAAGGAGGGCGTCTACCCGTACTACTGCACGGAGTTCTGCTCGGCGCTGCACCTCGAGATGCAGGGCTACCTGCTGGTCAAGCCGAAGGGCTGGAAACCGACCAAGACCGCCGGTACGGCGGGCGCCAACTACACCGAGGCCGACTACAAGACGCAGCTGAAGAAGGTGGCCGATACGCAGGCGGTGATCGACTCGGTCGTCGGCTACATCACGAGTGTCAATTACAAGGACTTCCCGGACGTGGTCAACATGATGGACGACGCCGTCGATCAGCTGGGCAAGATCAAGGACGCCAAGGCCAAGGCTGACGAAGCAGCCGGCAAGAAGGACTGGAACAACGCCGCGCTGTGGACCGAGCAGATCTGGCAGTACCAGGTCAAGGCTGCCGACCTCGGCCTGCGCGCCAAGACCTACCTCGAGCAGAACGGCGCCAAGAAGGTCAAGTAAGCCAGGTCATTCGTCTTGATGCAACTCAAGGCAACTCGGCGGGGAGCAGAGTTACTCTGGTCCCCGTTTTCTTATCAGGAAGGAATCGCCATGAACAAGCTGATGGCTCTTGTCGCACTCGCCGCACTCGCCGCGCCAGCCCTGGCCGCACCGGCCGTCGACGGAGCAAGACTGTACACCGAGAAGACCTGCAACGCCTGCCATGGTCCGGCCGGCAACAAGGCCTTGATGCCCGACTATCCGAAGATTGCCGGCCAGAATGCCAAGTACATCGAGAGGCAGATGCTCGACATCAAGAGCGGGGCGCGCGCGAACGGCAACTCGGCGGCGATGAAGGGCGTCATGCACCTCGTCAGCGATGACGAGATCAAGGCGCTGGCCGACTACATCTCGAAGCTCAAGCCCTGAGACGGCACGCGCGCGCTGTCTCCGCGGCAGGCACGCATGACTTGACAATTATCAACGTCAGACACCGGGGCGCTTGTTAGATTGGCACGTATCGATCCTCAAACAGTAGGGAGTGAGCAATGAAAAAACTGATTCTGGCGGTTTCCCTGGCGATGTTTGCCGCGGCCGCCGCGCACGCTGCGCCACCGGCACCCAAGGCGCAGGGCATTGAGGGCAAGGACTACAAGTGGAACGCCCAGGAGGGCGAGAAGAGCGAGGCGCTGAAGCTCAAGGGCGACAAGAAGCGCGGCGAGGAAGCCTACGAGGTATGCGGTGCCTGCCACCTGCCGTCGGGCGCCGGTCGTCCAGACGGCACCTTCCCGCAACTCGCCGGCCAGCACACTACCGTGCTGATCAAGCAGATGGCCGACATCCGTGCCGGCCTGCGCGACAACCCGACGATGTATCCGTTTGCCGCGACGCTGACCGACCCGCAGGAACTGGCCGACGTCGCCGCCTATATCGAGCAGCTATGCATTCCCGTCGAGCACGGCAAGTACGACGGCAAGGATCTCGACAAGCAGCTGGCGACCGGCAAGGAGCTGTACGAGAAGGAGTGCAAGGAGTGTCACGGGCAGAACGGTGAGGGGGTCAAGGACAAGTTCTACCCGGTGATCGCCGGCCAGCACTACAAGTACCTGCTGCGCCAGATGACCGAGATCCGCGACGGTCACCGGCGCAATGCCAACCCGGACATGGTCAAGATCATCAAGAAGTACAACAACGATCAACTGGTTGCCATTTCGGCCTACCAGTCGAGCCTGGTGATGCCGGGCAACATGTGCAAGGCCAAGGCACCGGCCAAGAAGAAGTAGCCCCGAGGATCGAAGCATGTCAGCAGCACCCGCCAGCAAGTCGAATCTGATCGTCACGGCACTCACCGCCGTGGCGACGGTACTGATGATCGTCGCCTACTTTTCGCCGATCTGGTGGGTCTCGCTGACGGCACCGAACTACCCGCCGGACGCCTTTCCAGACGGGATCCGCATCCATTTCCACTTCAACGGCGTCTTCAACGGCTGCAAGGCCGCCGGCAAGGGCACGCGCATGGCTGGCGAGATCATCCAGAAGGATATCTCGCACGAGGACGAACGCTACAACCCGATCACCGACAAGGGCAAGGACATCGATAAGGGTGCGCAGGGACTCGACTGCGTGCACGAAATGAACACCATCAACCACTACGTCGGCATGTTCCCGATCGCCACCGGCGCGCCGGTCGAGAAGCCGCTCGCCAAGTTCTTCTTCGGCTTCTTCACGGTGATGCTGCTCGGCTTCATGGTTCCCCGGCGCAAGACGCGCGTTCTCGTTCTGGCCGCCGGTTTCACGCTCGTCGCCGCCTGGATGCTCGTCGACCAGTACGTGCTCGGCGGGTTGGCGACGCACGTCGCCAACTACGTCAGCGAAACCGCGACCTTCTTCAACGAGCCCGAGAAGATCCGCGTCTGGGGCGACAACGTCACCAAGGTCACGCATCTGGTCATCGCCGGTACGCTCCTGGCGATGCTCGTCGTCGTCATCGGCGTCGCCCGGATTCGCGGCTTCTCGTTGCTGTTGGCGCTGGTTCCGGCGCTGCTGCCGGTCTTCTTCGTCATCACCTACGCCGGCTGGCTGTGGTTCTTCGGACACAACATGCATCCCTGGGGCGCTTTCACGGTCAAGCCTTTCATGCCGACGGTCTTCGGCGAGGGCAAGGTGGCGCAGTTCTCGACCTACTCGTATCCCTACTGGGGCTACGCGCTCCTCGTCGGCGTCATGGTCTGCCTGCTGCTGGCGCTGCTGATCCGGCGCAAGCAGGTGCGCGAGGGGTCGGCGGAGTAGGCCATGTTCAGCCGTCTGCTCGCGGCCGGGCTGGCTGGCGGGCTCGCCCTGTTCGTCCTGCCCTCACCGGGCGCCGAAGACGCACTGACGGCCCTGCAGCGCAGTGGCGCGCGCGGTAGTGGTCGCGTCGATGTGGCCGAGTCGGGCCGTAACGGCGCGATGGGCGCGCCGGCCGCCGCCGGCTGGGGCAGCATCGACGAGACAGCGACGATCCCGACCGTGCCACGCGTCCCCGGATTGCCTTTCCTGCAGGATCTGATCAACGCGGCGCCCGCCGGCTCGCTCCTCAAGCTCGACCCGGGACGCTATTCCGGGCCGGTGGTGGTCAACAAGATGCTGACCATCGACGGGCAGGGCGCCGTGACCATTGATGGCGGTGGCAAGGGAACGGTCTTCGTCCTGGAAGCGAACCAGGCCCTCGTGCGTGGCCTGCACCTGACCAATTCGGGCTCGTCGCACGACTCGGACGATGCCTGCCTGAACGTGCGCGGCGACCACAACGTGATCGAGGATCTGCGCATCGACAACTGCCTGTTCGGCATCGATCTCAAGAAGTCGAACGACAACGTCGTGCGCGGCAACACCATCCGTTCGAAACCCTTCGACCTCGGGACGCGCGGCGACAGCCTGCGGCTGTGGTACAGCCACCGCAACCTGATCGCCGGCAATGTCATCGAGGATTCTCGCGATATGGTCGCCTGGTACTCGAACGACAACCGCTACCTTGACAACGCTGCCCGGCGCAGCCGCTATTCGATCCACTTCATGTTCGCCGCCAACAATCTCGTCGAGGGCAACCGCTTCTACGACAACGCCGTCGGCGTCTATGTGATGTATTCGGGTGGCGGGGCGATCCGCAACAACCTGTTCTCGCACGCCAACGGGCCGACCGGCATGGCGGTCGGCTTCAAGGAAGCGTCCGACGTCGTCGTCGAAGGCAACGAGATCGTCTACTGCGGCGTCGGCGTCGGCCTCGACATGTCGCCTTTCGAGCCCGACAGCACGATCACGATCCGCGCCAACCGGATTGCCTACAACGGCGTTGGCGTCAGCTTCCTGGCCGACAAGGAAGGCACGCTCGTCGAGGGCAATTCCTTCGAGGGGAACCTGACGCAGGTCGCCCTGGGCGATGCCGGCAGCGCACGCCACAACGTTTGGCGTGGCAATTACTGGGATGACTATCAGGGCTTCGACCGCGATCGCGACAATGTCGGCGACCGGCCGCACGAACTCTACGCGTACGCCGATCAACTCTGGATGGAGGTGCCTTATGCCCGCTTCTTCCGCAATGCTCCGATGATGGAGATGCTCGATTTCCTCGAGCGCCTGGCGCCGTTTTCGACGCCGGTGCTGTTGTTGCGTGACGTTCGGCCCGTATTCGAGAAATCCCGCACGAGCAGCGAGAGGGCTGGCCAATGAGCGATCCGAAAAGTGACGACAAAACCCTCGAGGCGACTGCCGTGACGCCTTCAGAGAACCCGCCCGCCGGCAGCAAGCGAGCGCCGGTGCGCAGGCAGGCCAACCGGCGCCGCTTCATTCGCTCGGCGGTCATGCTCGGTGGCGTGCTTGGCCTGGCCATGTTGGGCTACATCCCGGTGGCCAACGCCCGCAACCGGCGTCTGCGGCCGCCGGGCGCCCTCGAAGAAGGCGATCTCCTTTCGTCGTGCATCAAGTGCGGTCAGTGCGTGCAGGTCTGCCCGGTAGCGGCGATCCGGCTCGACGACATCGCCAGCGGCTTCGGTCTCGGCGTGCCCTACATCGATGCGCGCGCGCAAGCCTGCGACTTTTCCTGCGATGCGGTGCAGTGCATCCTGGCCTGTCCGACCGGCTCACTGACCTACCGCAAGCCGGGCTCGCTCGGCACGCGTGCCGGCATGCCGCTGGCCCGGCCGCCGGTGCTCAAGGCCAAGGAAGCCGACGCCGAGCCGACGCTCAACCTTGCCGAGCGCATCGGCGTGGCGCGCCTGTCGCGGCCCGACGCGTGTCTGGCGGTGCAGGGCAGGCGCTTCAGCGGTCAGGCGCGCGGTGCCGACTACCGCGGGCGCTTGCGCTACGTGGCGGTCGATCGCTGGAAACCGATCGGCGTGCGCGACCATCCCTACGAGCGCGATCTCTGCAACCTGTGCGTCAGCGAGTGCCCGATCAAGGAGGCGATCACCATGGCCGAGACGATCGCTGCCGACGGCAGCAGGCACTACCGCCCGCAGGTGCTCGAGCAGTGCGTCGGTTGCGGCGTTTGCGAAATGATCTGTCCAGTCGAGCCGACGGCGATCGTCATCGATCCCCGTCAGCCCTGGAGCGCGTGATGAGCCAGTTCGAGCGCCTACGCGTGATGTTCGGCGCCGCACCGCGGAAGTCTGTCCTGGTGACGCCGGAAGCGCAGCAGGTGCACAGCCTGAAGCGGATGACCAAGGCCGATTTCGAGGCGCTCAAGCAGCACGCCCGCGATCACCAGCTGGTGACCCACAAGTGGCGCAATCGCCGCTGGGCGGTGCTGCTCCTCGTCAACCTGTTGTTTACCTTATCGTTCTGGCTCGACATCCAGATGCTCGAGGGAGCGCTGACCGCCTCGCGTCTGGTCGGCTTTCACCTGATCGACCTCAACTCGGCGCTGCAGGTGATGCTCGCGCACAAGCACATCATCGTCAATCTGTTCATCGGCACGGCGACCGTTTTCGTCATCTGGGCGCTGCTCGGCGGGCGCTCGTTCTGCTCCTGGGTCTGCCCCTACCACCTGTTGGCCGAGTGGTTCGAGTGGCTGCACCTCAAGCTGGCGGCCCGCAAGCTGGTCAGCGACCACGAGTTCCACCGCGGTGTGCGCTCCGTGTTCTGGGTCGTCTTTGCGGCGCTGGCGGTGCTGACGGGCTACACGGTTTTCGAGACCATCTCGCCGACCGGCATCCTGTCGCGGGCGCTGATCTACGGGCCGTCACTGGCGCTTGGCTGGGTCTTGCTACTGCTGGTCTTCGAGGTCGTCTACTCGCGCCGCGCCTGGTGCCGCTATGTCTGCCCGATCGGTTTGACCTATGGTATGGCGGGCGCCATTTCGCCGCTGCGGGTCGACTACCGGCTGGAGAAGTGCTTCCACGAAGGCGATTGCCGCAAGGTCTGTCTGGTGCCGCATGTCCTTGACGTGGTCATCAAGGGGCGGGCCGCCGCGTTGACCACGCCGATCGGTCCGGACTGCACGCGCTGCGGTCTCTGCGTCGACGTCTGTCCGAGCGGGGCGCTGGTCTTCGACGTCAAGGGCTTGCAGAAGCTGCTCTGAGGAAGCGCACCCATGATCCGTTTCGCAAATGTCGGCAAGGATTTCAGGAAGCATCGCGTCCTTGACGGCGTCACGCTCGAGGTCGCGCTCGGCGAGCGTATCGCGCTGATCGGCTCGAACGGTGCCGGCAAGACGACGCTGATTCGCTGCCTGCTTGGCGAATACACCCACCAGGGAACGGTGACGATAGCCGGCGGTGCGCCGCGCAGCGAGCGGACGCAGGTGCTTGGCAAGATCGGCTTCGTGCCGCAGTTGCCTCCGCCGCTGAAGATGCCGGTCGGCCAACTGGTCAGCTTCGCCGCCGCCGTCTGCCGGTCGGACGCCGGGCGCATCCATGCCGTTGCGCGCCGGCTGGGACTCGCGGTCGACGAGATCCTGACCCTGCCGTTCAACCGCCTGTCGGGCGGCATGAAGCAGAAGCTCCTGATCGCCATTGCCCTGGGGCGAGATACGCAGGTGCTGGTGTTGGACGAACCGGCAGCCAATCTCGATCCGGAAGCGCGCCAGATCTTTTTCAGCCTGCTCGCCGAGCGGCTCGACAACACGACGATGATCATTTCCAGCCACCGCCTCGACGAGGTCGCGTCGCTGGTCAATCGCGTCGTCGAGATGGACACCGGCAGGATCGTCCTTGATGATCGCGTTGCCGAGGAGTCGAAACTGTCGGCGCTGTTCCAGGTGCACCTGACGCTGGCACGCGCTGATGCGGCGATTGCCAGGACGCTGGCCACGTGGCAGTTTGCCGACCGGCGCGCGGGGGTCGAGTGGCACGGCACCGTTTCCGGGCCCGACCGGCTCCGCTTCCTGGGCATGGTTGCGCGTTATGTCGGGCTGCTGTCGCGCATCGAAATGCAGGAAGTGGACGCGAAGGTCGTCTTCCAGTGAGGCGGCGAAGCGCATGAGGCGACGTCGTTTCCTTGCCGCCTTGCTCGGGAGTGGCGTTGGCGTTTCGCTTGCTGCCTGCAGCCGCGAGCCGGAGAGCGGACCCGTCGACATCAAGTGGGACCGCGATACCGACACGCGCTGCGGCATGGTGATCAGCGACAGGCGCTTCGCGGCACAGATTCGCGATCCTCGGCGCAAGGTCTGGAAGTTCGACGACATCGGTTGCGCCGTCTTCTGGCTGGCCCAGCAGGCCTTCAACGAGGAGACGCCGCAGACCGAGTACTGGGTGGCCGACCAGCGCACCGGCGCCTGGCTGGACGCCCGCCAGGCGCATTACCTGCCAGGCAGGAAGAGCCCGATGGGCTACCATTTCGCGGCGGTAGCCGCCCCCGAAGCCGGTACGCTGTCGTATACGGAAATGAAGCAGCGCCTCCTGGCGCGCGGCAAATGAATCGACTCCCATGAATGCACTGCTGCTGACCGCCCGCCTGGACATCGTCGAGTCGCTGCGCGCGCGCTGGTTCCTGATCTACAGCCTGGTTTTCGGCGGTATCGTCGCGCTGCTCTTCGCCTTTGGCCTGACCGAGTCGCGCGTGCTCGGCTTCATCGGCCTGTCGCGCCTGCTGGTGACCTATATTCAGCTGACCATGGCGATCCTGCCGGTGTTCGTCCTGATCACGACGGTGCGCTCGGTGGCCGGCGACCGCGAGGCCGGCGTTTTCGAGTACCTGCTGTCGCTGCCGGTATCCTTGTCCGCCTGGTTCTGGGGAAAGATTGTCGGTCGCTACGTCGTCATCTTCCTCCCGGTGTTCGTCGCGATGTTCGCGGCCGTGTTGTGGTCGCTGTTCAAGGCGATCGAAGTGCCCTGGGGGATGTTCTTCTACTACACCGGGTTGCTGGCGGCCATGGCCTGGTGCTTTCTCGGCATCGGCATGCTGATCTCGACGCTGGCGCGCAGCACCGATGTGGCGCAGGGTGCAGCGTTCATGGTCTGGCTGTCCATGTTGTTGTTTCTCGATCTGATCCTGCTCGGGATCATGATCCAGGGGCGGGTCGCGCCGGAAGTGGCGGTCGGCATCGCGCTCCTCAACCCGCTGCAGGTCTTTCGTACCGCGGCGCTGGCGATGTTCGACCCGCAACTGATCGTCCTGGGTCCGTCGGCTTACGTCATTCTCGATCTCTTCGGCAGTAGCGGCTATCGTGTCTATGCCTTGCTCTATCCGTTGCTGATCGGTTCGTCGTGCGCACTGATCGGCTATCTGACGTTTCGTCGCAGTGATCTGCCGTGAGCCGAGGACGGCGATGAAGCGCCTGCTCGTCGCGCTGCTGTTTGCCCTGCCCGGCGCGACCGGGGCGGCCGACGGACTGGCGTCGGCCGCCCCCCTCTTTGCATTGACGCTGAACAGCGCCGATGGCCAGTCGGTCGCGCTGGGCTCGCTCAAGGGAAAACCGCTGCTGGTCAACTTCTGGGCACGCTGGTGTCTTCCCTGTCGGCGGGAGATTCCCGATCTCGCTGCGGTGCACGCCAGATACCGCGGCCGCGGACTGGTCATCGTCGGCATCGCCGTCGAAGACGACGCCAACCGTGACAGCGTGCGCGAGTTCGCCACGGCCTACGAGTTGAACTACACCTCGCTGATCGGCGGCATGCCGGCGAGCATCGACCTGATGCAGACGCTGGGCAACGGCAAGTCCGGCCTGCCGTTCACCGTCGTCATCGACCGGGGTGGCAGGATCCGCAGCAGCAAGCTCGGCGCGATGAGTCAGGCCGAGATGGTTGCCG
Source organism: Accumulibacter sp. (assembly GCA_017302455.1). GTDB lineage: Bacteria > Pseudomonadota > Gammaproteobacteria > Burkholderiales > Rhodocyclaceae > Accumulibacter > Accumulibacter phosphatis. Next base: position 17,004 of record JAFLDO010000048.1, read on the forward strand.
CGATTCAGTCGGTCCTCTGAGCGGCGGCGCAGCGATGGTGCCGCGCCAGCGACGATGTCTCGCCGATCGGCGATTCGCACGATCCGGCGGAACGTGCTTGCGACAAGGCCGCCACTGTGACGATAATGGCCGGTGCGAAGTGAGCCGAAAGCGGGCCGAAAGCGGGCCGATTTTCTGCGCCACGGGCGCTGGATGGATGACGATGAACAGACTGTTTGCCCTACTGTGGATTGCCCTGCTCACCGGTTGTGCGGCGCCGCCCTTGCGCGGTACCGGCGACCTCGGTCTCGTCATCGAGCGTGCCAGCGGTCAGGTCACCCTCGTCGACACGAGTCGGCGCGAGCCCTACGCGCGCATCGGTGGATTCGGCGACCTGTCGCATGCTTCGGTGGTCTATTCACGCGACGGCCGCTATGCCTATGTCTTCGGCCGTGACGGCGGCCTGACGAAAGTCGATATGCTGACGGCGCGAATCGTCAGGCGCGTGCTGCAGTCGGGCAATGCCATTGGCGGCTCGATCTCGCAGGACGGCCGCATCGTCGTCGCCCAGAACTACACTCCGGGCGGCATCAAGGCTTTCGATGCCGAGACCCTCGAACTGCTCTCCGAAGTGCCGGCCGAATATGCACCCGGGAGCTTCTCGAAAGTCGTCGGTCTTGCCGACCTGTCGGGCAACCGCTTTGCCTACGCCCTGTTCGATGGCGGCGAGATCTGGGTGAGCGACTTCTCCGATCCGCGGCGGCCACGCACGCAGCGCTATCCGGCCGGGCTGCAGCCGTATGACGGACTCGTCACTCCCGATGGCCGCTACTATCTGGCTGGCCTGTTCGGTGAGGACGGCGTCGCCCTGCTCGATACCTGGCAGCCGGAGCAGGGTAGCCGCCGCATCCTGGCGAACTACGGGCGCGGCCAGGAGAAGCTGCCGGTATTCAAGATGCCGCACCTGCGCGGCTGGTCGCTGGCGCAAGGCAATGCCTACCTGCCGGCAATCGGCCGGCACGAAGTGCTGGTCGTCTCCGGCAGCAACTGGCGGGAAGTCGGCCGCATCAAGGTCAAGGGCCAGCCGGTGTTCGTCATTGCCCGGCCCGACGGCCGGCAGGTGTGGGTCAACTACGCGTTCCCCGACAACGGCTGGGTCGAGGTGATCGACACGCTGACCGGGCAAGTGGTGCGTACTCTCGAACCGGGGAAAGCCATCCTGCACATGGAGTTCACGCCGCGCGGCGAGCAGGTCTGGATCTCGGCACGCGACGACGACAAGGTGCTGATCTACGATACGGCGACCTTTGCCAGGATCGGCGAGTTTACGGCGCAGGCGCCGAGCGGCATCTTCTTCACCAGCCGCGCGGGGCGGACAGGATTCTGACCGCGATGACCGACGACGCGCTCGACTTCCGTCTGCTCAACGATTTCCAGCGCGATTTCCCGCTGTGTTCGGCGCCGTTTGCCGAGCTGGCCTCCCGCCTGGGTGTCGCCGAGAGTGCCGTCCTGCGCGTTCTCGAGGTGCTGCGCCGCGAGGGCAAGGTGGCGCGCGTCGGCGCGGTCTTTGCCCCCAAGCGGATCGGCGCCAGCACTCTGGCGGCGATGGCCGTGCCGCCGGAAAAACTGGATGCGGTGGCGGCGGCAGTGACGCGCTTTCCCGAGGTCAACCACAATTACGAACGTGAGCACCACTACAACCTCTGGTTCGTCGTCACCGCCGGTTCGGAAGGGCGCCTGCAGGCGGCGCTGGGGGCGATCGAGTTGGCGGCGGGGCTGTCGCTTCTCCAGTTGCCCCTGCTGCAGGAATACCACATCGACCTCGGCTTCTCGCTCGACGGGAAGACCGACAAAGCGGTGCCAGGCAACGTGCTAAGGCGGGCTTTTGTGCCTCCGACACCGCTCGGCGAGATCGAGCGTCGTCTGGTGATGGCCCTGCAGGAGGGCTTGCCGCTGTTCATCCGGCCGTTTTCGGTCCTCGCCTCGCGTGTCGGCTGCGACGAGAGCGAGGTGATCGAGCGTATCCGTCGCTGGTGTGCCGAGGGAATCATCAAGCGCTTCGGCGTCATCGTCAGGCATCACGAGCTGGGCTACACGGCCAATGCCATGCTGGTGCACGATGTCCCCGATGAACTCGTCGGCCAGATCGGCGAGACCCTGGCGCGCGAAGCGGGCGTCACCTTGTGCTATCAGCGCCCGCGCGTTCCGCCGGAGTGGCCCTACAACCTGTTCTGCATGCTCCACGGCCAGGCACGCGCCGAGGTCGAGGCGCGGATCGCCGAGCTGCGGGCCCGCCTGCAGCTCGGCGAGTATGCGCACGATGTGCTCTTCTCGCTCACCCGCTTCAAACAGGGCGGTGCGCGCTATGCGTGAGGCGTTGGCGGCAGCCATCATCGACGCCACCGATCGCGCGATCATCGATCACCTGCAGGGTGGTTTCCCGATCTGCGAGCGGCCTTACGCGCAAGCTGCCGCTGCGCTCGGAATCGGCGAGGACGAGTTGCTCGAGCGCCTGCAACGCCTGCTCGACGCACGCGTGCTGACGCGCTTCGGGCCCATGTTCCAGGTGGAGCGGATGGGCGGTGCCTTCGTTCTCGCGGCGATGCGCGTTCCCGAGGCCAACTGGCAGCAAGTGGTCGACATCGTCAACGCGTTTCCGGCGGTTGCCCACAACTATCGGCGCGAGAGCGACCGCGCTTGCCCGTTCAACATGTGGTTCGTTCTGGCGACCGAGACCGCCGACGGCATCGCTGCCGCTGTGCGCACGATCGAAGCCGCCAGCGGTCTGCCGGTTTTTGCCTTCCCGAAGCTCAGGGAGTACTTCGTCGAGATGAAGCTCCCGGTACGCGCATGAGCGAATCCTTCGACGCCGTCGATCGCCGGCTCGTGCAGGCGACCCAGGCTGGGCTGCCGCTGGTCTCCCGTCCCTACCATAGCCTGGCCGAGCAGCTCGGGATTACGCCCGCGGAGGTGATGGCGCGGCTGGCCCGCCTGCTGGAGAGCGGCATCGTCCGCCGTATCGGGGCGGTTCCCAACCACTATGCCATCGGCTATACGGCCAACGGGATGAGCGTCTGGGACGTGCCCGACGAGCGCATCGACGAACTCGGCGAACGCGTCGGCGCGCTCGATTTCGTCACCCACGCCTATCATCGGCCGCGTCGGCTGCCCGAATGGCCGTACAACCTGTTTGCGATGGTGCATGGCGGATCGCGTGCCGAGGTGTTGGCCAAGGTGGCGGCGATTGCCGAGCTTCTCGGGCCCGTTTGCCGCGCGCACGATGTTCTGTTCTCGACCCGGATTCTCAAGAAGACCGGCCTGCGGCTCGGCGCCTGACGCGCCTCGGGCAGGATCGCTGCGGGCCGCGCCGGTACGTCAGGGGTGAGCCGTGCCTGGTCGGCCAGTTGCCGACAGAAGCGACGCTCGACTCAAACGAGTTCGCGGTCTCTGCGATCGCGCAGTTCAGGAATCTTCTGACGCTCCCTGAGCCAAGCGGAGAACTCGCCACCGAGTTCGGGGTGAATTTCCGCCAGGACAACACTGGCCTGCATCAGCCCCAGCTTGCTGCCGCAGTCGTAGCGCTCGCCGTGATAGCGATAGGCGAGTACCTGCTCGGTCGCCAGCATCGCCGAGATGCCGTCCGTCAACTGGATCTCGCCACCGCTACCGCGTGGCTGCTCACGGATCATGTCAAAAACCGCCGGGGTCAGGATATAGCGGCCAGCAATCGCCAGATTCGATGGGGCGACGCTCGGGTGAGGCTTCTCGATCAGGCCCTCGACGTTCACCAGATCGGACGACACGGCCTTCCCCTTGACGATCCCGTAGCGCCTGGTCTGGTCCTTCGGCACCTCCTGAACGGCCAGGATGCTGCACTGATGCTCGGCGAACAAGTCGGTCATCTGGCGCATGATCGGCGGCTCGCCGAGCATCAGGTCGTCGGCGAGCAGCAGCGCAAAGGGTTCACCACGAACCACACGTTCGGCGCATAGCACCGCGTGGCCCAGGCCGAGGGCCCGCGGCTGGCGTACATACACACAGTCCATATCGTCCGGCTTGATCGAATGCAGCAGGGCGATCAGCGCGTCGTTGCCAACGGCGCTCAGTTCGGCCTCGAGTTCGTAGGCCGTGTCGAAGTGATCCTCGATAGCGCGCTTGTGCCGCCCAGTGACGAAGATCATTTCCCGAATTCCAGCCGCGTAGGCTTCCTCGACAGCATACTGAATCAGGGGCTTGTCAACCACCGCCAGCATTTCCTTCGGGCTGGCCTTGGTCGCCGGCAGGAAGCGCGTGCCGAGACCGGCGACCGGGAAGACTGCTTTCTGAACGTTCTTTCGGACCATCATTCGGATTTCCCCTGCATTCGTCCGGGCCCGCTACCTGGACGAGTCGTCAACTCGTTGGCGTGCTCGCCCGCAACCCATTCTACTCCGGCTCGTTGTGCAGGCCGCGACCTTTCAAGCAGTCCTGGTCGCCGGCCCGCCGCGGGGGCGCCTCGACGCGCTGGTCACCGATCCTGTGAGCATGGTCACCGCAATCGGTCGGGCCACTCGCTACGGGATCCGGCAGACGGATCAGCGCGGATTCCCGGGGTCGGTCTTCGCCTGCCTGGCGTCCTCGATGGTCACGTGCAGTGGCGAACTCGGGTCGAAGTGCAGGTCACGCTGCGGGAAGGCCATGGCGATTCCCGCCTGCTCGAACTTGCGGTTGATGGCCTTGTGCAGGTCGGTCACCGTCGCGCTCCGGTGATCGATATCGTCGACGAAGGCGCGCAGGGTGAGCGTCAGCGAATTGTCGCCGAAAGCATCGAAGCTCACCCCGGGCTTCGGGTCGGCGAGAACGTGTTCGTGCTCGTCCGCCGCCTCGCGCATCAGTGCGTGTGCACGGTCGATGTCCGTGCCGTAGGCGACGCCGACGCTCACCTTGACGCGCGTCACCGGGTCCGACAGCGACCAGTTGAGCAGGCGGCCGGTGATGAACTCCTTGTTCGGCACCACCAGTTCCTGGCGGTCGGCGTTACGAATGGTGGTGGCGCGAATGCGGATCTTGGTGACTACGCCATCGGTATTGCCGACGGTGATCAGGTCGCCAACCCGCACCGGCCGCTCGAACAGGATGATCAGGCCGCTGATGAAGTTGGCGACGATCTCCTGCAGGCCGAAGCCGATGCCGACGCTCATGGCGGCCGCCAGCCACTGTACCTGTGACCATTGCGCGCCGAGGGTGTAGAGCGTCAGCAAGGCGCCGCCGGCGACGATGCCATAGGTCGTCAGGGTGGTGGCGGTGTAGCGGCTGCCGGAAGACATGCGGAAGCGCTCGAGCAGGATCATGTCGAGTACGGCTGGCAGTCGCTTGGCCAGTGTCACCGTGCTGATCAGATAGATCAGGGCGACGCCGAGATCGGCGAGTGTGATCGGCAGGCGTCGATCCTCGCCATCGACGGTCGCCGAGCGATACCACAGCGTGATGTCGTCGAGGATCGTCAAGGCCGGGAAAACTGCAGACCAGATGGCGTAAAGGCCGGCCAGGGCGAGCAGCGTGGTGACGATGCCCAGCAACTCGCGGCTGTCCTCGTCCACCGCCGTCAGGTCGAGCTCGGCGTATGCGGTTGGCGGGGCGTTGCCGTCAGGTTCGTCCGGCGTAACGCCTACCGCTGCGTCGGTTGCGGATTCGCCGGCGCGTTCGTTGCTGGCGATCTGGTAGCCGGCGCGTTGGCGCAACAAGGTCAACCAGCGCCAGACGAGCCCATGCAGCAGGATCAGGCCGCAGGCCAGCCAAAGGCTCAGGAGCAGGGAATGCATCATGATCATCGCCGAGTAGACGTAGCCGTTCAGGGTCGTGGCGAGGATCACAAAGGGCGTCGCGACCAAGGCGGGGAACCATAGCGGCTGCAGGCGGAAGATCAGCGCCGGCTGGGCCTGGCGGCGCAGGTGCGCCACTGCGCCACGTGTGGGGTGAAACACGCGGTAGAAGAACACGGCCACCGTCAGGGTCAGGAACAGCAGCGCCAGCCGTGCGACGGCACCGCCGGTGTGTGCTGGATTCAGGTCTACGGCCAGTCGCCCGACGACATAGGCCGGAATGAAGACCCACAGCAGACGTCCGAGTTCGACCCGCAACTGGTGGGTGGCCGGCTCGGGCCACCGCAAGTGCGCCGTGGCCAGTCCTCCGGGGAGGCTGATCTGGCGCAGCGCGAGAAGCATGTAGAGATTGATCGCGACCGCGTTCAGGCCGCCACCGACGGCGTGCGCGAGTGCTGTGCTGTGCGTATGCCCTTGCAGGAGCCCGCCGGTGACGGCGACCAGCAGGGGCAGTGGGCCCGCTTTCAGTAGCGTCCAGCCGCAGGCGCGCAGGGTGTGCCGGAAGCTGTCGGCGCCGGGTTCGCCGACATGCCGCGCGGTGCGTTCGATTGCCGCGGTCAAGGCGCCTTGCTTCCACGTCAGGACGAGTGCGAGCAGCACGCTCAGCCAGAACACGGGCGAGGGAAAGACCTGTTGCTCGAAGGCGCGCACGACATCCGACCGGCGTGCGGGCGCGAGCAGCAACCGTACCTCATCCGGCAGTCGAAGAACGTCATCTGGCTGCGTTCTCGATTGCGTGCCGAGCCAGAACAGGTGCTTCTCGAGAAAGGAGTCGTAGCGGCGAGCCGCCTCGCGCATCTGGTTCTCGGCGGTGTGCAGCTTGCGCAAGCGGTCCAGATAGATCGCCTCGCTCTCCAGTTGCTGGGCGAGCAGAGTCCGCCGCTGCTCGACCAGGGCCTGCAGCGTGTCGTGCAGGGAGTCCGTCTGCCCGGCGGGAAGTTCGGCGGCGAGTGCGGCGACGGCTGCCGGACCATTGGCGAGGCGCGCCGCCTCATCGAGCGAGCGCAGGCGTTGCACGTTGACCTCGGCAATCTTCTGCGCGAGTTCGCGGCCCTTGCGTTCGTACACCTTCAGGTCCGGCAGTGCCTGGCGATGGGCGAGCAGCAGCGGGCCGAGGCCGGCACTGAGTGCGCTGATCTCCGTCGCCGCCTGTTCGCGCCTGTGGTTGGCCCGAATCTGTTCGGCCAGTTGCACTGCCTGCGCCTGCTCCTTGTCCAGCGCCGCGAGCGGGTGGGTTACGGCGTTCAGATCCCTGGCGAGTACGAGGTTGTGCTCGGCAAAGGCGGCCAGGGTCGGGCTCAGCCCGCGCACGGCGTCCAACATCCGTTCCGCTGCCTGTTCGGCCTGTTCGGCCTGTGCCACCCGCCAGGCGTTGTTCAGTGCCTTCAGATCCCTGACGTGCTGGCCGATGCGCTCGATCTTGGCGGTCTTCTCGTCGCGCGTCGCCGCGAGGAGATCCCATTTCATCGGCAGGCTGAGGAGTTCCTGGTCAAGCGCCTGGATCTGCGTGCTGAGGGCGGCATAGCGGGTTTCCAGGCTCCAGCGCCTGGCCTCGCTCAGTCTCTCCGGCTCGTCCGCAGGCGGTGGGCTCTGCAGGGCGGCGGCAATCGCCCGCTGCTGCTCCTGCGCCGTCGCGAGAGTCTGGCGGATAGCCGTCGGTCGGTTTTCCTGATAGGCCAGCTGTCGCTCGATGTCGGCGCGCAGGGCCTGTACCGCCGCGAGGTCGGCCTCCTCGCGCTTGAGATCGCGCGCGATCTGCACTCCGCCGGCGGCCGCGTCGGCGACCTTGGTGGCAGACGGCTGGGCCGCCTGCAAGGCGGCGGTCCGCTGGCGGACGAGATCCGTCTCCTGCGGTGCCGTGCGCATGATCTCGGCGAAAGCGTCGGCGCGCGCCGCGTGGGCGTCGATCTTCGTCAGGTTGCTCAAGCTGTCGCGGTAGAGGGCGATGAGATCGGCGCGACTCTTGGCGTCGAGTTCGGGGTTGCCTTCCGCCTCGCTGATCTTCGCCTGTAGCACCTCCCCAGTCACCAGCAGCGGCGCTGCGCTGCGACGGCCGGCTGGCGCTGTCGCGTCGCTGGCCGCCAGGGCGCCGCACCACAGCGCGAGGATGAACAACAACGACAAAGGCCGCAGGCAGGCTGGCACGGTTTTCGACATGCAGCGCATTCTGGCACAGGCAGTTAGGTCCGCCAAGGAAAAGGCGATTACGGCATTAGCCGTCGGCGTCAGCTCTGGAGCGGGCGCTTTCGGGCGCCCGTCGGGGGTCAAGGGGGGAGTCAGCGGCAGCGTTTGAGCACGGGTGGTTTGACCACGTCTGAAACGGGCTCCTATAATTGACAGGACGTCATGGGAATCCCTGGCCTGACTACCGCTGCGTCCTCCGGGCAAACGTCGCGCAGAAGCCGGTAGACTGCGCGGTCGTCGTGGGAACCCGCAATTGGTGGATGCGGGCCAGCCGCGCCGCCGGGTACAAGATATCGCTGCCGCCACACCGAGACCAATCGATGTCCAAGATCACCGCCCTGTGGCTGTTGCTTTGCCTGTTTCTGATTCCCGGCTGCGTGACGGCGGACGACGTCACTTTGAGTGCGCTCATGCAGAAGGGTGAGCACCATGCGCTGATCAAGGAAATCCAGCCGCGGCTCGACAAGGGCGGCGAAGTCACCAGTTTTCAGCTCTTGCTGCTCGGCAGCGCCTATTATGAAGTCCGCCGCTACCAGACGGTGCTGACCGTCGCCGACCTCATGGACAAGCGGGTCGCCGCCGGCGATGACAACTTTTTCGGCGGGGATTTGTCCGTGTATCCGGCGATCTTCCGTGCGGCGACCTATCTCGACCAGGGCGAATACGCCAAGGCCATCGACTTCGCGGCTCGAGCGGGTAGCCGTCTGAAGCAGAACCAGATCTTCTACCGAGCGCAGCTGATCCAGATCAGCAACATCCTCGGCGTGGCGAACGCCTTTCTCGGTCATCGCGAGGTGGCGCGCGAGCACCTGGCAGTCATCAGCCGGGTTGACCTCGAGAAGAGCAACCTGGGCCCCGAGAAATTCATCGCCATGGCGCGCATCCACATGGCACTGAAGGAATACGGGAAGGCCCTGCTGAGCGTCGACGACCCGCGCGCAGAAGTGCCGGCAAGCCTGAAGATCCATTACGACCCCACCTTTCAGGCGGTGCCGCGTTTTTTCATCCGTTGCAAGAGCCTCTACGAAACCGGCAAGCAGGCGCAGGCCAAACAGGGTTACGACCAGTTGCTGACGCACCCGCAGATCAGCCAGTTCGGTGGCATCCACTGGCGTGTATTGCAGGACCGGGCACGCATTGCGCAGACCGAGGGTGCCATCGCCGAGGCCATCAAGATGCTCGAAAAGGCCATCGAGATCATCGAGCAGCAGCGATCGTCGATCGACAGCGAATCCGGTCGCATCGGTTTCGTCGGCGACAAGCAGTCGCTCTATCACGCGCTGGTCCCGCTGCTGCTCGCGCACGGGCTCGAGGCCCGCGCCTTCGAGTACGTCGAACGTTCGAAGGCGCGGGCACTCGTCGATCTGCTTGCCACACAGAAGTCCTTTGCCGCGCGGCCGCGCGAGGCGCAGGGCGGCGACATCCTGCTCAGGCTGATGGGTGCCGAGTCGGATCTGGTGGCGCTCGCGGCCCCGGAGCAAGTTGCCGCGACGCGCAGCGTCGCGGCTTACGAAATTCGCAGGAGCCTCAAGGCGCAGGCGCCGGAACTGGCTTCGCTGGTCAGCGTGGCGAGTACGCCCTTGAAGGAGATTCAGCAGTCGCTGCAGCTCGACGAGGCGCTGCTCGAGTACTACTATACCGACCAGGATCTGGTGGCGTTCGTCGTCGGCAGAGAGGGTCTCAAGGCGGTCAGACTGGAGCGTGCTGGCCTCGAAGACAGGGTCATCAAGTTCAGGGCATCGCTGAGCAACGCCGATTCCCGCGATTACCTGCCGCAGTCCGAGCAGATCTACAACCGCCTGTTCAAGCCACTGCTCGGCTCGCTGAAGGTCCGCAAACTGGTCGTCGTCCCGCATGGCGTCCTGCACTACCTGCCGTTTTACGCGCTGCGTTCCGAGCGGGGGTTCCTGATCGACGACTACAGCCTGCGCGTCGAACCGAGCGCCAGCGTTCTGCAGCTCATTGCGGGGCGTCGGGACAAGGCCGTGACCACCGCCCTCCTGCTCGGCAACCCCGATCTCGGCAACGCGCGCCTCGACCTGCAATTCGCGCAGGAGGAGGCAAGCTCCATCGCCCGCATCCTGCCCAACGCCAAGGTCCTGCTGCGGCGCCAGGCGACGCCAGATTTCGTCAAGCAGCAGGGAGGGCGGTTCCCGATCATCCACTTCGCCGCGCATGGCCTCTTCAATCCGGCGGAGCCGATGAACTCCGCCGTGCTCCTGGCGCCGGACCGGAGCAGCGACGGTCGGCTGAAGGTCAGCGACCTGTATTCGCTTAGCCTGGATGCGAATCTGGTGACGCTGAGCGCGTGTCAGACGGCGCTTGGCAAGGTGACGACCGGCGATGACGTGGTCGGTTTTGCGCGCGGTCTGCTCTACGCCGGCGCCAGTTCAATCGTCTCCAGCCTCTGGGATGTGGACGATCTTGCCACGCGCGACCTGATGGTCGGCTTCTATCAGAACCTGGCCCAGATGGACAAGCAGGAAGCGCTGCGCCAGGCCCAGATCAACACCCGGAAAAAGTATGAGCATCCCAATTACTGGGCTGCTTTCATCCTCACCGGCAACGCCCGCTGAGAAAACCCGCGGGTCGCTCGGCTCCTTGCCGTGCCGTAGTTGTTCGGCGCTCGCGTATGCGCTCAGGCGCATTCCTGGGTGGACAGGCGACCTCGTGCAGGCCCATGTGACGCTGGACCAGGGTGGGGGGTCAGCGCGAGAGCGGACGCGGTAGAATGGCAGTCTTCCCACTCCTCTGGCCTGAACCGATGATTCCATTTCGCGCGCCATTCCTGCTGGCCATTTTCTTGTTGCTCACGCTTGCCGGTTGTGCCACCCGCCCAGTCAATCCGCCGATCACGCAGGCCGACCCGAAGACGGGTTACCGCTTCGAGGTGCGTCAGGCGCACGCCAGGGAAAAGGAAAACCTTGTCATTCTCGCCTTCTCGGGCGGCGGTACGCGCGCGGCGGCCTTTTCCTACGGAGTCCTCGAGTTTCTTCGCCGCACCGAGGTAACGGGAGCGCAGGGCCAGACTGTGCGCCTGCTCGATGCCGTCGACGTCATCACCGGCGTCTCCGGTGGCAGCTTCACCGCGCTGGCCTACGGCCTGTACGGCGACAAGCTGTTCGCCGAGTACGAACAACGCTTCCTGAAGCGCGATGTGCAGGGCGAGATCATTGCCCGTACGTTCAGCCCGCGCCATTGGGGAGCGCTGTGGTCCCTGGGCTGGGGTCGTTCGGAACTGGCGGCGCAGTTGTACGACGAGATTCTCTTCGATGGGGCCACTTTCGGCGATCTGGACCGCGGCCGGGGCCCCCTGATCCTGGCGTCGGCCACCGACATCTCGACCGGCGCCCGTTTTGTCTTCAACCAGACTACCTTCGACGTCCTCTGCTCGGATCTCAATGCCGTGCGGTTGTCGCGCGCCGCTGCCGCGTCGTCGGCCGTACCGGTGGTGCTCTCGCCGGTGACGATCAACAATTATGGCGGCGGTTGCAACACGCAGTTGCCCGGCTGGGTGAAGGTGTTTTCTTCAGCCGCGGAACCGCCGCGGCCGGCGGCGCGCGCGATCCGCTCGCTGAAGGACCTGCAGGCCTACGGGGACGGCGTCCACCGGCCCTACCTTCACCTCGTCGACGGCGGCGTCTCCGACAACGTCGGCATGCGCGCGGTGCTCGATGCGCTCGAAATTTCCCAGGCCCTGCACGAGGTGGGCGCACCGACGCCGCTCGACCGCGCCCGCCGGATCATCGTCTTCATCGTCAATTCACTGTCGTCGCCGCCGACCAACTGGGACGAGTCCGAAGTCCCGCCCGGCACCATCAGCGTCCTGCTGAAGTCGGCCGGCGTGCCGATCGACCGCTACTCGTACGAAGCGGTCGAACTGCTGCGGGACATGGCGGCGCGCTGGCAGACCTTGCGTCTGATCGGCCAGTCGCCAGGCATGGCCGCCAACAAGGATCCCGTGGTTGCCGCCGCGCTGCGCGTGCCGAACGCCGAGATCTATGCCATCGATGTCTCGTTCCCAGCGCTGAAGGACAAGGACGAGTTGGCCTATCTGAATGAACAGCCGACGTCGTTCGTGCTGCCCGACGAGGCTGTCGATCGCCTGCGCGCGGCAGCCGGAACGATCATCATGGACTCGCCGGAATTCCAGCGCCTGCTCAAAGACGTCGGCGCGCGGATCGTGGCCGAGCCGCCGCGCGCGCCGGCAGCGTCCGCCGTGAAATAGCGCACCCCGTTACCGAGCGCGCTCCTGTGATCGCATCTGGCCGGCCCGCTGGAGATCCGCAGAGCGGGTGACCAACAGCCATGCCTGAGCCGAACGCACGCGACTCCTCGCTGGTCGCCTGTCCCGACTGCGATCTGCTGCAGCATCTGCCACCGATTCCGCCGGCTGGCTCGGCACACTGCGCGCGTTGTCATGCGCGCTTGTGGCGCCACAAGGTCGATTCGCTGAATCGGACGTTGGCGCTGGCGGTTGCCGCCGCGTTTCTGTTGCTGATCGCCAACAGCGTGCCGATGCTCGGCCTGGCAGTGGCCGGTCGCGAAGCCTTCACGACGGTGATCGGCGGCGTGCTGGCGATGTGGCGCGACGGTAGGCAGGAGGTTGCCATACTGGTGCTGTTCACGGCCGTGATCGCGCCGGCGTTCGAGATCGCCTGCCTGCTCGCCGTCGTGCTCGCCGTACGCCGGCCGCCGGCGCCTGCCTGGGCGGGCAGGCTGCTGCGCGCCTACGAGATCCTGCGCGAGTGGAGCATGATCGAGATCATGCTCCTCGGCGTTCTCGTGGCGCTGATCAAGATCGCCGAACTGGCGACGGTGATTCCCGGCCTGGCCATGTTCGTCCTCGGCGCACTGGTCTTCCTGCTCGCGGCGATGGCCGCGGTCTTCGACCCGCGCGATGCCTGGGCGCGTGTCGGCTGGGTCGCCGGCGCCTCGACACGGCCAGGGGAGGGCGGACGATGAACGCCCAGCCGGCGACCGCGATGTCGCTCGGGCTGGCCGGCTGCGAGGTCTGCGGGCTGGTCTCGCGACCGCTGGCGGGGCAGCCTCCGCACTGTCCGCGTTGTGGCGAGAGGCTGCATTTTCGCCGCCCGGCGAGTATCGAACGTTGCTGGGCGCTGGTGATCGCGGCGCTGATCCTCTACCTTCCGGCCAACCTGCTGCCGGTACTGACCACCTACACGCCGCTCGGCAGTCAGACCGACACCATCATGCAGGGCGTCGTCGAGCTGTGGTCGCCAACGTCGTGGCCCCTGGCGATCGTCGTCTTCGTCGCCAGCATCACCATCCCGCTCGGCAAGCTGATCGCCCTGGCCTACCTGCTGATCACGGTGCAGCGGGGTTCGCCCAAGTCGAGCCGGCAGCGGGTACGGCTCTACCGCATGGTAAAGTTCATCGGCCGCTGGTCGATGCTCGATGTCTTCGTCGACACCTTCGTCGTCGCCCTGGTACAGCTCAAGCCGCTGATGTGGATGGCCCCGGGCCCCGGAGTGATGTTCTTTGCCGGTGTCGTGGTGGTGACCATGGTCGCGGTGAACTGCTTCGACCCGCGCCTGATCTGGGATCTGCCGCAGAAGGAATGCCATGCCTGACCACGAGACGCTGCCCGATCTCCCCGAAGCGACGTCGCTCGCCAAGCGGCGAACACGCCTCTCGCCGGTGTGGATCATTCCGATCATCGCCGCACTGCTCGGCGGCTGGATCGTGGTGCAGAAGATTCTTGCCGAGGGGCCGACGATAGAAATCAGCTTCAGCTCGGCGGAAGGCCTCGAGGCGGGCAAGACAACGGTCAAGTACAACGGCGTCGACGTCGGCACGGTCGAATCGCTGAAGGTTGCCGCCGATCGCCAGCGCATCAATGCGCGTGTGCAGATGGCACCGGAAACCCGCGACTGGCTGCTCGAGGATACGTCCTTCTGGGTGGTCCGCCCGCGTATCGCCGGTGGCAGCATCACCGGGCTGGGGACGCTGCTCTCCGGCTCCTACGTCGGCATGGCGATCGGCAAGAGCGATTCGCAGGCAAGGTCGTTCACCGCGCGCGACGTGCCGCCGGTGGTGGCCGGCGGCACGCCGGGACGCTTCTTTCGCCTCAAGGCGGCGACGCTCGGCTCGCTCGACTACGGTACGCCAATCTATTTCCGGCGCATCCAGGTCGGGCAAGTCGCCTCCTACAGCCTCGACCAGGACGGACGCGAACTCACCGTCAGGATCTTCGTGAACGCGCCCTACGACCAGTTCGTCAAACCCGAGACGCGTTTCTGGCAGGCGAGCGGGCTCGACTTCTCGCTGAGCGCGAACGGGCTCAACGTCCAGACCGAGTCGCTCGCGTCGCTCTTGATCGGTGGGCTCGCCTTCGACACGCCGGACCTGAACGTCCAGTCCGAGGCCGCCGCGGCGGAGACCAGTTTCGAACTGTTTGCCGACCAGGCCGTGGCCATGAAGGCGCCGGAACGTGGGGCGACGCAGTACGTTCTCTACTTCGACGAATCGGTGCGCGGGCTGTCGGCCGGCGCGCCGGTGACCCTGCTCGGGCTGCCCATCGGCGAGGTCGTCTCGGTGCGTCTCGATGCGGGTGATCGGAAGAAACTGCAGGTGCGCGCGCGCGTGCTGGTTGCCGCCTATCCGCAACGTTTCCTCGATGTTCTCGCCGACCCGCAGGAACTGACCGGCGGCAAGGTGCTGACACCAGCGCTCAGGAAATCAATCATCGAGCAACTCGTCGCGCGCGGCTTGCGTGCGCAGTTGCGCACCGGCAATCTGCTCACCGGCCAGCTCTACGTCGCGCTCGACTATGCTAGCAACCCGGCCAGCGCGAGGATCGACTGGCTGTCCGAGCCGCCGGTCTTCCCGGTGATGAAGGGCGGGCTGACCGATATCGAGGCGAAACTGACGAGCATTCTCGGCAAGCTCGAGCGCCTGCCCATCGACGCCATCGGCAGCGAACTGAAGCAGTCGCTGGCGGCGCTCGGCGCGACGCTGAAGAACGTCGACACGCTCGTCAAACGCTGGGACGGCGAACTGACACCCGAATTGAGCGCGACGCTGGTCGAAGCGCGGCGCAGCCTAGCCGCCGCCGAAGGTGCCTTCGCTGCCGCCGGCAAGACGATGGCGCCAGGCTCGACAACGCTTGAGGACCTGCGCGCCACGCTGACCGAAGTGAAGCGCGCCGCGCAGTCGATGCGCGGGCTGACCGATTATCTCGAGCGCCATCCCGAGGCGCTGATCCGTGGCAAGAGCGAGGAGGGGCAATGATCAAGGCTGCTCGGCAGGGATTCTCCTGGCTGACCGTTCTGCTCGCGGCAACGCTTGCCGGCTGCGCGTCGCCGCCGTCGCGCTTCTACACGCTGGCCGCCATCGCCGGGCCGGACGGCGGCGCCCCGGCCGCCTATGCGGTTGCCGTCGACAGCGTCAGCATCCCGGCGATCGTCGACCGGCCGCAGTTCGTCGTCCAGAAAGGGCCGAACCGCGTCGGCATCGACGAGTTCAACCGTTGGGCGGCGCCGCTGGCCGCCAACATCGCGAGCACGCTCGCCGCGAACCTCGGCGTTCTGCTCGGCACCTCGCGTGTGGTCGCCGGGCCCTTGGCCGCTAACGTCGATCCGGCGTACCGGGTGACCGTCGACGTCCAGCGCTTCGAGTCGGTGCCCGGCGAAACGGTCAGCTTGGATGCCGTCTGGCTGTTGCGCCGGCCGGGCGCCGCGGCGACCACCGGCGGCCGCAGTACGCTGCGCGAAGCGGTCCAGGGTGAGGGCTACGAGGCGCTCGCGGCGGCGCATAGCCGGGCGCTCGCCGGCATCAGTCGCGACATCGCCGCGGCCATTCGCGTCGAGGCGGGCCGCAGCGCCGCGCAATGATCGTCGGTGGCCCGCCGACATCGCCCGGGCTGGCGTAGCGCCCCGGCTCGCC
>JAFLDO010000049.1 GCA_017302455.1 Accumulibacter sp.
ACTCATCAAGAACCTCGTCCAGATAAAACCAAACCGGTCATACCCCAGGAAATTCACCCAAAAACCACATTTATCACACGCTTACAAAAGTGGAGTATGACAAGGTTCTGATAGGTTGGGAGCATTGGAAGCGCAACCCGCAGCCGACTACGAGTTCGATCAGCATATCGCGTGGTAGGACACAAGACGAACAGACTCACTCGTCGGGGGCGACTCGTGCCTGTGGTCATCTGAGCGGCAAACTTCCGACGCCCAGATGACCACAGGCACAGACAACGGCCTTTCCGGAGCTGGTTTTTATGGGCGCTCAGGAATCCTGGGCACGAAAGTCACGATTGACACGGACGGGAACGGTCGAGATACTTCCAAAAATGGCATTGAAATTCGTGCCCTCCGGCGGCAGCGTCGGGGAGTTCGAACGCTTGCTCGACCTTGAGGTTCGGCAGACCTTCGATTTCGAGGATGCGGCTGGAGAAGACGTTCTTCTTGCCCTTCTTCTCGACGGTCAAGAGGCCCCTTGATGGCGTACAGCGGAATGGCGTTGACCAGGTGACGCAGAGTGATGCCCGGTCTCTGCGCACTAGCGGCCGGACCAAAATGGCACTAAACTTCGCTACAGATTGTTCACAGAAAATGCGTATAGAATAGAGTTCTATCCGCCCAGACCCGCCGTAAATCAACTATGAAACACCTTGAGACGCAGCCCGCAGAGCAAATCGCGCACGAACCGCGGCCCCAGAAAGGCCCGATGTCCAGATTGAATCTCCTTCTGGTCACCGGGCTATTGATCGCTGGAACAGGCTACGCCATGACCGCATGGTGGAATCCTTTGCCAGCCGACCGCGTCACAGAAAAAGAAAAGGCTGAACTGATAACCGGATTCACCCACCTGAGAACAATAGCAGTAGAGCAAGTCAAGGATCATGATGTTGATGCAGCACTTGATACGATGCGTCTCGACCCAAGTTTACGTCAAGCCATGAAGCACACGCTGGATAGAAAGGCCCCCGGGTCATCGCCCACGGTATTAGCTAGAATCACCGTCTGGGATTTCGCCTCGCAAGATGGCGATGTCGTGCGCCTTTCTTCGGCAGGATATGCAATCGACGTAGCCCTGCTAAATGAACCAACCATCGTCACGCTCCCCATAGACGCCAGCCAAACCATTCAGATAACCGGAGCACACGATGGCGGCGGCGGGATAACACTTGGCGTTCGAAACGGCGCGGGAAAGGTTTCACTCCCCCTAATAACGGAAGGGCAAGCTATAAGTTTGCCCGTCAATTTCTAGGCACCAGCGTTGCTACACAGTCTCCAGCGTTATGTACCTCTGTTGTTTGCACTGGTACTGCTGATTGCCTTGTTCAAGTTCCTTCAGGATATCTGGCCTGATCGATCAACTGCAACCAGTCTTCTTAACGGTGTGCGCGGCATGTTCTGGTATTTTGCCTGCGCAGCAACCATTGGCTGGCTGTTGTTGGTCCTTGGCTGGCTATATTCACGCGAAAAACTTCCTTCACTTTTCCTCCGGCCAACACTCATGGATATCTTGGACCGACTGACCAATAGGCAAGTTATTGAAGACAGGCTACCCGAACTTGAAGCTGCCACTTATCTTGATGCCGAAAGTCTCTCACGGGCACTTAAACAACGGATAATTGGCCAGGACTCGGTTTGTACCGACATCGCCGCCCAAATCAGACGTCGTTTGGCGCTGTCTCGCCGCGGTAAGCCAGTCGGAATATTTCTTTTCGCCGGTCCGCCGGGAACCGGAAAGACTTTCTTGGCGAAAGTTCTTGCCCAGGAACTTGACCGCGAACTATTGCATCTGGACATGGCACAATTTGCAGCAGGAAGCCATTCGTTGTCACAACTGTTTGGCATGAGTAAAGGCTATGTTGGCTCAGACAGCTATGGCAAACTCACTGGCGGTTTGCGCGACACGCCCAATGCGGTGGTCTTGCTGGATGAAATAGAGAAGGCCCACCCCGACGTATTGAAAGCCTTTTTGACGGCTTGGAATGACGGCTTCGTAACCGAGCGCTCCGACGGAAAAATCGTCTCGACTACTGGCGCGATTTTCGTTTTAACCAGCAACGCGGCAACCGAACGTCTCGGTATGCTGGCCACACAGTATGCTGGAGACCCAGAATCGATGCGCACCGCTGCGGTGAATACCCTGCGAGAAGCGCAATTCGCCCCCGAAGTGCTCAACAGAATCGATCGGATATTTGTTTTCCGCACATTGGAGGGACTTGATATCGCCCGGGTATCGGCGCTCGAAATAGAACAAATGATCAGTAGCTACGGGCTTGAAGTCGCCGAGCAAGGAATCGACCCAAACATTGTGCTGATGTTGATGGTCCGACACAAGAAACTCGGCACCGTTGGATCATCAAGGGATCTGGTGCGGGCAATCGAAGAACAGCTTGCAGACTCTCTGATAGAAGCCAGAAGGAAGGGTTTTACGCGCATCTCTCTCGTGCAGACCGAGAGCCAAGGAATTGTTGCCCGCGCGGTACGCGCATCACCAGAAGTCAGCTAAGCCATGGCGGTGGAAGACGGGCTTTGGGAAACGTCGGCAGCCTGGCGATGGACGGTTGTCATTACCCTGCTGCTGTCTGGCCTCGCTTATTTGTTCAGCCCATGGCGGAATCAGGGAACGGGTACGCCTCCTCTTGCGACTTACAAGGCACCGCCAACAGTCGCCATTGGAAAAGCCAGCTTCAATCGCACTCAGCCAGCCAGTACATCGAATACTTCAGTCAGTACCGCCGCCTCCAGGTTGAATCCGGCTTTCGACGTCGGCCTTCCCTCGCTCAATTCCCCCTTTCCCCAAGGGACAGAAGTTCACATGATCGGCGTCTATCAAGGAGCACTTCCAAATGGGCAGAAGGAGCAGCCTTGGTGGGCCAAATGCATGGCCTTCAAAGACGACAGCACAGCTATGGCCGAGTGCCATAGCAAATACGCTGGTCTACGATCAACAAGATCGATATCGGTGGAGGTCAGCCGGTCACCTGCGCCAATGGTTCTGGTATTGATGTCCTACGACCCGGTATTGTGGAGAATATCAGTCAACCCGAGAAGTCGCATCGCGAAAATCATCCTTGCCGGTTACCACGGTCAGGATGTCGACGGAATAGCCAACAGTATCCCGGTTGAAGTTCGCACCCACGAAGCATCGCCATGTCGCAACTGCTCCCGGCAAGGGGAGTATTTTTACGCGTATAACCAGGACTCCAAGGAATTCGATGACGCTTCGAGAAAGATCCAGAAAATTACCGGCGTTGTCCAGACCTCTTTCCAGGGAGGCTACCAAGCGGACCGTTTTGCAATCTCGGATACCACAACCGCGAACCGTACTCCAGCCAATTCGACTGACGACAAGGGCGACGTCTACACCGGAAATTCCTTCAAGGAACAGATACTGATTGCTGGACAAACCGTTTCGCTACCCACGGGAGATTGGCGCGGGCTTGCATATATCAACACCGCATCGAAGCGTGGCCAGGATAAATTGGTGGCACTTGGCAAGTATGAGGGTCGCCGTTGCAGCGAAATGATCGCAATACGGATTCAGGTGGTTGCCGATTCCAGCGGGTTCCCGCAGTTTTCCGGCTGCAAGACTACCCCTCGTTATGCTGGTGATGTTCAAGTAAATGAATCCTTCGGACCGCAGATGTGCTACGAAGTAACCCATATGACAGACGCTTGGTCCCAGCCATTTCTTGCTTCAGTCGCCACCCAGATGGCGAGGCAAGGCAGCTCGCCTCCCACTACGGTGCTTGCCAGCAGTTTCCATAAAACAGATCGAAAGCTGTCAGTCGATTTGCTTCACTATGCCATTCCGGAAGATAGTCATATTGCGCGAAACGAAGACTGGAACTCCAGCATCTGGCATCCGAACAATATTGACAAGTCTGCCGAGCGCGGGCGTTTTACGCAAGAGAGAATTCAGTCTGCAACAACGTGGTACCAAATTTTCAGCCTTTCGCTCTGACTTCCCGGAAGAATCATCGAGATACCTTGGTACGGCAGTCTCTGTTCGAGGGTCAAGGGCGGTCAAGGGCCCGGTGATGGACCGCCTGCAGCAGAGTGAGTTGCTCGGCAAGGAACTCAGCGGGCAGGTTTTCCTGAGCACCGTGCAGGCGTTTCGCTGCCTGGCTGAGCAGGTGTCACAGGCGGGCTGAACGGTGCGCGTCCGCTCTTCGGGAAAGCTCCTCCATGACTCGCACATCGCCGGCATGAGCGAGAACGCAGGCGCGTAGGCGGGCACTCGTGCCTGCTACGGCTTTGTACTTTGTGTCATGCGGCCGTTTCTTCATCGATCACCCGCCGCGTCTGAACAGTGGCGGCGCCACCGTTCGCGGCGATGTGCGCACGCGAGGCGTTTGGCGAAGGTCAGAACGGCAAGGCGGTGCGTGGCCCGAACGGCTTGCGGGAAAGTTCGTTGTCATTTGACTCGCTTCCTGCGGGTGCATTAGTCTCTGTTCGTGGTGCGCCTCTCCAGGTGGGTTCGGGCTGCAATTGGCTCGGCCATTCCAGGGTTACCCTGGAGTTCTTTCGGTAGTCGGCTTTTCGTTGCCTGAGCGGCTCACGCCTGCGGCGTGTTCAGCTCAGGCGTCACACGACAGGCTGGAGAGGGCGCCACGCTTTGATTTCTCAAGCCGCTATGGATGAGCTTTCTGATCGCTCCAGCTACGCGTCGGCAGCCCAGCGCCGGGTGGCGACCGCCTTGGCGCGCGCCTGCATGGCGGGTGAGGCGAGCCCTCCCGCGATGCGCGCAAGGGCGGAGCGCGTGCTCGGCCATCCCACGCCGTGGCTGGTGCCGCTGGCGCTGCATCTGCATTTCGAGTGTGCGCCGCCAGCGGGCGAAGTCTGGCACCCGCGGCAGCATGATCAGGTCGTCGCGGCGATCCTCGCTTTCCCCGCTTTCCTGGCCGCTTTCGAGCAGCCTGAAGGAGCCCCGGGGGTGCGTGCCTACTACCCATTTCACCAGCCGATGGGACATCCGCCCGAGCCTTTGGCCGGGCTTCTCCTGCCGTCGTTGGCGACCATCGGTGATCTCGCGGACTGGCTGGAAATGACGCCTTCCCTGCTCGATTGGTACGCCGATGCGGCAGCGTGGTCTGTCCGTTCGCGCGTCGAAAAGCGCGATCACTACCATTCCCGCTGGGTGGCCAAGGCGGCAGGTGGAGCGCGCTTGATCGAGGCGCCCAAGGAGAATCTACGCTTCATTCAGCGCCGTATCCTGCGCGAAATCCTCAACCGGGTGCCGGTGCACGAAGCGGCACAGGGTTGCGTGCGGGGCCGCTCGGTGGTGGACAACGCGCGTCGGCACCTTGGCTCGGCACTCTTGTTGAAGCTGGATCTGCGCGATTTCTTTGTCGGTATCTCGGGTGCCCGCGTTCATGCGCTGTTTCGCACCCTCGGCTACCCGCGCGAGACGGCCCGCTATCTGACTGGCCTGACCACTCGCTGCAGCCCCGCCTGGCTGCTTCGCCAGGTTCCGCAAGAGGCGTATCCGAGTCCCGAGGAGCGCTGCCGGCGTCGCGATTGGGCACGCCAGTTCATGGGACGGCATCTGCCTCAGGGTGCGCCGACGTCGCCCGCGCTGGCCAACCTCTGCGCGTATCGTCTCGACCTGCGCCTGGCCGGCGCGGCACGCGAATGTCAGGCTGGCTACAGTCGCTACGTCGATGATCTGGTGTTTTCCTGTGCCGACGGAGACCTTGCCCGCGGCCGGCGCATCGTGTCGATGGTTCAGGAGATCATTCTGGAAGAGGGCTTCTCGCCAAACTGGCGCAAGACGCGACTGGCTCCTGCCTGCGCCAGCCAGCGCATTACCGGCCTGGTGGTGAATGAGCGGCTCAACCTGCCCCGTACCGAGTACGACAGGCTCAAGGCCATCCTCACCAATTGCCGCCGCCATGGACCGGCAAGCCAGAATCACCGCGGAGTGCCCGATTTTGGCGCCCATTTGCAGGGGCGACTGTCGTGGTTCCGGCAAGTCAATCCCGAACGCGGCGCGCGTCTGCAAGCGCTCTTCGATGCCGTGCCGTGGGAGCATGATCGACCTGACGACTCCGTGCCAGGTCTGGCGCGATGAGCGCGGCAACGCCGGAGCGCTGCTTGCCAGCGTCGCTGGCGTGTTGCTGCTCGGCGTCGAAGAGGGCGTGATCCTCGGCGTCGTGCTGTCGCTCGCCACCCTGATCTGGCGCCCCAGTCGGCCGTGGGCCGTGTATTGCCGGCATCGGCCGGAGCCCGGGATTGCCTGTCCTGGTGCCGCTGGATTTTCCCTTCCCTGGCCAGTAGCCTGGGAAGCTGCTCACGCGGCATCGATCGGCGCGTTCACACTCAGCCGCGACCTGCCTTGCGACCGTCCATGCTCAGGCGAACCAGATCGGCGATACTGCTGACGCGCAGCTTGGCCAGCAGTCTGGCCTTGTGTACCTCGACGGTGCGTGGACTGATGCCCAGCTTGCGCGCAATGTCCCGGTTGTGCTGGCCGGCCACCACCTGTTCCATGACTTCCGCTTCGCGTGGCGTCAAGGCCGCCAGCAGGTCCGCGGATTCGGCGTTGCGATCCCGATTGTCCCGTTGCGATCGCTGCCGCGCGAACGCCTCTTCGATGGCTCGCATCAGCCGGTCATGATCGATCGGCTTCTCCACGAAATCGACCGCCTGCGCGCGGAAGGCCTGCCGCGCCGAATCGACGTCGCCATGTCCCGTCATCACGATCACCGGCAGCCAGCAGCCGCTCTCGAGAAGATGCTTCTGTAAGGCCAGGCCGTTCATTCCCGGCATGCGGATGTCGATGAGCAGGCAGCCGTACCAGTCCGGGCGGCGGGCCGCGAGGAAGCTCTCGGCGTCGGCAAACAGCGCGACGGTCAGACCGTGCAGACCGAGCAGCAGCCCCAGCGCATCGCGTACCGACGGATCGTCCTCGACGATGAAGACCGTGTTGACCTCATGTGCCATCGCCGGGAGACTCCTCGATCGGAAGAAATACTTTGAACACGCCGTGATCGGCCACCTCGGCCAGCAGACTGCCGCCGTGTGCCTCGATGATGGCCCGGCTGATGGCCAGGCCAAGTCCCATGCCGCTTGCTTTCGACGTGTGAAACGCTTCGAACAGATGTTCCACCATTTCCTCCGTGACGCCCGGGCCGCTGTCCTCGACGGTGATGCAGACCCGTCCAGCGCTTTCCAGATGTGTTGAAACACGCACCTGCCGCTCTGCCTCGGGTCGTTCGGCAGCCGCCTCGAAGGCGTTGGCGAGTAGGTTGCGCAAAACCACTTCGAGCTGCAGTCGATCCGCCCACAGCGCGCAGGGCGGCGCCGGATGGAGCACCAAGGCGATGCCCTGTTGCTTCGCCTGCGCGGACAAACGCGATGCCGCCAGGGAGAGGAGCTCACGCAGCCAGATCCGTTCGAGGCGGGTCGTTCCCGTGCGAAAGAAATCGCGCAGGCGACTGACCACGTCGGCCGCGCGCTGGGATTCCGCCTCCACGCGAGCGATCACATCGCGCAGCCGTTCGCCGGTTTCACCGGCAGCGAGCAAATGCTGACCCGCCCTGGCGTACATCAGCAGTGCGGTCAGCGGCTGATGCAGTTCGTGCGACAGGGCGCCGGCCATCTCGCCGGCAGCCGCGAGGCGCAGCGTCTGCTGCAGTTCGGCACCCAGCCGCTGCTTCTCATCGACCACCACGCCGATGAAGAATCCCGACAAGGCGAGAACCATCACCAGCACTTCCAGTTCGAGCACATTGATAGCGGAAAGACCGAGCAAGCGCGCCGCCGCGATGACGCCAAGCTGCGTCAGCCCAACGGTGAGCACGGCTCCGGCCAGGCCTTGCCTGGCGGCTGCCCAGGCGATGGGCAAGAAAAGTACGGAGAAGTACTTGAACTCCGTCATCTCGCCAGTGAAAAAGGTGAACGCTAGAACGCTGCCGGTGGCCACCAGGCTCAACGACTCCTGGCCAAGCAATAGCGGGCGTAGGCGGGCGCGCCCGCGCGCATCCATGATCATCGCCAACAGTGGCATGAACACCAGGACGCTGCCGAGCTGGCCGAGCCAGTGATGTACCAGTGACTCGGCTGCTGCCTCGGGCGGCAGAAAGCGGGTGAGCAGCAAGCCGGCAATGAAGGCCAGGCTATTGAACAGGGTACCGATGACCACGATCGAGACCCAGGTGATCAGGCCGCGCCGATCGGCAAACACCCCCTTGCGGTTCAGCCGGCGGCGCATGACCTCCGCAATCGCCCAATCGCCGGCAGCCAGTTGAATCGCCAGGCCGGCGCCAAGTTGCCAGGGCAGCGACAGATCACGCAGCCAGCCATCGGCCGCCAGGATCGCCAGCGCCAGCAGTGGCGCGGCCCTCCCACCATAGCGCACGAGACACAGCAGGCCGAGCGCCGGTGCCGGACTCCAGGGCGTGATGGCGAGGCCGTGCAGTGGATGGCTCTGGCTGGTCCAGTCGAGCGCAATGTAGCCCAGCAAGAGCAGCAGAGCAGCCTGCCAACCAAGAGGCCGGATCGCCGACTTTGGCATGAGTGACCGTTGGGAGTT
Source organism: Accumulibacter sp. (assembly GCA_017302455.1). Taxonomy (GTDB): domain Bacteria; phylum Pseudomonadota; class Gammaproteobacteria; order Burkholderiales; family Rhodocyclaceae; genus Accumulibacter; species Accumulibacter phosphatis. The sequence continues at coordinate 8,576 of JAFLDO010000049.1, forward strand.
GATCGAGCCACCATTATGCCCGTGCCCGGCATTCCCGACATGGGTTGAATTGCGTAAGTGTTTCCCTTACCAACGCCCCGAATGCGCTCCCTTGGACGCCTCGACGGGCCTCTCGGTGTGCTCGCCGACTAGGGGTATCCCTTAGGTTCGCGCCCCAATTTACAGGGTCGCTGGAGCGCCCTACGATGACTCATCCTGTCAGCAGCAGGTGAATCGTTTCCCACCTGAAATCACTCGGAGAATCTCAGATGACCTCTCGCTCAATGTTGCGCCAACTGGCTGTCCTTACCATCGGCGCGGTGGCCGCCACCGGCGCTTCCGCCAGAACCGAGATCCAGAACAAAGGCTCGGACACCCTCGTCAATGCCGCCCAGTCGCTGGCCGAGCAGTACGGCAAGATCAATCCCAAGGTGGCGGTGGCGGTCTCCGGCGGCGGTTCGGGTACCGGCATTGCCGCGATGATCAACGGCACCGTCGACATCGCCAACTCCAGCCGCAAGATGTCCGAGAAGGAGATCAAGGAGGCGCAGGCGAAGGGTCGGCAACCGGTCGAGCACATCATTGGCTACGACGCGCTCGCCATCTTCGTCAACAAGAAATTCCCGGCAGACTCGATCACGGTTACCGATCTCGCCAAGATCTACGGCCGCGACGGCGGCGCCAGCAAGTGGAGCGATCTGGGAATCACCATTCCGGGGTGCAAGGGCGAGATCGTCGTCGTCAGTCGGCAGAACAACTCCGGTACCTACGCCTATTTCAAGGAAGCGGTGCTCGGTGAGAAAGGCAAGTTCCGTCAGGGAACACTGGACATGCACGGTTCCAAGGACGTTGCCGACCTCGTCGAGAAGACGCCGTGTGCGATCGGCTACAGCGGCCTGGCGTACGTTACCGACCACATGAAGGCCCTCTGCGTCGCTCCGTCAGCCGGCAAACCCTGCGTCAAGCCCACCGAGCAGACCGCTTTCGACGGCACCTATCCGATCTCCCGGCCGCTGTTCATGTACACCAACGGCGAGCCGACTGGCGAGGTGAAGAAATACATGGACTGGATCAAGAGCAACACCGGCCAGTGCATCATCGAGAAGGAAGGCTACGCACCGATCAAGAAGGTCACCTGCAAATAAGCCGCTTGCGGTGGGGCGCCGGCACGCCACCGGTACCACACCCAAGCCCGTGTTCCTGCGCCTGAGGAAGAAACCAGCGATGAGTCATTACGAAGAACGTCTCGAAAGAGATCTGTCCCAGATCAAGCAACAAGTCGCCCTGCTCGCCGGACTCGTCGAGAAGGCCCTCGACGATGCCGTGCACGCGCTGCTGGCCGACGACGACAAGCTGGCCTACGCCACGGTTCTCGCCGACAACCGGATCAACGCCGTCAGCAACGAGCTGGATCGCCTGCGCATGGCCTTCATCGGCGTGCATCTGCCGACCGGGAGTCACCTGCGTCTGATGGCGGCCGTCGTCCATACCAATGTCGCTCTCGAGCGCATCGGCGACTATGCGGTGACGATCTGCCGCGAGGCAGTTCAGGTCCCCCGCCCGCCACAGGGGCTGCTACTGCGCGAGGTCGAGTTGATGGCCGGCGAGTCGCGGCAGATGCTGAAGCAGGCGGTCGATGCCTTCCTCGAAGGCAACGCCGACAAGGCCAGGGCGACAATGGTGATCGCCGATCAGGTCGAGCGGACCTTTGACATGGCCTTCGACGACCTGAGCGGTGCCGGCGGTAGTACCAGCGTCAAGGATCTCTTCGCCTTCCTGTCGGTCTTCAATGCGCTCGAACGGGTTTCCGATCAGGCGAAAAACATCTGCGAAGACACGGTCTTCGCGGTCACCGGCCAGCCCAAGGGGCCGAAGTTCTTCCGCATCCTCTTTGTCGACGAGGACAACACCCTGCTCGGCCCGATCGCCGAGGCGATTGCGCGCAAGAATTTTCCGGAAGTTGGCGAATATCACAGTCGCGGCCGGACCGCCGGTGTCAGCGATCCCCAGTCGATTGGCTTGCTGCAGGATCTGGGAATCGACCTCGCCAACCACCAGCCGCAAGCGATTCCGGCGCACCATCAGGAGTTCGCTACTTTCCAGATCATCGTCAGCCTGCAGGGGCCGGTCAAGTCCTACGTCGAGCAGATTCCCTTCCATACCGTGGCGCTCGAGTGGGACGTCGCCGGAGCCGGTAGCGCGCCGCCTGATCTACGGCTTCTCGCTCGGGAGATCGCCCTGCAGGTCAGCAATCTGATGACGGTGTTGCGTGGCCAGGAGGCCCACTGAGATGAGCACCTCTACGCAGGCGTTACGCAACCGCGCCACCGACGCCCGCGCGGCCGAGGATTTCGACCGCCGTGATCCCGACTGGTACGTCGACAAGCTGCTTGCCGGCATCGTCTTCGTCTGCGGCATCTCGGCCATCCTCTTCGTGCTCGGTATCTTCTTCTTCGTCACCAAGGAAGGAATCGGCTTCGTCTTCGAGAAGATGGACTTCCGCGAGTTCTTCCTGACCCCTTACTGGTCGCCCAGCGACGCCGAGGATCCGGAGTACGGCATCCTCGCACTGATGGCCGGCACGGCCAGCGTCACCGGGCTGGCGATGCTGGTCGCGGTGCCGTTCTCGCTCGGTGCCGCCATCTTCATTGCCGAGTTTGCCAGCGGCAAGACGCGCGAAGTGCTCAAGGTGCTGGTCGAACTGCTGGCCGCGATCCCGTCGGTGGTCTGGGGCTTCATCGGTCTGGTGATCATGAATCCGCTGCTCATCAAGTGGTTCGACATTCCGGTCGGCCTCTGCGTGCTCAACGCCGGCATCATCCTCGGCCTGATGGCGGCGCCGATCATGACGTCGATCGCCGAGGATGCCCTGAAGGCCGTTCCCGACCGCTATCGCGAGGCCGCCGAAGCAATGGGCGCGACTCGCTGGCAGGTGATCTACAAGGTGGTGCTGCCGGCGGCGAAGAACGGCCTGCTCGGCGGCGTGCTGCTCGGGGTCGGTCGTGGCTTCGGGGAAACGATGGCGGTGCTGATGGCCACGGGCCATGCGGTGAACATCCCGGACAGCATCTTCGACTCGGTGCGTGCGCTCACCGCGACAATCGCCGCCGAACTCGGTGAGGCGGTCGTCGGCGGCGAGCACTACCAGGTGCTGTTCACCATCGGCATCTTCCTCTTCCTCGTCACTTTCATCATCAATCTGAGCGCCGATCTCATCGTGCGCGGCATACGCAAGGGGTAAGCCATGGCCACCGCCAATCCAACGATGTTTCAGGCCAGCGACCTGAACCAGCACAACGAGCGCGTGCAGAGACGCTATCGACTGCTCTTCGGGCTGATGACTCTGCTTCTGATCACCCCCGTGATGCTGATCCTCGGCACGCTGGTGGTGAAGGGCGGCGCCGCGATTTCCTGGGAGTTCCTGCTCACGGCGCCGACCGACGGCATGCGCACGGGCGGCCTCTTTCCGGCGCTGCTCGGGACCATCTGGCTGGTGACGGTCGCGCTGATCCTGTCGGTGCCGATCGGCATCTTCGCGGCGATCTACCTCAGCGAGTACGCCGGTGACAACTGGTTCACCCGGACGATCAACCTGGCGATCATCAATCTCGCCGGCGTTCCGTCGATCGTCCATGCCCTGTTCGGGCTCGGCGCCTTCGTCCTCTTCTTCAAGTTCGGCACCAGCATCCTGGCCGCCAGCCTGACGCTCGCGGTGATGACCATGCCGGTGGTCATCGTTGCCACGCGCGAATCGCTGCAGGCGGTGCCGCAGGCCTTTCGCGAAGCCTGCTGGAACATGGGGGCGACGCGCTGGCAAACGATCCGCCGCGTGGTCCTGCCGAACTCGATCACCGGCATCCTTACCGGGGTCATTCTCGAGGTCTCGCGAACGGCCGGCGAAACGGCGCCGATCATGTTCACCGGTGCCGTCTTCTTTACGCCGTTCCTGCCGCAAAGCGTCTTCGATCAGACGATGGCTCTGTCCCTGCACCTGTTCGTCGCGGCGACGCAGGTGCCTGAGATCGCCGAACACGTCCCCTTCGGCATCGCGTTGGTGCTGATCGGTCTGGTCCTGACCATGAACAGCGTCTCGATCGCTTTCCGCATGTGGCTGAGGGGGAAAAAGAAATGGTGAGTTCAAGCGCAGCGGCGGTGGCCAGCGACACCGTGGCACCGGCCGACAACTTCCCGCACAAGCTCGAGATCAAGAACCTGACCATCCGCTATGGCAACGCGGTGGCGCTGCGAGGAGTCAATCTGGCCGTCCGCGAGCACGAGATCTTCGGCATCATCGGTCCGGCCAACGCCGGCAAGACCTCACTGCTCAAGGCGATCAACCGGATGGATGTATTCACCTCGGGGATGAAGGTGGACGGCGAGATCCGTTTCAACGGTCGCGATACGAGTCGATTGAAAAACATCTATGCCCTGCGCAGCCGCATCGGTGTCGTCTTTCCGCTGCCGGTGGGTCTGCCGATGACGGTATACGACAACGTGGCCCTGTCGCCCCGGCTGCGCGGGATCAACAACAAGGCGGACCTGGACGTCATCGTGCAGCGTTGTCTGACCCGCGCGGCCCTCTGGGACGAAGTCAAGGATCGCTTGCAGGCTCTTGGCAGCCTGCTGTCGGGTGGTCAACAGCAGCGCCTGACGATCGCCAGAGCGCTGTCGCAGGAACCCGATCTGTTGATGCTCGACGAGTTCTCGATCGCCGTCGATCCAGTCACCACGATGCGCATCGAGGACGTTCTCAAGGAGTTGCGCCAGGAAGTGACGATTCTCCTGGTCACCAATCTGGTGCAGCAGGCCCGGCGCCTCGCCGATCGAACCGCCTTCTTTCTCAACGGCGAATGTGTCGAGGTGGGCGTCACCGAAGACCTGTTCACCGGCGAGGTCAAAGACCAGAGGACGCGCGACTACGTCGAGGGAAGATTCGGCTAGCCCGACGGCGCCGGCGGGCAAGCAGCGCACACGCGCCGGCTCCCCCGGCGATTTCAGAATTGCCTACCAAGGACATGATCCACTATGAATACCGAGCAGACCGCTGCGCTCCCGCAGCCGACGCCCCAGCACGCGATCGACAGCCAGCGACTGAACCTGTGGTACGGGACCTTCCAGGCGCTCTACGATGTCGATCTGCGCATCCGGCAAGGCATGATCACCTCGATGATCGGGCCTTCCGGGTGCGGCAAGAGCACCTTCCTGCGCAGCGTCAACCGCATCAACGAGCGCCTCGGGTACGTTCGCATCGAGGGCAGCATCCATGTCATGGGTGAGAACATTTACGACCCCCACGTCGAACTGGTGCAGGTGCGCAAGCAGGTGGGGATGGTTTTTCAGCGCCCGAACCCGCTACCCATTTCGATTCGCGACAACATTCTGTTCAGCCACCGGTTGCATGCCAAGGGTGGCGGCGACGTACACCAGGGTACTCCCGACGAGATCGTCGAGCAGTCGCTGCGTCAGGTGCTGCTGTGGGACAAGGTGAAGGACCAACTGAAGCGCAAGGCCACCGAACTCTCCCTGGAGGAGCAGCAGAAGCTCTGCATCGCGCGCCTGCTGCCGGTGAAGCCGAAGATGCTGTTGATGGACGAGCCCTGCTCGGCGCTCGATCCCAAGGGCACCGAAGCGGTCGAGGAACTGCTTTGGGAGCTGCGCGGCCAGTACACGATTCTCATCGTCACCCACAACATGGCGCAGGCGCGACGCGCCAGCGAAGAGTGCGTGTTCATGCTGATGGGCAGGGTAGTCGAACATTCACGGACCGACGAGTTGTTCGTCACACCTGCCCACAAGGAAACGGCGGACTACATCGAGGGGCGCTACGGATAGACGATCGTGGTACCCGGCGAGGCCACGCTCGCGCGCTACGGCGCAACGCCAAGGATGGTGACCTGACCGAGATGGTGCGGTGATCCTCGGAGGAAGGGCAGCGTTCCCGGAAACGGTACGGCGGGGGGTGGCGACGACGATCGCCGCCGCGGTGCGGGCGGCTCCCCGTGCAACCCCCTGCGCTCGTCGGCGCTACGCGGGCGTGCGCGACTCAATCCCGATGCTCGCGCGCGTGCGGTTTCTCTCTGGTCAGGTGCTGCAGGATGCCCAGCAGGCCCGCGCTGGTCAGGCCGAGCATCAGGATGCCATTGAGTGCCTCGAGCGGACCAAGGAGTTTCCAGTCGGCACTCATGACCACGTCGCCATAGCCGAGCGAGGTGAAATTGACTCCCGAGTGGTATACGGCCTGATGGAAAGCGGTGAACGCCCCGAGCCAGAAGAACAGGGTGCCCCACAGCATGATCTGCAGGAAATTGCCGAGCATCATGATCACCATCGCCATCAACAGCGTGCGAATTCCCGCCAGCAGTGTAATGCCGGATCCCGGTTCGCCCGAATGACGCATGGCGTGGAGGACGCTCCAGAGAGTGAAGGTGACCTGCAGGATCAGACACCCCATCATGATCAGCAAGCCGATCGCCAGATTGATCAAGGTCATGCCGCTTACCTCCATCAGCCGTTGTGAAAAAACAGGGCTTCGCTTGTCGACGCGCGCCAGCGTTCGAGCAACCATACCGTAGCCCAAGCGTAGAGCGCGACGCCGACGAACAGGCCGACACGAACGGCGGACGCTGCGAGCACACCCGTGCCGTCGGCACTGTCCTCGATCGCCGGCCCGAGCAGAATCAGCATGGTCACCAGGGCATCGCTCCAGAAAACGGGCGGGAGAAGCGTGCGCCTGACTCTGAAGAGCCGTGCGCCAGCCCACAGGGCAGCCGCCATCATCCACAGCATCAGCATCCACAGGCTGGGCCAGAGCGACAGGCCTAACCAGACGGCCAGGGCCATCGCCGCCCCCATCAGGGTTGATCCCACCAGTTCGCGCCCGGCCGAACGCGTGTCGGTCGAACCGCCTGCTGGCCAAGAGCAGCGGCTTTCATGATCGCCGCCAGATAGAACGAGGGGTCGGTGAGCGCCAGAACGAACACCGGCATCACCACCAGCGTGCCGCGGAGCGCGATCCAGCTCGCCGTCTCGCGGCTGGGGGGCGATGCCTTGGCCGCCTTTGCAGCCGCAGCGTCGGGAAAAAAGGCATGCGAAAAGCCGCTGACCAGGCTGCCGACGGCGATCCCGACGGCGATGGTCATGCTGATGATCGTGACCAGCGCCTGCTCGGCCACCCCGGCGACCGGGATCAGCGTGAACGCGACGACCAGAAGCATGGTCAGCGGGTTGCCGGTGCGAATCCCGAAGAAGAACAGCGCGTAAAGGATCGCGCCGGTCAGCAAGATTCCGGCCAGGGCGTAGTTTTCCAGCAGGGGGACCATCAGCACCCCCGTTACCAACAGCCCGGCGAGCAGCAGGGCCATGGCCGCCGCCTTGACCGGCGGGATTGGCGGACCCGGCTTGCACAAGAGCATCATGGCCATCAGGCAGACCACGTGGGGCATCTGCAGCGCGAAGCCGTAGGCGAACAGCACGGCCAGGCCGAGGCCGATCGCCAGCCGCAGGACCGCCTTGTCCGCCGGGGCGATCATGGTCCGCTCAGTAGAGGTAGGAGAGCCAACTCATCAGCCGAATGTAGCCTGCGCCGAGCAGATTCATGACGAAGTTGTCGCCGGTGAACACCATGACCTCGGCTTGACCGCCAATGCGTACGCGTTGCAGACGTTCGCGTTCCGCAGCGTCGAACTCGACCGTCACCGGGAAACGCTGCGCCTGACGCAGCCAGTCGCGGCTGTTCTGGATCGTCGGCAGTGTTCCCGCCTGCGCCTGCTGGCCGGAGCTGACGCCGCTACCGATGCTGCGTACCCGGCCCTTCAGTACCTCACCGGGCAGCACGTCGAGGACGATGGCTACCTCGTCGCCGGGGTCGATATTGCCGAGGTTGTTCTCGGTCATGTCAGCGTTGATCCAGAGGTCGTGGATCGCGATCAGCGTCATCGCCGGTGTGCCGGCCTGAGCAAAGTGGCCGACGTCGGTGCGCAGGTCGGTCACCAGACCGCGGCCGGGGGCGACCACCCTGGTGCGCGCCAAATCCAACTCGGCCTTCTCGGTCGCCGAACGCGCGCTACGCAACTGCGCGTTGTCGTCACCGGCGTCGCCGGCGGCTTCCTGGGCCTTGCGCAGGTCGGCCTCGGCGGCCTTTTCCTTGCTGTGCGCTTCGATTCGGGTGGCCTGCGCGACCTCCAGTCGGCGCACCGATATCGCACCGGGATCCTCGGCGTAGAGCGCTTCCTGCCGCGTCGCATCCTTGTCGGCCTTGATTTGGTTGGCCTGTGCCGCCTGCAGCGAGGCGCGCGCGGCTTCCACGGTCGCCACCGAGGCATTGACCGAACGGCGTACCGACTCGTAGTCCGAGCGACTGCGCTGCAACGCGATCTGGTACTGGCTGGGGTCGATATCGAACAGCGGCTGCCCGTGCTGGACGTTGTCGTTGTTCTTGACGTGCACCGCCAGCACCTTGCCCGCCACCTCGGTGGCCACCGGCACGACGAAGGCCTGCACCCGGGCCTGCGAGGTGTGCGGGGTCAGACGGTCAGCAGCGAAATACCAGAGCAGGCTGGCGGCGATCAGCGCCAGCACGATGGTCGCGCCGACCCGCGTTCCTTTCCCGGGTGGTGCGGAAGATTCTTCGGGGGCCACGCCGGCTGGAGTTTCGTCCCGCTTCATTGCTTCGTCACTCATTGCTCGTCCGTCCCGGGTCCGATCAGTTGCGGGCCAGCGTCAGGCGCCGGCAGCGGTTCCCGCAGCAACTCCCGCCAGTCGCTGCGCTCACCCATGGTTTCTCGGGTCGCGTCGTCCAGTAGCGGGCGGCCACGCCCCGCCTGCCAGCCGCCGCCCATCGCCTTGTACAGGGCGACCAGACTCTGCGCGACGTTGCCCCGGTTGCTCACCAGGCGTTCCTGCTGACTGAACAGCGTTCGCTGCGAATCGAGCACCCGCTCGAAGTTGGCCAGGCCCTCGCGGTACTGGATGCTGGCAATCGCCAGCGAGCGCTTCGCGGCCTTGACCGCTTCTTCGAGAATGGGGACCTGTTCGCGGTTCTTGGCAAACCCCACCGCTGCGTCATCGACCTCGCGCGCCGCCTGCAGGACTGCTCCGTGATACTGTTCGTAGAGTTGCTGGAAGCGGGCATCCTGTACAAGCACCTCACCGGTCAGCCGCCCATGATCGAAGACGTTCCAGACGAGGCTGGGACCAACTCCCCAGGCGAGCGTCCGTGGCGACCCGGACAGTGACGTGGCCGACAGGCCGAGCGAGCCGAGCAGGGCGATCGATGGATAGAGATCGGCCACGCTTACCCCGATCAGCGCGGACTGGGCCGCCAGTTGCATCTCGACCGCGCGCACGTCGGGGCGGCGCCGCAGCAGATCGGCCGGCAGGTCGACGATGACCCCGAGTTCTGCCTGCGGGATCGTGTTCTTGCCGTCCGCCATTTCGGACAGTGGCCCGGGCGGCCTGGCAAGCACCACGCCGAGTGCATTCTGGGTTTGCCGCAGGCTGCCCTCGAGCTGCGGAATCGTGGACAGCGTGGCCAAGTACTGGGCCTTGGCCTGTTGCACGTCGAGCTCGGAGTCGTTGCCGTGCTTGAACAGGCGCTCGGTGATCTCCAGGCTGCGCTTCTGCAACGCGGCATTCTGATGGGCGATCTGCAACCGCAGCTCGAGGGTGCGGATCGCGCAGTAAAAGGTGGCGACTTGCGCCGCCATCAACACCTGCAGGTCGTCGTACTGCGCGATGCTGGCGAAGTAGCCGGAATCAGCGGCCTCGACGCTTCGCCGGAACTTGCCCCAGAAATCGATTTCCCAACCGATCGCCAGGCCGGCGTTGTACGCGGTCAGGGCGCTGTCCGGCCCGCTTGACCGTTCCTCGCCGGTGCGCAGAACCGTGCCGGTGATCTGCTGTTGCTGCGGATAGAGCAGGCTGCCGGCAATCATCAGCTGCGCGCGCGCTTCCAGGATGCGCATCCCGGCGGTTCGCACATTGGGATTGACGCGCTGGGCCTCAGCAATCAGCTGGTCCAGCACCGGGTCACTGAAGTTGCGCCACCACTCCTCGGTCTGCGCGCGCGGCTTGCCGCGCTGTTCAGCGTTCAGCGAATCGAGCGAGCCGCCCGACCAGCCAGGCAACCACGAAACTGCGGGACGCTTGAAGTCGGGTCCGACCGCCGCGCAGCCCCCGAGGAGCACGGCTCCAGCCATGGCGAGCAGGCGCCGGCCAGCTACGCCGGCAAGGCCTTGCCACACCGGCTCAGCCGGCGACGGAAGGCGAGTCGCCGGCAGCCTGCTGGCGCACCCGCTCGGGGTTGTCATCCACCCAGCGCATGAAAATCTGGTAGCCCAGGGCCAGCGCCGTCGCGCCGATGAACATGCCGAGAATGCCGCTGGTCGCCATGCCGCCGAGCGCCCCGATCAGGATCACCGGCATCGGCGCATCGACGCCACGGCCGAGCATGATCGGCTTCAGCACATTGTCGGCCATGCCGCCGACGACCAGCAGCACGCTGTAGGCGGCGGCCGGGACGGTGGCGTAGTCGCCGCTCGCCCAGATCCAGCCGATCACCGGCAGTGTGACCAGCAGCGCCGGCAACTGCGCGACGCCTAGAACGAGGACGATCACGGCCAGCAGGCCGGCGAACGGGACGCTGGCGATCATCAGCGAGACGCCGATGAGCAGCGCCTGGATACAGGCGATGCCGATGACGCCTGAGGCGACGGCGCGCACCGTCGCGCTAGACAGGTTGGTGAACTCCTTGCCGCGGGCCAGGCCGAAGACGCGCTCGAAGATGGCCTGCATTGCCTGGGCGCCCGATTCGCCGTAAGCCATCATGATGCCGGCGACGATGAACGCGAGGACGAACATCAGCAGGCCGCCGCCCAGGCCGGCGACGATGCCAAGTGCCTTGGTCGCAAGCTCGCCGATCTTGGGCTGCATGCTCTTGACCAGGGCCGGCAGATCGTCGTGCGCCTGCGACCAGATGGCATGCACCTTCTTGCCGACGACCGGCCAGGCAGCGACCTTCTCGGACGGTGCCGGCACCTCGAGCGTGTTGTCGCGGACACCTTTGACCAGTTCATGGACAGAGTCGCCGAACTGGCTGGCGAGCATGATCGTCGGCGTGACGATCACGGCGATGGCGACCAGCACGATCAGCGTCGACGCGAGTCCCTGTTTGCCGCCGATTCGCCCGGCCAGCATCTCGTGCAGCGGATAGATGGTGACTGCCAGGATCAGCGCCCACAGCATCATCGTCAGGAACGGCGAGAAGAAGTGGTAGCACAGCAGCACGAGCGCCAGGACGAGGCCGGTGCGGACGAAGACATCGAGCAGGCGGGCGGCGACTCGCTTTTCCAGTTCGCGATCGGTCTCGTGTGGTGCATCCATGGGAGGAGTCCTTTCCGGCGAAGGAGGGCATCGGCAGGCACAGGATGCGCCTTTCAATAAAAGGCCGAAGTGCTGCACGTCTGGCGATTCAAACGCATCAATCTAGCATGAATTCGTCAACCGGCGGGCGATTCGCCCGAGTCCGGCCATGACGAGCATCGGCAAGCGGCGTGCATATCCGCCGTTGGCGCCGGTTCGCGAGTTCCAGCGCACCCTCGCTGTCGCGCACGGCGCAACTCCACTCGATTCGGTCGCCGACAACAGGTCCGCACCATCGGGCAGGGGCGGCGAGATACGGCCTTGTTTCTTTCGCCCGAACGGGAGCCAAAACACCGAGGAGCGAAGCGCAGGTGGGTCCACCGGGTCGATGCGCCAATGCTCCAAACCGTGCCGGCGCCGGGGCTGATGCCGGGGCTGATGCCGTGCGGCGAGGTGCAGTCGATCCGGTGCACTCGGTCCTTGCCGTGGTGCGATTCCTGAAGGGGCTCGCGGTGCGCGCAATGTGGTGCGAGATGCGCCTGCCCGACCACATCTGGTGTCCGACGAACGAGTTTGCCCTGGAGCTTCGCCCCCCTTGGTCGGACGAGGCAGGCTCAGTCCCGGCGCTGAGAACGATCTTCTCCTCGTGCGGCAAGCCAAACCCGAACCAGTAGGGTAGGGTGGTGACGATCTGGAAGGAAACTAGCTGCGCGGCGACGGCGAGATGTCCCTTGGCCCCGCTCAAGTCGTCACCGGGCACGAGGACACTCAAGACCGCTAGGAGTAGCGTGGCCACGCCCGTCGTCCTGCCGATGAAAGGCTGAAGTCGGATGGCCAGCGTTTGCAATGCCCGCAGGATCGCCATCCCGGGCAGCAGCGGCAGCAGGATGACCATCAGCATGGATTTGGCGATGGTCCAGGGCCGGTCAGCCCCTTGACGATCGCCGGTACGGCGGAAGGCATGAAGATTAGCATCGCGGCCGACGACACCAGCATCCATGCCGCGGTGAAGCCGAGGGGTCCTCCGGCCCCGCTGACGATCACCGGGAGATCCGGTGCGCAGGGGGTCATCCGGATCAAGGAGGCCCGCCGCCTAAGGGCTGTCGAGCGGGATTGCCAGCGTGATGGCTTGGACTACAACGCCAGCCCCACGACGAAGCCGAAACAAGGCTATCGGTGCTGCCCCGTCGTGGGACGACCACACGGCCTGAGCGGCGCGATTCGCTTCCGGTGATTCATCAGGGGCTCTTGGGAACTATTTGACATTGACACCGCTTGATGGGGTTTCTATAGTGTAGTTGGCGTCATGGGCTTTCTGCTCTCGGCGGTTCAAGCACGCGAAGCTGTTGGCGCCTCCCTGAACTTGGGAAAGGAGGGTGTTCGGGCAACAGTCCGTAGTCCGGGCGAGGCATCGAGATAGTGAAGGTGCCAAGATCGACCCGTAGTCCCTCCCAGTGAGGACGCGCTGTAGCGCGCGTTCTCGTTTCAACCAAAGTGAAGAGAGGAAGCACCATGAAACGATTCGTTCGAGATGTTGCTGCAGCGATGCTGCTGTTTGGCGCCATGGGATTTGCGCAGGCCTTCGTGGTCGTCGCACCGGACCAGCCCGTTGCGGAGAAAAGTCAACTGGAGCTGTCGCAGGAGTGGTGGCGGTGGGCGCTGGGGGCTCCGAACTCGGGTAACCCCCTGCTGGACGAGGACGGCGTGTTCGCTCAGGTGGGGAACAACGGTCCGGTCTTCTTCGTGGCGGGTAGCATCTTCGGAGAGCCTACCGTGCGGACGTTCGCCGTGCCGGCGGGCCGGCCAATCTTTTTCCCAGTCATCAACAATCTCTTTATCGAGACTCCGCCTCCCGAGTGTGCTGGTTCCGTCGCATGCGCGCTGGCGCGGGTAAGCCCATTCATCGACGACGCGACCGCTCTCACGGCAACCCTGGACGGCCTGAACCTGCTTGCCGCAGGAGCATCCGGGTTTCGGCAGACCAGCAGTGCGTTCTTTTCGGTCGCCCTGCCCGACGACAACCTCTTCGGTGCGCCCAAGGGCAGTTATGACGCCGTCTCGGACGGTTACTGGGTCGCCGTGGAAGGCTTGTCAGCCGGTCCGCACACGCTGATCTTTGGCGCCACCTCGGGAGGTTTCTTGGTGGACGTCACCGCCAATCTGAGAGTTCCGGAGCCCGGCACGTTGGGGTTGGTGCTGCTGGGCGCTCTTGCCGCAACGGGCCGTCGCTTGCGGTTCGGGATTGGGGCGACTGCTTGACAGCCGGCATGTGCGCGAGCCGACTCCCTCGCCGCCTTGAGGGATGGCACGCGGCGGTCCTGCGCCGAGGCGACCGGACGGGCAGGAGGCGACGCCTGCCTTTCGGTTAGGTTTCTTGCCGACGGTGGTTGCCACGAACTGGTTGAAGCTCGTGCCATCGGGTGTGGCGCAGCGCGCAAGCTCGGCGTTGATCACACTGGACAGACGCAGCGGATAGGTGCCCTGTGACTTTATCGCCTGCCGATCCTCCGCAAGCCCGTGAGGGGCGCGAAGGCGTCGATACCAAATTGCCGGGCACCGGGCCGACGTCGCGTCGACTGAACGTGTCACATGACCGATGGCAGAGCCGGCATGAAGAAGAATCGCTGACCGGTTCATCGGTTCTTCGCTTCGTTCGAGGACGCGAACTGGGGGTATGGCCCCCGCCACGCGCCTTGCCGACCGCTCAGTAGGCGACCCCCTGCGCCTCGCAGAGGAACGCCATCAGCGGCGCGGCGGCGGCAAAGCGTTGCGCGGCAAGCCTGGTCAGATCCACGTCCGTGGCTTCGGCGAACGACAGCGGGGCCAGCGCGATGAAGTCCTTGCGCTTGATGTCGTCGATCGCCGGGTGGTCGACGGCATAGCCGCGCGGCGGGCGCCTCAGGCTCTCGCCGGCCAGCGTCCAGTGCGCGGCGAACTGCTCGTCGTCGCGTACGGCAAACCAGCGCTCCGGATGATCCGTGATGCGCGCGCGGATGACTGCGAGGATCGCCGACTCCGGATGCCAGCAACCGGCGCCGAAAAAGCATCCGTCGGTCGCGATGTGCAGGTAGAAGCCCGGCGCATGAACATCCTTGCCGGCTTCATGGCGGAACTGGATGCCGATGTTGGTCTTGTAGGGACGCTTGTCGCGGGCAAAGCGCGTGTCGCGGTGCACGCGCATCAGCGAGCCGCCCGTCCTGCGCGGCTCGGCGCGGAACTGCGGAGCGAACTTTTCCAGCTCGGGCGCCATCGCTGCGATGAAGGTCAGCGCCGGTTCGCGAACCAGCGCTTCGTAGCGCGTCTGGTTGGCTTCAAACCAGGCGCGCGCGTTGTTCGCCGCAAGTTCGTCGAGGAAGTTGAAGGTGGCCTGGCTGAACATGAACAGGGCTCCTTGACGGTAGTCTGCCTGGGAGGCGGGCGCCTCTTGCACGGATTGTTGCTCGCGGCGTTCGTCCTGTAAAGGCGATGTCCGCGACGGATGTGGGCAGGCGCGCAGGGAGCAGGGCGCGCGCGACGAGTGTGCTGGTGGCGCGTTGCTTGGCTCCAGCATCGCCAGCGACGCTCTCACGAGGATGTGCGAGCGGCCGAAGTCGAGGAGGCTCCGTTCCAGTCGAGGCCGAATCGGGTCAGGTACTTGCGCAGTCGATCGGCGTCATTGGCCTGGCTTTTCTGCAGGCGTGAAACGGCGAACAGCTGGCGACCCGCTTCCGAGAGACTGCCGGAGCGGCGGCAGACGTCGATCACCAGGTTGAGTTGGCCTCGGTCGAACAGGTCGAGCGCCTCGGCGCCGTCGCCGAGGAGTTGGCGGGCGGCGTCATCGCCGCCGGCGTCGGACCAGGCGCGGCGCAGGCAGGCGATCTCTTCGCCGACATCGACTTCGTTGATTCGTCCGCCTTCGGCGAGCGTCGCCATGCGCGTCACCGATGCCGACAGCTCGCGGAAGTTGCCGCGCCAGAGCGCTTGCGGCGAGCACGCGAAAGCCAGGAAGAGCCGTCGCGCTTCGGCATTGAAGCGGACCTGCTGCGCCTGCTCGCGCGCATGACGCCCGAGTTCGAAGTCCAGGTTCGGTTCGATGTCTTCGACGCGCGCCGCAAGGCCGGGCAGCTCGAATGTCCACAGGTTGATGCGCGCCAGAAGGTCTTCGCGAAAACGACCGTCGGCGACGCAGCGGCGCAGATCGCGGTTGGTGCCGGCGATGAGCTGAAAATCGCTGCCCGACTCACGGTCGCTGCCGAGCGGGAAAAAGCGCTTTTCCTCGACCGCCTTGAGCAGCATAGCCTGCTCGTCGAGACCGAGTTCGGCGATCTCGTCGAGGAACAGCAGGCCGCCATCGGCCGCGCGCAACAAGCCCGGGCGTTCGCTCTGGGCGCCGGTGAAGGCGCCGCGCACATGCCCGAAAAGGGTGGACATCGCCGCGTCGCCGCGCAAGGTCGCGCAGTTGACCTCGACAAACCGGCCGCCGAGCCGTTGCCGTTGTCGTTTCAGTTCATAGACCCGGCGAGCGAGAAAGGACTTGCCGGCGCCGGTCGGGCCGACCAGCAGCAGCGGTGCCCGCGACCGTCCTGCGACGCGTTCGAGGCGCTCGATCATCGCGTTGAAAGCGGCGCTGCGCGTCGCGATGCCGGATTTCAGGAAGGCCAGCGTGTCCGCCTGTTCGTGGCGAAACCGCTGCGCGATCTTGTCGTAGCGCGACAGGTCGAGGTCGATGATCGCGTAGGTCCCGGCACCACCGGCCACCTCCTTCTTGCGCGGCGGCGACATCTGCAGGAGGCGCGCCGGCAGAAAGCGCGCTTCGGCGAGCAGGAACCAGCAGATCTGCGCGACGTGCGTGCCGGTCGTGATATGGATCAGATAGTCTTCCTGCTCGGTATCGAAGGGATAGGCGCGGGCGAAATCGTGCAGGGTGGTGTACACCTCTTCGAAGTCCCACGGATCGTGCAAACCGATTTCGACCCGGCAGACCTCCGTTTCCGGCGATACGGCGGCGATGTCCAGAGCGACCCTCTCGGCCAGACCACGACTGCGATCGTCGTGCAGGAGGTGGAGACGGTGCACCAGCAAGTCCTCCTGTTGGCAAGCCGCCACCGTCGGGCGCCACTTCGCCCAGCGCTCAGCTCCCCGTCCACCGTAGTCGAGTTGCGTGCCGAGGAAGCCGATGACCACTGTCTTCTTCACAGCCTTATCTCTCCAGCTAAACCATTAGCGTAGATTCTATTGATACAGGCTGGCGGCGACAAGACGGCTGCCGGTCGGCGAGAGGTTTGTCGTTTTCCCACAGGGACTTGCACGATCTCGCAGAGGCCGCTCACGCCTGGCATGGCATTCGCTAAGCAATAGCCGAGCGCGCAGGCGCCGCAATGGCCCACGGGTCGGGGCTGCAGACCCCGCCGGTGCACGGCAACCGGGTTTCGATCTGTCGTTGGCGTGCATGCCGCCGTGGCGCACACGCTCGAGTGGCGGGCTCTGGTGAGTCCCGCCGGGTTCGATTCCCGGCCCGCCAGCCACTGGATAGCTCAATGGGTAGAGCAACCGTTTCGGCGGTGTGTCGCGGGTTCGACTCCCGCTCCAAAACCTGTCGTCTGACAGTGCAATTGCAAGACCCGCCGGTCGCGGTGTGCGCAAGCACCCGTCACCGGGTTGCTTCGGCACCTGCCCCGGATTGCCGGCAGGGCGCCGGTGGCGCAGGCGGTCGGCAAGGTCGCGAGCGTGCGCTGCACGCCGGCGGCGAGCCCGCCGCAACGCCCCGCGTGCTCCCCCGCCAGTCCCGGAAGGGTGGCCCCGGCAACTCGGTGCGCACCGGCAAATCGATGACAAGAAGAAAGGACAAGTCATGTTGCGACGTTTTGTGGTGAAGAAGAACGAATGCGGCGTCTTGCTGCGCGACGGCGACTTCGATCGCCTGCTCACGGCCGGACGCCATTACTTCGTCGATCCGCTGCGCCGTCTGGCGCTGCAGGTGTGGAAACTCGACGCGGCGATGAGCGACCTCAATCTCGTCGACTACCTGCAGCGGCAGCAACCGCAAACCGTCGCCGAGCACTTCGAGTACATGGTTCTCGGCGAGGATCAGGCCGGTCTGCGCTACGAGAACGAGGTTCTGGTGGAGATCCTGCCGCCCGGCGTGCGCGCCTGCTTCTGGAAGGGACTGGTGGCGCATCGCCTGGAGTGTATCGACCTGGCCGGGGAAACGGCGCTGGCCCCGGCGCTTGCCGCACGGCTGACGCAGCCGAACCTGCGCGCCCGGCCGGTAGGCGGACTCGCTGGGGTGCTCCTGCTGCCGGTACCGGCTTACCACCTGGGCGTGCTCAAGGTCGATGGCCAGGTGGCGCGCTTGCTGCAGCCCGGTCTGGCGGCCTTCTGGCGGTTCAATCGCGACGTGCAGGTCGAACTGGTCGATACCCGCCTGCAGACCATGGAAGTCGGCGGCCAGGAAATCCTCTCGCGCGACAAGGTGGGCCTGCGCCTGAATCTGGCGGCGACCTGGCGTTACACCGACGTGCTGCGTGCTTTTGCGAGCCTCAACAAGCCGGTCGAGCATCTGTATCGCGAACTGCAGTTTGGCTTGCGCGCCGCTGTCGGAACGCGTTCGGTGGACGAGCTGCTGGACAACAAGCAGATCATCGACGAGGTGGTGAGCGCGCATGTCGCGCGCAAACTCGACGGCTTCGGCATCGAGGTCGGCGCGGTCGGCGTCAAGGACATCGTCCTGCCGGGCGAGATGAAGACCATCCTGGCGCAGGTCGTCGAGGCGCAGAAGTCGGCCGAGGCGAACGTCATCCGCCGGCGCGAGGAAACGGCGGCGACGCGCTCCTTGTTGAACACCGCCAAGGTCATGGAAGACAACCCGACCGCACTGCGCCTGAAGGAGCTGGAAACGCTGGAGCGGGTCGCCGAGCGGATCGACCGGATCTCGGTGTTCGGTGGGCTCGACGAGGTGCTGAACGGTCTGGTGAAGATCGGCCGCAAGTAGCGCGCCGGGACGAGCCAGCATGGACTGCAGGCAAGGTGTCGGCCGCCAGGGCCGACTACGGCGTTTGCCGTAACATCGCGGTGTGCGCCGCAAGAGAAAGGAGCAAACCATGGAACAGGGGATCACCCCGGAAGCGTCGATCGAAACCCTCCGGGTGCCCGGCGCGGCGCCGATCAAGATGTGGACCGAAGGCGTGCCGGTCGAGGAGGAAGCGCGTCAGCAGTTGATCAATACCGCGCGCCTGCCTTTCATCTTCCGCCATCTGGCGGTGATGCCGGATGTGCATCTCGGCAAGGGCTCGACGATAGGCAGCGTCATCCCGACGCGCGGCGCGATCATCCCGGCGGCGGTGGGCGTGGACATCGGCTGCGGAATGATCGCCACGCGCACGACGCTGGACGCCGCCGACCTGCCCGACAATCTGCATGGCCTGCGCAGTGCCATCGAGCGCGCCGTCCCGCACGGGCGCACGGTCGGCCGCGGCCGGCGTGACGAAGGCAGCTGGGAGAACCCGCCGGATCTGGTCAACGCGCACTGGGCGGTGTTGTTGCCGCGCTTCCAGCGCCTCGTCGAGAAATACCCGCGCCTGAAGAGCACCAACAACCACAAGCACCTGGGTACGCTGGGCACCGGCAATCACTTCATCGAGGTGTGCCTCGACGAGGCCCAGCGCGTGTGGCTGATGCTGCACTCCGGGTCGCGCGGCGTCGGCAACGCCATTGGCTGCACGTTCATCGAACTGGCGCAGGCGGACATGCGGCAACATCTCGCCAGGCTGCCGGACCGCGACCTGGCCTATCTCGAAGAAGGCAGCGCGCACTTCGCCGACTATGTCGAGGCGGTCGCCTGGGCGCAGGACTACGCCCGCCACAACCGCGCGGCGATGATGGCCAACCTGATCGCCGCCGCGCGCACGGCGATCGGCAAACCTTTCGCTGTCGACGTCGAAGCGGTGAACTGTCATCACAACTACGTGCAGAGAGAAACGCACTTCGGCGCCGAGATCTTCGTCACCCGCAAGGGCGCGGTATCGGCCCGGCAGGGCGAACTGGGCATCATCCCCGGGTCGATGGGCGCGCGCAGCTACATCGTGCGCGGCCTCGGCAACCCGGAGTCGTTCTGCTCGTGCAGCCACGGCGCCGGCCGCGTCATGAGCCGCAACGAAGCCCGCCGCCGCTTTACCGTCGCCGATCAGGAACGCGCCACCGCACACGTCGAATGCCGCAAGGACAAGGACGTCATCGACGAGATCCCGATGGCCTACAAGGACATCGACGCGGTGATGCACGCGCAGCGCTCGCTGGTCGAAGTGGTGCATACCCTGCGGCAGGTGGTGTGTGTGAAGGGCTGAACCATCGGTCGGTCGGCGGCGAGGCACCGGCAGTGACGATGGACCCCTGCGCCCGCTGCGCGCGGTGCGCAGTCTCGACTATCGTCGGCAAGGGCGCTGAGCTTTTCTCCTCGATCGCTTATGGTCGAGATGACGGTTTGCGCTTCAAGGGCGCTACCCAGTAAGCAGTAACCAGTAACCAGTAACCAGTAACCAGTAACCAGTAACCAGGAAGCCATCGAACAACATGGAAACGATCACCCTCGACGGCGCGCAAGGCGAAGGCGGCGGGCAGATTCTGCGCAGCGCGCTGACGCTGTCGATGATCAGCGGCCGGGCCTTCCGCCTCGAACGCATTCGTGCCGGGCGGGCCAGACCCGGCCTGCTGCGTCAGCACCTCACCGCCGTGCAGGCGGCGGCGACGATTTCGGGCGCACACGTCGAAGGCGCTTCGCCCGCTTCGCAGTCGCTGTTCTTCGCACCGGGCGCGCTGCGCGGCGGCGACTACCATTTTGCCATCGGCAGCGCCGGCAGTTGCACGCTCGTTCTGCAGACCGTCCTGCCGGCGCTATGGTATGCCGACCGCCCGGCAACGGTAACGGTCAGCGGCGGTACGCACAACCCGGCCGCACCGCCGGCCGACTTCCTGATCCGCGCCTGGCTACCGCTGCTGCGGCGGATGGGCGTGCAGACCAAGATCGAGCTGCTGCGCCACGGCTTCTATCCTGCCGGCGGCGGTCAGGTGCGCGCCGAGGTTGCGCCCGGCAAGCCGCTTGGCCTGACGCTGCTCGAGCGTGGCGCCTGGCAAGGCACGCGCGCGACCGCCATCGTCGCCGGTGTGCCGCACGACGTCGCCCGCCGCGAACTGACGCAACTCGCGCGGCGCATTCCGCAACTTCAGGGCGAATGCCGCGTCCTGCCGCATCAAGAAGGTCCGGGCAACGCCCTGCTCGTCGACCTCGAGCATGCCGCCGTGCACGAAGTCTTTACCGGCTTTGGCGCGCGCGGCGTCAGCGCCGAACATGTTGCCGACCGGGTCGCCAAAGCTGTCCGCGGCTATCTTGACAGCCCGGGCGGGGTTGGCGAGCACCTCGCGGATCAGTTGGTGTTGCCGCTGGCGCTGGCCGGCAGCGGCAGCTTCAGCACCGGCAAACCGTCGAGCCACCTGTTGACCAATCTGGCGGTGATCGGCGCCTTCCTACCGGTAGCCATGCACGTCAGCGAGAGCGGTGGCTGCTGGCGTGTCGACATCGGCGGTGCGGCGCCTGGCGGTCTGGCCGCTGCCGCAGACAAGGGCGCAGGTCCGCGTCGCGACGAGTGAGTTGCGCGGGCAAGTGAGCGTGCCGGCGGCGGCTCGGCCGCCGGTGCAGGGCAAGGGCTGCCGCCGGTTCTTCAGCGCAGCGGGCCGCTCGTTCAAGCTGCGGGACTTGAACGACGCGAGCCGCGATCCGGCAAACGGCAAAGGGTAGAATGAGCGCTCACCTTGCCAGGAGCAGCCCATGAGCGTTTCCCTTGTTCTGACCGTTATTGGCGATGATCGCCCAGGTCTCGTCGAACAGCTTGCCACTGCCGTCAGTCTGCATCACGGCAACTGGCTGGAGTCGTCGATGTCGAATCTGTCCGGCAAGTTTGCGGGTATCGTCTGCGTCAGCGTTCCCGAGGAACAACTCGTTGCCCTTACCGACGCGCTCGCCGCCTTGCCCGGTCTTCGCGTCACTTCCGAGGTCTCCCACTCGCCTGTGGCGCAGGCTGGCAATCGGCGGCTGAAGCTTTCGCTGGTTGGTCACGACCGCATCGGCATCGTGCGCGAGGTCTCGCAAGTCCTTGCCCGGCACGCACTCAATGTCGAGGATCTGAGCACCTACACGGCCAGCGCACCGATGTCCGCCGGAATGCTGTTCCATGCGAGCGTCGAGCTGACCGCCTCGTCGACGTTTGACGTGAGGGCGCTCACCAGCGAGCTGGAGGACCTTTCGAACGACCTGATGGTAGACATCACTCTTGACGAGGCGATTCGTATTTGAGGTCCTGTGGATCGGTCGGCGATGTCACCTCGCCCATGCGGCGAAGTGGTGCGTCTCTGTGCAGCGGGCGCTGCGAGGTGTCGGTATCCTTTACACTAGGTGGCGGGGAAAGATTGCAAAGTACATTAAAGCAGCAATATAAGAGTATGGTGCGAAATTTGCTTGCTGATTTTTCTTATACTGCGACGGAATTGCTTATGCCCTGTTGACGCGCTGTTTCGCAAGGAGATCTCATGAAGAAGCATGGCCACAATCGCTTCGGTTGGTTGTTCAACGGCGACCCCACGGCGTCGACCCAGCCTTTTTCCCGGGATGGTGGTGCTGAGACGATCGTCTCGCGCGACGAGTACCTGTCTGCGGGGCGCGACGACGGCACCAATGCGCGGAGCGCGACGAGCCCGAGTCTGGCGTCGTTGCTTGATACGAGCGCGCCAGACAGTCTGGCGGAGTCCAGCGTCTTTGGCGCAAGCGCTTTTTCCGCTGCACTTTCCCCGGCACTAGCCGCTGTTCCGATCAACCGCAACCCGGTTGCCAATAGCGACAGTTATAGCACCCGCCCCAACCAGCCGCTGACCGTCGTCGCACCGGGTCTGCTGGGCAACGACAAGGATCCCGACGGCGATTCCCTGAGTGTGTCGGTCCTCAACGTCACCGGTCTGTCGGGCAAGGGCGTGATCAGCTCAGGCGCGGACGGTAGCTTCATCTTCACGCCCAACGCGGGCTTCGCCGGCGACGCGACGTTCACCTACACCATCAGCGATGGATTTGGCGGCTCGGACACGGCCAGTGCCGTGATTCACGTCACCAATGCCGCGCCGGACGCGATTGCCGACGAGTTTTTCGTCCATGCCGGCCGCGTACTGTCGGTGGCTGCGCCGGGTCTGCTGGCCAACGACAGGGACTCCGACGGCGATTCCCTCAGCGTGTCGGTCCTCAATGTCACCGGTCTGTCGGGCAAGGGCGTGATCAACCCACGCGCTGACGGCGGCTTCACCTTCACGCCCAACGCCGGCTTCATCGGCGACGCGACGTTTACCTACTCCATCAGCGATGGATTCGGCGGCTCGGACACGGCCAATGCCGTGATTCACGTCACCAATGCCGCGCCAGTGGCGAGCGACGACCATTTCAGCACGCGCGGCAATCGTGCGCTCACCCTGAGCGCCCCCGGCCTGCTGGTCAACGATCGTGACGCCGACGGCGACGCCTTGCGGGTGAGCGCCACCAACACGGCAGGGCTGCAAGGCTCGCTCAGCAGCGCGCCGGATGGCGGCTTCACTTTCACGCCGCGGTTGGGCTTCGTCGGCACGACCAAATTCTCCTACACGGTCAGCGACGGCAACGGCGGTACCGCCACCGCCGTGGCCAGCATCGACGTGGTCAACCAAGCACCGGACGCGAACGCCGACGAGTACTTCGTTCATGCCGGCGGCGTACTGACGGTGGCCGCGCCGGGCCTGCTGGCCAACGACAAGGATTCCGACGGCGATTCCCTCAGCGTGTCGTCCCTCAACGTCACCGGCCTGTCGGGCAAGGGCGTGATCATCCCACGCGCGGACGGCAGCTTCACCTTCACGCCCAGCGCGGGCTTCGCCGGCGACGCGACCTTCACCTACTACATCAGCGATGGATTCGGCGGTTCGAGCACGGCCAATGCCGTGATTCACGTCACCAATGCCGCGCCAGTGGCGAGCGACGACCATTTCAGCACGCGCGGCAATCGTGCGCTCACCCTGAGCGCCCCCGGCCTGCTGGTCAACGACCGTGACGCCGACGGCGACGCCTTGCGGGTGAGCGCCACCAACACGGCAGGGCTGCAAGGCTCGCTCAGCAGCGCGCCGGATGGCGGCTTCACTTTCACGCCGCGGTTGGGCTTCGTCGGCACGACCA
>JAFLDO010000005.1 GCA_017302455.1 Accumulibacter sp.
GCTGCCGGATCGAGTCCCTGCAATTGCGCACGATCGACGGCCTGCAACGCGCCATCGCGCTGTACCTCATCGTTTCCTGGCGCATTGCGATGCTGATGCGATTCGGCCGGACCTGTCCAGACTTGCCAGCCGACTTGTTCTTCGACCAAGATGAATGGCATGCCGCCTATCTCCTCAACAAAAAGAAACCTCCGGCTGACCCACCAACTCTCAACCAGGTCCTGCGATTGGTGGCCATGCTCGGCGGTTTCTTGGCGCGCAAAGGCGACGGCGAGCCGGGCGTCAAAACGATCTGGATCGGGTTGCAGCGCGTCATGGACTGCGTCGTCGGCCTCCAGTTCATGCGTGAGGCGGCCCCGGGGTGAGTTGTGTATAAGGATATGGGGTAATCGAGAGCCGGCAAGAGCGAGACATTCTCCAGTTTGTCGGGCGGATGCGCCGGCATCGACCGCCCTTGCCCGACAGCGGCTTCAAGAGTCTGGAGATTTGGGACGTGCCGCTGCGGTGGGATGGAAAGCCATGGCAACCGCAAAACACGGGCGACAACCCGGCGGCTTTTCAGCGCTTCGGGGTGGGCGACACGATGGGTGAACGGCTCGGCGGCGCGGGGCGAAGCAATCTTACGCAGGTGCTGTTGCGTCGTGCCATCGGCAAGTGCACCGGCGAGGGCACCGGCGTGCGCCGCATGCACCTATATTGGCGCGACGGCGACCAGCAGTGGTTCTACGTCGTCGAAGCGGGCCGGGAGTTGGAGACATCGATAGAACAGCAGGGCATCAAACCCTTGAGCGTTGAAGCAAAGGGCTTCCTGTTTACCTTTGACGAAGAGGCCGAGATCGACGAAATTCGTGCCAGCACCGGGGCATTTCTCAAGAGGGATCGTCTTCGGCTCGCCAGTGTATATTTCACGCAGCAGCCGTCTGCTGACAATTCACGGCTGGACTATCACTGCCAAGTCGGCTTGATAGGGGATTCCAGCGTTCGTGGCGGGGAGGGTGGCGTCAATTATCTTGTCCGGTAGACGACAGTGCGTGCGGCGCGCATAGGCACATTCGTTTCGATTCATCGGCAGTTATTGACATTTGCCGATGTTATGAAACATTATGCCCGACATGGACACCACTGCCGAGAGGCTGATCGAACTGGCTCGATCCCGAGGACTGATTCGCCCCTGTGATCTGGCACCGTTTGGAATTCCCCGGGTCTCCCTGACCCGTGCCGTCCGCAGCGGCCTGCTGGAGCGGATCGGGCGTGGGCTCTACGGCCTGCCCGGACGCGAGGTTTCGGCCCACGGTTTGCTGGCGGAAGTGGCGCGCAGGGTGCCCAAGGGTGTTGTTTGTCTGCTCTCGGCACTGCGTTTTCATGGTCTGACGACGCAGGCCCCGTTCGAGGTGTGGCTGGCGATCGAGAACAAGGCCCTCGCGCCGAAACTCGACTATCCGCCACTGCGCATCGTCCGTTTCTCCGGCAAGGCATTCACCGAGGGCGTGGAGGAACACGTCGTGGATAGCGTGACCATCCGTATCACCGGCGTTGCCAAGACCGTCGCCGACTGCTTCAAGTATCGGAACAAGATCGGTCTCGACGTCGCCCTGGAGGCGCTACGCGAGGCTTGGCACGAGAGGCGCATGAGCAGTGACGACATCTGGCGATACGCCAAGGTCTGCCGTGTGGCCAACGTAATGCGTCCTTACCTGGACAGTCTGACGTGAGCGTTCGGAACATCGGAGCTGCCATCCGTAACAGGCTGCTCAATAAGGCTCGTGCCGAGAACCTGGACTACAATCTGCTGCTGACCAGATATGCACTGGAGCGCATGCTCTACCGCCTGAGCATCTCGGAACAACGCGACCAGCTCGTGCTCAAGGGAGCATTGCTGTTCGATCTGTGGTTCGATGTGCCACACCGACCCACCCATGACGCCGATTTACTCGGTTTTGGGCCGGCCGAGATTCCACACATCGAGCAGGTCTTCCGGAGTATGTGCAGCATTGAGGTCGAGGACGGCATCGTGTTCCAGCCCGACTCGGTGAAGGCCACAGAGATCCGCAAGGAGGCCAGCTACTCTGGCCTCCGGGTCACGCTGGTGGGGATGTTGGACAGCGCCCGCTGCCCGGTGCAGATCGATATCGGTTTTGGTGATGCCGTCGTGCCCGGCCCAGATGAGGTCCACTATCCGGTCATCCTCAGCGAGATGGCCGGGCCACAACTCCGGGCCTATCCCCGCTACACCGTAGTGGCGGAAAAGCTGGAGGCGCTGACCTCACTTGGAATGCTCAATAGCCGGATGAAGGATTTCTTCGATCTGTGGGTACTGGCCAGGCATTCTGACTTCGATGGCCCGATCTTGTCGCGGGCGGTTGCGGCCACGTTCGAGCGTCGGCGCACTCCTATCCCCCATGGGGCGCCGATCGGCTTGAGCGACGAGTTCATCAATGACGCCCAGAAGAACAAGCAGTGGCAGGCCTTCCTGCGCAAGAACGCGCTAGATCCAATGCCGCTGGCGAAGGTGATTGCCGATCTGCGGGAGTTTCTACTGCCGGTGTTGGCGTCAGTCGAGGCGAGTGGCAGCCACGATATGGCCTGGTGGTGCCGAGAAGGATGGCGGCAACTGACCGAGCACGGCACCTGAGTCAGCAGGGTGGCAGTCGAGACGTGCGGTACGATCTGCGTTGAAGTTCGCTGCGGCTCCGCCGCATTCCGGCCAACACCCGCATTACCCAGACACACACCCTCACACTTCCTCACCAGTACTCACATGCCCCGATAGCCAGTCGTGCTCCAGGATCCGATTGCACCACCAGCACCCTCCAAAAAAATACGGCAACCTCAGCTTGCCGTATTTTTTCATTTGCCGACCCGGGTTTCAGCGTTCTGACACGGGTACCGGCTGGATCAGGCCTCCGTCGCGATCGACTGCGCCATCGTTTGAACCACCGGTCGCAGCTCCAGCCACCACTGTTCCTTGGGCCGAAAATGGGTCCAATCGACCATCTCCGACATCCTGCCGAGCGGAACGAGCGTGACCTTGCCCTCGACCAGACCAATGAAGGCGCCATCCGCCGAGCCGCTTGCCAGTTGCTCACTCAGGAAGCTGATGCAGTGCGCCGCCAGTCGCGTTGCCAGAATGCGATCGTACGGCGAGGGATTGCCGCCCTGCTGGAAATGGCCCAGCACGGAACGGCGCACGTCAAAGAGACCGCGACCCTCCTCCTCGAACAGCGCACACATGAAGTCGGTCGTGTACTGCGCGTTGGCTCGCTCGTTGCGTATGGTCAGGTAGAGTCGTCGGCCAGTGTGGAACGCGTCCACCATATGCTCGACTTCGGCTTGCAGGTCCTTCAGGGTGACGCCTTCCTCGTGCAGATAGACGCGTTCGGCGCCACCGGCCAGACCACTCATCAGTGCCAGGTAGCCACAGTAGCGGCCCATGGTTTCGACCACAAAACAGCGCTTGGCGGCCATCGCCGACTGCTTGACCCGATCGAGGGCGCCGACAATGGCGTTGAGCGCGCTATCGGCGCCAACGCTGAGTTCCGAGCCGGGCAGGTTGTTGTCGATCGTCGCCGGCAGGCAGATGATCGGGATCTTGAAGGCGGGATAGCGGTCGCGCTCGCAGTGCAACTGGTACGCTGCCTTGTAGGCCATCCAGCCGCCGATGACCAGCAGGCCTTCGATCTGGTGCGTTTCAATCGCGCGCGCGACGGCGTAGAGCTCCTCGACGCTGGGGATGTGGCGATTGGTGCCCAGTTCACAGCCGCCCAGGCCGGTCCAGCCTTCAACGTCGCCCCAGGTGAGTTCCTCGATTCGGCCGGCGAGCAGGCCCTCGAAACTGCCGCGCACGCCGAGCAGGGTCAGGCCCCGATCCCGACCGAAGCGTACCGCGGCACGCACGGCAGAATTCATCCCCGGCGCCAGTCCTCCCGCATGAATGATCGCCAGGCGGCGCGGGCGGGTCGTCGCAGTCACGCTCGGTGAGGCCTCGGCGATTGCCTTGAAAACGTCGAACATCTCGGTAAAGCTGCCGCCACGAAGCTCCATTGCCCGGGCGTAGTTCTGCTCGCCGATCATTTGGGCAACGGCGCGAGTCTGCTCGACGCACTGCATCAAGGGTACCCGCTGAATACGGTTTTGGCGGATCCCGATCAGTTGCGGTTCACTGTCGGGCGTCGCCGAAAGCACCTCCTGAACAGCGGCAAAGCCGAGCAAAGTGCTCATCCAGCGATCGAAGCTGCTGGGCGTGCCGCCGCGCTGCACATGACCGAGAATGGTCACGCGGGTGTCCTCGTCGAGTCGCTCCTGGAGCACCTGCCGCACATAGTCACAACTGATCGGGTTGCCAGCGCGGTCCTGGGCGCCCTCGGCGACGACGACGATGCTGTCGCGGCGGCCGGCAATGCGGCCCTGGCGCAACAAGCCGCACATCTGTTCTTCCCAGCCCTCGGGTGGCGGGCTTTCGGGAATGAGTACGTAGTCGGTGCCGCCGGCAATGGCGCTCATCAAAGCCAGATAGCCGCAGTGGCGACCCATGACCTCAACCACGAAACTGCGTTGATGACTGGCGGCGGTGCTGGCAATGGCGTCGATCGCCTCGACGATGCGGTGCAGGGCGGAATCGGCACCGATCGTCATGTCGGTCCCGACCATGTCGTTGTCGATCGATCCGACCAGGCCGGCGATCATCAGCGCTGGGTGCGCGCGCGCCGTCTGTTCGTCAATCTGTCCGCTCTCCAGCAATTCGGCCAGCAGGCCGGGCCACTCTCGGCGAAAAGTGTCGGCGCCGGTCAGACTGCCGTCACCGCCGATGATGACCAGTCGGTCAATGCCGTGGCGAAGCAGGTTGTGGGCGGCGCGCAGCCGCCCTGCGCGTTCGCGGAAGGCGGCGCAGCGAGCGGTGCCGATGATTGTGCCGCCGCGATGCAGGATGCTGCCGACATCATCCCAGGACTGTAGCCGGATGCGTTCGCCACCATCTACCATTCCCTGATAGCCTTCGTAGATGGCGTAAACGGCGGCGCCCTGATGCAGCGCGGTGCGGACGACGGCCCGCACGGCCGCGTTCATGCCCTGGGCGTCGCCGCCGCTGGTGAGGACGCCGATACTCTTTGGGGGACTCTTGTTGTTCATGTTCATGTTGGCAATCTCGATGAGAGGTGGATGATCAGTGGCAACGGGGGGAGTATAGGTGGCGCTGCCAAACGGGGTCAATTCGGGGTCGCTGCCTCGCTCGCGTCGGCTGACGACGGGTTTCCTGACGCTGTACGGCGTGTCCCAGCCAAGTGCAGCCGAGGATCCTGGCCCAGCCACCCAGCCTTAGTACTTGACTCGCGCAAAGTAGGTTTTCTCGGAAGCCTCCAGTGCTTGCCGGAGGGTCGTGATTCCCATCTGAGCCAGCAGCGGCAGCATCTTCAGGAACACCTCGGCGGTGGCACAGGCGTCACCCAGCGCATTGTGGCGATCTTCGATGCCGATCCCCAGCCGTTCGGCGATGCTGTCCAGTTGGTGAGACTCCTGATTGGGATGCAGCACACCCGAGAGCAGCAGGGTATCGAGGACGGGCTGACTGAAAGCCACGCCGGTGCGCTCCTCCTTCAATTGCAGGAAGCGCATGTCGAAGGCGGCGTTGTGCGCGACCAGCACGGTATCGTTGCAGAAATCGTGCAAAGCCGGCAGCACCACTTCGATGTTCGGCTGCCCGCGCACCATGTCATCGCTGATCCCGTGGATGCGGATCCCTTCGGGTCGGATGAAGCGTTCGGGGTCGACCAACTGGTCGAAGTTCTCGTTGCGCAGCAGGCGGCCATTGACGATGCGCACGGCGCCGATCTGGATGATCTCGTCGCCGGCAGCCGGTTCCATCCCGGTGGTCTCGGTGTCGAAAACTGTGTACGTCAGGTCCGACAAGGGACGGTCGAGGTCGATGCTCTGATCCTGAAAATGGAACAGGTCGAAGTCGTAGTACTCCGGGCGTACGCCGCTGTCGTCGATCATCTCGCTCGCCCCCAGTTCGTCCGGCGCGGCTACCGGCAAGACGAAACGGAAGAACGCACGCTGTGCAGCCTTTTCGCGCTCGTACCAGATTTCGCCTCCATGACGATCGATGACGTCGCGCAGGGACAGCGGCGAGATTTCCTTGCCGACCTGCATGGTTTCCGTCTCCCAGGTGTAGGACGTCTCGGTGGACATCGCGTGACCGGCCCAGATGAGATCCAGGTAGGCGAGCTTGCCGAAAGGCAGCAGGCGGAAGCGAAGCTCCTTGATCTGATAGTTGTCGATCAGACGGGAGGCGAGAAAGCAGATCGAGAAGACCAGCGAGAAGCTTTCCACCCGCAGCCACAGGGCCTCGTCGATCTCCTCGCTCTTCGTCGGCAGGCCCAACTGCTGTTCGATACGCCGTTGTGCGGCGGCAACGATGTCCAGACCCAGCACGTCCTCGAGCGGCCAGCGCGTTTTCAGCGAATCGGCAAACTCGCTCATTGTCTGATCGAGGCGTTGACTCATGCGAACCACTTCATCGCTGATGATGCCGACGAAGCGCTCACGAATTTCGAGTTCCATGTCGGGGTAGTCCATCAGGTTGCCAACGGCTACCCGGATGTTCGCCAGGCAACCCCGACTTCCGTCGGTCAGCGATTGCAGCACCTGATCCCGGCGTGACTCCTGCTCGAGACTACGGGTGATGTTCTCCACGGTGAGCACGTAGCCCGTCATGTCGCGCTGCCGCAGGTCTTCGCCGGCCGCCAGCACCGGGACCAATTGAACACGCAGGAGTTGTCCACCGCGTGCCGTCGTGATGAAGTTGGCGATCGCTGCGGCGGCACCCTTGTCCAAACGCTGGCGAACCACTTCCAGCGCATGGTCGATCTGGTTCCGCTCCAGGATGGAGAAGATCGAGCGGCCCAGGCCGATCAGCGCGCCGCCGGCGATTGCCGTCCCACCTTGCGCAAGGGCCTTGAACTGCAGTCGGGCGCGGCTGTTGTAGAGCAGGATGCGTCCGTCCAGATTGCAGACCACCACCGCTTGTGCCAACTCCGACATGAGTGCCGCCAGGCGATTCTTTTCGGCCTCCACCGAGGCCTTGGCGGTGGCGATCTGGGCCTCGACGTCGTCCATCAGGCCGTCGCGCTGTTGCGCCAGATCGTTCGTCGCCTCGGCCAACAGCCGCACCTCCGGCGGGCCTTCCGGCGTGACCCGGAAATCGCGATTGGCCGACAGCATCAGGCGCAGGTTCTCGACCATCTTGAGCAAGCCCTGTACGTACTGGCGGAACAGATAGCGAATCACCAGCAAACCCAGAATGAAGCCGAAGGTCGTCATCAGCGCGCCGAGGGACAGGTGCGGCGCAATCAACTGAACGAGAAGTTCCTGCTCCGCCGGTTGCGCGCTCGCCCAGATCAGGATTGCCGTGATCACGAACGGCCCGGTCATCAGCAGACCGAGGACGATGACCGAAATGATGAAGCGGATACGCGCGTCCATCGCCGATAGCTGGTCGACAAGCGAGGGGTTTCTGGCATTCATGACGTCCCTTTCAATTCGCCGCGTATTCTACCGGCTCTCTCCCTCTGGGGCGTCTCCGCTGCCGCGGGCAGTACTCGCCAACGGGATCCCGACTGCCGCAGGCCAGTACGCAGCCCCGGGCGCTCGTCTGATCGCCGCCGGGAGCAGCACCAGACCAAAGGTAACCCGCACAGCGACGAGTCAATGGACGTGTCCGGCCATTCGCCCCGAAAGCGGTGGCACACGGCGCTATGGCGCGCGTTCTCTCACCGCGCGGCGGGATGACATCCGTCATTTCTACGCGCAGGCCGCTCCTCGGTGCGATGAGCAGCCGGCCCCGGCAGGAGGCGCAAGGACGCGACCAGACCTGCCGGGGGCCTCACATGCCCGCGCCGGCCCTACTTGTGATAGCCACGACCAGCCGTGCCGGCAACGCGTGCGGTCTGCGCGCCGGCCTCGCGGTCGAAGAGACTCCAGCCCTGGTACTGGGCGTGGCTGAAAA
This sequence comes from Accumulibacter sp., assembly GCA_017302455.1. Lineage (GTDB taxonomy): Bacteria > Pseudomonadota > Gammaproteobacteria > Burkholderiales > Rhodocyclaceae > Accumulibacter > Accumulibacter phosphatis. The sequence continues at coordinate 8,003 of JAFLDO010000005.1, forward strand.
GAGCCAGGGCGAGCAGACCGGCGAGCCAGTTGGCCTTGATCATCTCAGTCGTCCTTGCCGCCGAGGTCGCTTTCGCTCCAGCGGCGCGCTTCGAAGGCATTGCGCCGCCAACGCGAGATCAGCGGAAAAATCGCCAGGAAGATCAGCAGCAGGACGAAGTTGGACCAGACGGTCGGATTGCGGACGACTTCCAGCGTGTCGACCACCGCCGCCGCGTCGTCGGTGCCGAGTTCGTACTCGAGCACGAGGTAGTAAGTCCCCGCGGGTACGGCCTTGAAGACCATTTCCTCGGACGGCGACCCCTCGGACCAGCTCTCGCCATCGTCTACGCCCTTGTAGTGGCTGACTTCCTGTTCGCCCTGGTAGGACTCGCCGGTGTTCTTTTCGACCAGCGTCGTGCTCAGCGACAGCCAGTTGTTGGTGACGTCGGTGGCGTGCCGCACCAGCAGGGCGCGCGCACGGCTCTTGAGGACAAACTCCTGACTGGTCAACGTCGCCTCTTCGTTTTGCGGCGAGAGCACCAGCTGTTGTTTCAGAACGAGCTGCGAAGCGAACAGAAATGTGAAAGCCAGTTGCACGGCAGTTGCCGCCAGGGCGAGCTTCCAGAACAGGCTGCAGGTAGTGCGGTGGGTCTCCGCCAGCGGGTTGGGCTGGTTGGCATAGACGCCGCTGCGCGGCAGCGGTGTCTTCATCCGGAAAGCGGCGCAGAGATCGGCCGCTTCGAGGTACTCGGCCTGCGACCAGCTTGCTTCTTTCGCCGTCACCTCGCGCGACAGCATCAGCGGTGGGCAGACGTAGTCGTCGACCGCGCAGGTTTCGCCGACGGTAACCCGCCAGTAGAACTCGCCGACGACGTAGGTCACCTGTGCCTTGCCGCGATTGAAAAGCTTGAACTCCTTGCCGTCAAGCTTGAACTTGGGCTGCTTACGGCTGACCGACGGCGGCTTGGCGAGCGTGCGCGCGAAATTCCAGTGGCCCTGATATTCGATCAGCCAGGCAAACCCGTCCGTCGCGTTGAACAGCAGGTACTCCGACCACGGGTACTCGGTGCCCTCCGAGGTCGTGCTGCGGCGCATGAAACCGATCACTTCCCAGTCGACGCCGTGCAGGCTGCCGCGGCTGCCCAGCGGTAGCCAGGGAACCTCGCGCAGCGCCTGCGCCGCGCGCGCGAGCAAGCGGACGTTCTCGTTGTCGATGCCGATGATCGAGCCGCAGGCGTCGCAGGCAACGCTTTCGATCGCCGGCGAGTGAATCTGCAGCGGCGCGGCACAGTGCGGACAGTTGAAGGCGCGCGCGCCGACCTGCGGCGCGCCGCCGGCGGATGGTTCGGATGCTTCTCTGAGGTTGACGAGCTTGAGATCGACAAAGGTCGTGCTCTGTCCGACGAAGACCAACGGTGGTGTCTCGCTGTAGTCGATGGTCAGGAAACGATCGTTGCTGCGCAGGTCGGCGGTGTTCACGTCGTAACCGGCGGCGACGCGGAACGGTAGCTCGCCCTGTCCGGAGATGCAGCGGGCGGTCTCGAGGTCGGTGACCGTAAACTGGCGTCCATCGAGGGTAACCGCCATCTCGGGGACGAGCACGGTGAAAGCCGGAATCGGTTCGCGCACGCTCACCTGCGCGCTGACGATGTATTCGCCGGCGGCTTCGGCAAGCCAGGCGCTACGGCCGTCGTCGAACAGGATGTGCCACTCGTTCCAGAGTCCGGCTTCGTACTTCAGCTGGATGCGGCCGACGACCAGGAAGTGACGGCTGCGGAAAGTCCCCTCGCTGCCAATCTGGATGCGCGACGTGTCGTCGAGCAGATCCGCCATCCGCCCGAGATTCTGCAGGTCTTCGCCAGTGCGCAGCAGGGTGCTGCGGCAGAACTCGCAGACGGCGTAAATCGACGCGGCTGAGTGGAAGAGAACCGGCGCACCGCAGGAGGGGCAGATGGCTCGTTTCACGAGAGAACTCGCGGCGGACTGGCTGACGAAAGGGGCGGCGGCGTCGCTAGGTCAGCCGGCGTGCCGGGTCAAACCAGCTTGCCCAGCAATTCGGCCTTCTTGACGTCGAACTCGGCCTGCGAAAGGATGCCTTTGGCGACGAGGCCATGCAGCTTCTCGAGCGTGGCGACGACCTCGTCGGCGCTGCTGGCGGCCGCCGCAGCGGTTGGGGTCGCCGGCGACATGGGCTGTTGCGGCGCGCTTCCGGCCTGGACGGCCTGGCCCATGGCAGCGCTCATTGCCTGGCCGATGCCCAGCCCCGCGCCCAGGCCGGCGCCGATCCCGGCGATGCCGCCCTCGTTCTGCGCCGCCAGCGGAATGCTGTTGGCCACCTGGTACTGCGTGTAGCGCCCCAGGTCACCGATCATGTTCATGCCGATGCGTGAATCGAGAACCTTCTGCAGTTCCTCGGGCAGAGAGACGTTCTGCACGACGAAACTGTCGAGCGCCAGCCCGTAGCGCTCGAAGACGGGTTCGAGCTTGCCCTTCAGGGTCCGGCCGAGTTCGTCCTGGTTGGCGGCCATGTCGATGAAAGGTACCCCCGATTCCCCGAACAGGTCGGTCATCGAGCCGATCACCAGATTGCGCAACTGGCCGTCGAGATCGTCGACCATGTACTGTTCGCGGGTTCCGGAGACCTCGGTGTGCAGCTTGCGCGGATCCGTCAGCTTGTACGAGTAGATGCCGAAGGCGCGCATCCGGACCATTCCGAAATCCTTGTCGCGGATCGTGATCGGATTTGGCGTTCCCCACTTGCGGTCGAGTTGCAGGCGGGTCGAGAAGAAATAGACGTCCGACTTGAAGGGCGACTCGAAAAGCTTGTCCCAGTTCTTGAGATAGGTGAGCACGGGCAGCGTGCGGGTGGTCAGCTTGTACAGGCCGGGGCCGAAAACGTCGGCGATCTTGCCCTCGTTGACGAAGATGGCCATCTGCGATTCGCGCACTGTCAGCTGCGCACCATACTGAATTTCGAAGTCCTGCATCGGATAGCGCATGGCGAGCACGCCGTCGCCCTGCTCGGTCCATTGAATGACGTCGATGAACTGTTTCTTGATGAAGTCCATGAAGGCCATGGCTGTCTCCTGAGGTCGAGGGTGGGGGTTCAGGCGCCGGCGAGGAACGGCGAAAGCGACAAGGGAAAGGTCAGTAGGTCATGCAGGCGGCGTTGATCAGGCCGACACTGAGCGACAGGACAGCCAGAAAGATGGCTGGCGCCGTCTTGCCGGCGGGAATGTCCTGGTCGAGCTGCGGCAGCGCCAGCCTGGCCACCAGGTAGGCCAGAATCTGGATGACGCCGGCGATCGCTCCCCAGGACGCCAGGTCGAGCAGCGTATCGCTGTGCGCGATGACGTTGGCCACCGGCATGGCGAAACCGAGCAGCGCGCCCGACAGGCTGACCGCTGCCGCGTTGTTGCCGCCACGAATCAGCGCCACCTCGTGATACGGGGTGACATTCAGGTAAACCAGCAGGAACAACGCGAGCAGGGCGATCGCCACCGCAAAATAGGCGAGAAAAGCGGGCAGCATGGTCAACAGGTGCGTAGGCATCGGGGTTCTCCTGTCTGCAGGCGCTGGCAAGGTTTCACGGCGAGGCGGCGAAGCGCGCCAGCCCGTTGAGGATGAGATTGTCCACCAGTTGGCAAGGGACCTTCAAGTGCGCTGCCAGGCTCCCGGCGCCGCCGCCCGTCAACAGACAGCGAGCGTCCGGTTCGGCGGCGATGCCGGCAAACATGCGCTCGACGGCACCGAGCTGGGCTTGCAGGCAGCCGCTGAAAATGGCGTCCAGAGTGTTGCGCGGCTCGGCACGGAAGACGCCTTCCGCGAGCGGCAACTGCGCCGTATTGTGCGCCAGCGCCGTGCGCATCAGGTCGAAACCGGGAAGGATCAGCCCGCCACGAAAAACGCCGGTGGCGTCGAGCAGGTCGATGGTCGTTGCCGTGCCGGCGCAGACCACCAGACAGGCGCCGGCGAGCATGCCGCGCGCGCCGATCAGCGCTGCCCAGCGATCGGCCCCCAGTTGCTCCGGGCGCTCGTAGGTGTTGCGAACACCGCAGGCGGCGACGCGTGCGCGCAAGAACGAAATCGTTGCATGGCGCGGTGCCAGGAGTGAGCTGATGCTTTCGGCAACCTCGGGGCCGGCGACGTTGCAGATCGCCACACGGGCATTCGCCGGCCATTCGTCAGCGGCCTCGCTCAACCACGCGACGTCCGCCGTCGCCAGCACGCCGCTGTCGAGCCATGCGTTGCCGTCGTTCACCCCCCACTTGATGCGGCTATTGCCGGCGTCGATGGCGACGATCATGCCGCCCTCAGCGACAGGTCGCCGGAGAGACAACGCTCAACCCCGGCCGCCGTTTTCAGGAGCAGCGCCCCGTCGGTATCGGCGCCCAGGCACTTTCCCTCGCGATCGACCAGCCCACCGTTGAGCAGACGCACGTAACGACCCTGCCAGGCATGGCGTGCCTGCCAATCGTCGCGTACCGCGGCGAACCCGCTTTCAGCAAAGCCATCGAGCACGGTCGCCAGGTCGATCAGCAATTGCGCCAGCAGCTGATGGCGGTCGGGCACCGGCGACAGCGCCTGCGCCAGGGCTGCCGGGGGATGCAGCATTTCCTCGTCACCAGTCGCCGGCAACTGCAGGTTGAGACCGATGCCGATCACCGCCAGCATGCTGCCTGGCGCCGCCTCCAGCTCGATCAGAATCCCACCGACCTTGCCGCCATCGAGCAGGATGTCGTTCGGCCACTTCAGTTCAATGCCGGCCACGCCGCTGGCCTCGAGAGCGCGCGCGACGGCTACGCCGACGGCCAGCGACAGGCCGGCCAGTCGTGCGACGGGACACGCGAAGCGCCAGAGCAGGGAGAAGGTCAGGCTGCCCGCTGGCGAGGACAACCAGCTGCGGCCGCGCCGACCGCGTCCGGCCGTCTGCCGGTCGGCGACCAGCAGCGCTCCGCTCGGCGCGCCCTGTCGGGCACGTTCCAGCAACAGCGTGCTGGTCGACACGCACTCGGGCAGCGCTTCGACCGCGAAGCGGTCGCTCGCCGCAGCGAGCCGGAGCTTCAGTCGGGCAGGGTCGATCCGGCAGGTAACGGAGGAATCGTCCATGGCTTCGTCATTCAGGTTAACGCCGCCATTATCGCCGATTATCGCTGCAGAGAGGCTTCCCGATCTTCGCTCGCGCCGGCGCTGTCGAGCCCGAGTTCCTGGATCTTGCGCGTGATGGTGTTGCGGCCGATGCCGAGAGAATGCGCTGCCTCGATTCGCCGACCGCCGGTATGCGACAGGGCGCGGTTGATCAGGACTCGCTCGAAGGCGTGCGTCAGGGTCTCATGGACGTGGCCCGGCTCGCTGATCAGCAGTCGGTCGACTTCCTGGGCGAGCGCGTCTTCCCAGTCGCCCGACTGCGCCGACACCTGCGCATCGCGCAGTTCGGGCGGCAGGTCGGCGAGTTCGACCAGTTGGCCGGGCGCCATGACGGTCAACCAGTGACAGAGGTTTTCGAGCTGCCTTACGTTGCCCGGAAAGTCGACCGAGCACAGGTGCTTCAAGGCAGCATCGGAGAAGCGTTTGCCTTCGACACCGAGTTCGTGCGCGCTTTTCTGCAGGAAGTGGCGCGCCAGGATGGGAATGTCCTCGCGCCGCTCGCCGAGGCTCGGCAGGCGCACGCGGATCACGTTCAGGCGATGGAAGAGATCCTCGCGGAAGAGCCCCTGACGGACGCGCTCTTCGAGGTTCTGGTGCGTTGCGGCAATGATGCGCACCTTGGTCTTTAGCGGCGAGTGGCCGCCGACGCGGTAGTAGTGGCCATCCGAGAGCACGCGCAGCAACCGCGTCTGCAACTCGGCGGGCATGTCGCCGATTTCGTCGAGAAAGAGGGTGCCGCCCTCGGCCTGCTCGAAACGACCCTGTCGTTGCGCCGCCGCGCCGGTGAAGGCGCCGCGCTCGTGGCCGAAGAGTTCGGATTCGAGCAGGTCGCGGGGAATCGCCGCGGTGTTGATGGCGATGAAGGGCTTGTCGGCGCGCGGACTGTGTCGGTGCACGGCGCGCGCCACCAGCTCCTTGCCGGAGCCCGATTCGCCGGTGATCAGCACGGTGGCGCTCGATTGACTCAGGCGACCGATCGCACGAAAGACTTCCTGCATCGCGGGCGCCTGGCCGAGGATTTCCGGCATCAGTCCGACCTCGTTCGGCGCACCACTCTGGTGCAGACTTTCGCCGATCGCTCGCCTAATCAGTTCCAGTGCCTGATCGACATCGAAGGGCTTCGGCAGATACTCGAAGGCGCCGCCCTGAAACGCCGATACGGCGCTCTCGAGGTCGGAATAGGCGGTCATGATGATGACCGGTATTGCCGGGAAGCGTTCCTTGAAGAGTTGCAGCAGTTCCAGCCCCGACTGACCCGGCATCCGGATGTCCGAAACCAGTACCTGCGGAGGATCCCCGCCGGCATCGAGCCGCGCCAGCGCCTCTGTTGCCGAAGCAAAACTCTGAAACGGGATTTTTTCACGGGACAGGGTCTTCTCGAGGACCCAACGGATTGATTTATCGTCGTCAACGATCCAGACCGGTTTCATCGATTCCTCGGGGAGCTTGGCAAGTGTCATCGACTGCAAGCAAGAAATCGGCCAGCCATTTCAGGCGAGCGGTAAGCGAATCGTGAAGCAGGTGTGGCCCGGCCGGCTCTCGCAGTCGATCGTCCCCTGGTGCTGCTGAACGAAGCTCTGTGCGAGAGTCAGACCGAGGCCACTGCCGCCTTCGCGACCGGACACCAGTGGATAGAACATACGCTCCCGGATGTCCTCGGGAATCCCCGGTCCGTCGTCGATCACCTGCACCTCGAGAGCCAGCGGGTAGCGCCGCTTGCACAGCGTCATCTGGCGGGCAACGCGTGTACGCAGCGTGATCTGTCCCTGGCCGACGACGCTGCCGTCGGGTTGCCAGCGGATCGCCTGCGCCGCGTTGCGGGCGACATTCAGAAACACCTGAATCAGTTGCTCGCGGTCACCAATCAGTTCCGGCAGGCTCGTATCGTAGTCGCGACAGACGGCGAGGATGGTTGGGAACTCGGCGGTCAGCAGGCTGCGTACGCGCTCGAGTATCTCGTGGATGTTCACCGGACCCGGCTGCATCGGCCGATGCGGCGACAGGAGGCGGCGCATCAGATCCTGCAGACGGTCGGCTTCCTTGATGATGACCTGGGTGTACTCGCGCAGGCCGGGGTTGTTCAGTTCGTGTTCGAGCAACTGGGCGGCACCACGGATGCCACCCAGGGGGTTCTTGATTTCGTGCACCAGGTTCCGTATCAACTCGCGGTTGGCGTGTTGCTGCTCGACCAGGCGCTCCTCCCGGGTGGCCTTGAGCTGCTGGTCGATGGGCCACAGTTCGACGAGCAGCCGTGCCTGTGGGGCTTCCGCGGGATTGACCGTGCAATTCAGCTTGAGGATCTCGCCGCCGGCGACGCGTAGCTCGATACTCTGTCCGGTGTAGGCCCAGCCGTGATGCAATGCGCTGTCGAGCGCCGCCAGAAGCTTCGGCGGGCACTCGGCCACGCTGTCCAGCCGACAGCCCGCGAAGACCTTGCCGCTGATCTCGAGCAGGTTTTCGGCTGCCGCGTTCATGTAGCGAATGGCCAGCGTCTCGTCGAGCAGGAGCACCGCCGACGACAGCAGGTCAAGCCCACCAAATGGGTTAGCCGAGGGCTCAGTCACAGGCGTGTCCAGATCGCAGCGGGTGCCCGGCATCAACGCAGATTGCTGATCTCCTTGCGGATGGCCTCGACGTTGCGCTGGTGCAAAGCCACCTTGTCCTTGTACGGCTGCAGTCGTTCCTGCACCTTGCCGCCACTGATTGCTCCACCCTGCATGCGCTCGTTCGGCAAGACGGTCGCCTCCTGCTCGGCGAGTTCCTTCTTCGCCTGGTCGGCATTCGCCTGCTCGGCAGTGAGCTCGCTTTCGAGGATCCGCCGGCGGTCGGTGTCGCGCGACTTCTGCGTCTGGTCGTCCACTTTCGGAAAACTGCCCGGTGTCGGTGTCGACGTCGATGCCTTGGGCGCCGCCTTGTTGGCAGGCGCCAGGTTGACGGGGTCGAGCATGATCTTCCGGCAGTTCTTGCTCGGTACGTTCGAATAGGTGATACGGCCATCCAGGTCGCACTTGTAGATATCCTGCGCTTGCGCCGGAACAGCCAGCAGCGACAGCAGGGCGAACGCTATACACAGGTCTTGCCGTTTCATCGTCGTCCCATTTCCTCGTGGCAATTCACCCCGGCCATGAACCGGCCGACATCATCCTGAACCTTGAAACCGTGATCAGACCGCAGTGTATTGGATGACCGAAGTGAATACAAACGCGGGAGCGGGGCGATCGGCAGACAAAAAAAAGGACGGGCAAGCCCGTCCTCTTCGCGCCGCCGCCCGATCAGCAGCTGTAGTACAGGTCAAACTCGACCGGGTGGGTGGTCATGCGGACCTTGTTGACCTCTTCCATCTTCAGCTCGATGAAGGCGTCGATCCAGTCTTCGGAGAAGACGCCACCGCGGGTCAGGAACTCGCGATCCTTGTCGAGCGCGGCGAGGGCCTCTTCGAGGCTGGCGCAGACGGTCGGGATCTTTGCATCCTCTTCCGGCGGCAGGTCGTAGAGGTTCTTGTCGGCCGGATCGCCGGGGTGGATCTTGTTCTGGATGCCGTCGAGGCCAGCCATCAGCAGCGCCGAGAAGCACAGATAGGGGTTGGCGATCGGATCCGGGAAGCGGGTCTCGATACGCCGCGCCTTGTCGGAGGCGACATGCGGAACGCGGATCGACGCCGAGCGGTTCTTGGCCGAGTAGGCGAGCTTGACCGGCGCTTCATAGTGCGGTACGAGGCGCTTGTAGGAGTTCGTGCCAGGGTTGGTTATGGCGTTCAGGGCCTTGGCGTGCTTGATGATGCCGCCGATATAGAAGAGCGCCAGTTCGGAAAGACCGGCGTAGCCGTTACCGGCAAACAGGTTCTTGCCGTCCTTCCAGATCGACTGATGGACGTGCATTCCCGAGCCGTTGTCGCCGACGATGGGCTTCGGCATGAAGGTCGCCGTCTTGCCGTACTGGTGCGCGACGTTGTGCACGACGTACTTGAGAATCTGCGTCCAGTCGGCACGCTTGACCAGCGTGCTGAAGACGGTTCCGATCTCGCACTGGCCAGCGGTGGCGACTTCGTGGTGGTGCACTTCGACCGGCACGCCGACCGATTCGAGCGTCAGGACCATAGCCGAGCGGATGTCGTGCAGGCTGTCGACCGGCGGCACCGGGAAATAGCCGCCCTTGACGCCCGGCCGGTGGCCCGTGCCACCCTCGCTGTCCGACTTCTCGCCACTCGTCCAGGCAGCCTCCTGCGAGTAGATCTTCAGGTTGCAACCCGACATGTCGACACTCCACGCCACGGAGTCGAAAATGAAGAATTCCGGTTCCGGGCCGAAGTAGGCGGTGTCGCCGATACCACAGGACTTCAGGTAGGCTTCGGCGCGGTTGGCGATCGACCGCGGATCGCGGTCGTAACCGCGACCGTCTGCCGGATCGACGACGTCACAGGTGATGACCACAGTGGTTTCGTCGAAGAAAGGATCAACGTAGGCGGTACTCGGGTCGGGCATCAACTGCATGTCGGACGCCTGGATTCCCTTCCAGCCGGCGATCGACGAGCCGTCGAAGGCGTGGCCATTCTCGAACTTGTCTTCGCCAAAAGCGCTGACCGGCACGGTGACGTGCTGCTCCTTGCCACGGGTGTCCGTGAAGCGGAAGTCGACGAACTTCGCCTCGTTTTCCTTGACCATCTTGATCACGTCTTGCGGGCTTGCCATTGCAGAGTCTCCAGAACAGGTGCCGGCTCGGCCGGCGACAAATAGAAAATAGGTGCGCGGGGCAACTAGCAGAAAACGTGCCAAGCCATGCCCTGCTGGGTTTTCATTGTGCCACAAGCATTCTGGACGTTCCGGCCGTCGTCGAGGTTTTTTTGATGCACTACGGCGGGGCGCTACAGGCTCTTCGCGCACCGTTGTGGTGCTGGCTGGTCGGGGAGCCGTTTCGCCCCGCTATGAACCAAGCAAGTGTCTTATACTCTTAATCTCGACAAGACCTCAATCGACAGGCGATTTACCAGCCACCATGGGAAAACTCACCGATCTGCTCAAGCTCGCCCAAGCCCGCGCCAGCGAACTTGCTCTGCCCTACGCGGGCGCACTGACACCGCAGGAGGCACACGAGGTCTGGCAGCTGGCACCGGGTGCCAAACTGATTGACGTGCGCACGCGAGCCGAGTGGGATTGGGTCGGACGCATTCCGGGCGCCATCGAGATCGAGTGGCTGAGCTACCCGGACAACCGGCCCAACACTCATTTTCTGGCGCAACTCAAGCAACAGGTCGATCGTGAGGCCTTGCTGATGTTCATCTGCCGCAGCGGCATGCGCTCGCACAACGCTGCCGCCCTGGCCAGCGAAGCGGCGCATCTCGAGTGTTATAACGTGCTCGAAGGCTTCGAGGGCGACAAGGATGCGAACGGCCAGCGCGGCAAGGTTGGCGGCTGGCGGCGTGCCGGCCTGCCATGGCGCAGCTGATCGTCCGCGCGCCGCCCACGAATTGCCTTCTGACATCGATTCGAGTACCTGTACATGCAAACCGCGACCATCAGCTTCGACACTTTCAACCAGTTGCGCGACGAGGAAAGCCATCAGCGCATCCGTGCGGCGCGCGAGCGCCTCGGTGACCGAGCCGTTCTCCTGTGTCATCACTATCAGCGTGCCGACGTCTATCAGTATGCCGATCTGACCGGCGACTCCTTGAAGCTGTCGCGTCTGGCCTCGCAGACCGAGTCGGAGTTCATCGTCTTCTGCGGCGTCCATTTCATGGCCGAAGTTGCGGACATCATGTCGAAGCCGGACCAGATAGCCATTCTCCCTGACCTGGCGGCCGGCTGCTCGATGGCAGACATGGCCAATCTCGCCAAGGTCGAACGCTGCTGGCGCGAACTGGGCGAGGTGCTCGACGTCGAGCAGCAGGTCACTCCGGTGACCTACATCAACTCGGCGGCCGATCTCAAGGCGTTCTGTGGTGCGCGCGGCGGCATCGTATGCACCTCGTCGAATGCCGGGACGATTGCCGCCTGGGCCTTTGAGCGTCGGGAGAAGATTCTCTTCTTTCCGGACCAGCATCTCGGGCGGTGGACCGGCTACCAGATGGGAATTCCACTGGATGAGATGATGGTCTGGGATCCCGATCTCGAGATGGGGGGTCTGACGGCAGAGCAGATCCGGCGCGCCAGACTCCTGCTCTGGAAAGGCCATTGCTCGGTGCACCAGATGTTCCAGCCCGCGCATATCCTGCGCTTCCGTAACCAGCATCCGGACGGTCTGGTGATCGCTCACCCGGAATGCAGCTTCGAAGTCTGCAGGCAGTCCGACTTTGTCGGATCAACCGAGCATATCGTCCGCACCATCAAGGAAGCCCCGGCGAACACGCGCTGGCTGGTCGGCACCGAACTCAACCTGGTGAACCGGTTGGCAGAAGAAGTGAAGGGTGAAGGCAAGATCGTGCAGTTCATGGCTCCCACGGTCTGCATGTGTTCGACGATGCAGCGGATCGACCCGCAGCATCTGGCGTGGACGCTCGAGAATCTGGCCGAAGGCACGGTCGTCAATCAGATCCAGGTGCCGGAGCATGAGCGGGAACTTGCCAAGCTGGCGCTCGACAGGATGCTCGGCGTATCTTAGTTTGTGGCACGCCAACTCATCGTCGATGCGAAGCCAGTCCGGCCAGGAGTTCCGAACATGCCCGTAGTATCAGTTGTCATTCCCGCCTACAACTGTGCGCTCTACATTGGCGAGACCCTGGCCAGCATCCTCGCGCAAGAGGCCGCCGAGCTCGAGATCATCGTCATCAACGATGGTTCCACGGATGAGACGGGCGCGATCGCGCGTAGCTTCGGCGAACCCGTCAGAGTCATCGACCAACCCAACTCCGGCGTCTGCGCCGCACGCAACCACGGGATCAGGGAAGCGCGAGGCGAGTTCATTGCGTTGGTCGACCACGACGATTACTGGTTGCCAAACAAGCTGGCCAACCAGTTGGCCGCTTTTGCGGACAACCCGCAGGTCGACGTGGTGTTTACAGCGTTCGTCTGGTGGCGACAGGAGAGCGAGGGGGGACGGTTCCCGCAGCCTGCGAGTTTCGCAGCGCAGGCGGCGCCACAGGGAATCGACAGTGACTTTTCCGGCTGGATCTATCACCAAATGCTTCTTGATAGCTGGGTGCTCACCAGTACGGCCCTGGCGCGTTCGGCTGTAGTGCGCGCGAGTGGGGGATTCGACGAAACCCTTCCCTTCAGTGAAGATTGGGACTTCTGGCTGCGGGTGGCAAGAACTTCGCAGTTTCTCAAGCTGCGCGAAGCGACAACACTCTATCGCCAGCACCCCCACCAGGGCTCACGCGTGACCCGGGCGCTCGATTACCGGACCCGGCTTCTCGAGCAGGCGTCACGGCAATGGGGACTGTCCAGCCAGGATGGGCGCTGCGTGGCGCCAGGCGTGTTCAGGCGGCAACTGGCACAGTACTCTGCGAGCTTTGGCCTGGGGCATCTGCAGGGCGGGCCTGGCGCCAGTCGCCTCATTGCTGCCAAGGCCTTTCTCAAGGCGTGGCGGATCGATCCCACGTACTGGAAGAGCCTCCTGTATCTGGCAGCAACGCCGTTTTACGGGAAGTCCAGGTAGCCGATGTCGACAGCTCATGGTCAGTGATTGCTTGTGGCGCTTTCTCTTCGACGATCTCGACATCAGCGGTGCGTTTGTTCGCCTGGGGCCGGTGTGGCGGAACATGCTCGATGGACGCGGCTATCCGGCGCCCGTTGCCCGCCTCCTCGGTGAACTGACGGCGACCACCCTGCTGCTCGGCGGCAAGCTGAAACAGCCGGGGCGCCTGACTGTCCAGTTGCGCGGCAACGGACCGATTTCCCTGTTGGTCATCGACTGTGACGAGCAACTGCACATCCGCGGCATGGCCAGGTTCAGCGCGCCACTGGCCGGCGAGTCGGCTCCGGAACTGCTCGGTGACGGGCAACTGCTCTTGTCTCTCGACATGCCGTCGATGCGCGAACCCTACCAGAGCATCGTGCCGCTTGCCGGCACCAGCGTCGCCGAGATTTTCGAGCACTACCTCGGTCAGTCGGACCAGTTACCGTCACGCTTCCTTCTTGTCACGACGCCAGATGCCGCCGCCGGACTGCTGGTGCAGAGAATGCCCGGCGCCGACGCCTGCGATGCCGACGGCTGGGCGCGCATCGAGGCGCTCGCCGCAACGGTGCGCCCCGCCGAAATACTGTCGCTACCCGCCGACCAACTGCTGCTCCGGCTCTTTCCGGACGAAGCCGTTCGCCTGTTTGCCGCCCGGACGGTTGCCTACCACTGCCCCGAGGACTGGCAGAAGGTACGTTCCATGCTGCGCGTCCTCGGTCCGGCCGAGGTTTATGCCGCTCTGCACGAGCAAGGCGAGGTGGTCATCCGGGATGAAATCTGCAATCGCGAATACCGTTTCGACGAAGCCGCAGTCGACGAGATCTTTGGCGGGTCTTCACCGGGCGAGCCGCCGACCATTCATTGAGCGGTGCCTGCCCGCGCCGACGCGCCGGCCCCGATGTGCCTCGACCGGCGGGCAAGCGGCCGCCTGGGGCGCCTGTCTCAGAGCACCTTGCCAGGATTCATCAGGCCCTGCGGATCCAGCACGCGCTTGATGGCACGCATCATCTCGATCTCCACCGGGCTCTTGTAGCGGAGAAGCTCGTCGCGCTTCAACTGTCCGATGCCGTGTTCGGCGCTGATGCTGCCGCCCAGTTCGTCGACCAGATCATGGACGATGCGGTTCACTGTCGGCTGCGCGGCCAGAAAGGCGGCGTTCAGGCCGGCCGCCGCTTGCGACTGGTTGTAATGCAGATTGCCGTCGCCGATATGCCCAAACGCGACGATGCGAAGTCCCGGAAACGCCTCGGTCAGCGCCTGGTCGGCACGTTCCACGAACTCTGGAATGCGCGATATCGGTACCGAGACATCGTGCTTGATGCTCAGTCCGTCGATTCTCTGCGCCTCTCCGATGTTCTCGCGCATGGCCCACAGGCGCCTGGCCTGCTCGCCACTCTGCGCCAGTACGGCGTCGCTGATCGTGCCACTGGCCAGAGCCTCCGCGAGCAGCGCGCCCAGTGCTTCGCGCAGTTCGCCCTCGTCGCCACCCGCCGACAGTTCGATCAACAGGTGCCAGGGGCTTGCCGACAAGGCCGGATGCGGCCCCGGGATATGCTGGCGCACCAGGCCAAGGGCGACGTCGGAGACCAGTTCGCAGGCCGTCAGCGTCGAAGCAAAGCGCGCCTGAAGGTCCGCGAGCAGGCGAACTGCCGCTGCCGGTGAGGCGATCGCCAGCCAGGCGGTGGCATTCGCGCGCGGCAGCGGAAACAGCTTCAGTACCGCCGCGGTGATGATGCCGAGCGTTCCCTCGGCGCCGATGAACAGATGTTTCAGGTCGTATCCGGTGTTGTCCTTGCGCAGACCGCGCAGTCCGTCCCAGATCTCGCCGCTCGCCAGGACGACTTCCAGACCGAGCGTCAGGTCACGCGCGTTCCCGTAGCGCAGGACCTGTACTCCGCCGGCGTTGGTGGACAGGTTGCCGCCGATCTGGCAGCTTCCCTCGGCCGCCAGTGACAGCGGGAAGAGGCGTCCCGCCTGGGCCGCGGCCGCCTGCAGGGTCGCCAGTACGCAGCCCGCCTCGACGGTCATGGTGTTGTTTGCCGTGTCGATCTGGCGCACGCGATTCAAGCGGGTCAGGCTGACCACCACGGCGTGGCCATCGCCAGCGGGGGTCGCCGCACCGCACAGACCGGTATTGCCGCCCTGCGGTACGATCGGCATGGCCGCTTCGGCACAGGCACGCACCACCGCGGCCACGGCAGCCGTACTGGCGGGGCGGACGACACAAGTTGCCGCCCCGCGGTAGCGACCACGCCAGTCGGCAAGGTAGGCAGACATGTCGGCTGCGGACGTCAGCACCTGGTCCGCGCCGAGCAGGTCGGCAAGGGTTCTGATCAACGGCGCATCTTTCACGGATCACCTCTGGGCAAGAAGCGGGGGGAGACCGGGGGCGAACCTGCACTGCCGGTGACTGCACAGGCTGCCGACCGAGGGAAGTCCGGCGTCACGTGGGCACCTCGCGTACCGACGTCAGCAGCGATTGTAAGGGCCTGGAGTGCCGACAGGAGGAACTGGCGCACACCGTGTCGAGGAGACAAGGGGCCTCGCCTGGACGAGACGCGAGTCGACCGAGGCGCGTGCGAGAGCTGCTGTGGGAGATTTATCCGGGCAATACTGCCGGATGTTGGAAGGGTCTTTGATAAAACCGGCAATTGGTGCGAAGATTCGGGGCGTCGCCATTGCTTCCCTGCCGCCGGGTATCTCATCGTGAATCCGCAACTGCCTTACCATCACAGTGGCCAGGATCGGCCACCTCGCCAGTCGCGCGGAATTCCTGTTCATCGTTCATCGCTCCGCGCCCTGAGCCCGCGCGCGCAGGGCGTCGCCGGGCGAGTAAAGCGCACACGGAGGTGGCCATGATCCCCGGTGCGCGGCTGGTAGCCGACATCGGCGGCACCCACGCCCGCTTCGCACTGCTCGACGAGCGCGGCCTGCCGGAACGGGTGCGCGTGCTTGCGGTGGCCGACTACGCGGGTCCGGTGGAGGCCGTTCAGGCCTATCTCCACGAGTTCGGCAGCCCGCCCTTGCGCGCCGCCGCGCTTGCCCTGGCCGCCCCGGTCCATGCTGACGTGATCCGCATGACCAATGCCGATTGGGTCTTCGTGCGCGCCGACATCATGGCCCGACTGGGCTTGGCGCAGTTGCTGCTGCTCAACGACTTTGCGGCTCTCGCCCTGTCGCTGCCGCATCTCGCTGCCGCCGACCTGCGTCAGGTTGGCGGTGGGACCGCCGTCGCGCTGGCACCGAAGGCGGTCCTTGGGCCCGGCACCGGTCTCGGTGTCTCCGGCGTGTTCTACGCGCGCGGGCGCTGGCTGGCCTTGACGGGAGAGGGCGGACACTGCTCGCTGGCGCCGGGCGACCGGCGCGAGGCGGAGATTCTGGCTCTTGCCTGGCGCGAGTTCGCGCACGTCTCGGCCGAGCGCCTGCTTTCCGGTAGTGGCCTGCCGCTGCTGTATCGTCTGGTCGGTGAAGTCGATGGCTGGTCCGGCGAACCCCTGGCGACGCCCGAGATCGTCGCCCGTGCCGTGTCTGGGGACGATCCACGCTGCCGGGCAGTCATCGATACCCTGTGCGCGATGCTCGGGGCAATGGCAGGAAATCTTGCCTTGACACTGGGTGCCCAGGGTGGCGTGTATGTCGGTGGTGGTATCATTCCACGGCTCGGCGACCTGTTTGATCGGTCAGCCTTTCGCACCCGCTTCGAGGCCAAGGGGCGCTTCGCTTCCTACTTGGTCGCCATCCCGACGTATGTGATGCTGTGTCCTACGCCGGCCCTGCTGGGTTCTGCCCATGCTCTGGCCGACAGCGAGGGTTGCCCATGAACCTTACTGGAGTACTTGTCTGATGTCCGATTCCGCCCAACCCCAGCCCGAAAGCCCAACGCTGCGCTCCCAGATCGACCGCAAACTGCTGTGCGCGGTGGCTGCTGAGCCGACGCGAGCCAGCAAGGCGGACCTCTACCAGGCGCTGTCGTTCGTGGCGCGTGAGAAGCTGGCCCAGCGTTGGGTTGACACCCAGAACTCCGACCGCGACGACAAGGCGCGGCGCGTCTACTATCTGTCGATGGAGTTCCTGATCGGCCGGGCCATGAACAATGCCCTGTCCGCCCTTGATCTGCGCGATCAGGCGGCGGCTGCCTTCAGCGGGCCAGGCCCGTCGCTGGACGAGGTGATGGAATGCGAACCCGATGCCGCCCTTGGCAACGGCGGTCTCGGCCGGCTGGCGGCGTGTTTTCTCGATTCGATGGCCACCCTTGGACTGCCCTCCTGGGGCTACGGTGTCCGCTATGAGTACGGGATGTTTGCCCAGTCCATCCTCAACGGCCAGCAGGTCGAGAAGCCGGAAGCCTGGCTGCAGGACCGTTCGCCCTGGGAGTTCCCGCGCGCCAACAAGCACTACACCGTGCGTTTCGGCGGCACCGCCGAACACCACGAAGAATGGGCAGAATGGCATGCCGCCGACTCGGTCGAGGCCAAGGCATTCGATTACGTCATCCCGGGTCATGGCACGGACCGTGTGAGCACCTTGCGCCTCTGGAAGGCGGCGGCGCCGTCCGAGATCGACCTCGGTGCCTTCAATACCGGCGATTACCAGCGCGCCGCCGAGTTCAAGAACCACTTCGAGAACATCTCCTGGGTTCTCTACCCGAATGACAGCACGCCCGCCGGTCGCGAACTGCGTCTGCGCCAGGAGTATTTCTTCGTCAGCGCGTCGCTGCAGGACATCCTGGTACGCCATCTGGACGAAAATGGCAGCTTGGCCAATCTGGCCGACAAGGTGGCGATACACCTCAACGACACGCATCCGGCGATCGGTGTCGCCGAGTTGATGCGCCTCCTGATCGATGATCACGGCATGAGCTGGGCCGCGGCTTGGGACCAGTGCCGGCGCATTTTCTCCTACACCAACCACACGCTGATGCCGGAGGCTCTGGAAACCTGGAAAGTGACGCTGATCCAGCGCGTGCTGCCGCGGCATCTGTTGATCATCTATCGCATCAACCAGGAGTTTCTTGACGAGGTCGTCCGTCTCTACCCTGGGGACATCGACCTCATGCGCCGGGTTTCCCTGATCGACGACGGCGGCGGGCACGACCGCGACAAGCGCGTGCGCATGGCCAATCTGTGCATCGTCGGCAGCCACCGGGTCAACGGCGTCTCGCAGCTGCACTCGGATCTCATGGTGCAGACGATCTTTGCCGACTTTGCCCGCCTCTACCCCGAGCGTTTCCACAACAAGACCAATGGCGTCACGCCGCGACGCTGGCTGGCGCAAGCCAATCCCGGCCTCTCGGCCCTGCTCGACCAACGCCTCGCCGGTCAGGGCTGGCGCCTTGATCTGGATCGTCTGCAGGACTTGCGGGCGACTGCCGACGATGCGGCTTTCCGCAGCGCCTTCGCGGCGGCGAAGCGACACAACAAGGTTCGCCTCGCCAACTACGTGGCGCGTGAAGTCGGCATCTCGCTGAACCCGGACAGCCTCTTCGACGTACAGGTCAAGCGGATCCACGAGTACAAAAGGCAGTTGCTGAACGTGCTGCACGTCATTACGCGCTACAACGCCCTGCTCGACGGTTCGGCCAGCGATCTGGCGCCGCGCAGCGTCATCTTCGCGGGCAAGGCGGCATCGTCGTATCACATGGCCAAGCAGGTGATCCGGCTGATCCACGATGTCGCGGCGGTGGTGAACAACGATCCGCGAACGCGTGACCTGCTGCAGGTCGTCTTCATTCCGAACTACGGTGTTTCGGTCGCCGAACTGATCATGCCGGCCGCCAATCTCTCGGAACAGATTTCGACCGCCGGCACCGAAGCGTCGGGTACCGGCAACATGAAACTATCGCTCAACGGGGCGCTGACCATAGGCACCGAGGATGGCGCCAACATCGAGATTCGCGACAACGTCGGTGCCGACAACATCTTCATTTTCGGCAACAACACCGCCCAGGTCACGGCAATCAGGCAGGCCGGGCATCGGCCGATGGACATCTACCGCGACGATCCTGCCCTCAAGGAGGCCCTCGACCGCATCGACAGCGGCTTCTTTTCGCCCGGCGAACGGCCGCGCTATCACGATATCTTCAACAGCCTGCTTCATTATGGCGACCACTACCTGCTGCTCGCCGACTACGCCGACTACGTGGCCACCCAGAAGCGTGTCGACGCCCTCTATCTGAACTCCGACGAGTGGCAGCGCAAGGCCATTCTCAACGTCGCCGGAATGGGTCCCTTCTCGGCCGACCGGACCATCAGTGACTACGCCAACGATACCTGGAACATACGCACACACACTACGTAAGGACGTCTCAAATGCTTGACACTGCAGAAATTGTTGCCCTTTGCCGGGCAGAACACGGCGACCCCTACGCCGTCCTTGGAATGCACGTCGATGCCGACGGTTTCCTGTGGGTCCGCAGCCTGCAACCGGGAGCGCGCTCGGTTGCAGTGCTCGACGCCAAGACCGGGAGGCAGCTTGCCGAACTCGAGCACCGCGAGGTCGAGGGAGTCGAAGGTTACTTCGAAGGACTCATCCCCCGCCGCCGCATCAGTTTTCCCTACCGGTTGCGCATCGAGTGGGAAAACGGCGTGCAGGAAACCGATGATCCGTATCGTTTTGCCACGGTATTGGGCGAGATGGACGTTTGGCTACTTGCCGAGGGCTCGCACCTGCGACCCTTCGAGCGCCTCGGCGCGCATCTCTGCGAAATCGATGGCGTTCCCGGCACCGCATTCGCGGTCTGGGCTCCCGATGCGCAACGGGTCAGCGTCGTTGGCGACTTCAATACCTGGGATGGTCGTCGCCACCCGATGCGCCTGCGCCGCGAATGCGGCGTCTGGGAGATCTTCCTCCCGGGGGTCAGTGCCGGCGCCCACTACAAGTACGAAATTCGTTCCCACGGCGGCTTTCTGCTGCCGCTCAAGTCCGACCCTTATGGCTTTCAGGCGGAAATGCGGCCGTCGACGGCGTCGATCGTCTGTGAACTGCCACCCCCGGTGGATCCGACGTCGATTCCGGCCGGCGATCTGCTGGGCGCGCCGATGTCGATCTATGAGGTCCATCTGGCGTCGTGGCGGCGTGCCGACGATGGCGGCTTCCCTGACTGGCAGCGAATCAGCGAGACGCTGATTCCTTACGTAGTTGGCCTCGGCTTTACCCATATCGAACTGCTGCCGATTTCGGAGCATCCGTTCGACGGCTCCTGGGGCTACCAGCCGCTGGGACTCTACTCGCCGACTGCCCGCCATGGCAGCCCGACCGGCTTTCGCAATTTCGTCGGTGCCTGTCATGCCGCCGGACTGCGCGTCATGGTTGACTGGGTACCGGCGCATTTCCCGACCGACGAACACGGTCTCGGCCGCTTCGACGGCACGGCGCTGTATGAGCACGCCGATCCCCGCGAAGGCATGCATCAGGACTGGGGCACGCTGATCTACAACTTCGGCCGCCGCGAAGTCAGCAACTATCTGATCGGCAACGCGCTGTTCTGGATCGAGCGCTACGGCATCGACGGCCTGCGCGTCGATGCCGTAGCGTCGATGCTCTACCGCGACTATAGCCGCGAGGAGGGGCAATGGCTGCCGAATCAGTACGGCGGGCGCGAGAACCTCGAAGCCGTCGCCTTCCTGCGGCGGATGAACGAGGTTCTCGGCCAGGAGCACCCGGCCGCCGATACGCATGCCGAGGAGTCTACTGCCTGGCCGATGGTCAGTCGCCCGCCGTCGATGGGCGGTCTCGGCTTCCACTACAAGTGGAACATGGGCTGGATGCACGACGTCCTCGACTACATGACCAAGGATCCGGTGCATCGCCGGTATCACCACAATCAACTCAGCTTCGGGATGATGTACGCCTTCACCGAGAACTTCGTCCTGCCGCTCTCGCACGACGAAGTCGTGCACGGCAAGGGCTCGCTGCTCAGCAAGATGGCCGGCGACTACTGGCAGAAGTTTGCCAACCTGCGTTCGCTTTACGCCTTCATGTGGGCGCATCCGGGCAAGAAGCTGTTGTTCATGGGCGGCGAAATCGGGCAATGGAACGAGTGGAATCACGACACGTCGCTCGACTGGGGTCTGCTCGACTTCCCCCTGCATGCGGGCATGCACGACCTGATTCGCGATCTGAACGGCATCTATCGCAGTAATCCGGCACTGCACGAGGTCGATTTCGAGCCGGCTGGTTTCGAGTGGATGGCGCCCGACGATGCCGACTGCTCGGTCGTCGCCTTCGTCCGCTGGTCGCGCGATCACTCGCGCGCCGTTCTCTATGTCGGCAACTTCACGCCGGTCGTCCGCCAGGGCTACCGTATCGGCGTGCCGGTGCCGGGTGGCTACTGCGAGCGCCTCAACACCGATTCCCAGTACTACGGGGGGAGTAACGTCGGCAACGGCTATGAGCCGGTGTATGCGGAGTACGTGCCAGCGCACGGACGGGAATGGTCGGTCAGCTTGACTCTGCCCCCGCTCGCCGGGCTTTATCTCGAATGGGTCCCGTGATCGACGGCATGCGCTTGCAAGCCGGGCGGCCGTGGCCGCTCGGCGCCCATTGGGACGGGCGGGGGGTCAACTTCGCTCTCTTTTCGGCGCATGCCGAAGCGGTCGAGTTATGCCTCTTCGAGGGCGGCCAGATGCGCGCGCTGCATCTGGAGCAGTGTACCGATCAGGTCTGGCATGGTTACCTCGCCGGCGCCGCTCCCGGACTCTGTTACGCCTATCGCGTTCACGGCCCCTCCGCCCCGGATCGCGGCCATCGCTTCGATGCCCGGCACCTGCTGCTCGATCCCTACGCGCGGGAAGTCGTCGGCCGCTTTTCGTGGCCGGCGCAGGACGATCCGGCGCACCGCCTGAAAGCCTGTGTCGTCGACGAACACTTCGACTGGGGCGGTGATGCGCCGTTGGCGGTACCCTGGGCTGACACGGTACTCTATGAAGTTCATGTCAAGGGAATCAGTTGCCAGCACCCCGGAGTTCCCGAGGCCCTGCGCGGCACCTACGCCGGTCTTGCCGCACCGGCGATGATCGAGCACTACCGGCGGCTCGGGGTTACCGCTCTCAGCCTGCTGCCGGTGCACCACTTCCTCGACGAGCAACGGCTTGTGAACGAGGGCCGCGTCAATTATTGGGGCTATAACTCGCTCGCCTTCTTCGCGCCGGAACCACGTTACGCCGCCCGGATTGGTGGGCAATCGGTGATTGCCGAGTTCAAGACGATGGTGTGTGCGCTGCACGCTGCCGGCATCGAGGTCATTCTCGATGTCGTCTTCAATCACACGGCGGAGACCGACGAAGCGGGCCCGACCCTGTCGTTTCGCGGCATCGACAATCTGAGCTACTACCGGCTACCGGCTGGCAATCTGGCCAGCTACGAGAATTTCACGGGTTGCGGCAATACGCTCAATCTCGCCAATGCGCGGGTTCTGCAGATGGTCATGGACTCCCTGCGCTACTGGGTTGAGGTCATGCACGTCGATGGTTTCCGCTTCGACCTCGCCGCCACACTGACCCGCGACAGCGCCTTTCTTGCCGCCAAGCGGCAGGATCCGGTACTCCAGCGAGTCAAGCTGATCGCCGAGCCGTGGGACGTCGGACCCGATGGTTATCACCTGGGCCGCTTTCTGCCCGGCTGGAGCGAATGGAATGACCGCTTCCGCGACGACGTGCGCGCCTTCTGGCTGACGGGCGGGGTGGGTGTCGCGGCGTTGGCTCAGCGGCTGGCCGGATCGAGTGAAGTGTTTCGTTTCGCTGGACGGGCGCCGCAGGCGGGCGTCAACTTCATCACCGCGCACGATGGCTTCACCTTGCGCGATCTGGTCAGCTATCAGGAGAAGCACAACGAGCTCAACGGCGAAGGTAATCGCGACGGGCACAGCCACAACCTCTCCTGGAACTGCGGGGAGGAGGGCGAGAGCCGCGATCCGGCCGTCCTCGAAAGGCGGCGCCGCCTGCAGCGCGCGCTGCTGACGACGCTACTGATTTCTCAAGGCGTGCCGATGCTGCAGAGTGGCGATGAGATCGGTCGCACGCAGGCGGGCAACAATAACGCCTATTGCCAGGACAATGCCATGACCTGGCTCGACTGGCGGAGTGCCGACGCCGATCTGGTCGCTTTTGTCGCCGGGTTGATCGGCTTGCGCCAGCGTTTCCGGCAACTGCGGCGCCGCCGCTGGCTGACTGGCGAGGGGAACGCTGAGGGACAACCCGATGTGGTCTGGTGGCATCCCGCAGGACGGCCGATGCGGGTTGCCGACTGGCAATCCGGCAAGCTTGGCGCACTCGGTCTGCAGCTTGCTCCCGAGACCTCGACGGACGGCCAGGCCGACGATCACCGGATCCTGCTCTGCCTGATCAACCGTGATGAGATCCCGGTTTCCTTCCTGCTACCAGCCGGCGTCTGGTGGCAGGTCTGCGACAGCAGCGCCCAGTCCCCTTTCGCGGCTTGTCAGCGCGAGCGGACGAGCACGCTGCCGGCGCGCAGCGTGCAGATTCTCTGTCTGGGGTGAGGCTGCCGGCGCTGGCGAAGCGGCAAGCGAGAAGCGCCGCGTCAGCGCCAGCCGCGCATCAACGCGATACCATGCCCCCCGTGGCGCCGGGCCGTGTCGAGCATATTCGGCTGCAGGCCGCCAAGGGCATAGACCGGTAGCGGCGAGTGTTCGAGCAGACGCGAAAACTGCTCCCAACCCATTGCCCTTGCTTCAGGATGGCTGGCGGTTGGCAGCACCGGACCGAGAACGACGAAATCGAGGCCCAGTTCGACAGCGCGGGCAAGGTCGGCTGGCGTGTGGCACGAGGCGGCGACACGATCGAAATCAGGTCGCCGGTCGATCTCCCAGAGCCGCCTCGAGGACAGGTGGAGCCCGTCGGCGCTGACGGTGCGTGCCAGTTCAGGATCGTCGTTGACCAGAACGCAGGCACCGGCAAAGCCCCGCGCCAAGGTCACGACCATGTGCGCGAAGTGCCTGCGCTGTGCTCGCGGCAGCGTCTTGTCGCGCACCTGGATCAGGCGCAGCCCTGATGACAGGGCGTGCGCGAGCCGCGTCAGTTCCGCCTCCACTCCCCGCTCCTCGGCATGGCTGAGCGCGTAGACCGGCGGCAGTGCCAGCGCACGCAGGATCGGGCCATTGGCCGGCAGGATCGGTGCCACACTCGCCGCCGCGCCGACCTTCGACCAGACGAAGCCGCTGTGCTCGATCGGTGCAATCTCGCCGTGCCACGAGGTGACGCGGAAGAAACGCAGACGAACCCTTGCGTGTGGATAGGTGAACTCGCAGCAGACCCATGGCCAGGCCTGGTCGACGGTGACGCCGAGTTCTTCCTGCAGTTCGCGCACCAGCGCCGCGCGCGTTGTTTCGCCCGCCTCGACCTTGCCGCCGGGAAACTCCCAATAGCCCGCGTAGACCTTGCCGACGGGGCGCTGGGCAAGCAGGAACTCCGGCGTCGCCGGATCGCCGCGGAGCAGGACGGCGGCCGCGACCTCCGTGATCGGGGTCGCACCCTCGCCAACCACGTTCATTTGCCGCTCCTTCTCGACGTTGCGCACGGCCGCTGACTCAAGGTGCATTCCCCGGGCGCTTGCGCGTAGCACTGGCAGCGTCGGTAGGCGCCGCCTTCGTGCGCTGCCGTCGCGGACGTACCGGCAGCACGCCGCTGTGTCGACCCGCCCAGTCCCTGGCGAACTGCCAGGCGACACGGCCGCTGCGCGAACCACGTTCGAGCGCCCAGTTGAGCGCGTCGCGCTCGGCAGCCGCGATGTCGTCGTGGCGACAGCCGAAGGCTTTCAGCCAGTGGGCGACGATGTTGAGATACGCGTCCTGGTCGAAGGGATAGAAGGAAATCCACAGCCCGAAGCGCTCCGACAACGAGATCTTCTCCTCGATCGCCTCTCCCGGATGGATCTCCTCGCCGACGCGCCGGCTCTCCAGGTTCTCGGCGAAGTACTCGGGCATCAGATGTCGGCGGTTGGAAGTGGCGTAGATCAGGACATTCTCGGGCGGCGCCGCGAGCGAACCGTCGAGCACGACCTTCAGCGCCTTGTAGCGCGCATCGCCGGCGTCGAACGAGAGGTCGTCGCAGAAAATGATGAAGCGCTCGGGGCGCCCTTCGGTCAATTCGACGATGTCGGGCAGGTCGGTCAGGTCGCCCTTCTCGACCTCGATGACGCGCAGGCCATTGGCCGCATATTCGTTGAGCAGGGCCTTGATCAGTGACGACTTGCCCGATCCACGCGCGCCGGTGAGCAGCACGTTGTTCGCCGGCTGGCCGGCGACAAAATGGCGCGTGTTGGTGTCGATCCGCGCCTTCTGCTCGTCGATGTCCTGCAGGTCGGCGAGGCGGATCGCCGGCAATCTCGCGATCGGCTGCAGGTAGCCCACACCGCGGCGTGTGCGCCAGCGGAACGCGCTGGCCAGGTGCCACTCGGGAAGCGGCGAAGCGGGCGGCAGCAAGGGCTCGATACGCTCGAGAAGTTGTTCGGCGCGGGCGAGAAAGCTCGCAAGTTGCCGGAATGGGTCGCTCATCGGACAGTATACTTCGCGGGTTGACGAACCCGACACTCTAGCCAAAACCATGCCCAAAAGCCAATCACGGCGCCTCCTCGCCACCGCGCTGCTTACCGCGCTGCTCACCGCCTGCGGCGGTACCAACGGCACCCGCGAGGTTCCCGCCGCCTGTCCAGCCTGCCCGGCCTGCCCGCCATGCGGCACACAGGCGCAGCCGGCGGCGACGACAACGTCACCGCCGTCGGCGAGGCTGCTACAGGCCGCCCGCTGGAGCGAACTTCCGGGATGGGGTGACGACGATCTGGCGGCCGCGTGGCCTGCCTTCCTGCTATCGTGCCGCGCGCTTGCCAGCCGACCGCAGTGGCCGCAATGGAAGACCGCCTGCGACGAGGCAAAGGGTCTCACGAGTCCGTCCACCACCACCATCCGCCGCTTCCTGGAAGCGCGTCTGCAGCCCTGGTTGCTGACCAACTCGGATGGCAGTACGGGTGGCCTGGTCACCGGCTACTACGAGCCGCTGCTGCGCGGCGCGCGGAC
The DNA here is from genome assembly GCA_017302455.1 of Accumulibacter sp. Taxonomy (GTDB): domain Bacteria; phylum Pseudomonadota; class Gammaproteobacteria; order Burkholderiales; family Rhodocyclaceae; genus Accumulibacter; species Accumulibacter phosphatis. The sequence continues at coordinate 33,770 of JAFLDO010000005.1, forward strand.
ACGCGGCAAGCCTTACCTGCAGCCCGTGCTCGGCGTCCCCACCGACTTGCTGACCATCGATCTGGGCGCGGTCCTCCCCGAGCTCAAGAACATGCGCCTGCGCGGTCGTCTCGACGGCAACAAGGTCGTCCCCTACTACTCGCGCGCCGAGATCACCAGCCGGGAAAAGGACAGCCCCGATCGCGCGTTGCTATGGGTCGATGATCCGGTCGAACTCTTCTTCCTGCAGGTGCAGGGCTCGGGGCGAGTCAAACTCCCCGACGGCAGCATGACGCGCCTCGCCTACGCCGACCAGAACGGTCACCCGTACCAGTCGATCGGCCGCGTGCTTGTCGACCGCGGCGAACTGACTCTCGACCAGGTGTCGATGCAAGGGATCAAACAGTGGGCGCGGGCGAATCCGGCGCGCGTCGGTGAGCTGCTGAACGCCAACCCGAGTTACGTCTTCTTCCGCGAACAAGCGATCAAGAGCGGCCAGAATGGCGCTGCCGAAGGCCCGAGCGGAGCTCTCGGCGTGCCGCTGACTCCCGAGCGCAGCATCGCCGTCGATCCTCGGCACGTGCCGCTGGGCGCCCCCGTGTTCCTGTCGACCAGCCTACCGGCGTCGACGACACCCTTGCGTCGTCTGGTTCTGGCCCAGGATACCGGCGGCGCGATTCGTGGCGTCGTACGCGCCGACCTGTTCTGGGGCTTCGGTGCGCAGGCCGGCATGCAGGCCGGGCGCATGAAACAGCAAGGGCAGATGTGGGTGCTCCTGCCGCCCGGCGCTGCACCAGAATAGCCTGAACGCAGCACAAAGTGGTGCGTATGGCCCTGTCCTGGTGCAATCGGCGCGAAAATGCCCGGTTGTGGTGCATAAATTCCCCTTGATGGAGCGCAAGTCATTGAATCACTGCACCATCTAATGCTGGCCTGAAGATTGCTTGATGGCTTCGACGAAAATTTCAGGGGGAGCCATGGAAGCACTCAAGTCTGGTAGCGACGTTCTCTTCATCCTGCTCGGTGGCATCATGGTGCTGGCGATGCATTCGGGCTTTGCCTTCCTCGAACTGGGCACGGTCCGCAAGAAGAGCCAGGTCAATGCGCTGGTGAAGATCCTCACCGACTTCTCGGTATCGACGATCGCCTACTTCTTCGTCGGCTACAGCATCGCCTACGGTGTCAACTTCTTCGCCGGTGCCGAGACGCTGGTGCAGAAGAATGGCTTCGAACTGACCAAGTTCTTTTTTCTGCTGACCTTCGCGGCGGCGATTCCGGCTATCGTTTCGGGCGGCATCGCCGAGCGGGCCAGGTTCTACCCGCAACTGGCGGCGACCTTCCTGATCGTCGGCTTCATCTACCCGCTCTTCGAGGGAATTGCCTGGAATCAGGCGTTTGGCGTCCAGGCGTGGCTAAAGGCCAACTATGGTGAGGAGTTCCATGACTTCGCCGGGTCGGTCGTCGTGCATGCGATGGGCGGCTGGATCGCCCTGCCCGCCGTCGTCCTACTCGGCGCCCGCTACGGGAGATACACGAAGGAAGGGCGGGTTTCGGCACACCCGCCATCATCGATCCCCTTCCTGGCGTTGGGCGCCTGGATTCTGACCGTCGGCTGGTTCGGTTTCAACGTCATGAGTGCGCAGACGATCGACAAGATCTCCGGCCTGGTGGCGATGAATTCGCTGATGGCCATGGTCGGCGGCACGCTGGTCGCCATGGTCGCCGGCAGGAACGACCCCGGTTTCGTGCACAACGGACCGCTCGCCGGTCTCGTCGCGGTCTGCGCCGGCTCCGACGTGATGCACCCGATCGGTGCGCTGATCGTCGGGGGTGTCGCGGGCGGCATGTTCGTGATGATGTTCACGCTGACTCAGAACCGCTGGAAGATCGACGATGTGCTCGGTGTCTGGCCGCTGCATGGGCTCTGTGGCGCCTGGGGCGGCATCGCCGCCGGGATCTTCGGCAGCAAGGCGCTTGGCGGCATCGGTGGCGTCGCCTTGATGCCGCAGCTGTTGATGACCGGCATGGCGATCGCCATTGCCCTGATCGGCAGTTGCCTGGTCTACGGGCTGCTGAAAGGTGCCGTCGGACTGCGGCTCGATCAGGAACAGGAATACAACGGCGCTGACCTGTCGATCCACAAGATCACGGCTACCCCCGAGCGGGAAACCAACTGGTAGGTTCCTGCATGGTCGTGAGGCGGGTCGCCTGGCCCGACTCACGAACGCCAGGTGTCGCCTAGGCTGCTAGAATCGCCGGCTCCGAAGCCCCCTCTGTCCGCCACCATGCACACGGATTACCTCGAGAGAATACTCAACGCGCGGGTTTACGACGTCGCCATCGAAACGCCTCTCGACTTCGCGCCGGGCCTCTCCGCGCGGATCGGTAACCGCGTCCTGTTGAAACGCGAGGACCTGCAGCCGGTCTTCTCGTTCAAGCTGCGCGGCGCCTACAACAAGATCGTTCACCTCTCAAAAGAAAAGCTCAAGCGCGGGGTAATCTGCGCGTCCGCCGGGAATCATGCGCAGGGCGTCGCCCTGGCCGCGAACAAGGTGGGTTGCCGGGCGGTGATCGTGATGCCGACGACGACGCCGCAGATCAAGGTGCAGGCGGTGCAGGCGCGAGGCGCCGAGGTGATCCTGGCGGGCGAGTCCTACGACGACGCCTACACGCACGCACTCGAACTCGAGAAAACCGAGAAGCTGACTTTCGTGCATCCTTTCGACGATCCGGAGGTGATCGCCGGGCAGGGTACGATCGGCATGGAAATCCTGCGCCAGCACGCGCAGCCGATTCATGCCGTCTTCTGTTGCGTTGGCGGCGGCGGCCTGATTTCCGGCGTCGCTGCCTACATCAAGCGTCTGCGGCCGGAAACCAGGATCATCGGTGTCGAGGCTGCCGACGCCGATGCCATGGCGCGTTCGTTGAACGCCGGCAAGCGCGTCAGACTGGAGCACGTCGGGCTGTTTGCCGATGGGGCGGCGGTCAAGTACGTCGGCGAGGAAACCTTTCGCCTCTGTCAGATGTATGTCGATGAAATGGTTCTGGTCGACACCGACGCCATTTGCGCGGCGATCAAGGATGTTTTCGAGGATACGCGGGCAGTGCTCGAACCAGCCGGCGCGCTTGCCGTCGCCGGCGCCAAGGCCTACGCGGCCAGCCACCGGCTCAAGGACAGGACACTGGTCGCCACGGCTTCCGGTGCCAACCTCAACTTCGATCGTCTACGCTTCGTGGCCGAGCGCGCCGAGATCGGCGAGCAGCGGGAGGCGGTTTTCGCCGTTACCTTGCCCGAGAAGCCTGGCGCCTACCGGCAATTCCTGTCGCTGATCGGTGCGCGCAACGTCACCGAGTTCAATTACCGCTACAACGACCAGCGTGCCGCACACATCTTCGTCGGCGTTCAGGTGGCTTCGCGCGCCGAGTCGGTCAGACTCCTCGATCACCTGCGCCGGCACGATTATCCGACGCTCGACCTGACCGACGACGAAATGGCCAAGGGCCACGTTCGGCACCTCGTGGGTGGACGCTCGCCGCAGATCACCAACGAGATCGTTTACCGCTTCGAGTTTCCCGAACGCCCGGGTGCATTGATGAACTTCCTCAACCGAATGAGCGCCGGTTGGAACATCAGCCTGTTCCACTATCGCAATCATGGAGCGGACTACGGCCGCGTCCTCGTCGGCATGCAGGTGCCACCGGACGAACTGGATGACTTCGAGGTCTTTCTGAAAACTCTCGGCTACGCGCACTGGAACGAAACCGACAACCCCGCTTACAGGCTGTTCCTGGCCTAGCGTCGCGACTCGCCAGCGGGCATCAGCGTCCCGAAATGCGTGTGTCCGCCCGACGCACCAGGCCGGCAGGCTGTGCCGCTGGCGACCCTCACGTCGTCGGGCGGGCGGGGCGAAAGAGTCCCGCCTCGGTGACCATGGCGTCGAGCACCTGGTCGTGCGGCTCGGGGCCGATCGAATCGAGGCGCGCCAGTTCGAAGCCGACGCCGATGGCCAGTGGGCGCGGGTGGAGCGCAGCCAGCGTGCGGTCGAAGTAGCCGCCGCCGTAGCCGATGCGATAGCCGGCCGCGTCGAAGCCATTCACCGGCAGCAGAAGCGCCTCCGGGATCAGGAACTCGCCGGTAGCCGGCGTCGGGATTCCATAGCGGTCGGCGAGCATCACGGTGTCTGGAGACCAGGCGCGAAAGGCCAGTGGCCGGTTCTCCGCGAGCACCACCGGCAGCAGCGCGCGAAATCCCTTTCTGGCCGCGACGGCCCACCTTTCGATGAGCGGCCGGAGATCCGGCTCCTGCTTCTGCGGCCAGCAGAAACCCACTGCCATTGTGGCGAGTTGCGGAAAACCAGCCTCCAGATGGGCGCAGACGCGGCTCGAATAGCTCGCCCAGTCGGCGGTCGGCAGGGCCAGTCGGCGCTCGAGCAGCGCCCGGCGCAGCGCGCGACGCTCTCCAGGGTCGCTGCCGGAGGAACTTCCGGGACGGATTCCAGGCGCCAAGTCGGGGGCCATGTGATATGCTCAAAATCGATTTTTTCGGAGATTCCAGCTTACCATGAAGCATCGCTACACCGTCTTTGGGCTCTTCATCTCCCTGCTTGGCGTGCACCTCGCTGCTCTTGCGCTGACTGCCGACGAGCAGTTCCTGGCCGCGCGCGATGCGTTCCGCGCTGGCGACAAGGCCAGGCTCGAGCGCCTGGCATCGACGCCGCCGGGTTACGAACTCGAAGCCTACGTCGACTACTGGCGACTACTCCTCGATCTCAAGGACACCGATGCGACGAGCGTTGCCGCCTTCCTGGCCCGGCACGAGAACACCTACGTCGGCGAAAGGCTGCGCGTCGACTGGCTGCGCCTACAGGGCAAGAGGCAGCAGTGGGCGGCGTTTGACGTCGAGTATCCGCGACTGGCGCAGCCCGACCAGGATCTCGCCTGCTATGCGCTGCAGAGCCGGCGGGCACAGGGCGACGCGTCTGCGCTCGACGACGCCTTGCCGCTGTGGCTCACTCTCATCGAGCCACCGGAGCCCTGCTACCCGCTTCTCGAAGCGCTGATCGTCGAGAAGCGCGTGCTCGCCGATGCCGTCTGGGCGCGTATCCGGCGTCAGTTCGAGGCCAACAAGATCGCCGCCGCCATCTACAGCATGAACTACCTGCCGCCGAGCCAGACACCGGACAAGAAAGTGGCGCAGATGGTGGCCGATGCGCCGCTGCCCTGGCTCACCAGGTTGCCGAGCGATCTTGCCGGCAGTCGTATGCAGCGCGAACTGGCGGTGCTGGCAATCCAGCGCGTCGCGCGCAACGATCCGCGCATGGCGGCGGATCAGTTGAGCCGCATCTCAGCGTCGCTGAACGCCGGCGAAAAGGCTTGGGCGTGGGGCCAGATCGGTTGGCAGGCGGCGCAGCGGCACCTGCCGGAGGCGATGGAATGGTACCGTCAGGCCGGCGAGGCGCCGCTTTCCGACGAAGTGGCGCAGTGGAAAGTGCGTGCTGCCCTGCGTGTGCACGACTGGGGTAGCGTCCGCGCCACCATCGAGAAGATGCCGCCGGCCCTGGCCGCGCAGCCGGCGTGGGTCTATTGGCTGGGTCGAGCCTACCGCGCCGGCGGAAGGCTCGACGAAGCCAATGCGCTGTTCGCGAAGATCGCTGGACAGCCCGATTTCTACGGTAACCTGGCCAATGATGAACTCGGCCGCACGACGACGACGCCGCCCAAGGCGTCACCGCCAAGCCGGGAAGAACTGCTGCAGGTCACCGCCAATCCCGGCGTGCAGCGAGCGCTGGCGTTCTTTCGCCTCAACCTGCGTACGGAAGGGGTCAAGGAATGGAACTGGAGCCTGCGCGGAATGAGCGATCGGGAACTGCTGGCAGCATCCGATATCGCGCAGCGCGCCGGCATGTACGACCGTGCGATCGCCGCGGCCGACCGCACGCGCACTGAACACGACTACTCGCTGCGCTACCTGGCGCCGTATGCCGATCAGGTCCGCCCGGCAGCGCGCAATCAGGTCCTCGACGATGCCTGGGTGTATGGCCTGATGCGTCAGGAAAGCCGCTTCGTCACCAGCGCGCGCTCCTCGGTCGGCGCCTCCGGTCTGATGCAGCTGATGCCGGCTACCGCGAAGTGGGTGGCCAACAAGATCGGGCTCAAGGACTTCCAGCAGAGCCGGGTCAATGACACGGAGACCAACGTGTTGCTCGGCACCACCTATATGCGTCTGGTTCTCGAGAGTCTCGACAACCATCCGGTGCTGGCGTCGGCGGCGTACAACGCCGGCCCGGGACGCGCACGCAGATGGCGGGCCGATCGGCCCATGGAGGGCGCGATCTACGCCGAAACCATTCCCTTCAACGAAACGCGCGACTACGTGAAGAAAGTGATGAGCAACTCCGTTTACTACGCCGCCTTGTTCGACGGCAAGCCGCAGACCATCAAGAGCCGGCTCGGCGTCATCGCACCACGCACCGGCGGCGAGGCGAAGGGCGAGGATTTGCCTTAGAATGACGGTTTTCCGACACTCATTCAATCGGCAGGGCGCTATGGAACTCGAGAACGTGTTGTTGATCGGCGGCAGTGGTTTTGTCGGCGGCTGGATTGCCAGCTGCCTTTCCGAACGCGGCGTCCGGGTGACGATACCGACCCGCCGCCGCGAGAACACCAAGAAGCTGATCATGCTGCCGACCGTCAGTATGGTCGAGGCCAACATTCATGATCCGCAAGTCCTTGCGCAGCTGGTGCAGGGCCACGACGCGGTGATCAATCTGGTCGGCGTTCTCCATGACACGGATTCGCGCCTGCCCTATGGCAGGGGTTTCCAGGCAGCGCACGTCGATCTGCCGAAAAAGATCATCGCCGCCATGCGCGAGAACGGGGTTCGTCGTCTGGTGCACATGAGCGCGCTCAGGGCAGGCATCAATGCGCCATCGGAGTATCTGCGCTCGAAGGGTGACGGCGAAGCGGCCGTCCGGTCGGCCATGAACGAATTGGACGTTACCATGTTCCGGCCATCGGTGATTTTCGGACCCGATGACGCGTTTCTCAACATGTTTGCCAAGCTGCTGCGCCTTTTTCCGGTGCTGCCTCTCGGCGGCGGCTCGGCGCGTTTCCAGCCGGTCTATGTCGGCGACGTGGCGCGAGCCTTTGCCGATTCGCTGACCAATGGCGCCACCTTCGGTCAGACCTACGAGCTGTGCGGGCCGAAGGTCTATACCCTGCGCGAGATGGTCGACTACACCGCGCATCTGGTCGGCAAGCAGCGTCGAGTCATTGATCTCGGTACCGGCGGCTGGGCCTACCTGCAGGCCGGTCTGATGTGGCTGCTGCCGAATCCGCCGCTGTCGCCCGACAACCTGCGCTCGATGGAGCTTGATAGCGTTACCGATGGCTCGCACGACTATCCCGGCTGGCAGCCCACGCCACTCGAAGCGGTGGCGCCAGGCTATCTGTCGCCGGACGAGATGATCCAGCTTCGCCTCGACCGTTATCGTTATCGGGCCGGTCGCTGAGCGAAGTTTCGGGCCGCCGCAAGCTCCCAGGCTCCTCGATGCAGATCTTTACCGTCGGTGGGGCGGTTCGCGACGAACTGCTCGGCCTGCCGGTCAAGGATCGTGACTACGTGGTCGTCGGGGCGTCCCCCGAAGAGATGCTGGCCAGAGGCTTCCGGCCCGTCGGCAAGGACTTTCCGGTCTTCCTGCACCCGTCCACCCACGAGGAGTATGCGCTGGCGCGCACCGAGCGCAAGACCGGGCCTGGCTACCGGGGATTTGCCTTTCGCGCTGCTCCCGAAGTCAGCCTGGCCGAGGACCTGGCGCGTCGCGACCTGACCATCAACGCCATAGCGCGCGCCGCCGATGGTTCGCTGCTTGACCCCTACCACGGCATCGACGATCTGTCTCGGCGTGTCCTCCGCCATGTCGGCCCGGCTTTCGTCGAGGACCCCGTGCGGGTTCTCCGGATCGCCCGCTTCGCCGCCCGCTTCAGCGACTTCGTCGTCGCGCCCGAGACTGTCGCGCTGATGCGCCTGATGGTCGCCGGCGGCGAGCTCGATCATCTGGTGGCCGAGCGCGTCTGGCAGGAAGTTGCGAGAGGTCTGATGGAAACCCGACCTTCGCGCATGTTCGAGATCCTGCGCGAATGCGGCGCCCTGGCGCGCCTGCTGCCGGAACTCGACCGTCTCTGGGGCGTCCCCCAGCGCGCCGACTACCATCCCGAAGTGGATACCGGCATCCATGTGATGATGGTAATCGATCAGTCCGCACAAAGGAGCTGTGCGCTGCCGGTGCGCTTTGCCGTGCTGGTACACGATCTTGGCAAGGGGACAACGCCCGACGGCGATCTGCCGCGTCATCCGGGCCACGAAGAACGCAGCGTCGAACTGGTTGGCCAGGTGTGCGTGCGCCTCAAGGTGCCGGTGGAATGTCGCGACCTGGCGGTGCTCGTCGCGCGTCATCACGGCAAGGTCCACCGGGCCGCGGAGCTGGGTGCAGCCGCGATCGTCAGGCTTCTCGAGGCGACCGACGCCGTTCGCCGGCCGGGCCGTTTCGAGCAGCTTCTCGAAGCCTGTGCCTGCGACTACCATGGTCGACTCGGTTGGCAGGAGATCGCCTATACGGCGCCGGCACTGCTGCGCCAGGCCCTGGCGCAGGCTGGTGCCGTCGATGCTGCGGCGATAGTCCGCGGCTGTACCGATCCGGCGAGCATCCCTGCCCGCCTGCATGAGGCGCGAGTGGCGGCCGTCAGGCAGGGCTTGTCGGCAGGCCTTGCAACGGCTGGGGCGTTGGGTCTGCGCTAGAGCGTGGCGCTGCGGTCACCGGTAGCGAAGCCCAGCAGCGGTTGGCTGATGCCCTTGCCGAGGGCGATTACCTTGAAGATCTCTCCCATTTCGGCCGGTGAGACCAGTTTCTGTACGGCGTTGGCCAGAGGCAGGTAGCGCAGCGCGTCGCCAACAGGCGTGCGCGACAGGATTTCGGTCAAGCCGCAGTTGAAGAGGAAGCTCGACTGCGTGGTGTAGCCGAGCAGCTCCAGGCCCGCCTGGCAGCCGGCCTCGACGATTCCCGTGAAGTCGACGTGCGTCGTGATGTCTTGCAGACCGGGTAGGTAAAACGGGTCCGTGTGGGAACGGTGGCGGTAATGGCACATCAGGGTTCCCGCGCTGCGTTGCGGATGGTAATACTCGTGCCGTGGGAAACCGTAGTCGATCAGGAGCAGCGCTCCTTGTCCGAGTATGCCTGCCCACTCCGTAATCCAGGCCGGCGCGGTCAACGAGATTTCACTCAGGTAGCCGGGTGCAATCTCGCATTCGCCGGCCAGTACCTTGGCGCGCCCGAGCAGCGGGCCGCTTGCCGGGCGGTCCCGCCAGACGAAGCGCCCTTCGTCAACGCCGACGCCACGTTCGGCGATGTGCGTCGGACCCCAGAGCACAAGGTGCGCAGGCATGGCGTCGAGGACTTCATTGGCCAGCACGAGGCCGTCGAAGCGTTCCGGCAGGCGCTCCAGCCAGCGCACGCGTGGCAGCAGGTGCGGGGTGCGGCGAGCGAGGGTTGCCTGTTGTCTCGCCCGCAGTTCGCCGGACAGGTCGAGAATGGCGTAGCTGTCGGGTAGCGCGCCACGCCGTTCGAGTTCGAGCAGAAGGTCGGCCGCGAACTCGCCGGTTCCGGCTCCAACCTCGATTATTCGTGGCGCGCTGAGTACGAGGATCTGTGCAGCCTGGGCCCCTAGCGTCTGAGCAAAAGCCGGGCAGATCTCGGGGGCCGTCACGAAGTCTCCCGCCGGGCCGAATTTGTGCGCGCCGCCGGAATAGTAGCCCATGCCTGGTGCGTAGAGAGCCAGACTCATGAACCGATCGAAACCGATCCAGCCGTCGCCAGCGGCGATCTCGGTCGAGATGTGCTGGCTGAGGGCGCGGCTGAAAGCGAGTCCGTCGGCTGTCGGCAGGGGCAACGATAGCGCGGCCTGGCTGGCGTGGCTCAGCATGGCGCGGGCGAAGCAGCCTGACTTCCGGTGCGGCGGCTTGGCGGCGTTGCCGATCGCCGGTCAGTCCTCGCAGCGTTCAAAACGGATCTGTCCGTACAGTTCGGGGTGCGTGTTCGCCAGCCAACGCTCGGCCTCGGACTCCGCGCGCTCCCAGGTCGCGGCGCGCAGGGTCACGAAGATCTGGCTGCCGTCGGCCTCCGGCCACTCGAGAGTGTAGCTGTGGAAGCCGCTGCGTCCCTCCAGGTGGATCGTGCGCGTCGACGTCGGCGGCTCACGACACAGCTCGGCAGTCGCGGCACCACTTACGCAGAGGCGGTAGGTCGGCCCCTTCCCTTGATGCTGGACGACGTATTCCTGACCGTCCACCACCTCCTCGATGACGTCCCATTCGGCACAGCCTTCGATGATCGCACCGAGTGGCGGGCCGACCCCGTCGCGAATTACCTCGGCGGTGACCGCATGGGTTTGTCCGTTGTCGTCGAGCAGCGCATGCCACGGCAGGCCTTGGCGGGTGGGCGGTGGGAAAGGCAAGGCGTGCTTGCCCTGGCGAATGCGGGCGAACAGTGAGGATTTTCGGATGTCTTCCAGATCGATGCTCGGGAAGGCCGAGCGCGGCTGCGAGCGAAAGCTTCCGGCTCCCATGTAGCCGACATCCCAGAGTGTGCGCAGCCACTCGGCGGTGTCGATGGCGACCTGCACCAGGCGGTCGTCGAGTTCATCGCCGCTTGGCTGGGCCTCGCGCGGCGCGCTGACTTGCTGCGCCTGCAATTCGGTCTCGTGCGTGCGTGCGCGCAACACTTCCTGAAACAGGCGCCCTACCCATTCGGCCTCGGTTGCCGGAAGCTGCGCGGCGCGTTCGGCCAGGTCCATCAGTTCGTCGGCGTCGAGTGGCTGGTCCGGCTTGCTCATGAACGATCTCCCTGTTGTCGCTGTTGTCGATTCCCCTGTCAGTTTACTGCGCTGGCGGCCGAAAGAACTGTTTTTCCCCGAGTCGGTGGCAGGAATCCGTTAAAATCAGCGCTGGTGCTGGCCTGGAACTTGCGATGGAGGGGAAAACGATATTGGTGACCGGCGCCGCCAGGCGGCTCGGCTCGGCGGTCGCGCGCGAGATGCACACTGCCGGAGCGCGGGTCATGCTGCACTACCGGAAGGCTTCCGGAGAAGCCGAGGCGCTGGTGGCCGAACTGAATGCGCTCAGGCCCGATTCGGCGGCTTGCGTGCAAGCGGATCTGCTGGCCATCGACACCTTGCCGCAACTGGTGGCCGATACCGTCGCGCGTTTCGGTAGCCTCGATGCGTTGGTCAACAATGCCTCGAGTTTTTTTTCGACGCGCTTCGGCAGCATTGATCCGGCAGCCTGGGATGACCTCGTGGGTACCAACTTCAAGGCACCGTTGTTTCTGACCCAGGCGGCAGCTCCGCACCTGTTGGCCGCCCACGGCGCCGTGGTCAACATTACCGACATTCATGCGGAACGACCGCTCGCGGGCTATTCCCTGTATTGCGCAGCCAAGGCCGCCCTGCTGGGACTGACGCGTGCGCTGGCAATCGAACTGGCGCCGCGAGTGCGGGTAAACGCCGTTGCCCCGGGGCCGATCCTGTGGCCCGAGACGGGCGCTTTCGATAGTGCGGCGCGCGCGGAGATCGTCGCGCACACCTTGTTGCAGCGTCCCGGTTCCCCTCAGGACATTGCCCGAGCGGTCCGCTACCTGCTTGTCGATGCCGTCTACGTGACTGGCCAGGTGATCAACGTCGATGGCGGTCGCACCGCGCATCTCTGACCCGTCATTCGTTTGAGAGGAACCCGGTGCAACTGTCGAACACCCTGCTGCGTCTGAAGAAGCGCCTTGAGAGCAACGTCGGCAAGGCGATCGCCGACTACGGGATGATCGAGGACGGCGATACCGTCCTCGTGTGCGTGTCCGGCGGCAAAGATTCGCACACCCTGCTGTCGCTGCTGATCGCCTTGCGTGAGCGCGCCCCAGTGAATTTTCGCGTCATTGCGATGAATCTCGACCAGAAGCAGCCAGGTTTTCCGGCCGAGGTGTTGCCCGACTATCTGGCGAAGATCGGTGTCGACTACCGCATCGTCGAGCAGGACACGTACGCCGTGGTCAAGGACAAGATTCCGGAGGGCAAGACGACGTGCTCTCTCTGTTCCCGGCTGCGTCGCGGCGTCATTTACCGTACCGCGAAAGAGCTTGGCGCCAACAAGATAGCACTCGGTCATCATCGCGATGACATTGTCCATACCCTGTTCCTGAATCTGTTCTTCGGCGGGCAACTCAAGGCGATGCCGCCCAAGCTGCGCACCGACGACGGCTGTCATGTCGTCATCCGGCCGCTCGCCTATTGTCGTGAGAGCGACATCGCCCGCTTCGCGCGCGGCATGGAGTATCCGATCATTCCCTGCAACCTCTGCGGCTCGCAGGACAATCTGCAGCGCCAGAAGATCCGCGAGATGATGGCCGACTGGGACCAGCGTTATCCGGGACGCACGGATGTCGTGTTTTCGGCGCTGCAGAAGGTTGTCCCCTCACACCTTGCCGACCAGACCCTGTTCGACTTCAAGGGCCTGCGCGTCGGCGGTGAAACGGTGCCGGCTGCCGCCGATGCACTCTTCGACGCGCCATGGTTCGGCACGCCGCCGCACACGTCGCACGTTTTTCCGCTGCAGGTGGCGAAAGCATGAGCAGAATGCTCGGGCCTACGCGTCATGGGTGGTGGCACGACCGGCAAACGCAACACGGGGAGTCGGCTTCATGAGCAGTGAGGAAGGGATGCTGTCGGCACTGTTCGTCAGCGTGTCGGGGAGTGCCCGTCTGTTCGACAAACTTGGCGGCGCCGAGGCCTTGCACGCCGTCGACCGTTGCATGAAGCGAGTCTTGCGGGGTGTCGATGGCTTTCGCGGGCGAATCGTGCGAACTACCCGCGATGACATCACGGCACTCTTCGAGCATGCCGACGATGCCTGCCAGGCGGCGATTGCCATGCAGAGACGGATAGCCGACTTGCCGCCGGTTTCCGGCGTCAAGCTGGCTATCCGTGCCGGCTTTCACCACGGCGAGGTGATCGGCGAGGGCGTCGGCGGTTGCGTCAATACGGCAGAGTGTCTGGCGGGACTGGCCAAGCCAGGGCAGGTCCTGGCCACCGCGGAAACGCAGGCCCTGTTGTCTGTGCCGCTGCAGTCGTCGACGCGCTGTTTGGACTCCTTGTCGGTCAAGGGGCAGTTTACCGACCAGCGGGTCTTTGAAGTGCTCTGGCTGGAGCCCCGGAACCCGGGCTATCGGGCGATCGTCGAGTCCGCAGCGGAGGCGCCGAGCGAGAGGGATCCGCGGCTTTGTCTACGCTACGCGGGGCAGGTCAAGCTGCTCGACCGGATCCGGCCGAAGTTGCTCATGGGTCGCGACTCCGGCTGCGACGTCACCGTCCGCGATCGGCGCGCTTCCCGTCATCACGCAAGAATCGAGCGACGAGGCGACTTCTTCGTCCTCAGTGATCTGAGCACCAATGGCACCTTCGTGACCATCAGCGGCGGGCCCGAGTTGCTGGTTCGGCGCGAGGAGTTCGTTCTTCGCGGTAGCGGCATCATTTCCTTCGCCGCCTCGGCGAGCAGTCCCGGGGCCGACATCGCCGAGTTCGAGTATCTCTGAGCCGCCGCAGCGGCGAATTCGGCCAGCGTGGTCTATCGCGTCGGAGGTGGCGTCCGAATCGCCGGCAAGGGACGTTCGTGTGCCCGCAGGGGTCTCCTCATGAAGGCAGGGCGCGCGCGAGTGTCAGCAGAGTGACCTCCACGGCACCATGCAGTTTCACGGTTCGCGCCAGTTCGTTCAGCGAGGCGCCGGTGGTCATCACGTCATCGACAAGCACCAGCCGCTTGCCGGTCAGGTCCGTCGCACAGTGGAAGGCGCCGCGGACGTTCCCGGCGCGTTCGCGCCAAGGCAGGTCGGCTTGCGTGGCCGTTTGCCGGATGCGGGTGCAGGTTCGGGCGTCGATCGGAATCCGGCTGCATCGGCTGACTGCGCGTGCCAGTTCGAGCGCCTGATTGAAGCCCCTTTCGCGAAGTCGCAGCCGATGCAGCGGCATGGGGACGATCAGGTCGGCGTGGAAGTCCTTTGCCAGCTCGGCAAGCCGACTGCCGAACCAGGCGCCGAGCGCCAGGCGATGGCCGTACTTGAAAGCCTGCACCAGCTTGTCGATCGGGAAAGCGTAGCGGTAGACGGCGAGGGTGGCATCGTAGTGCGGCGGTGCCGTCAGGCATCGGCCGCAGACACTGCCACCCGGAGTCGGCAAGGCACAGAGCGGACAGCGCGTCGCCGGAAGCCGCGGCAGATCCGTCGCACAGGCCGGGCAGAGCAGGGTCGTGCCGCTGGCCGCACCACACAACAGGCAGTCCTGCGGCAGAAGTCGCTTGCACGATCTGCGGACCAGCTCAGCGCTTTGAGTTAAGATTGTCATCCTTGAAGTGCTCGCAAACCATCCCTGCCGACGGGCTCTACATTATCCCACCCATAGGTCTAGTTCATGAACGCCATTCCGCAAGCCGCCACCCTCGCCCAAGACTGTTCCCCGACAACGCACAGCGCCCGCTGGACCGTCGCGGAAGTCGAGGCGCTGTACCAACTTCCACTGATGGATCTGATCTACCGCGCCCAGCAGGTTCATCGTGAAAACTTCGACGCCAACGCGATTCAGCGTTCGACGCTTCTTTCGGTCAAGACCGGTGGTTGTTCCGAGGATTGCGGCTATTGCTCGCAAGCCGCACGTTACACCACCGGGACCGAGCGCGAGGCACTGCTGCCGCTCGACGAAGTCATCGCTGCCGCTCAGGCAGCCAAGGACAAGGGCGCCTCGCGCTTCTGCATGGGCGCCGCCTGGCGTGGTCCGAAGGACAAGGACCTCGCCAAGGTCACCGAGATGATCCGGGCAGTCAAGGGGCTCGGTCTGCAGACCTGCGTGACCCTGGGCATGCTCAAGGAGGGTCAGGCCGACGAACTCAAGGAGGCCGGGCTCGACTACTACAACCACAACCTCGATACCGATGCCTCGTTCTACGGGCAGGTGATCACCACCCACAAGCATGCGGACCGCATCGACACGCTCGGCCAGGTACGCGAGGCCGGCCTCAAGGTCTGCTCGGGGGGAATCATCGGCATGGGCGAGTCGCGGCGCAACCGGGCGGCCCTGATCGTCCAGTTGGCCAACCTCAATCCGCCACCGGAATCGGTCCCGATCAACAACCTGGTGCCGATTCCGGGCACGCCGATGGCTGCACTCGCGCCGATCGACAACTTCGAGTTCGTGCGCACCATTGCCGCCGCCCGCATCACCATGCCGGCGAGCTTCGTGCGCCTGTCCGCCGGTCGTCAGGCGATGGCCGAAGAACTGCAGGCGCTTTGTTTTCTGGCCGGTGCGAATTCGATCTTCTACGGCGACAAACTGTTGACTACCGGTAATCCGGAAGCCGATCGCGATGAAGCGCTGTTCGAGAAGCTTGGGCTGCGGCCGATCTAGTTGCTGATGAACGCACCGGCGCAGTTCGTTGATCGGCGCCAGGTGCGGCGCAACTTTGCGCGCGCGGCAGCGAGCTACGACGAAGCAGCGGTGCTGCAGCGCGAGATCGGCAAGCGCATGCTGGAGCGGCTCGATTACGTACGCATCGAGCCGCAACGGGTGCTCGATCTCGGTTGCGGAACGGGTGCCAGCCTCACGGCCCTGCACGAACGCTACCCCGGCGCCCTCGTCATCGGCGCCGACCCCTGCCTGCCGATGCTGCGTGTGGGCCAGCGCCAGCACTCGCGCTTGCGCTGGTTGCTGCCCTTCCTGAGGAGCCATCGGTCGCCGCTACTGGCTGCCGAAGCGAGCGCACTGCCGCTGCCAGCGCAGTCGATCGGTCTGCTGTGGTCGAACCTGATGCTGCACTGGCTCGACGACCCGCTGCCGGCATTTCGCGAGGCAAATCGCCTGCTCGAAGTTGGCGGCCTGCTGATGTTCTCGACATTCGGACCCGATACGCTCAAGGAACTGCGTGCGAGCTTCGGCGATGGCTATGTTCATACGCAGCGCTTCACCGACATGCATGATTATGGCGACATGCTGGTTGAATGTGGATTCACGGATCCGGTGATGGATGCGGAGGTGCTGACGATGACCTACGCGCGTCTTGACGACCTGCTCGCCGATCTGCGCCGGAGTGGTTCGGCGTGCGCGATGCAGGCGCGCCGCCGCGGCCTGACCGGGCGCTCGACGTGGGCCGCGACGCGCGCTGCGTACGCGCAGTGCGCTCGCGAGGGTCGCCTGCCGGCGACCTACGAGGTGATCTACGGGCACGCGTGGAAATCCCAGCCACGCAAGATGGCCGACGGGCGAACCATTGTCCGTTTCGATCCGCACCAGCGACTTCGCTGATGCGGTAGCCACTCGGCAGCTAGACGAAGAATTCCTCGAGCCGTACGAAAACCTCGTGTTCGGCGCCATGCCGGCGCACTGCCAGCACATCCTCGAGCTTCTCCACCTGCTTGACCATCTGGTCGAGGCGTTCGTCCTCATTGACCAGCAGCCAGATACGGCTGGTGGCGCCGCTGCCCACCGGCATCACCAGAATGCCTTCGACGTTGTAGGCGCGCCGCGAAAACAGGCCGACGACGTGCGACATGACGCCGGCGTGGTTGTTCACGTCGAGTTCGAGTACCGTGCGTGCGAGTGCCTGGTTTTCCGTGCGTGTAAGCGAGTTCATCGTTCAGCCTCCGATCATTTCCTTGTTGGCGGCACCCGGTGGCACCATCGGCAATACCTGCTCGTGCATGGCGATGCTGGCATGGATCAGCATCGGGCCGCGTGTTGCCAAGGCGGCTGCCAGCGCGGCAAGAGGATCGCTCGCCTTGTCGAGATCGACGGCCGGCACGCCGAAACCCTCGGCGACGCGAATGAAGTCCGGCATGCCCTTGAACTTCGAGGCGTAGATGCGTTCGCCGTAGAACATCGTCTGCTGCTGGAAGACGAGGCCCAGCGAGGAGTTGTTCATCAGCACGATCTTCACGTTGACGTCCTCTTCGGCCGCGGTGACGAGTTCCTGGATGTTCATCAGGATGCTGCCGTCGCCCGTGAAACAGACCACCGTCCGTTCCGGCTCGGCAAGCGACGCGCCGATTGCCGCCGGCATGCCGAAGCCCATCGTGCCAAGCCCTCCCGACGTCAGCCACTGCCTGGGGCGGCGCAAGGGATAGGCCTGGGCGACCCACATCTGGTGTTGACCGACGTCGGTGGTAATCGTCGCCTCATCGTCGAGACAGTTGGCAACGGCACGGATCAGCCCGTACGGGGTGCGCGGGTCGTCGATCCCCGGCATGCGCAGCGGGTGGTCGGCCTTCAGGCTGGCGACGCGCGCTAGCCAGGCGTGGCGCTGTGGCGACTCGATGACCGGCTGCAGCAGTTCAAGGACCGTACGCACGTCGCCGGCGATGCCGACATGCGCCGTCTTGATCTTGTCGAGTTCCGACGGATCGATGTCGATGTGTATGATCTTCGCCTGCGGACAGAAACCGGCGACCTTGCCCGTCGCCCGGTCGTCGAAGCGCGCGCCGACGGCGATCAGCAGATCGCACTCGTCGAGCGCCAGATTGGTGCAGCGCGCACCATGCATGCCGAGCATACCGAGCGACAGGACGTGATCGACCGGCATCGCGCCGAGCGCCATCAGGGTCATTACGGTCGGCAGCCGGGCCTTCTGGGCGAGTGCCACGGCGGCTTCGGCAGCACCCGAATGCACGACGCCGCCGCCGAGGTAGAGAACCGGTTTCGCGGCGGCATTGATCATCGCTGCCGCACGTTCGATCAGTTCGCCGTCCGGCGGCGGCACCACATCCGCACAACCGGGGGCGGGCCATTCGTCGACGTCGACAAGCTGATTCTGAACGTCCTTGGGAATATCGACCAGGACCGGTCCGGGGCGGCCCGACGCGGCGATGCGGAAGGCACGCGGAATGACCGTCAGCAGATCGTCGGCCGACCCGACCAGGAAGTTGTGCTTGGTGATCGGAATACTCAGACCATAGGTGTCGACTTCCTGAAAAGCGTCGGTGCCGATCATCGGCTTCGGTACCTGGCCGGTGATTGCCACCAGCGGAATCGAATCGAGTTTGGCATCGGCGATGGCCGTCAGCAGGTTGGTGGCGCCAGGCCCAGAAGATGCCATGCATACCGCTGGCACGCCGGTGGCGCGCGCCATCCCCTGCGCCATGAAGCCGCCGCCTTGTTCGTGCCGAGCCAGCACATGGTGGATCTCCGACTTCGAGAGCGCGTCATAAATCGGCAGAATCGCGCCGCCGGGAATGCCGGCAACGGTGCGAACGCCCTGGCGTTCAAGCAGGCGGACGACAATCTGTGCTCCGGTGAGTGTTTCGGGTGTTTGCTTGGGCAAGGGTTTCTCCTTCAAAAGAACTGCCGATTTCGGCGTCGCCAGGCGGTGGTCCGGAAAAGCAAAACCCCCGCTCGGCGTGTGCCGGCGGGGGTTTCTGGAATCTTCTGTCGCTTTCTGCGTTGCGATCTAGCTTCCTGCCCTCGACGGCGCACGCGTCAGTACGCGTACGACGCGTACTACACCGACTACCGAAAGGCCTGCCGCACGGCTGGCTGAAGCATCAGCCGCAGCAAATGAGGCAGCGTGGATGTGGTCGAAGCAGAGCATCGTCGTCAGATCGAAGTCACGAAAGCGAAGACTGGATTAGAACCGAGCGCAGATAAAAATGCAAGGATCGTGCAATGGTCGGAGGAGTCTGGATCGTCGACATGGACGCCGAGAACGCCAGGCTTCCCCGGGACGGCATGGTCCGCTTTAGCGTGTCCGGCGGCGACGAGCGGCAGCCAGTCCGGCAAAGCCGATCGCCAGCAGGGCAAGGGAGGCCGGCTCCGGAACGCTGGGATCCAGTTTCTCGGTGGTCCGTATGCCAAACTGGAACCCGTGCCAATCCTCGGATGTCGGTGCGGTCCAGGAGAACGAGTCAAA
Source organism: Accumulibacter sp. (assembly GCA_017302455.1). GTDB lineage: Bacteria > Pseudomonadota > Gammaproteobacteria > Burkholderiales > Rhodocyclaceae > Accumulibacter > Accumulibacter phosphatis. Next base: position 52,731 of record JAFLDO010000005.1, read on the forward strand.
CGTACCAATGAACTGAATCGTGCCATGCCCCTCCGCGCCCTGCAGCACGTCTCCGGGCAACTCCTGGAGTGCCGTGGGACCTCCCCCCCAGAAGCCGACACCCTGGCTGACGATGTCGAAAGGACGGTCGAAGTCGTAGGTCACGTTAAAGCCGGGTTGTCCCAGGCTGACGATGTCCATGATCGGATCCTTGATCGCTTCGGACAGGGTGAGCTTGTAGGTCGTCGTCGAGCTGCCACCGATCAACGAAATGATGTCCGAATCGGGTGGCGCATTGTCGACCTGGCTACTGATGTAGGGTGCGCTGGGGCTCCAGTAGTTGGTCCCACCGAAGGTTTGTGCGAACTTGAAACTGCCTGCAGCCCCGGTGACCTGGGTAACCGAGAAGCTGACCGTCACCGTCGAAAGGTCCGGTAGCGTAATGGTGCCGGACGCCGTCCCCGCACCTGGATTGGCGGCGGTCCAGTCCACAAAGTGGTAAGGCACGGCGTGCGCTGCGCCGCCAATGGCCAGTAACATTCCCGCCAGAACACCTCTCAATGCCTTCATTCTCGTGCCTCCCTCTGATTCCGTGACCTGCAACAAGGGCTCCTCGCCCGTCCGCGTCGCGCCGAGGCACGACTTCACCGTCGCCACCGCCCGCAGATGGCACCATGCAAGATGCCAAGCGATATTCGTGCCAAGATCCAAGTCGAGGTTTTCAAGTCGTTAAATCAGCGCATTTACGACACTTGGCCGGTGCGGCGAGCACCTGACCTCAGTCATCAGCCATGATCTGTAAAGTTTCCCGACACCTTCGGCAGGCGTTTGCGGCTCGTGGACGAGAAAAGGGGAACCAAGGGGCGGGTCACGGACTGGGCCAGCACGAGGATGGCCCGTCCGCATGGCATCGCCGCCCCCGCCACTCTGCCCATCGATCGAGATCCGCCGATTCGGCGAACTTTGGCCGAAAAACGATGCCCAAGCTCGGCCTACCCGCGCCTTCGGTCCTTCAGATATTCTCTCTCCATCTCTCAATCTCCATAAGGAATCAACATGGCAAGTACAGTGACTCTCGGCGGCAAGCCGTTTCAGGTTGGCGGCATTCTTCCGGAAAAAGGCCAGACGGCACCTGCCTTCACACTGGTCGGCAAGGATCTCGCCAACGTCTCGTTGAGCAGTTTTGCAGGCCAGCGCAAGGTTCTGAACATCTTTCCGAGCATTGACACGCCGACCTGCGCAACGTCGGTGCGCAAGTTCAACGAGAAAGCGAGTGGGCTGAGCAATACGGTGGTGCTCTGCGTTTCCGCCGATCTGCCCTTTGCGCAGGCGCGCTTCTGCGGTGCCGAGGGACTCGAGCGAGTCGTCACGCTGTCCACGATGCGCGGCCGCGAGTTCCTCGAAGCCTACGGCGTGGCGTTGAGTGACGGCCCACTGGCCGGCCTCGCCGCTCGCGCGGTGGTCGTTCTCGATGGCGATGACAAAGTGCTGCACAGCGAATTGGTTGCCGAGATCAAGAATGAGCCCGATTACGACGCGGCGCTGAAGTCTCTGGCCTGAGGCGAAGCGAAGCAGCCAGGCCGCCATCGCGGCGCTCGATAGAGACAGTCCCATGTCCGACACCAGCAGCACGCCGCCCGTCAAGCAGCGGCAAGGCATCCAGTCGATCGAGGTGGGCACGCGGCTGTTGCGTGCGCTCGCCGCCCACGGGCGCGCAATGATGCTGCGCGACGTGGCACGCCACGCCGGCATGCCGCCGGCCAAGGCGCATCGCTACCTGGTCAGCTTCATGCGCATGGGGCTCGTCGAACAGGATGCGAATACCGGGCGCTACGATCTTGGCGAGTTTGCCCTGGAACTGGGGCTCGCCAGTCTGGCGCGCCTCGACCCGGTGCGGCTTGCCGGGCCGGTGCTCGACGACCTCTGCGAACACATTGGCGAAACGGTTGCTCTCGCCATGTGGGGCAACCATGGTGCGACGTGCGTGCGCTGGGTCGAGGCCGGTGGCCCGGTAACCGTCACGCTGCGCACCGGCGTCGTCATGCCCCTGACGTCATCGGCCACGGGTCTGGCTTTCGCCGCTTTCTATCGCTCGCCGTATCTCCGGAAGATGCTCGACGCCGAGGTGCAGGCCACCGCCGAGCTTCGGCATGCAGCGCCGGCCGCTGTGCTGTCGGCATTGACGGTGCAACTCGACGAAATCCGCCGCCATGGTATCGCGCGCGCTTCGGGCAGCGTGACACCGGGAATCAACGGCTTCAGTGCTCCGGTTTTCGGTCATGGCGGTCGCATGGTCGCCGCGATCACCTGTTTGGGCATCATCGGCAACTTCGACCTGGACTGGGACAGTCCCATGGCGCAGGCGACGCGCGACGCCGCGGCGACGCTCTCGCGCCGACTCGGCTATGGCACCGTCGATGACGGTGTGGCCGACAGGCGTTCGGCGGAGCAGGCCGGGCGACCGGGAACGGCTGACGGCGCCTGTGCGTGACTGCCGCCCGGATTGTGGTGCCTGTTGCATCGCGCCGTCGATCACCACGCCGATGCCCGGCCACCCCTGCGGCAAGCCAGCCGGTGAACCCTGCCTCAGTCTGACGGCTGACTGGCGCTGTGCTCTGTGGGGTCGCCCCGAGCGGCCGGCTTTTTGCGCCGGCCTGCAGCCTTCGGCTGAGATGTGCGGTGACAACCGCCATCAGGCGATCGCCTGGCTGTCGGCGCTGGAACTGGCAAGTCGACCCTGAGTGGTAGAATGCGGGTTTTGTCGAAAGCCCGCTGTGGACCTCCTGCTCCTGCTGAAAGCTCTGATTCTCGGAATCGTCGAAGGCGTCACCGAGTTTCTGCCGGTATCCTCGACCGGCCACCTGATTCTCGCCGGCGACCTCCTCAATTTCAATGACGACCGCGGCAAACTGTTCGAGATCGTCATCCAGTCGGGTGCCATACTCGCCGTCTGCTGGGAGTTTCGGGCGAAGATCGTCCAGGTCCTGCTGGGCCTGCCGAGCGACCGGGCGGCGCAGCGTTTTGCTCTCAACGTGCTGGTTGCTTTCCTGCCGCTGGCGATCATCGGCCTGCTGTTCGGCAAGGCGATCAAGGCATCGCTCTTCAACGCGCCGGTGGTGGCCACGGCGTTCATCGTCGGTGGCTTGGTCATCCTCTGGGCAGAGCGGCGCGAGCACCGCATCCGCATCGAGTCGATCGATGACTTGACGCTGCTCGACGCTCTCAAGCTCGGTCTGGCACAGGCGCTGGCGCTGATCCCGGGCACGTCGCGTTCGGGAGCGACGATCATTGGTGGCTTGTTCTTCGGCCTGTCACGCCGCGCCGCAACCGAGTTTTCCTTCTTCCTGGCGATCCCCACCTTGATCGGGGCGACGATCTACCAACTCTACAAGGAACGCGCACTGCTCTCGTTTGACGACCTCGGGATGTGGGTCGTCGGCTTCGTCGCCGCCTTTGTTTCCGCATTCTGGGCGGTACGCGGGCTGTTACGCTACATCAGCACGCACGACTTCTCGGCTTTTGCCTGGTATCGCATCGCTTTTGGCGTCGTCGTGCTGGTGACCTGGCACTACGACATCGTTGCGTGGACGAGTGGCTGAGGTGGCTGGCCCCCGCATCCTCTATCTGCACGGATTCTGCTCGTCGCCGGCATCGTGGAAGGCGCGCCTGCTTGGCGATCATCTGGCGGCCGCTGGTCTCGCCGATCGTTTCGTCTGCCCGACGCTGCCACCGGCACCTTTTGCCGCGATCGCCGACGCCGAAGCGCTGCTGGCCGGCGGCGATGGGCCGACGACGCTGGTCGGCAGCTCGCTCGGCGGGTATTACGCGGCGTGGCTGGCCGAGAAGCACGACCTGCGCGCGGTCTTGATCAACCCTGCCGTGATGGCGCCGGTCCTGCTCGGCGGACTCGTCGGAACGCAGACCAATTTCCACAGTGGCGAGAAATTCGAGTTTACGACCGAGCACGTCGAGCAGTTGCGCTCGCTGGAAGCCGCAAGCGTCACGCCGGCGCGCTACCTGTTGCTGGTCGAGACCGGGGATGCGGTGCTCGACTATCGCCGAGCCGTCGAGCGCTATGCCGGGAGCCGCCAGATCGTCATCGAGGGGGGCGATCACAGCTTCACGCACTTCCCCGAACTGATGCCGCAAATCATTGAATTCTGTGGGTTATAATCGTCGCGATGCATGTTCTATTCGAAGAAGACGGGGCTTTCAGAACGGCCACCATTGTTGCCGACAACGACTCTTCGTTGCAGGTCGAGACAGCCTCGGGCAAGCGCAGCAAGATCAAGTCGACGAGCGTCCTGTTGCGCTACGGCGAACCGGCGCCGGCGGCCCTGCTCGAGCAGGCCGAAGCGCTGGCCGGGAGCATCGAGCATGACTTTCTCTGGGAGTGTCTGGGTGACGGCGAATTTTCTTTTTCTGATTTTGCCAATGATTACTTCGGCCACGTCGCCACGCCGGTCGAGGCCTCTGCGCTCCTGCTGGCCCTGCATTCGGCGCCGATCTACTTCCATCGCAAAGGCAAAGGGCGCTTCCGCAAGGCACCGCCCGACATCCTCCAGGCCGCTCTCGCCGGGCTCGAGAAAAAGCGCCAGCAGGCCCTGAGCATCGAGCGGATGATTGGCGAGCTGAAGGCGTTCTCGCTGCCCGCCGAGTTTTCACCGCTGCTTGGCCAGTTGCTCTACAAACCTGACCGCAACCGCGGCGAGACCAAGGCGCTGGAGGCGGCTTGCCTCGACACCGGTCTGTCGGCGGCGCATCTGCTGGCCAGGTGCGGGGCCATACGCTCGGCGTACGACTACCACCTGCAACGCTTCCTCCTCGAGCAATTCCCGCGTGGCACCGACTTTCCCGACGTGGCCACGCCACTGCTGCCGTCAGACCTCCCGCGCGCCGACGTTCGCGCCTTTTCGATCGACGACGCCGCCACCACCGAGATCGACGATGCCTTCTCGCTGCAGACGCTGCCCGGTCTCGGCTGGCGGGTCGGCATCCATATCGCGGCGCCGTCGCTGGGTATCGCGCCGGGATCGCCGCTCGACGCCATCGCTCGCGAACGGCTATCGACGGTCTATATGCCCGGCGCCAAGATCACCATGCTGCCGGATGCGGCGGTCGATCGCTTCACCCTTTCCAGTGGCCGTGCGGCGCCAGCCGTTTCACTGTACCTGACCGTCACACCCGATTTCGAGGTCACGGCCCACGAGTCGCGCGTCGAAATCGTTCCGGTCGTCGCCAACCTGCGCCATCACGACATCGAGCCCTTGTTCAACGAGCAGACCATCGCCGCCGGGCTGACTGACTTCGCTTTTCGCGATGAGTTGCTGACCCTCTGGCAACTGGCCAATGCCTGCGAAGGCAGGCGCGGCAAGCCGTCAGCGATGCAGGGCAATCACGACTACAACTTCCGCATCGACGGTGACCTTGCCGATGCCGAGGCGTGCCGGGTCGAGATTTCCGCGCGCCGGCGCGGCAGTCCGCTCGACAAGCTGGTCGCCGAGTTGATGATCGTCGCCAACAGCACCTGGGGCGGGCTCCTCGCCGCGCAGGGCGTGGCCGCGATCTATCGCGTCCAGACCGGCGGCAAGGTGCGCATGAGCACCGCACCGCAGGCGCATGAAGGCCTTGGCGTCAAGCAGTACGCCTGGTCGTCATCGCCGCTGCGCCGCTACGTCGATCTGCTCAATCAGTGGCAACTGGTCGCCTGTCTCAACGGTGATACGCCGCCGTTTGCGGCCCGCTCGGATGCGCTGTTTGCCGCCATGCGCGATTTCGATCTCACCTACAGCGCCTACGCCGACTTCCAGCGCAGCATCGAACGTTACTGGAGTCTGCGCTGGCTGCGCCAGCAAGGGCTGGAGACCATCGAGGCGACGATCGTCGGCCGCGAGAACCTGGCGAGGCTCGATCATCTGCCTCTCGTGCAGCGTGTACCGTCGGCGCCAGAGCTCAAACCCGGCCAAAGAATCTGCCTGCGCATCGAGTCGATCGACTACCTGACACTCGAACTCGCTTGCCGTTATGTGGAGACCCTCGCCGTGGCGGGAAGCCCGGCAATAGCGGCTGACGACGAAGTTCTGGAGGCAGTCGATTGAAGTGAATGCCGGCGCGCGCAAAGGGTCGCCACACGTTCCCGACGGTCGCCGCCTGTGGCTGGCGCTCGGCGTTTCGCTGCTGCTGCACGTCGTCGTGCTGTCGCTGCACTTCACGTTCCCGGATGCCGCGCGCGCTTTCCAGGATCGTGCGCTCGACATCATACTGGTCAATAGCCGCTCGGCCCGCAAGCCTTCCGAGGCGCAGGCCCTGGCACAGGCCAATCTCGATGGCGGCGGCAACAGCGAAGAGAAGCGCCGTGCGAAGACGCCGCTGCCACCCGCACCGAGACATCAGGACGGTGACGACCTCGACCACTCGCAGAAGCGAATCCAGGAGCTTGAGGCCCATCAGCAGCGACTGGCGGCGCAAACGCGCAGCCGTACCACCGTCGCCCCGGCAGCGGACAAGCAGGTCCAGCCCGAGCCCACGCCCAGCGTCAGCGGTCGTGATCTGGCGCATAGCGCCCTGGCGATGGCCCGCCTCGAAGGCGAGATCGCCAAGGAGGTCGACGACTACAACCAGAGACCGCGCAAGAAGTTCATCGGCACACGCGCCGATGAATACCGTTTTGCGCAGTACAACGAAGAGTGGCGGCTCAAGGTCGAGCGCGTCGGCACGCTAAATTATCCGGAAGCGGCGCGCGGCAAGCTGTACGGTAGCCTGATCCTGACGGTTTCCATCCGCAGCGACGGCACGGTCGCCTCGGTCGAGATCAATCGGTCGTCAGGGCACAAGGTTCTCGACGACGCCGCTCGCCGCATCGTCGCCATGGCGGCTCCCTTTGCCGCTTTTCCGCCGGCCATCCGCCATGATACGGACGTCCTGGTGATCACCCGCAGCTGGAATTTCACCCAACGCGACAGTCTCGAGACGAAGGCGCGCTGAAACGACGATGAGCGACCGTTACTGCGTCTTTGGCAACCCGGTGGGCCACAGCAAGTCGCCGGCGATCCACGCCGCCTTCGCTGCCCAATGCCGACAGGACCTCAGCTACGAGGCGATTCTTGCGCCCCTGGACGGGTTCGCCGAGAGCATGCGCGCCTTCGCGGCTGCCGGCGGTTGCGGGGCCAACGTCACGGTCCCGTTCAAGGAACAGGCCTGCCGCCTGGCAACGCGGCTTGCAGCGCGTGCCGAACTTGCCGGTGCCGTCAATACGCTGGTCTTCAATGGCCCCGATATCCTGGGCGACAACACCGATGGTGCCGGCCTGCTGCGTGACCTGAGCACCAACCTGACCTGTCGGATCGCCGGACAGCGCGTACTGTTGCTCGGCGCGGGCGGCGCCGCGCGCGGCGTCGTCGGGCCCTTGCTCGACGCTCGCCCGGCCGCACTGGTGATCGCCAACCGCACCGCCGGGCGAGCCCGGGAACTGGCGCAACGCTTTGCCGGACCGGCGCCGCTACTCGGCTGCGCTTACCCCGAAGTCGCCGGCCTGTCCTTCGACCTCGTGATCAACGCGACCTCGGCGAGTCTCACCGGCGAATTGCCGCCATTGCCGGGGGGAGTCTTTGCCTCCGGCAGCCTGGCCTACGACATGATGTATGGTCAGGGGCCGACACCGTTTCTCGTCTTCGCCGGGAGTCACGGAGCCGCCTGTCTGGCGGATGGCCTCGGGATGCTGGTCGAGCAGGCTGCGGAGGCCTTCCACGTCTGGCGCGGTGTCCGCCCCGAAACGGCGCCGGTACTGGCCATGCTGCGCGCTGCCCTGGCGCGATGAGCCAGCTTGCCCGGTGGCTGAAGCGGCTAGTCCTGGGCTTCGTCGCACTGCTGCTGCTCTATCAGTTATGGTTGTTTGGCTGGGTTCTCTGGTGGAACTGGGTCAATCCGGACAACACCCGCTTCATGAGCATCCGCCTCGACGAACTGCGGGTCAAGGACCCACAGGCGCAACTGAAGAAGCAATGGGCAGGCTACGACAGGATCTCGGCGAACCTGAAGCACGCGCTGATCGCTGCCGAGGACGCCAAGTTCGTCGATCACGAAGGCTTCGACTGGGAAGGTATCCAGAATGCGATCGAGAAGAACCAGAAGAAGGGGCGCATCGTCGCCGGCGGCTCGACGATCTCGCAGCAGCTCGCCAAGAACCTCTTCCTGACGCCGGCGAAGACACCCTGGCGCAAGGCGGAGGAAGCTGTCATCACGCTGATGCTGGAAGCGGTCTGGAGCAAGCAGCGCATTTTCGAGGTCTACCTGAACGTCATCGAGTGGGGCAACGGCGTCTTCGGCGCCGAGGCGGCCGCCCGCCACTACTACGGCGTTTCGGCCGCGCAACTGTCGCGCGAACAGGCCGCACGACTGGCCGGGATGGTCCCCAGCCCGCGCTTCTACGACCGCAACCGCAACGCGCCGGGGCTGGCCAGAAAGACGGCAATCATCCTCGCCCGCATGCCGTCGGCCGACGTTCCCTGACTGCCTGCGCTACACTCGCGATCTGGCCGTCATCTCGCGCCCGCGCGTGCGGGCAGGAAAACCAAGGAGTCACCGCATGAAGCTTCGCACCGTATTTCTGTTGCTCATCCTCGGCGCCATCGCGGCCTTTTCGGCGCTCAACTGGAACCACTTCATTGCTCCGACGACACTGTCACTGGGCTTGACCGAGATCCAGGCGCCGCTTGGGGTGATCATGCTCGGCGTCGTCGCCTTCCTCACCGCTTTCTTTCTGGTCTTCGTCGTCTATGTGCAAGCGTCGGCGCTGTTTGATTCTCGCCGGCATGCGCAGGAGCTGCAGCTCAACCGCGAGCTGGCCGACAAGGCGGAGGCCTCACGCTTCACCGAACTGCGCAGCTTCCTCGAGGCAGAACTGCAGAAGCTGGCGGGCGTTCGCAGCGGTGGCTCACCGGTGACGGCGGATCCGGCGATCCTGGCCAGGCTCGATCGGCTCGAGAAGGAACTGCTGACCGCCGTCGAACAGTCCGGGAACAGCCTGGCTGCCTGCCTTGGCGAGATCGAGGATCGGCTCGAACGGAATGCCGCGGCTCCGCCGCCTCGGCAGTAAGAAAAAAGCCCGCGCGTGGCGGGCTTCCGATGCAGGGTGGCGCTGGATCAGCGATCGCCATAAGTCCGGCGGCTGCCACTGGCGACGCCGCCGTGGCTGCCTTTGGCTGCCTCGTGATACGGCGCGCGGCCAGCGCCGTCGCGCTTGGGGGCGGATGGCTTGCTGAAGCGGTTGTCCGTTCGCCCCGCCGGCTGGCCGAGGCCGCGGTTGTCGCTACCCTTCCACGCGGGCTTGCCGGCCGGGCGAGGCTTGACGGCGATCGGCCGGCGAGTCGGCTCATGACCGATCACGATTTCGACCGGAATCGGCTGCTTGGTGAAGCGCTCGATCTTCCTGACGTTGAAGTGCTCGGCGTGATGGACGAGGGAAATGGCCAGCCCGTTGCGGCCGGCACGGCCGGTGCGACCGATACGATGTACGTAGTCTTCGGCAAACTTCGGGAGATCGTAGTTGAACACGTGGGTGATCGTCGGCACGTCGATGCCGCGCGCGGCGACATCGGTGGCTACCAGGATGCGTACCTGACCACGCCGCATCGCGGCCAGCGTACGGTTGCGTGCTCCCTGATGCATGTCGCCGTGCAGTGCTGCGGCATTCAGGCCGGCGACGTTGAGGCGGTCGCTGACGGTGTCGGCGTCACGCTTGGTGGCGGTGAATACCAGCGCCTGATCGATCGTCGCATCGCGCAGCAGGTGGTCGAGGAGGCGGTTCTTGTGCGCCAGATCATCGACGAAATGCATCCGCTGCTCGATGTTGTCATGTCGGGCGGAAGTGGCGTCGACCTGGATGCGCAGCGCCGCCCGCGTCATCCGCTGGGCCAGCTCGCCGACGGTGCCATCGAGCGTGGCCGAAAACAGCAGCGTCTGGCGCGAGCCGGGTGTCGCCGCAACGATTCTCTCGATGTCTTCGATGAAGCCCATATCGAGCATGCGGTCGGCTTCGTCGAGGACGAGGATCTGCAGTTGCGAGAAATCGATCTTGCCCGAGCTCATGTGGTCGATCAGACGGCCCGGCGTGGCGACCAGGATCTCCGGGTTGCGGCCGAGAAGCTCCATCTGCTTGGGGTAAGGCATGCCGCCGAGGATGGCCACCGCTCTCACGTGATGAAGCTGGCGGCCATACTTCTCGGTGGCGGCAGTCACCTGCAGTGCCAGTTCGCGCGTCGGCGTCAGCACCAGCATCCGTGGCTGCGCCGCCTGGAAGCGTTGGCGATCGTGGCCGCGCGGGCGGGCCGCGCCGCGCTCGCTCGGCCGCGGGACAGCCGCCGGGCGCTCCTGCAAGGCGAAGCGATGCAGCGCCGGCAGCATGAAGGCCGCGGTCTTGCCGGAACCCGTCTGCGAGGAGACCATCAGGTCGCGGCCCTCGATGGCCGGAGGAATGGCTTGTTGCTGCACGGGGGTCGGTTCGCTATAGCCGGAATCGGTCAAGGCTTTGAGGATGGCCGGGTGGAGGCCGATTTCTGCAAAATTCATGCTTGTCTTTCGTATGGATGTGCGACGCGCTGCCGTCAAGGCATGCCACGCTGCAAGAGGAAAAACGCAACGCCAACCAACGAAGAAGCTGAGAGAGGCTCTGATCGACTCAGAGAGTTCAGCACCCATCAGCACGAAAGCTTTGTGCCAGGGCGGTGCTGAATGAATCGACACCAGGAGGCAGGAGGGCTTGAGAGTTACGGCCAGGTTCGCGATGCTCGTTGCACTTCGCAGGCGGGCTGCTCGGTGCGGCGCGCATTATAGCACCGGCTTGCCGTTCGTCCAGCTTTCTTTGCCGGGCTCGGGCAATTGTGCCAGCCGTGGCGAAAAGACTTCGCTGACCAGCACGGACTGCCCGCCAAGGCCGAAGCGCGACCGGCGCGCCCAGAGAGTCGCCGGACTCTGCTCCGCGAGTTGCAGCGCCGCCCATGCGGCTGTGAACAACGCATGGCGACGATCGAGTCGATGGAAGGCCATCGGTCCACGCGTGAAGCCGGCATGCGCGAAAAGCAGTGCCCCGAGCGAACGCTCACCCAGGCGTGACAGCCAGACGGTCAGCGGGCCACGCGGTCGCCGCGGCAGGACCGTGTGCGCGAAGACGACGATCTGCTCGTTGCAGGACAGCGCCACTTCGCGCACCCAGGCATGCACGCCGGGATCCAGGCCGAGCAAGCGCGCTTCGTCGGCTGTCGGTATGCCGAGTCCCTGACGCAGTACCCGCACGGCAAATCGGCCGCGGCTCCGGATGCGTGCTGTCAGGGACCCCCGGTCACGCAGCCAGCCGAGCAGCGGCGTGCTGTCGGCCGTGCGCGGCAGGCTGGGACGCCAGACCTGTCGGCGAGCGATGTTCATTTCCGGGAGGGGCGGTCTGGCGGCTGCCTACTGTGGGCGTGGAGACTGTTCGATGCCGCCAATGCGGGTTCCCGGCTTGATTCCCTTGCCTGCGAACCAGCCGAGGTTCATCTCCAGGGCATAGCGCGCCGCTTTCGCGGCGCAGTGGTTGTCCTCGGTCTGCGGCTGCATGTCCTCGATGTTGAGAATCCGTCCTTCCTCGTCGAGAAAGGCCACCGACAGCGGCAGGAGGGTGTTGCGCATCCACATGCAATGGCGTGCCGCCTGCGCGAAAACGAAAAGCATTCCATGGTTGGCGGGCATGCTGCGCCTATGCATCAGTCCCTGCATGCGATCAGGATCCCGCGCGGCCACTTCGGCCTGAATGCGGTAGAAGCCGGCGGTCAGGTCGACGCGCGGCAATTCGTCGGCCAGTACCGGTAGGGCAAACAGCAGGACGAGAAACGTGCTCAAGGCGGATCGGTACATTGCAGACTCCGGCATGGATTGCTATCTGGGCGAGATACGGCGACCGGCCTGGCCAGGGCGGGGCGCTCGCGAGGCGGCTGGCGAAGGCGTGGCTACTTCTTCCGCGTGCTTCTCGCGGCCTGTTCCGGGGGCTTCTTGGGCGCTGCCACCTTGCCCAGTGTCGGGCGTTTCGACGCTTTGGGCGCTGCCGCGCCCGCGCTCTTCCCGGCCTGTGGTCTTTCGACAGCCTGCCTGCCGGTTGGCGCGGCGGTTTTGGCGGCAGCCTTGTTCGTTGGCTTCGGGGGCGCTGCAGCCTCCCCGTAACTCACCGGCGCGTCCTCATGCTCGGCGGCTTTCGGTACGGCCAAACTGCCCGCACAGCACAGCGACAAAGCCGCGGCTGTCAGGCACAGCACCACCCTGCTGTCGGTCTCTTGCATAGCCAACCCTCTCGACGTATCTGTTCCGGCCAAAGCGCCCCGTCTCCGGCACCCGGCTGCGGGATCAGTGGCTGGTGCCCTCGGAGCGCGATATTTTATTCCACACGTTGTACTTGCCCACAGGTTTGCTGGCCGGAATGCGCTTCACCTCCTTGAGCGTCTGCGCGTCGATGACCAGCAGCGCACCATCCATCTCCCACAGGCTGGCCAGCGCGTAACGCCCATCACGCGTGAACTCGACGTGGGCCAGCGTCTGCCCCGCTTGCGCCTTGATTTCGGCGACGACTTCGAGGCTCTGCTTGTCGATCACCTGCAAGGTGTTCTTGTGCTGCGGGCTCATCATCGAGTCGGTGAAGGCGTAACGGCTGTTTTCGTGGCTGCGCATGAAGAAGCCCGGCCCGAGAGTCCTTATCTGCCTGACGTTCTGGTAACTGCCGAGGTCGATGACGGTCACCAGACCTTCGTTGAGATTCGGCGAGGCCATCACGGTCCGCTCGCGACCGGCCGGGTCAGTCCACTTCCAGGTGATTCCGGAGCCCAGATGCGGCATCCCGGGCAGGTCCAGGTCGGCGATCTTCTTGCGTCCGTCGAGGAAGATGACCTGCCCCTTGGGAGTCGAGCGCGACGACCCGAGGATCTCGAGGTAACTCTGGGTGAAGAAGAAGTCGTCGAGATGGTCCTGCAGCAGGGTTCGCCGAGGTGTGAACATTCCCGGCTTGAAGTGCCCTTCCTTGTACTGGTAGTCGTGCACCAGTCCCTCCGCAACCGCTTCGGCGTCGGGGTCATAACTGATTTCCCAGACTTCCGGCACATCCTTGAGGGCCGCGATGAAGCTCTGGCGCGGCGCCGCGTCGTAAACCGCCGAAACCCGCGAGGTCCTGGCGCCTGCGGCATCCAGCGTCGGGATGACCTTGACCAGCGAGAGATCCTTGGCGTCGAGCAAGACCAGGCTGTGTGGCAGGTAGTTGCCCACCATCACCCACTTGCCGTCGCCGGAAACGGCCGCATTGCGGGTGTTGAGGCCGGCACGAATCTCGGCGACGACGACCAGGTTGTAGAGGTCGTACTTGGTGATCCAGCCGTCGCGCGAAGCGAAATAGACGAAGCGTCCGTCGGGCGAGAACTTCGGGCCGCCATGCAGCGCGTAGCGACTCGGGAAGCGGTGCACACGTTCCAGCCTGTCACCATCCAGGATCGATACATGATGGTCACCGGTTTCGACGACGATGAACAGGTTCAACGGATCGGCACCTTTCAGCCCAAGGCCGGGTCGGGCTGGCTGCGCGGCGGCCTGTGCATCAACGACCTGCGAGTTGCGAATCTCGGCCTCACCCCATACCGGTGCCGGCGACACCTTGCTGTAGATCCACTCGGCGAGTTGCTGTGCCTCGTCGGCGTTCAGCTTGTCGCCGAAGGCCGGCATCTGCGTTGCCACTCGCCCCTCGCGAATGACTTTGACGGCGTCCGCCTTGCGCAGGCGTTCGAGGTTCTCCGGCAGCAGCGCCGGGCCGATGCCGCCGAGGCGCGATTCGCCATGGCAGGCGCTACAGTGCTCCCGATACAGCGCCTGGACGCCGGCAGCCGCAACCAGCGCCGGGGTGCCGGCGAGTGCCGCGACCAGAGCGATGGCGGCGAGGCTTTGGCGCCGAGTCATGACGCTCTCCGAATCTTGATGTAGGGGGTCAGCGGCACGCGTTCACGGCCGGGAGCGACGCCGATCTCCTCGTCGTCGAGGTAGCAGCCGGGGTCTTCGGCCCAGGCGTCGCCCGTCAGTTGCTGGGCCCGAACGCGGGTATTGCCGTTGCAGATGTCGAAGTGCCGGCACTCGCCGCAGCGCCCCGAAACGCTTCGCGGGAACTGCTTCAGACCCGCCATCAGCGGATCGGAGACGTCGGTCCAGATGGCCGAGAACGGGCGCTGGCGAACGTTGCCGAGGCTGTAGTGCCACCACATGGTGTCGGGATGGACGTTACCGAGATTGTCGATGTTGGCGACGTTGACGCCCGACGAATTGCCGCCCCACTGGACCAGCCGGGCGCGGATGTTGGCCGCGTTGTCGGGGAAGTTCTTCTGCACCCAGTGCAGGAAGTACACCCCGTCGGCATCGTTGTTGCCGCTGGTGAACTCCTTGTGCAGGCCACGCTCCTGGTAGTCCCGGCAGGTGTCGAAGAGCAGATCCATCGCCCAGCGCGTCAGGCGGTGCTGCGCGTCGTCCTGGCGGTTCCGGTTGCCCCGGCCGGCGTAGTTGAGGTGCGAAAAATAGAAGCGGTCGATGCCCTCGTCCTCGACCAGTTCGAGCAGTCGCGGCAGATCCTGGGCATTGTCCTGCGTCATCGTGAAGCGCACGCCGATCTTGAGTCCGAGGTCACGGCACAGGCGAATGCCTTTCAGGGAAGCGTCGAAGGCGCCTGGCATCTGCCGGAACCGGTCGTGCGTTTCGCCGATGCCGTCGAGCGAAACGCCGACGTAGTCGAAGTCGCAGTCGGCGATACGCGCGATGTTCGCCGCGTCGATCAAGGTGCCATTGGACGACAGGCCGACGTAGAAGCCCATCGACTTGGCGCGTCGGGCGATGTCGAAGATGTCGGGTCGCAGCAGCGGCTCACCGCCGGACAGAATCAGCACCGGGACGCGAAAGCCCTTCAGGTCGTCCATGACGACGAAGATCTCGTCGGTCGCCAGTTCTCCCGGGAAGTCCGTGTCGGCGGAAATCGAATAGCAGTGCTTGCAGGTCAGATTGCAGCGCCGGATGAGATTCCAGATCACCACCGGCGCCGGTGGGTTCAGTTTGGGCCCGGGCTGTCTTGGCGCCGAGAGTTCCTGCATGTACTGGGAGATCCGAAACATCGTGCCGTCCAGAAAGGGAAATCCGCCCATTAGAGAGCAGGGTGGCCGGCGCGGCATTGACGTGGATCAAGCCCCCGGATCAACCGCCGCCGGCTTGCCGGACGGTCTTTGCGGTCAGCTTGGTCCGTCTCGCCGAGCCGTCCTGGCGGCGCTATTGTTGCACGGTTCTCCCGGGAAGCAGTGCGCCACGATGCGCCTGATCGCCAGCGCGGCATCTCGCCCGGGCTTGCACTGGGTCAACTACAATGGGAAACTCACCACTTCCCCATAGTCAGGAGAATTCCATGAATGCGCAGGACATTTCGCGTTGGCAGGACTTGGCGGTCCAGTACGCTTCGGACTTCGGCATCAAGGTGCTCGCAGCGATTGCTTTCTGGGTCATCGGCCGCTGGCTGATCCACCGCGTCGGCAGCCTGGTCCAGAGCGCGCTCGAACGTCAGAAGGTCGATGCCACGATCATGCGCTATCTCGGCACGGTGATCAACGTGACGCTGAACATCGTGCTGGTGATCGGCATTCTGGGCTATTTCGGCATTCAGACCACCAGCTTTGCCGCGCTCTTTGCCGCTGCCGGTGTCGCCATCGGCCTGGCCTGGTCGGGCCTGCTGTCCAACTTTGCCGGCGGCGTGTTCCTGATCATCCTGCGGCCGATCAAGGTGGGCGACTTCGTGACGGTTGGCGGCATCACCGGCACGGTCAAGGAGGTTGGTCTTTTCGTCTCGGCGATCAACACGCCGGACAACGTACTGACTCTCGTCGGCAACAACAAGATCTTCTCGGATACCATCCAGAATTTCTCGACCAATGCCTATCGTCGGGTTGACCTCAAGGCGCAGTTGTCCGGGGCGGCCGACCATGCGGCGGCGATGGCACTGCTCAAGGAGAAGATCGCGACTATCCCCAATGTGCTTGCCGATCCTGCCGTGGATGTCGAGATTCTCGAATTCAACCTCGTCGGTCCGGTGCTTGCCGTGCGTCCCTATTGCCACACCGACCATTACTGGCAGGTGTACTTCGACACCAACCGGACGATTCGCGAGTCGCTGGCGGCAGCCGGCTTCCCGGCGCCGATGCCGGCGCAGGCGGTATTCGTCAGCCAGCAGCCGTAAGGCACGATGACGGGCGGCATCGCGACCTTCCAGGAAGCGATTCCTCGACGCGATGGCCGCCAGGTTCCTGCCCGGTAACCGACTGACGCTGCTGAACAGTGGCGCCGAGTATTTTCCGGCGCTGATCAGGGCAATCGACGAAGCGACGCACGAGGTTCATCTCGAAAGCTACATTTTCGAGGATGACGTCACCGGCCGCGAGGTTGCCGATGCGATGGCCCGGGCGGCGCGACGCGGCGTCACCGTCCGCGTTCTTGTCGATGGTTTTGGCGCACGCGAGTTTGCCGATCGCCTGCAGCCTCGGTTGGTCGCCGCCGGTGTGCAGGCCATGGTCTATCGGCCCGACATCGCGCGCTTTCAGTTGCGTCGCCATCGTCTGCGTCGCCTGCACCGCAAGCTGGTCGTGATCGATGGGGACATTGCTTTCGTCGGCGGTATCAACGTCATCGACGACCTCAATACCCCGCATCAAGTGCCACCGCGCTACGACTATGCCGTGCGCGTCGAAGGTCCGCTGCTGACGCCGATTCAGGAAGCCATGCACCGCTTGTGGGAGCTGGTCCTGTGGGCCAAGCTGACTCGCCGCTACCGCTTGACGCGGGCCCCCCGCAAAGAACCGCCAGCCCGGGGTGAGCAGACCGCAGCCTTCCTGGTGCGCGACAACATCCGCCACCGGCGCGATATCGAGGAGGCTTATCTGGAGGCTATTGCCACAGCGCAGGAGGACATTCTTCTCGCCAACGCCTATTTCCTGCCCGGTCGCCGTTTCCGCAAGGCCCTCCACGATGCGGTGCGACGCAAGGTGCGGGTGGTCATCCTGCTGCAGGGGCGGGTCGAGTACCGTCTGCTGCATTACGCCACGCAGGCGCTCTACAGCAAGCTGCTGACGGCCGGCATCCGGATCTTCGAATATCGGCGCAGCTTCCTGCACGCCAAGGTGGCGGTCATCGACAGGCATTGGGCGACCGTCGGTTCGTCGAACATCGATCCCTTCAGCCTGCTTCTGGCCAGGGAGGCCAACATAGTCGTGCGTGACGGAAACTTTGCAGACGAATTGCGCAACAGTCTTCAGGGGGCGATGCAAAGTGGCGCTCACGAACTCCATGCCGAGAGTTGGAAGCGGCTGCGCTGGCCTTCCCGCCTCTTGCGCTGGGCCAGCTACAATCTGGTCCGCGTTCTCGTCGGCATAGCCGGCTACGGGCGCAAGCCTTGAGTTGCCGGCGCAGCCCGGTACTCCCTGCGCCCCCTCGGTACGCGCTCGATCGACCAGGCGGCGATCGCCCAGCGCCAGAAATCGGCCAACGGCGCACGACCCAGGTCCTGCGGCACCGCGTGGCCAAGGAAACCAAGCGCCGCCGCCAGTGGCGCACTACCCGCGGCGGGGTCTACGGCAGCCGCGCGCGTCTGCTTGGAGAGTTTTTCACCCGCGGCATTGGTCACGATCGGCAGGTGCGCATACCTTGGTGTCGGCAGTCCGAGGCGCTGCTGCAACCAGATCTGGCGCGGCGTGGACTCGAGCAGGTCGACGCCGCGGACGATCTCGGTGACGCCTTGTGCCGCATCGTCGACGACGACAGCCAGTTGATAGGCAAACTGCCCGTCGGCGCGCAGGAGTACGAAGTCGCCAATGGCGCGCTCGAGGTTCTGCCCGACGTGGCCCTGAACGCGATCATCAAAGGCGATCTCGCAGTCGGCGACGCGCATTCGCCAGGCGCGGGGTGTTCGCCCAACCGCCAGACCGTTACGGCAGATGCCCGGGTAAACCAGCCCGCCATCCACAGCTGCTGGGGGTGAATTGGCGGCGATCTCGCGTCGCGAGCAGGCGCAAGCGTAGACGTCGCCGCTCACCTGTCGGTCGACCAGCGCCGCACGATAGAGATCAAGACGCCGGCTCTGCACCAGCACCTCACCATCCCATTCAAAACCAAAGCCTTCGAGGGTGCGCAGGATAGCGTCGGCGGCACCCGGCAGCGTCCGTGGCTGGTCGACGTCTTCAATGCGCAGCAGCCAGTCGCCGCCGCTGGCACGCGCGTCCAGGTAGCTGCCCACCGCGGCGACCAGCGAACCGAAGTGCAAGGGGCCGGTCGGCGAAGGAGCGAAGCGACCACGATAGCGGCCAAGAGCGGGGTCGGCGATTGGTCTCGACAGGCTCATGATTCCCTGGTGACGGTGGCCAGTGTGGCCGACTCGGTGTCGACACCCCTGGGTGCAGCTTGCCTTTTTATTTGCTTCGGCGCCGGGTAGAATCCGGCGGTCATCATCAGGAACGCCACCATGACCGACCGCTGGATCACTCCCGCCGACGCAGCCGCCATTCTCGCCGAGGCCATGCCGTACATCAAACGTTTCCACGGCAAGACCATTGTCGTCAAGTATGGCGGCAACGCGATGACCGACGACAGCCTCAAGCAGTGTTTTGCGCGCGACGTCGTTCTCCTCAAGCTGGTCGGCATGAACGTCGTGGTTGTTCACGGCGGTGGCCCGCAAATCGAGAGCCTGCTGAGTCGGGTGGGCAAGAAGGGACAATTCATCCAGGGGATGCGCGTTACCGATGACGAAACGATGGAGATCGTCGAAATGGTTCTCGGTGGCCAGGTCAACAAGGATGTTGTCAACCTGATCAATCAGGCGGGTGGCAAGGCGGTCGGGCTGACCGGCAAGGACGGCAGCTTCATCCGCGCCAGGAAGCTGATGCTGGCCAATCAGGACAACAGCGAAGACTTGATCGACGTCGGCCAGGTCGGCGACATCACGCAGATCGATCCGTCGCTGATCGGGCACCTGGAGTCCGGTGGTTTCATCCCGGTAGTGGCCCCGATCGGCGTCGGCAAGGGTGGCGAAACCTACAACATCAATGCCGACGTCGTGGCCGGCAAGATCGCCGAGATTCTGAAGGCGGAGAAACTGGTACTGCTGACCAATACGCCCGGCGTCCTCGACGAAGCAGGCAATCTGATCACCGGCATGACGCCGAAGCAGATCGACGACATGGTTGCCAACGGCACGCTCTCCGGCGGCATGCTGCCGAAGATCGGTGCGGCGCTTGACGCGGCGCGCAACGGGGTGAAGAGCGTGCACATCATCGATGGTCGTGTCGAGCACGCGCTGCTCCTCGAGATCCTGACCGACCACGGTGTCGGCACGATGATCAAGTCGCATTGATCGGGAGGCGACGCTGAGAGCCGCTTCGCCGGTCTGGCTTTTTGACCTCGACAACACCCTGCACGACGCCAGTCCGCACATCTTCCCGCACATCAATCGCTCGATGGTGGCCTACATTCACGAGCACCTCGGCGTCGATCGGGACGAGGCGACACGCCTCCGGCAAGACTACTGGCAGCGCTACGGCGCGACCCTGCTCGGCCTCGTACGTCATCACGGCACCGATCCTCAGCACTTTCTCTGGCATACCCACCAGTTTCCGGATCTCAAGCACATGCTGGTCTGCGAGCGCGGCCTCAAGGCCATGCTCCGCCGTCTGCCGGGACGCAAGATCGTCTTCTCCAACGCGCCGCTGCGTTACAGTGAAGCGGTACTCGAACTCCTCGGCATCAGCAATTGCTTCGACGCCGTCTATTCGGTGGAGCGCCTCCGCTTTCAACCCAAGCCGGCGGTCGGCGGCTTCCGTGAGCTGTTGCGCAGCGAGCGATTGCGGGCCGATCGCTGCATCATGGTCGAAGATTCGTTGTCCAATCTGACGACCGCCAGGCGCCTGGGCATGAAGACCGTTTGGGTGAGCCGATCGACGCGCCGGCCGTTGGCCGTCGATGTGCGCGTCCCGTCGCTTCTCGACCTGCCCGGGCATCTTTCCCGTTTGCAGACCGTGTCCTGAGGAATTCGTCTTCATTGCCATGCGAGAGCCAGCCTCACCGGAGCAGCAACTTCTTGAATACAAGGCGATCCTCGATCATTCGGGGATTGCCGTGGTGTGTACGCGCAGCCGCCTTGTCTACCGCTGCAATCCGCGCGCCGAGGAGCTTTTCGGCTGGCCGGCGGGAACGCTGGTCGGGCAGCTGGACGCGGTTTTCCTGCCGGACGATGCGTCCTGCGATGCCTTGCGCGGCACGGTTCGGCCGCAATTGCGGGTCGGCAAGATCGTTGACCTCGAAACTCGCCTGGCGCGCCGTGACGGCAGCACCTTTGTCGCGCATCTGATTGCCAGAGCCATCGACCCGGCGGCGCCACGTCTGGGCACCGTGTGGATCGTTCGCGACGTCACCCAGGAAGTCCTCACGCGCGACACCAGCGCGCGCCTGCTTCGCGAACAGCAGCTCATTTTCGAGAATGCGGAAACCGGCATCGTGATTCTGCGCGAGCGCATCATCCAGCGCTGCAACCGCCGCTTTGCGGAGCTTCTGGGTTATGCGGCGGACGAACTGGTCGGCCAATCGACGCGCCTCTACTACCCGAGCGAGGAGGCGTGGCTCGAGACTGGCCGCCGCGCGTACGCGGCGATCGCCGAAACCGGCATCTACCACGGCGACACGATCTTCCGGCGCCGCAATGGGGAATCGTTCTGCTGCCACATCACCGGCAGCATGATGAATCGCGCGAACCCCGATGAGGGTTATGTCTGGCTGTACGAGGACGTCAGCGAAAAGCGCGCGTCGGCCGCTGCAATGGACGCGCTGCTGCGCGAACAAACGCTGATCTTCGAAGCGGCACCGATCGGCATAGCTTTCGTCCGCGATCGCATCATTCAGCGCTGCAATCCGAGCCTGGAGAGGATCTTCGGCTACTCCCCGGGACAGCTGATTGGTCAATCGACGCGCTGCTTCTTCGCCAGCGAAGAAGCCTGGCGCGAGAAGGGCGAGCGGGCGCAGCTACTCATTGACGAGTGCGGCAGCTTCGTCGGCGAGGTGCAGTACTGCAAGTCCGATGGCCTGCCGATCTGGTGCCGGGTGACCGGCAGCCTCGCCAACCCCGGGGAGCCGGGTGATGGTCTGGTCTGGCTGTTCGAAGACGTGACTGAAAAACGTCAGGCCGACAGGGCCATGGAGGCCCTGTTGCGCGAGCAGGCGCTGATCTTCGAGCGAGCGCCGACGGGAATTGCTTTCCTGCGTGACCGCGTCATCCAGCGTTGCAACCCAAGCTTCGAGAGAATTTTCGGCTATGCGCCGGGGCAACTGCTGGGCCAGTCCACGCGCGTCTGCTTCGCCAGCGAAGCCGCCTGGCGCGAGGCGGGCGAGCGAGCCTACGCAGTCGCCGACGAGTCCGGCAAGTTCATCGGCGAGCTGGAGTACTGTCGGGCCGACGGCACGCCAATCTGGTGCCAGGTTACCGGCAGCTTGCTCAACCCGGCAAACCCGGCCGAAGGTTATGTCTGGCTCTTCGAAGACGTCACCGCCCGCCGGGCGGCCGAAGAGGCGCTCGTCGAAAGCCTCTGGGAGCAGCAACTGATCTTCGACAACGCGATGATCGGTATTTCCTATCACCGCAATCGCATGATTCTGCGCTGCAATCGTCGCTGCGAGGAGATTTTCGGGTACCTGGAGGGCGGTCTGGCGGGCCAGCCGACGCGTGTCCTGTTTGCCAGCGATGAGGCGTGGGAAGCGGTTGGACGACAGGTCTACGGGGAATCGGCAAGCGGCGAAACCTTTGACGGCGAACTCCTTTACCAGCGGCGCGATGGTACGCCAATCTGGGTGCATGCCATTGGTCGCACCATTGGCGAGAGCGCGGACAGCGAGACCTGGATCTGGGCTTATGCGGATGTGACTGCCCAGCGGGCTGCCGAGCAGGCCTTGCGGCAAAGCCACCTCGAACTCGAGCAACGCGTGGCCGACCGTACCCTGGAGTTGTCGCAGCAGCTTCATTTCATGCGCCAACTGATCGAAGCCATTCCTGGTCCGGTCTTCTACAAGAGTCAGGAAGGGCGCTACCTCGGCTGCAACCAGGCTTTTCTGGAACTGATCGGCAAGTCGCGCGACGAGGTGGTCGGCGCTACCGTTTACGACGTTGCTCCGGCAGACCTTGCCGATCGCTACAAAGCGGCCGACGACGAGCTCCTCGCCCGCTTGGGTTCGCAGGTCTACGAAGCCAGGGTTCTCGACGCGGACGGCCACTATCGCGACGTGATCTTTCACAAGGCCACTTATGGCAAGCCAGGCGAGAACGGTGGCGGGTTGGTCGGCGTCATGCTCGACATCACCGAGCGCAAGCGGATGGAGGCCCGCCTGCTGCAGGCGGCTACTGTCTTCGACAGTAGCGCCGAGGGCATCACGATCACGGCGCCGGACGGCAACATCATTGCCGTCAACCGCGCCTTCACCGAAATTACCGGTTACACCGAAGACGAGGTCATCGGGCGCAATCCGCGAATGCTGCAATCCGGTTTTCAGGACCGACGTTTCTACCTGGACATGTGGCAGGCTCTCGGTACTCAGGGTCGCTGGCGGGGTGAGCTGTGGAATCGTCGCAAGGATGGTCAGACTTTTCTCGAGTCGCTGACGATCAGCGCCGTCAAGGACGCGCAGGGCAAGGTCGCGCACTATGTCGGCGTGTTCTCGGACATCACGGAATTGCGCAGAGCGCACGACCAGCTCGATCATCAGGCCCATCACGATCCGCTCACCGGGCTGCCCAATCGTCTGCTGCTCGGTGATCGACTGCACAAGGCCTTGCAACGTGCGCATCGCGACGAGACGGGTCTGGCGGTCTTCTTCATCGACCTCGATCGCTTCAAGAATATCAACGATACGCTCGGCCATCAGGTCGGTGATCGGGTGTTGTGTGAGGTCGCGTGGCGGCTTGGCCGGCTGATGCGCGAATCCGATACCGTCGGCAGGCTCGGCGGCGACGAGTTTCTGATCGTCATCGAGGACGTCGGCGAGCCGACGGCCGTCTCGCACATCGCCGAGAAGATTCTCAATGTCCTGCAGGCGTCACCGGTGACCGTCGAGCATGAGTTCTTTGTCGGCGCCAGTATCGGCATCAGCGTCTTTCCCCAGGATGGTGCAGACGCCGAAACCTTGATGAAGAACGCCGACGTCGCCATGTACCGCGCCAAGGAACGCGGCCGCAACACCTACGAGTTCTTCACCAAGGATCTCACCCAGACCTCGCTGGCCCGCCTGCAGATGGAGACCGACCTGCGGCGCGCGATCGAACGTGGCGAACTGCGAGTGTACCTGCAGCCGCAGTTTTCGCTCGCTACCGGCAAGGTGGTCGGCGCCGAAGCGCTGGTGCGTTGGTTACGTCCGCAGCAAGGGCTGGTGTTACCGGGAGAATTCATCAAGTTGGCCGAGGAGTCGGGACTGATCGTGCCGATCGGCGAGTGGGTGCAAGGGACGGCGGCGTGCCAGTGGGCGACGTGGGTAGCCGCTGGTCTGGCTCCCGGTGTGCTGTCGGTCAACGTATCCGGCGTCGAGTTCGCGCGCGGTCGAATCCAGCAGACGGCGCGCAGGACGCTGGAACTCTCCGGGTTGCCGGCCCGCTTTCTGGAACTGGAGATCACCGAAAGCGCGATCATGAGCCATGCCGAAAACAGCGTCCAGGTCCTCGACAACCTGCGGGCAATGGGGATCAGTCTGGTCATCGACGATTTCGGTACCGGCTATTCGTCGCTTGCCTATCTGAAGCGTTTGCCGCTCAACAAGCTGAAGGTCGATCAGAGCTTTGTCCGCGGACTCCCTAACGACACCGAGGACTGCGCCATTGCGCGCGCGGTGATTGCCCTCGGCCACAGTCTGCAACTGACGGTGATTGCGGAAGGCGTCGAGACCGAGGCGCAGCGGGAGTTTCTCACCGGTGAAGGCTGTGACGAGATGCAGGGGTACCTGCGCGGCAGGCCGATGCCCTTCGACGACTACCACGCGCGCTTCCTGAGTGGCTGAGGCTCCACTCCCCGGATCCGGACCACGACTTGCCTTTGTCGACGCGCTCAAGGCTGTCGCCTCGCAGTTGATCGTCCTGCATCACCTGGCGTTCTACGGGCCCATGTCCGACCATGCCCATTCCCTGCTGCCAAACTTGGTCTCCTGGCTCAGCCAGGAGGCGCGCATAGCGGTGCAAGCCTTCCTGGTGATCGGTGGTTTTCTCGCTGCGCAGAGTCTGGCTCCGAGTGGCGTGCTGTTGGCGCCCCGGCCGTTGTCCCTGCTGTGGAGGCGCTACCTGAAGCTCGTGATTCCTTATCTGGCGGCCGTGCTGCTCGGCATCGCCTGCGCCGCAATCGCCCGCCGCCTGATGACGCACGACTCTCTGCCCGGCCTGCCGACGCTGCCGCAGGTCGTTGCGCATGCCTTTCTGCTGCAGAGCATTCTCGGTTACGAGGGCCTGTCGGCAGGCGTCTGGTACATCGCCATCGACTTCCAGTTGTTCGCCCTGCTGCTCGGGATTCTCTGGCTGGCGCGGCGCCTCGGACAAGGCGCTGGGCGAGCGGCCTTCGTGGGCGCCTTGCTGGTCGGCGCCCTGGCACTGGCCTCGCTGTACCACTTCAACCGCGATGCGGACTGGGACGTCTGGGGCGTGTACTTCTTCGGTTCCTACGCGCTGGGCGTGCTGATCTACTGGGCAACAGCCCGCAAGCAACCGATAGCCGGGTGGCTACTGCTGCTTGTCGTACCGGTGGTCACGGCGCTGCTCGTCGACTATCGCTCGCGCATTGCCGTGGCGCTGGTGGTGGCATTGGCACTTGGCCTGGCGCGGTGCACCGGCTTCCTGGACAGCTGGCCGAGGTCGCGCCTGATTGCCGGGCTGGGGAAAATCTCCTACTCGGTCTTTCTGGTTCACTTCCCGGTCTGCCTGGTCGTCAGCGGTCTGTTTGCCCGTTTTGCGCCGCCCACTGCCGGTGTCAACCTGGCAGGAATGGTCATCGCCTGGTTGGCCAGCATGGCGGCCGGCGCACTTTTCTATCGCCTTGTGGAGAGTCGGGCACCTGTTCGACGCCGGTGCCCGGCAGCCGGTTTCAAGCAGAAGCCTTGAGCCAGGCGGCGGCTGATAGCGCATGGTAGCTCAGGATGCCGTCAGCGCCAGCCCGCTTGCACGCCAGCAGGCTCTCGAGTACGCAAGCCTGCTCGTCCAACCAGCCGTTCTGGGCGGCGGCCTTGAGCATCGCATACTCGCCACTGACCTGATAGACGTAGGTGGGCACCTTGAATTCGTCCTTGACGCGCCGAACGATGTCGAGGTAGGGCATGCCGGGCTTGACCATCACCATGTCGGCTCCCTCCGCGAGGTCGAGCGCCACTTCGCGGAGCGCTTCGTCGCTATTTGCCGGGTCCATTTGATAGCTGTGCTTGGTGCCTTTGCCGAGGTTGCCGGCTGACCCCACAGCATCGCGAAACGGGCCGTAGAAACTCGATGCGTACTTCGCCGAATAAGCCAGGATCCGTGTATGTATGTGTCCGGCAGCGTCTAGCGCGCCACGAATGCGCGCAACACGGCCGTCCATCATGTCGGATGGCGCGACGATGTCGGCACCTGCCTGCGCATGAGACAGTGCCTGTCGCGCGAGGACCTCGAGCGTTTCATCGTTCAGTACGTAGCCGCGTGGGTCGTCGGCGTCGATCAGGCCGTCCTGGCCATGGCTGGTGTAAGGATCGAGGGCAACGTCGGTGATCACGCCAAGTTCGGGGAACTCCTTCTTCAAGGCGGCTACCACGTGTGGCACCAGGCCATCGGGGTTATAGGCCTCTTCCGCTCCCGACGACTTGCCGCTGGCGTCGACCACCGGGAACAGGGCCAGTGCCGGAATGCCGAGGGCCAGTGCCCGTTCGGCTGTCTTCAACAGTTGGTCCAGACTCTGCCGTTCGACTCCCGGCATGGAGGCGACCGGCTCGACACGTCCGACACCGGCGAGCACGAACACCGGGTAGATCAAGTCATCGACGTCGAGGCGCGACTCGCGCATCAGGCGACGGGAAAAATCGTCGCGACGCATGCGTCGCATGCGTCGCGTCGGGAAGCTTCCTGTGTAATCCATAGATATCCTGGCGACCAGATAGACAATATTGATGAAAAAAGAAAGGGTCTCGGGGAACCGGTGGCCGTCTCCCGACTCTCACCGACGGATGGTCTTGCCATCCCCCGCTTCACCTCCCTGAGCGGGTGCCTTATTCCCTTAAGGCATGTCTCGCCCCCGGCCCCCCCTTTGCCGGGGGCTTTTTTTGTCAGCGGGGCTTGCCGGCGTTGCGGGCGCCCCAGCCCATGGCAGCACGCTGCTTCGGGCGCGCTTTCTTCTCGGTGCTCAGACCGGCAGGCGGTGGCGTTTCTTCCCTCATTGTCAGGCCAAGCCAGCCGGCAAGCACCGTCTCGGCTTCTCGGACGCCCGACTTCTTAAGGCTTGAAAAGAGTTGCACGCTGCCGTTCTCACCAAACTCCTGCAGCACCGCATGCACTTCGCGCAGGGCGAGAACCTGCTCCTGGCGAGTCAGCTTGTCGGCCTTCGACAACAGGACATGCAGCGGTTTGCCGGTCGGCGCGAACCACCTGAGCATCTGAACGTCGAGTTCCGTAAGAGGGTGTCGACTGTCCATGATCAGGACCAAGCCGCGCAGTACCTCGCGGTGGCGCAGATAGGGGGCAAGCAAGCCCTCCCATTGCGACCTGATTTCCTCGGGAGCCTTGGCAAAGCCATAGCCCGGCAAGTCAACGAAGTACTTGCCGTCCGCGAGTCGGAAATAGTTCAGGTGCTGGGTGCGTCCCGGCGTCTTCGACACGAAAGCCAGTCGCGAATGATTGGCCAGCGTGTTGATCGCCGACGACTTGCCAGCGTTCGAACGCCCGGCAAAGGCGACTTCGCATAGCGAATCGCTGGGCAGATCACGCAAATCGGCGACCGTCGTGTGAAAAGCGGCCTGCTGAAATAGAGGCATCGATGGACCCGGGAGTGGATGGATAGGCGGAACAGGCGCGTGCCGAGGAGGCAAAGTGATATAGAATATCAGGTTTGTTGGTTCGCTTCTCCGGCCTCAGATTAGTCAATGTTGTCTATGGGAGTCTCGACATGATTCGTACAACGGTGCTTGCGGTTCTCCTCGCCGCCAGTTTCCCCGCCTTCGCAACGGAGCAGGCGAAAGCCAAACCTGACCTGGCCAAAGCCAAGGAGATTGCCGAAGGCGTTTGTGTGGCCTGCCATGGCGCCGACGGAAACAGCCCGGCGCCGGCCAACCCGATTCTTGCCGGTCAGATTTCCGAGTATCTGTACAAACAGCTCAGCAATTTCAAGGCAGCCGACGGCAAACCGGCAGTGCGCAACAATGCCATCATGGGTGGCATGGTTGCGGCGCTGTCGGACGAAGACATGCGGAATCTGGCGGCGTACTTCTCGCAGCAGAAGATGAAGCCCTCGCTGGCCAAGGAGGAGAAGCTGCTTGCCGAGGGCAAGACCTTGTGGCGCATGGGTGATTTCGAGAAGGGGATTCCGGCTTGCGCCGGGTGTCATGGCCCGGCGGGTGCCGGCTTGCCGGTGCAGTATCCGCGCCTGGCCGGGCAGTACGCCGAGTACACGGCCAGCCAACTGAAGACGTTCAGGAGTCACGAGCGCGCCAACGATTCGGAAAAGGTGATGCGGACCATTGCCGGCAAGCTCTCCGACCATCAGATAGCCGCCGTCGCCGAGTACGCTGCCGGTCTGCGCTAGACTGGCGCGCGCGTTGGCTGACGGCACGGGCAGCCCCCCTGCCCGCCTTGGCCCGTCATTCTGCCCCTTGGCAAGAAGCGCCTGAGGCCCTAGTATGGCGGTGACTTCCCGACCAGAAAGGACGCTTCATGAAGACACTCAGGCAAATCCTCGCCGACAAGAGCGGGCCGCTGGTGATCGTCTCGCCGGACGATGCCGTTTTTCATGCCTTGCAGGTGATGGCCGATCACAACGTTGGCGCGGTCCTCGTCCTTGACGGCAAACAACTTGTCGGCATATTCTCGGAACGCGACTATGCGCGCAAGGTGATCCTCTTCGGCAAGGCGTCGAAGGACACCCGGGTCCGCGAGATCATGACCGACAAGGTGCTCTATGTAACTCCGGACCGGACGGTCGATGAGTGTATGGCGATCATGACCGAAAAGCATTTCCGGCATTTGCCGGTTCTCGACGACGATGGCCGCGTCGTTGGCATAGTCTCCATTGGTGATGTGGTCAAGGAGACGATCTGCGAGCAGCAGTTCATCATTCAGCAGATGGAGAAGTACATCACCGGCTGACGGGGACGCGTCGCTTGGCAGTAGCGGCGCCTGTTGGGTGTCCCGCGGCGCCGGCGTCTCTCTCCGCCGTGATTCACGCACGGCGCGCTCTCCCAGGTACGGTCGCTACGGAAGCTCGTCAAGGCCGAACTTTGCGAGGTGCTCTGTCTGACCCCACACCTCGAGCCTCCACGCGTCGCCGTGGGCGCTTACCCAGTTGATGGCAGCGTTCGGAATCAGGAAGTCGCGGGGGCTGCTGAGCGGGTTGCCGCGGACCAGACGGTTCACGATGTCGAGGACGCCTCCGTGTGTCACCACGACGATCGTTTCCCCGCGATGCCCAGCTGCCAACAGCCGCAGGCCCGTGCTGACGCGTTCGTGCAGTTGCTGCAGACTCTCGCCGCCGCACGGAATGACAAAGTCCGGATCACGTCTCTCGAATGACAGGTAGTCGGCTGCGTAGGCGGCACGGGATTCGGCGTAGGTCAATCCTTCAAACAGGCCATAGCGTCGCTCGCGAAATTCCGGCCGCAGAATCGGCAGCAGTTTCAGCGTCGTCGCGATACTCTCGGCAGTCTGGCGGGCGCGCAGCAAGTCGCTGCTGTACAGTGCCACGACCGGCTGACCAACCAGCCACCTTGCCGCTGCGGCTGCTTGTGCCAGTCCGGCCGCGTTCAGGCCGATATCGATCTGTCCCTGGATACGCTGTTGAGCATTCCAGTTTGTTTCGCCGTGGCGGACTAGGCAGATGCGGGTTGCTTCCATGGTGATCGTTCTATAGGTGCGTTGTAAATCAGCAAGCGGCCGACTGACATGCGGTGCCGCGACGCGGGTCGGTGGCCCGGAATCTTGCAGGTGTTGCCCGACTGCTGCCGTCGCGTAACGGCCGCTTGCCGCCTTCCCGCACTCGGCGGCCTGATGGACAGGCAGTGACGCGGCCGCGATCTGCCGCGCATGACGAAGCGGTCGGCAGATGCTCAGGCTCGGGAAGGTCGAATTCTAAGCCATTCCGGGGCCGCCGTTGTCGCCGGCCTTGCCGTCGAGGACTCGCCAATCGGCGTGTGAAGGTGACGATTTCCTCCGCACTTGGCCAATCGAGGACGGCCGCTGATCAGCGGACGGAAGACTGCGGATTGCTGCGGCGCACCTTTCACAAGTGCCTGATATTGCCTATAGTGGTCTTTCAGTTGCGGAAGATATCGCGACGTCGTTCAACAGGATCATCGATCACTCAACGGAGGAGACGTCATGCAGAAGTCCTTGCACATCGATCCGGGCAAATGCACCGGCTGTTTGCAGTGCGAAATGGCCTGTTCGTACGAAAACACCGGTCTGTTCAACCCCGCCACATCGCGCATCAAGGTTTTCGATTTCCACCACGAAGGCCGGAAAGTTCCCTACACCTGTACGCAGTGCGCCGAAGCCTGGTGTCTCAACGCTTGTCCGGTCGAGGCGATCAAGATCGATGCCGGCACCGGCGCCAAGGTGGTAGTGGACGCCATATGCGTCGGCTGCAAAGTGTGCACGATCGCCTGCCCGTTCGGGACGATCAATTACAACCATGGCAGTGGCAAAGTCCAGAAGTGCGACCTCTGTGGCGGCGACCCAGCATGTGCCTCCGCTTGCCCGACCAGCGCCATCACCTATATCGATGCGGACTGGACAGGCCTCGAGCGGATGCGTCAATGGGCGCAGAAGACTGACAGTGCTGCACGCGTTTGAGGAGAGACGATCATGGCTTGGACACGCAAGGTTCTTCGCGTTAACCTCACCCAGGGGAGCTGTGTCAGCGAACCGTTGAACATGGCTTGGGCGGCGCAGTATCTCGGTCAACGTGGGCTGGCCAGCAAGTATCTGGTCAGCGAGATTGACCCGCTGGTCGACCCACTGGCGGCAGAGAACAAGATCATCTATGCCACCGGCCCGCTGACCGGGACGATGGCGTCTACCGGCGGCCGCTATTCCGTGGTCACCAAGGGGCCACTGACCGGTGTCATCGCCTGCTCGAATTCCGGTGGCTTCTTCGGCGCCGAACTCAAGGCGGCCGGGTGGGACATGATCATCGTCGAGGGCAAGTCCCCGCGCCCGGTCTATCTGCATATCGAGAACGACAAGGCGGTACTGCTTGCCGCGGAGGATCTCTGGGGCAGGACCGTCTGGGACACCGAAGGCACGCTCAAGAAGCGTCACCAGGATCCCTTGCTGCGGGTGTCCAGCATTGGTCGCGCCGGCGAGAATCAGGTCCTCTTCGCGGCGATCGTCAACGATCTGCACCGCGCAGCCGGGCGCTCCGGTGTCGGTGCGGTGATGGGATCGAAGAACCTCAAGGCGATTGCCGTTCGCGGTACGCTTGGGGTGGGCAACATTGCCGATCCGAAGTCCTTCATGGCGGCAGTCGCTGCCGGCAAGAAGGTGCTGGCAGAAAACGCCGTGACCGGGCAGGGGCTGCCCACCTACGGCACGCAGGTTCTGATGAACGTGATCAACGAAATGGGTGCTTCGCCGACCCGCAACCATCGCGACGTGCAGTTCGAGGGGGCACGCAAGATCTCGGCTGAAGCGATGCACGAAAAGCGCACGACGGATGGCAAGACGCATCTCGTCACCAACCAGGCCTGTTTTGGGTGCACGATCGCCTGCGGCCGGATTTCGCGTATCGACGAAACCCACTTCTCGGTCGAGACCAAGCCGCAGTATTGGGGGGCCAGTGGCGGCCTCGAATACGAAGCCGCCTGGGCGCTGGGCAATGCCAACGGGGTCGACGATCTGGAGGCCCTTCAGTATGCCAACCTGGTGTGCAACGAAGACGGCATGGACCCGATCTCGTTCGGTGCGACAGTCGGCGCGGTGATGGAGCTTTACGAACTGGGCATCCTGACCCGCGACGACATCGGCCTCGAGGCGCCTTTCGGTTCCGCTGAAGCGCTCTGCCGTCTGGCCGAAATGACCGCGCGTGGCGAGGGTTTCGGCAAGGTCGTCGGGCTGGGGTCTAAGCGCCTGTGCACGCGCTATGGCCGACCGGACTTGTCGATGACCGTCAAGGGGCAGGAGTTCCCCGCGTACGACGGGCGTGCCCTGCAGGGAATGGGTCTCGCCTATGCCACGTCGAACCGTGGCGCCTGCCATTTGCGCGGCTATATGGTGTCGAGCGAGGTTTTCGGCATCCCGGTGAAGACCGACCCGCGCGAGACTGCCGGCAAGCCCGAACTGCTGAAGGCTTTCCAGGATGCCACTGCCGCGGTCGACTCCAGCGGCTTGTGCGTCTTCACCACCTTCGCCTGGACGATGAACGACATTCAGCCGCAGATCCAGTCGGCGTGCGAAGGCGACTGGTCGCTGGAGTCACTGCTGCAGACGGGCGAACGCATCTGGAATCTCGAGCGGGACTTCAACCTGGCGGCAGGCATCACCGGCAAGGATGACACGCTGCCGCCGCGCCTGCTCAACGAACCGTGCAAGACAGGCGCCTCGAAAGGCATGGTGGCCGAGCTCGGCAAGATGCTTCCCGAGTACTACAGCCTGCGTGGCTGGACGCCCGACGGAGTGCCGACAGCGGCGACGCGCGCGCGTCTGGGGCTCTGAGTTGGCCAGCCACGTCATCATCGGCAACGGCCCGGCCGGGGTGGTTGCCGCAGAGACGCTGCGACGCGTCGATCCACACAGCGAAATCACGCTGATTGGCGACGAAGCCGAACCTCCCTATTCGCGCATGGCCATTCCCTATCTGCTGATGGGGCGCATCGGCGAGGAGGGAACCTATCTGCGCAAGGATGCGGGTCATTTCGAGGGTTTGCGAATTCGCTTGCGGCAGGGGCGAGTGACGGCCCTCGATACGGGTGCCCGGCGGCTTCGGCTGGCTGACGGCAGTGGTCTCGCTTACGATCGCCTGCTCATTGCCACCGGCGCCCACCCGGTGCGTCCGCCGATTCCCGGCATTGATTCGCCGAAGGTATTGACCTGCTGGACACTGGCCGACGCGCGGGCCATTGCCGCCACGGTAAATCCCGGGGCGCGTGTGCTGCAGATGGGCGCCGGCTTCATCGGCTGCATCATCATGGAATCGCTGGCGGCCCGTGGCCCCCGGCTGACCGTCGTCGAAATGGGCGACAGGATGGTGCCGCGAATGATGGACGAGGTGGCCGGTGCGATGATTCGTCGCTGGTGCGAGGACAAGGGCGTTGGCGTTCGCACCGGCCGGCAGGTGGTGGCCATCGCTCCCGCCGGCGAGGCCCTGCGGGTCACGCTCGACGACGGCGAAGCGATCGAGGTGGACGTGCTGATCAGCGCCACCGGCGTCAAGCCGAACATCGCCTTCCTCGCCGGCAGTGGCGTGGCGGTCGATGCCGGCATCCTCGTCGATGAGGCGATGCAGACCAACATCGCCGGCGTCCATGCTGCCGGCGATGTTGCCGAAGCGGTCGAACTGGGTACCGGCCGACGCGTGGTGAACGCGATTCAGCCCGATGCTGTCGAGCAGGCCCGCATCGCGGCGCTCAACATGGCGGGGCAAGCCGCGACCCTGCGCGGGACTTTCGTCTTCAACGTCCTTGACACCCTCGGGCTGATCTCGGTTTCCTTTGGTCAATGGCAGGGCGTGCCCGGCGGCGAGACGGCAAGCCTGGTCGATCAGGCCGACTACCGCTACCTGCGCCTGGTTTTCGACGGTGACCGGCTGGTCGGCGCCAACAGTATCGGTCATACCGAGCACATCGGCGTCCTGCGTGGTCTGATCCAGGGCAGGGTGCGTCTCGGGCCATGGAAAGACCGTTTGCTCGCCAACCCGCTGCAGTTGAGCGAAGCGTATCTCGCCAGAGGGCTGGCCGCTCTGCACTGATGGAGATCGTTTTCAAGCTGTTCGCCTCGCTTTCCGACCATCTGCCGGCGGCGGCGCGGCGGACGAACGCGCTGCCGCTCGAAGTTGCCGACGACTGCAGCGTCGCCGCGCTGATCGATTCCTGGTCGTTGCCACCGCGAATGGTGCATCTGGTTCTGGTCAATGGCGAATACATCCCGCCGTCGCAGCGTGCCGGAAGACTGTTGACGGCTGGCGACGTGGTGGCGATCTGGCCGCCGATCGCCGGTGGCTGATGGGTGTCGCAGTATGTGATGACTCTGACGCTGCGCGAGTTCGAGCGCCAGTTGCGGCCTCTGTTGGCCGGTTGGTCCGTCGACCGGCTGGCCGAGGGGTGGCGCTTGCGGCAAGAGGCTCGCACGGTGGACATCTGTTGCCGACCGCTGCCGGCCTTGCCGTTGGGCGCGCTCGCGTTGCCGCGTCTGGCGGTGTCCATCGACTTTGCCGGCAGCGAGCCGCTGCAGGAGGCCGCGTTCATCGACGACTTCATGCACTGTTTCCGGCGCGGTGGTGGCTGATGTGGTAGGATTTCACGTGGCGGGTCTCCCCGCATCGCAGGATGGTGAACCTGGTCAGGTCCGGAAGGAAGCAGCCACAGCCGTCTCATGTGAGTGCCGGGGGTAAGGCTCGCCACCTTTCCATGGGCCGGTCATTGCCGCGATTCGCGAAGCCTTGTGTGCGCCACCGCGGCCGGCACCCTCGGTAGCCGACCCCGAAAAACTCCCGCGGGGCCGCTTGCCCCATCTGCTAGAATCCGTCCCATGAGTTACCAAGTCCTGGCGCGCAAGTGGCGCCCGCGAACTTTCGCCAATCTGGTTGGCCAGGAGCATGTGGTTCGCGCGCTCACTCACGCACTGACGGAACAGCGGCTGCATCATGCCTATCTGTTTACCGGCACACGCGGCGTCGGCAAGACGACGCTCGCGCGGATCCTGGCGAAGGCACTGAATTGCGAAACCGGCGTCAGCGCGACGCCCTGCGGCACCTGCTCGGCGTGTCTGGAAATCGATTCGGGACGTTTCGTCGACCTCCTCGAGGTCGACGCGGCGACCAATACGCGTGTCGATGAGATGCGGCAGTTGCTCGAGAACGCCGTCTATGCGCCGACCCGCGGTCGCTTCAAGGTCTATGTCATCGACGAGGTGCACATGCTCTCGACGTCGGCGTTCAACGCCATGTTGAAGACCCTCGAAGAACCCCCGGAGCACGTGAAATTCATTCTGGCGACCACCGACCCGCAGAAGATTCCGGTGACGGTTCTTTCCCGCTGCCTGCAGTTCAATCTCAAGCAGATGACGCAGCCCCTGATCGCCAGCCATCTCAAGCACATCCTCGAAGTCGAGGCCATCAGCGCCGATACCGGAGCGCTGCATTTGCTCGCCCGCTCGGCGGCGGGCAGCATGCGCGATGCGCTGTCGCTTCTCGATCAGGCGATCGCGCACGGTTCGGGCAAGGTCGAGGAAGCACAGGTCCGGGAAATGCTTGGCTCGGTCGACCTCGACCAGCTGTTCTCCATTCTCGATGCCTTGCTGGCTGGCGACGCGGCCGCTTTGTTGCGGATCGCGGACGACATGACGGCGCGCAGCCTCTCGTTTGACGCGGCGTTACAGGAGATGGCGAGCCTGTTCACCCGTTTGCAGATTGCCCAGCTGGCGCCTCGGGCGATCGCTGACGACATGCCGGAGCGGTCGCGGGTTCTCGAACTGGCGACCGCTCTCGATCCCGAGTTCGTTCAGTTGGCCTACCAGATCGCTGTGCATGGCCGCCAGGAACTGCCTCTGGCGCCGGACGAGCAGGCCGGCTTCATCATGACGCTGCTGCGCCTGTACACCTTCCGACCGGTGCTCGATGACGAGGGCGCAGGGCGCTCCACGGGGACCGCGCCGAGCGTCCCCCGTCCCCGGGCAGCACCAACGCCTCGGGCAGCCGTGCCGGCGGCAGCGACTGGCAGCCAGCGTACGCCGGCTTCTGCGGACGGTGCGTTGGTCGGCGGGTCGGTGCCGCCCGCCGCTGCCGCGTCAGTGCCAGCGGTCGAGCCGGATCGCCCGGCCGGTGACTGGCACGCCATTCTGGCCGCGCTGAAGATCAGCGGCATGGCGCGGGAACTGGGTCAGCACTGCGAGTTGCGCGATCTTGCGGGAGCCCGGATGGTTCTCCGCCTGTCGCCGGCGCACCGCCATCTGCTGATCAAGCCGGCGCAGGACAAGCTGCAGCAGTCGCTCGCCGAGCATTTCGGTCGACCGCTGCAGCTCGCCATCGAACTCGATGAAGTCTCCGGCGACACGCCGGCGGCGACGGCGCAGCGCGATCGTCGCGAGCGACAGGATCGCGCCATAGCATCGGTCGAGAAGGACGGCTTCGTACGTGAAATCATCGACACCTTCGATGCCACACTGATCGAATCGTCCATTAAACCCATTTGATTCTTTTCTGGTTCTTTTGTTCACCTCGAGGCAAGCAAGATGATGAAAGGCGGGATCGCCGGCCTGATGAAGCAGGCTCAGCAGATGCAGGAAAACATGAAGAAGGCGCAGGAGCAACTTGCGCAACTGGAGGTCGAAGGGCAGTCAGGAGCCGGCATGGTCAAGGTCTTGATGACCTGTGGTCACGACGTCCGCCGGGTGGCGATCGACCCGTCGGTGATGGATGACCGGGAAATGCTCGAAGACCTCGTCGCGGCCGCGCTGAACGACGCCATGCGGCGTGCCGAGCAAGTCTCGCAGGAGCGCATGGCGGGCTTTTCCGCTGGTCTCAACCTGCCACCCGGGTTCAAGATGCCGTTCTGATGAACGCCCCGTCGAGTCTCGAGTCACTGATCGAGGCTTTGCGTTGTCTGCCAGGCGTTGGTCCAAAGTCGGCTCAACGCATGGCCTACCATCTGATGCAGCACGATCGGCCGGGTGCCGATCGCCTGGCCGATGCGCTGCAGTTGGCGCTCGCTGCGCTGCGCCATTGTCAGCGTTGCAATACCTTCACCGAAACCGAGATCTGCTCTCGCTGCCTCTCGGCGAAGCGCGATCCCAGCCAGTTGTGTGTGGTCGAAACGCCGGTCGACATGAACATGATGGAGCAGACGCACGCCTATTCGGGCCTGTACTACGTCTTGATGGGTCGCGTCTCGCCACTCGACGGTATCGGGCCAGCCGAACTGCACCTCGAGCGGCTTCTGGCTCGTTGCGGTGACGGGCTGGTGCGTGAGGTGATCATCGCCACCAACTACACCAACGAAGGCGAGGCTACGGCACACTATCTTTCGGAAATGCTCCGCAGCCGCGGCGTCAGCGTGTCGCGAATAGCCCGTGGCGTGCCGGTCGGCGGCGAGCTGGAATACGTCGATTCGGGAACGCTGGCACAGGCCCTGCGTGAGCGTCGACCGCTTGCAGGCTAAGCGTTTCAGGGGCCCAGCGATTCAATCCGCGGCGGCTTTGGAGTATAATAATGCGGTTTAGTTCGTACCAACTTTTCATCACGTCCTGGGAAACAGCGCTATGAGCAATGAGTGCAAAGTGGACGGCGGGAGGCGACGGTTGGTCGTCGCGACCGCTGCGATCGGTGGGGTGGGGGCGCTGGCCGCGGTCGTGCCCTTCCTCTCCAGCATGCTGCCGTCCGAACGGGCCAAGGCTGCCGGTGCGCCGGTTGAGGTCGACCTCGCCAGCCTCGAGCCCGGTCAGATGATGACCGTCGAATGGCGGGGCAAGCCGGTGTGGATCATCAATCGCAGCGCACCAATGCTCGAAACGCTGCCCAAGCTCAACGACTCGATGGCCGATCCGAAGTCCGAAAAACCGATGCAGCCGGCTTATTGCAAGAACGAGACGCGCTCGATCAAGCCGGAGATCATGGTCGCCGTGGGGATCTGTACCCATCTGGGTTGTTCGCCCTCGGCCAAGTTCAAGAAGGGTACCGAAGACGGTATGGACGCTGCCTGGCTGGGAGGTTTCCTGTGCCCGTGTCACGGCTCCACCTTCGACTTCGCCGGCCGGGTCTTCAAGAACAAGCCAGCTCCCGACAACCTCGAGGTGCCGCCGCACATGTATCTGTCGGAGAAGCGCATTCTCATCGGTGAAGACAAGAAGGGGGCCTAAGCCATGGCGTCGAATACGGAATTCGAAAAGTACAAGTCGGACGGTTCGCTGCAGGGCAATCTGCTCGAGTGGGTTGACGCCCGCTTTCCGGCAACCTCGATGTGGCGCGGGCACCTGTCCGAGTACTATGCGCCGAAGAACTTCAACTTCTGGTACTTCTTCGGCTCCTTGGCCATGCTCGTGCTGGTCATCCAGATAGTCACCGGCATCTTCCTCGTCATGCACTACAAGCCGGATGCCTCGCTGAACGCGAATGGCATCCCCGTGGCTTTCGCCAGCGTCGAGTACATCATGCGCGACGTAAACTGGGGCTGGCTGATTCGCTACATGCATTCGACGGGCGCGTCGGCGTTCTTCGTCGTCGTCTATCTGCACATGTTCCGCGGCATGCTGTACGGTTCGTATCGACAGCCGCGCGAGCTGATCTGGATCTTCGGCACCCTGATCTTCCTGTGTCTGATGGCCGAGGCCTTCATGGGCTATCTGTTGCCCTGGGGACAAATGTCCTTCTGGGGAGCACAGGTGATCGTCAATCTCTTTTCGGCGATACCGCTGATCGGTGAGCCCCTGTCGATCTGGATCCGTGGCGACTTCGTCGTCGGCGACGCGACGCTCAACCGCTTCTTCTCGTTCCACGTCATCGCCGTGCCGCTGGTCCTGCTCGGCCTCGTCGCCGCGCACATCCTGGCATTGCACGAAGTCGGTTCGAACAACCCGGATGGCGTTGAAATCAAGAAGCGCAAGGACGTGCACGGGCATCCGCTCGATGGCATTCCCTTCCATCCGTACTACACGGTGAAAGACATTGTCGGAGTCGTCGTCTTCCTGATGGTGTTCTCGATCATCGTCTTCTTCGCTCCGGAGGGCGGTGGCTACTTCCTCGAGTACAACAACTTCCTGCCTGCCGACCCGTTGAAGACGCCGCTGCACATCGCTCCGGTATGGTACTTCACGCCCTACTACTCGTTGCTGCGCGCCATGGTCTGGCCGCTGTTCGGGATTGACGCCAAGTTCTGGGGTGTCGTCGCGATGGGGGCTGGGGTCGTGATTCTCGCTTTCCTGCCATGGCTCGATCGCAGTCCGGTCAAGTCGATCCGTTATCGTGGCCCGATCTTCAAGACCCTGCTGACGATCTTCGTGATCTCCTTCGTCATTCTTGGCTTCCTTGGCACGCAACCGCCGTCCTACGCTTTCTTCGGCGTCATCCCGAGCGCCCCCGTGGCGCAGGTCCTCAGTGCTTACTACTTTCTTTACTTCCTGACCATGCCCTGGTGGTCGAAGATCGACAAGTACAAGCCGGAACCTGATCGCGTGACGATGTAAAGGAATGCAAACAATGAAAAAACTGCTTACGGCATTGCTCTTTGCCCCCGCTGTCGCGCTGGCCAGCGGCGCTGGTGTCCATCTCGACAAGGCGCCGGACGTACAGGGCGACAAGGCCGCCCTGCAAAGCGGCGCCAGAACCTTCGTCAATTACTGCCTGAACTGCCATGGCGCCAGCTTTGTCCGCTATAGCCGCCTGACCGACCTCGGCCTGACCGACCAGCAAGTCAAGGACAACCTGATGTTCACCGCGGTCAAGATCGCCGAGCCGATGCGTGTCGCGGCGCGCCCGGACGAACAGAAACTGTGGTTTGGCGCGGCCCCGCCAGATCTGACCCTGGTGGCGCGTGCGCGCGCCTCGGAGGAGGGCAGTGGCGCCGACTGGCTGTACACCTATCTGCGTTCCTTCTATGTTGACGAAAAGCGGCCCACCGGCTGGAACAACACGCTTTTCCCGAACGTCGGCATGCCGAACGTCCTCTGGGAATTGCAGGGCCAGCAGGCATTGAACAAGGATCACCACCTCGAACTGCTGGCGCCCGGCAAGCTGTCACCTGCCGAATACGACAAGCAGATCGCTGATCTGGTGGGTTTCCTGGTATGGATGTCCGAGCCGGATGCCGGTTTCCGCAAACGGCTCGGTTTTGGTGTGCTCGGCTTTCTTGTCGTTCTCTTCGCTGTGGCTTATCCACTGAAGAAGGCGTACTGGAAAGACGTCAAGTAAGCCAAAGAACAAGCGCCAGATTTCAGGCCACGGCATCGCCGGCAAGGGCGCCAGAAGCGCTCGCAGCCGTTGCGATGCCGATTCGTTTTTGAGGGTATTGATCATGATGAATCTTTATTCGGGAACCACCTGCCCGTTCAGCCACCGTTGCCGTATCGTTCTTTATGAAAAAGGCATGGATTTCCAGGTGATCGACGTCGACCTCTTTGCCAAGCCGGAAGATATCGCGATCATCAACCCCTATGGGCGGGTTCCGGTGCTCGTCGAACGCGATCTCATCCTCTACGAACCCAACATCATCAACGAGTACATCGACGAGCGCTTTCCGCATCCACAGTTGATGCCGGCCGATCCGATCATGCGCGCGCGTGCCCGCCAGCTCCTGATCACCATGGAGCGCGAGGTCTTCGCCTACATCGAACCCTTGGAACGGAACAGCAAGACCGCGGACAAGGCTCGCCAGCAGATTCGCGACCGCCTCACCGAAATGGCCCCGGTCTTTGTCAAGCAGAAGCACATGCTCGGTGAGGAGTTCTCGATGCTCGACGTCGCCATTGCGCCACTGCTCTGGCGGCTCGACCACTACGGCATCGAACTCTCACGGCTTGCTGCGCCCTTGATGAAGTACGGCGAAAGGATCTTCAGTCGTCAGGGTTTCATCGATGCGCTGACTCCCTCCGAGAAGGCGATGCGCAAGTAGCGGCGGTCCGCCGCCGCCGTTCGCCGTCGCCGGCGGGCCTCTGCAGCCGATCAATCATTCCCGACTGGAACGTACGTGGACTTGCCGTCGACCAAACCCTATCTGATCCGCGCCATCCACCAGTGGTGCTGTGACAACGGCTTTACGCCCTACCTCGCCGTGGCTGTCGATGCGCGCACCCGGGTCCCGCGCGAGCATGTCCGCGACGGCCAGATCGTACTCAACGTCGACTACGAAGCCACCGGCAATCTGGCGATCGCCAACGACGGCATCACTTTCCAGGCGCGTTTCGGTGGCGTCGCGCGCGACATAGCGATCCCGATCGGCAACGTTGCCGCCATCTACGCACGTGAAAACGGTGCAGGCATGGCCTTCGAACCCGAAAGCGATTCTCCCGCCGATACTCCAGGAGCCCCCGAAAGCGGCGCTCCCGAAGGCGAACCTGAACCGCCACCGCCGGCGGGCCGCCCGAAGTTGCAGCGCATCAAGTAAGGCTACGGGCAGGGTCAAGCGCCTGGGCTTCGCAGAAGCCGCTGGCCCGATGCGTTACCGCGTCTCCGGCGGCTTCGCCGTTGCCTCGTAGCGTCCGTCCAGCGCGTTGCTCGCGCCAGAACACAGCGGAAGTCGAAACGGCGGCGTATCGCGTAGCTCACGGGTCAAAGGAACGACGGTCACCAATGGCCGCTCGACAAAGGGGTCCATCTGAATGACCAATAGCGTGCGTCTGTCGTCATCGCGCGGGCACTCCCCACCCGACCAGATCGCCGCGTCGTATCCGGTACCCAGTTCCGTACCGCGCACAAGCTGGCAGCCCGCAAGCCGGTGCGGCGCCTCGGCAGTCGCTCGGCATCGGCTGTTCGCATGACTTTGCTGCGGTCACTGACCAAGGCATCTTGGTTGCCGGCTGGATCTGATCTGAGCGGCGCTTCGGCCGGACGAGCGAGCCCCTCCACAGGCAGCTTGCCAACGCCTCACGCAGGTGCCAGCAACGATCGGCGACAAGAGACAGCAGACCTCGCCGTCAGGCGAAAACGCTGAATCCGGCCGATCGCGGACCGTCCGCCTGCGCCTGGTAGGCGGCTAGCGCGCCGCCGACGCGTGCGTCGGTCACCGACTGGCTCGCCGCGCTGCCCTGGCTGGCCAATTCCTGCCGTGCCGAGTCCTCCATCTTCGTCGCCAGGGCAGCGACCTTGCGGTCCTGTGGCGACGGATCGGCCGGCGCCAGAGCCGCGGCGCGAATCTGTTGCGCCTTGGCAATCGCTTCTTCCGGATCGCCACCAGAAGAAATGTCGATACTCACCTCGCCAGCCACAGCGTACCGCTGGTTGTCCGGGCCAAGCTGATAGGTGAAGGACGCGGCGCCGGTCAGGCCGGCGCCAGCCGCGATGTGCGCCAGCTCGTGCGCACGCACCTTTCGGTCGGTCGCCCGCAGCACTTCCACCTGCCGTTGTTCCTCGACCGAAAGGCCGTTCCGCACCGGGCTGCTCTTCTCCGCGTCGACCGGCCGACCGCCCCCGCGGTCGTCAATTGCGACCTCCGGCGAAAACGCTGCCTGCAAACGGGAGACACTGCTGATCACGAAAACCTCGAAAGTCAGACGCCGACCTGCAGACTATAGCCCCGGCAGCGCGAACTTTCCAGCCGCCGCGACCACGCGACTTCGGCCGCCCGATGCGAAACGTCTGCAACGGTCGTCGCTTCGCTCGTAGGCACTGCCGCACGCAGCGGCGAAGATACCGCAGCCGACACTCCTGCGCTGCCGGTCGACCGGTACCGCACGGTGCCACGCCGAGATTGCACCGCGCGACACGATGAGCGAGAGCGGCCGCCGAGCAAGGACTGATAG
This sequence comes from Accumulibacter sp., assembly GCA_017302455.1. Lineage (GTDB taxonomy): Bacteria > Pseudomonadota > Gammaproteobacteria > Burkholderiales > Rhodocyclaceae > Accumulibacter > Accumulibacter phosphatis. The sequence continues at coordinate 94,621 of JAFLDO010000005.1, forward strand.
ATCCCCGCCGCCCATTCGCCAACGACGACCATTGATCGGTCTGCGCCAGCGGATGCGCGAATGCACGGATGCACACAGTGGGCGTCCGCGGCCTGCACAGAGCACGCCGATCCAGGCGCTCGGCACACGCACCCGCCCTGCCCCTCGGCCAACCGGAATGGCTGGCCAAAGCGAAAAATTGGCAGGCAGGCGAGCGCCGCTTGACTCAGCAGACCGTGGCGCGAAGCGCCAGGACGCCACGCCATTCCTGGCGGGCTGCCGACTGTGGTGTCACTGATTGCGCCACGGCACCGCATGCCCGCAAATTTCGGGGACAGCATACTAAACTTATTCCTCAACAGGCCAAGGGCGAAAGGCGTCAATGCGTGTGTGTCGAGAAGGTGCGACAAGCAGCAGATCGAGTTCGATATGCTGTCCCCCAAACTCGCCCGACCACAAGGAGAACTCATGCGCCTTACCTCGGGAGCGCCCAACGTTCAGGGTGAGGAGCGTGAAGCGGCTTTGTCGCGTAGCGTCTCTTCGACCGCAGGATTGGGCATCGCGTTTTGGACTGGCAAGCAACTCATGAATGGATGGGAGAAGCGGAAAGCTTTACACCGAGAGCATGTAGAAATTTGCGCATTGTGTCATAGCGCGGCTTTGCGCCGGGAGTAAGCGCCTTGTAGAGGCTTTCCCGCCCAAGACCGGCGTCTTTGGCAAGTTGTGACATGCCACGGGCGCGAGCCACATCACGCACGGCAGTTAGAAACACATCAGGATTGGAATCTTCCAATGCGGCAGTAGTGTATTCTGCAATGGTTGCTTCATCGCCTAGGTACTCGACAGCATCGAACGGGAAAAATTTGGCCATGGTTAACTCCTTGTCCAAAGCCCGCGCCATTTCAATGGCGCGCTTGATGTCGCGCTTCTGTGAGGACTTGTCGCCTCCCAACAAACAGATAGAGCACCTCTCCACGACGGATGAAATAGACGCGATAGCCAGGACCGAAATGGATCCGCATTTCAGAAACTCCCGCGCCGACTGGTTCACAGTCTCCGAAGTTGCCATGTTCGGCAGAGCGGATGCGAAGAACTACGCGAGCACGGCCTATCTTGTCCGTCAATGCCGCAAGCCAGCTGTCAAATTCATCTGAGCGGTGAAAGGTGTTCATGTGGCCAAGTGTATCCACTCGGATACCGGAATGCAGCCGCCGCTGAATTGTCGATTCGCGGCACGTGGAGACCCCACGTGATGTCGCAAGCCATAAACTTCGAACATCTTTCAATTGAACAACACGCTGCGTGGCAGCACTATGCCATAGCACTGCCGGGAAGTACGTCCTTGCGAATGCTGGCACGGCATTGCCACAGCGACGCCGGAATCACTCCAGCAACCGGCCCATCCGCTATAGACAACAGCATGTCACCAAGCAGGGCCGCCCTCTATCCAAAGCCCGGCCGCTGATCGCGATGGCACCCCCGCTGTGATGCTGCACCGCAGTACGCTAGAATCCGTCCTTTGCCCGCAGCCGGGAGTACCGATGAACGCACGTCTGCGCGAGATCCCCTACAACTACACCTCGTTTTCCGACCGCGAAATCGTCATTCGGCTGCTCGGCGCGGAAAAGTGGGCGCTGCTTGACGAACTGCGCGCGGAACGGGTGACCGGCCGCTCGGCGCGCATGCTCTACGAGGTCCTCGGTGACATCTGGGTGGTGCAGCGCAACCCCTATCTGGAAGACGACCTGCTCGCCAACCGCGAGCGGCGGGTGGCCCTGGTCGGGGCGCTCCGCCACCGTCTGCGGGAAATCGAAAAGCGCCGCCAGGGCAACGACCGGGTTCGCGAGCTGCTCGGCGCTGCCGACGCAGCGGTCAATGCCTTCGAACGGCATTTCGCCGACACCGCGAAGCGCCGCGCCCGGGTCAGGAAAGTGCTGGCCAGGCACACGCGCCGCGACAACATCGCTTTCGACGGGCTGGCGCGCGTCTCGCACGTCACCGACGCAACCGACTGGCGGATCGAATACCCCTTCGTCGTCCTCCATCCGGACAGCGAGGACGAGATCGCGCCGCTGGTGCGCGGCTGCATCGAACTTGGGCTGACGATCATCCCGCGCGGCGGCGGCACCGGCTACACCGGTGGAGCCATCCCGATGACACCGCTCTCGGCGGTGATCAACACCGAGAAGCTGATCGACATCGGTGCGGTCGAGGAAATGCAGTTGCCGGGTTGTGATCGCCGCAGCGCGACGATTCGCACCGGCGCCGGCGTCGTCACGGCGCGCGTCTCGGAGGCTGCGACGGCGGCCGGCCGCGTCTTCGCCGTGGATCCGACCTCGGCGGAAGCCTCGTGCATCGGCGGCAACATCGCGATGAACGCTGGCGGCAAGAAGGCGGTTCTCTGGGGAACGGCGCTCGACAATCTCGCGTGGTGGAAGATGGTCGACCCGAGCGGTCACGAAATGGAAGTGACGCGGCTCGACCACAACCTTGGCAAGATCCACGAGCAGGAGGTCGCCCGCTTCGAGATCAGGCGCTTTCGCCGTGACGGCCGAACGCTCTACGGGCCGCCCGAAATCCTCGAGATTCCTGGCCACCGCTTTCGCAAGGCCGGCCTCGGTAAGGACGTGACCGACAAGTTCCTGGCCGGTCTGCCGGGGGTCCAGAAGGAAGGTACCGACGGCCTGATCGTCGCCGCGCGCTGGATTCTCCACCAGATGCCGCAGCACACGCGCACCGTCTGCCTCGAGTTTTTCGGCCAGGTGCGCGAGGCGGTGCCGGCGATCGTCGAGATCACCGATTACTTCAAGCCGGGCGGCGGCGGCCGGCAGGCCGGCGTGCTGCTCGCCGGCCTCGAACATCTCGACGAGCGCTACCTGCGCGCCGTCGGCTACGCCACCAAGGCCAAGCGCAAGGCGGAAACCGCCGGCCGGCCGAAGATGGTCCTGCTCGGCGACATCACCGGTGACGACGAGGCGGCCGTGATGAGCGCCGCCTCCGAGGTGGTGCGGATGTGCAACCTGCGCAGCGCCGAGGGCTTCATCGCCGTCGATGCCGAGACGCGCAAGAAGTTCTGGCTCGATCGCGCACGCACCGCCGCCATTTCCCGCCACACCAACGCCTTCAAGCTCAACGAGGACGTGGTGATCCCGCTGCCGCGGATGGGCGAGTACTGCGACGGCATCGAGCGCATCAACATCGAGCTCTCGATACGGAACAAGCTGGCACTCTGCGACGCGCTCGACAAACTGCTGCGCGGCGACCTGCCGCTGCATCGCGGCGACGCCGACCTCGACAAGGAGCTGCTGATCGGCGAGCGGCGGACGATGGCGCTCGATGCCGTCGCCGGAGTGCGGGCGCGCTGGCAGTGGCTGCTCGACAACCTGGATCTGCCGTTGACGGAAGCGGAGACGCAGTTCGCGCGCCTGGGCGTGCGCGTGGAAAGTCTGCGCAACCGCGCCGCCGAACCGACCTTGTTCCACCGCCTGCAGGATTACTCGTTGCGCGTGTCCTGGAAAAGCGAACTCAAGCCGCAACTCGAGGACATCTTCGACGGCGTCGTCTACCGCCCGGTTCTCGAACGCATCGCCGCCATCCACCGGGAGATCCTGCGCAGCCGGCTGTTCGTCGCGCTGCACATGCACGCCGGCGACGGCAACGTGCATACCAACATTCCGGTCAACTCCGACCACTACGAAATGCTGCAGACGGCCTATGCGGTGGTCGAGCGCATCATGCGGCTGGCGCGCTCGCTCGACGGCGTGGTTTCCGGCGAACACGGGATCGGCATTACCAAGCTCGAGTTCCTCAGCGAAGCGGAAATCCAGCCTTTCCGCGACTACAAGGCGAGGGTCGACCCGAGCGGTCGCTTCAACCAGGGCAAGCTGCTCCCCGGCGCCGACTTGGGCAACGCCTACACGCCCTCGTTCTCGCTGCTTGGTACCGAGTCGCTGATCATGGAGCAGTCCGAGATCGGCAACATCGCGACGATGGTCAAGGACTGCCTGCGTTGCGGCAAGTGCAAGCCGGTGTGTTCGACGCATGTGCCGCGTGCCAATCTCCTGTACTCGCCGCGCAACAAGATTCTCGCCACCTCGTTGTTGATCGAGGCGTTTCTCTATGAGGAGCAGACCCGGCGCGGCGTCTCGCTGCGGCATTTCGACGAGTTCAACGACGTCGCCGATCATTGCACGATCTGCCACAAGTGCGTCACGCCGTGCCCGGTCGACATCGATTTCGGCAATGTCTCGATCCGCATGCGCAATCTGCTGCGCGAGCAGGGCAAGAAGAAGTTCGTTCCCGCCAAGGCCCTGGCGATGGCCTTCCTGACGGTAAAGGATCCCGCGACGATCAAGCTCGTCCGCAAGCTGATGATCGACTGGGGCTACCGGGCGCAGCGCCTGGCGCACCGCCTGGCCAAGTCCCTGGGCCTGACCCGTGGCCAGACCCGGCAGCCGCCGGCAACGCTCGGGGCGCCGGCGCTGCGGGCGCAGATCATCCACTTCATCAACAAACCGATGCCCGCCGGGCTGCCCAAGCGCACCGCGCGCGCCCTGCTCGACATCGAGGATGACAAGGTGGTGCCGATCATCCGCGATCCGCAGAAGGTCGGCGCTGCCGATTACGACGGGGACGCCGTCTTCTACTTTCCCGGCTGCGGGTCGGAGCGCCTGTTCTCGCAGGTCGCGCTGGCCACCCAGGCCATCCTCTACGAGATTGGCGCGCAAACGGTTCTGCCACCGGGCTACCTGTGCTGCGGCTATCCGCAGACGGCCGCCGGCGAGGCCGACCAGGGCCAGACGATCACCACCGACAACCGCGTGCTGTTCCACCGCGTCGCCAATACGCTCAACTATCTCGACATCCGGACCGTCATCGTTTCCTGCGGCACCTGCATGGATCAGCTCGAGAAGTACCACTTCGAGCAGATCTTCCCCGGCTGCCGCCTGCTCGACATCCATGAGTACCTGCTCGAGAAGGGAATCCGGCTCGACGGCGTCGGCGGTACGCGCTACATGTACCACGATCCGTGTCACGCGCCGATGCGGACGATGCCGGGAATCAAGGTGGTCAACCAGTTGATGGGGCAGCCGGTCGATCTCTCCGAGCGCTGCTGCGGCGAATCGGGAACGCTGGCGGTGACGCGTCCCGACGTGTCGACGCAAGTGCGCTTTCGCAAGCAGGAGGAGATCGAGAAGGGCGCCGGCCGGCTGCGCGCCGATGGCTTCGCCGGCGAGGTCAAGCTGCTGACCTCCTGCCCCTCCTGCCTGCAGGGCCTGTCGCGCTACAACGACGATGCGGGAACACAGGCCGACTACATCGTCGTCGAGATCGTCAAGCGCCTGCTCGGCGAAGACTGGATGGCGCACTACTTGCAACGCGCGAACAACGGCGGTATCGAGCGCGTCCTCCTGTAAGGCCGGACGACTGTGGTCTGTGGAATCTCGAAGCGGCAAAACGAATCGTCAGGTATATTGGTATGACGCAAGCCGTGCCGCGTACAAATTTCAACAGATCAAAACTCGTTCGTCTTCTCGCCGACCTGTCCATCGTTGACATCGCCGAGTCGAAGCCGGATTTCGCCGAGAGACTGAGTCAATGGCTGGATTTGTCTGACGCCATCACGCTGCATGCGGTGCAGAACGCCGGCGCGGCGAGCTGGTCGGCAGCACCGTCTTGCGGGCAAGCTGTCGCCGCAGTCGCCATGGAAGAGGAATACGCTCGGGTACGCACGGCCCTGGTGAATTCGATCACAACGAGTTGTTCGTCTGCCATTGGCGAGACACGCATGAAGTTGCCCACGCCGGAACCCGACGCGACCATTGAAACTGCCGCTGCTTATCAGCTTGCCTACCAGCCTTTTCGTCGCCTCCATCTTGCCCAGCAAGCCAGCATGGAAGCGAGCGTTCGCGCATTGCGCAGCAGCGTTCGACGGGCGCTTGCGCGCGCTTCCGCACCGCTCAGGCAGCTTGCCGCCCTGGATGAGGCGCTGGACAACACCTTGTGTGTGCGTGAGCACCAACTGCTCGCAACGGTGCCCATGCTGCTCGAAAGGCGTTTCGAACAACTGCTCAAGGCGCATCAACAGCCGCTTGCGGATACTCGGCAGGCAGATTCCCGGGCCGCGCGGCCGCCCCCAGCGGAGTGGCTGTCAGTCTTTTGCAGGGAATTGCAGGGGATGCTGCTGGCCGAACTCGATCTTCGGTTGCAGCCGACAGCAGGGCTCATCGAAGCATTGAGGAACGAGGCAAACGAGGTCAAATGAATAGAGGCGTTTTCGCACTGGTCTTCCTGTTGGGGGCCATGGCTGTGGTTTGGGTAGGCGTTGGCTTTGTCGGCTCGAATGCGCTGGCCTTGGCAATGACGGCGATCATTGCTGCGGTCTATCTGTTCGGCGCGCTGGAAATACGCGAGTTTCGTCGCGCCACGGCAAGCCTGGCAATGGCGCTGGCGGCGATTCCCGACAAGCTGTCGAGCTTGACCGAATGGCTCGACCGCCTGCATCCGTCGCTCCAGAACCCCGTGCGTTTGCGCATCGAAGGTGAGCGTATCGGCCTCCCCGGCCCCGTCCTGACCCCTTATCTGGTGGGGCTGCTGGGGATGCTGGGGATGCTGGGGACCTTTCTAGGCATGGTCGTCACCCTCAATGGCGCCGTCTTTGCGCTGGAAGGCACCACCGACCTGCAGGCGATCCGGTCCGCGCTTGCGGCACCGGTCAAGGGACTGGGGCTGGCGTTTGGTACGTCGGTAGCCGGTGTTGCCGCGTCTGCCATGCTCGGCCTGCTGTCGGCGCTGAGCCGGCGCGAAAGGATGCTGACGGCGCAACTGCTGGACACCAGGATTGCAACCGTGTTTCGCGGGTTTTCGCTCACCCATCAGCGCCAGGAGACCTTTCGGGCGCTGCAGTTGCAAGCTCAGGCCCTGCCTGATCTGGTCGATAAATTGCAGGCGATGCTGGAGCAGATCGAGCGTCGGGACGAGCAGTGGCATGCGCGATTGCTCGCCAATCAGGAGAACTTCCACAGCGAGGCGAAGGACGTTTATACCCATCTCGCCGGCTCGGTCGAGAAATCGCTCAAGGACAGCCTGACTGACGGCGCGCGTGCGGCTGGCGAGACGATCCAACCCGCGGTGGAGGCCGCGATGACGGGCATAGCACGGGAAACGCAGCTGATGCACGCAAGAATGATCGATTCGGCGCAAATTCAACTCGACGGGTTTTCGGCGCGCTTTGGCGATACCGCCAACCGCGTCTCGGAGACGTGGTTGGCGGCGTTGGCAACGCACCAAAGCACAAGCGAGGGCGTGACCAGGGGAATGGACCGATCATTGGCGGCATTCACCACGACCTTCGAGCAAGGCACGGAGTCGCTTCTGGCCTCGCTTGGTGAGGCGTTGCGAACAGCGCTGGCGAATCAGGTATCCGGTGATCGGCAACGACTGGAGGGGTGGACACGATCGCTGGAATCGATGGCGGCGTCGCTGCAGCATGAATGGCAACAAGCGAGCGCGCAGACGCTTGCGCAGCAGCAGCGAATCTGTTCGGCGCTCGAAGAACCCATGACACGACTCCTGGAAACGGCCTCGGAAGCGCCCCGCGCCGCCGCCGAAGTGATTGGAAAACTGCGCCAGGAAATGACCAACAGCATGGCAAGGGACAACCAACTACTCGAGGAACGCAGTCGAACGATGGAAACGCTCAATTCGCTGCGCGCTGCCATGGATCATGCGTCTACCGAACAGCGGGCAGCGATCGACTCGCTGGTGGCTTCTTCCGCGACGCTGCTCGGCAATGCCGGCAGCCAGTTTGCCGAACTGGTCGCTGCACAATCGGCCAGGCTGTCCGACATCGCCGCGCACGTCACCAGCAGCGCCGTCGAAATATCGAGCCTGGGCGAAGCGTTCGGTTTCGCCGTGCAGTCGTTCAGTGAAGCCAACGAGAAATTGATTGCGAATCTGCAGAGAATCGAAGTCTCGATGGATAAATCGACGGCAAGAAGTGACGAGCAACTCGCCTATTACGTGGCGCAGGCACGCGAAATCATCGATCTGAGCATCATGTCGCAACAGAAGGTCGTCGAGGAATTGCGCCAGATCACCGGCAAACAGGCGACCACGACGGATCAGGCAAGCTGATGGATAACGGTGACGCCGGCATGGAGCAGACGGCGCCGGTATGGGCCGTCTTTGGCGACCTGATGTCGGGCTTGTTGGGCGCTTTCGTGCTGATACTGGTTGGCGTGCTGGGTGTCCAGCTCGAGCTGGCGACCCATCTGGAAGCCGAAGTGCAAAAGCGGCAGATGGAAGAAAAGCGCCGCATGGCACTGGAAAAGGCCTTGGCCATTCCGCTGGCGACAGGGCGGGTGACCTTGAACAACGGACGCATTGGCATCAGCGGCAGTGTGTTGTTCGCCTTGAACTCGGATCAGCTCCAACCCGCTGGTCGCCTACTTCTGAAGAGCCTGGTCGCGCCCTTGCGCGTCTATCTGGGGGAGCGCGATGAGCTGTTGATGGTCAGCGGGTTTACTGACGATGTGCCGATTCAGCATGGCAACAGTCGCTTCGTCGACAATTGGGAACTGTCGGCCCAGCGCGCGTTGACGGTTACCCGTGCGTTGATAGACGAAGGGATGCCGTCATCGTTGATCTTCGCGGCGGCTTTCGGTACGGAGCAGCCGGTGGCATCCAACGCCGACGACAGAGGGCGGTCTCAGAACCGGCGCGTTGAAATGGCGCCGGTGCCCAAAGCCTCGAATGTCAAAATTCCGGCCGATGGCTGAGGCCAATCGCGGCGGAGTCGCGCAGTCAGTGGCGGAGCGGGCCATTGATCCCGCTATGGAAATCGCTGCGTTGCGCCTGACCGGTGCGGATCGTCTGGACCCCGTACGCTTCCATTTCATCGAAGCGCTGGCCAGGCGATCGCGCGGGCAGCGGGGAGAGGTCAAACGTATTCTCGACGGCAAGCTGAGAGAAGCGCTGGCGGCTTATCGGCGACGCTTCGAACGCACGCAGGACGATGCCAGGGAGACGATCGCTCGTGCAGGGGAGCACGATCGGGATGTTGCCGACGAGCTGCAGCGGCTTTTCGTCGCCGGTGATTTCAGCGGCGTGAGTCGATACGTCACCAGGCTGGCGAAAAGCGACCCGCAGGTGTCCCTGGCGGACCTTGCGCGCCACCTGGCGCAAGATTCGCCGGAAGATGTTGATGGTGGCCCGGCAGGAAACATCGAATCGCGTGCCGAGCTCAAAGCCATGCGCTATTTCAGAAACACCTGGTCGAGACTCAGCGTCGATAGGCAGGTGACGCAAGCGATCGAGCAGGGCCCGGAGAATGCCGGTCCGCTCAATTCGCACAGGCTGGTGCTGCGTTCACTCGCCTTGATGCGGGATATCTCGCCCGACTATCTGAACCGGTTTGTGTCTTATGTCGATACCTTGCTGTGGCTCGATCAAGCGGACGGGAGACACCGGCCAAGGCCAGGAAAACAGCTCACGACGAAAAGAAGATAAAGGGGCGTGCGGTCGATCGCTGAGATGCTTCTTGCCACCCTGGCCTCACCGTCCGAGGTCACCTTGCCGCTGACGAAGTTCAGCACACGCTTGAAACCGTCTGGCGGCGTTACGTGCGCCTCGGCGTTGCCCGGCCTGCCGCGGTGCCGCCTGAGTGGCGTATGCTCTTGCCTGCCAGGTGGCTGTCGCTGCAATCGTGGCGGTAACTTCCGAACGAAAGGATTGACCCTTGAGCCCTGCGAAAATCAATGAACTCTTCGACACCCTGCGCGCGGCGTATGCCCGCCAGTTCGGCTTCAATCCACGGCACCTTACCCTGGCGCCGTGGCACGTCGAACTCGAAGAGAGCAGGCTGGCGGCAAGCCTGGCGGGTCGCTAGCGCCAGTTTGCTGCGGCATGTCGCCGGCCAGATCGCAGCGCGGACCTCGCCTGACGGCAAGGCGTCATGTCTGACGCCCCGGCAGGCGAACTCGATCGCCTCGCCGGGCTGGTGGAACGGGTTACCTTCCACAACCCGGAGAATGGCTTCTGCGTGCTGCGCCTGAAGGTGAAGGGGGAGCGGGAACTGATCACCCTGATCGGCCATACGCCGATCGTTTCCCCCGGCGAATACGCCGCCGCTTCCGGGCATTGGGTCACCGATCGCGAGCATGGCCGGCAGTTTCGTGCGGTCTTCGTGAAGATTTCCCCACCAACCACACTGACGGGCATCGAACGCTACCTCGGTTCGGGGATGGTCAGAGGCATCGGCCCGATCTATGCGGGCAAGCTGGTCAAGTCGTTCGGCGCGGCAGTCTTCGATGTCATCGAACAATCCCCCGAACGACTGCGGGAAATTCCGGGCATCGGCGCAGTCCGCGCGAGCAGAATCACCGCCGGCTGGGCCGACCAGAAGATCATCCGCGGCATCATGGTCTTCCTGCACGCGCATGGCGTGTCCACTGCCCGCGCCGTGCGCATCTTCAAGACCTACGGCCAGGGCGCCGTCGACGTCGTTCGCGAGAACCCTTACCGCCTGGCGCAGGACATTCGGGGCATCGGTTTCCTCTCAGCCGACACGATCGCCCAGAAGGTCGGAATCGCCAAGGATTCTCCGCTGCGCGCGCAAGCCGGGATCTCGTATGCGCTCACCGAAGCTTCGGCTCAGGGTCACTGCGGTTTGCCGTATGCCGAACTGGTTCCCCTGGCAGTGAAACTGCTCGACATTCCGGAATCCATCATCGAAACGGCGATCGCTCAGGAAATCGCCGACGAGGTGCTGGTGCCGGACACCGTCGAGGGTCAGCCGAGCGTCTTTCTGGCTCCCTTGTACTACGCCGAGCAGTCGCTTGCCGCCCAGGTCCGCCGCCTCACGACGGCTGCCTCGACTCTGCCTGACTTCGCTGCCGACAAGGCGATTCCCTGGGTCGAGCAGAAGCTCGCCATCGAGTTGGCCGACAGCCAGAAGGAGGCAATTCGCCTTGCCTTGTCTGCGAAGCTGCTGGTGATCACCGGCGGACCCGGAGTGGGCAAGACCACCCTGGTCAATTCCATTCTGACGATCATGAGCGTCAAAGGCGTCAAGCCGCTGCTCTGCGCGCCAACCGGCCGGGCGGCCAAGCGGCTTGGCGAATCGACTGGGTTGGAAGCGAAGACCATCCATCGCCTGCTGGAAGTCAATCCGCTCAATGGCCAGTTCAAACGCAACGCGGACAATCCCCTCGAATGCGATGTGCTGATTGCCGACGAATGTTCGATGATCGATGTGCCGCTGGCCAACCAGCTCCTCAAAGCTGTCGCCACTTCGACAGTGATGATTCTGGTCGGCGACGTGGATCAACTACCCTCTGTCGGCCCCGGACAGTTCCTGGCGGATCTGATCGACTCCGGTAGCGTGCCCGTCATCCGGCTGACCGAAGTGTTTCGCCAGGCGGCGAGTTCGCGCATTGTGCGGAGTGCTCACCAGATCAATCGGGGCGTCTTTCCCAGTCTGCCGGGCAAGGGCGAAGCTTCGGATTTCTACCTCGTCGCCGCCGAAGAGCCGGAAGTCATCGCGCAGACCGTCGTCGATCTGGTGCAGACGCGCCTGCCCCGGAAGTTCCATGTCGATCCCGTTCGTGACATCCAGGTGCTCTGCCCGATGAACCGGGGAATCACCGGCGCCCGTGGCATCAACCAGGCCTTGCAGGCGGCGCTGAATCCGCCCGGCGAACACAGTGTGGACAAGTTCGGCAATCGCTTCAGCGTCGGCGACAAGGTCATGCAGATCGAGAACAACTACGACCGCGACGTCTTCAACGGCGACATCGGTTTCGTCACTGGCATCGATCGAGACGACGAGGAGCTTGCCGTGACCTTCGACGGTCGGGTGGTCACCTATCCGTTTGGCGAACTCGATGAACTGGTCCTCTGCTACGCAACGACGATCCACAAGGCCCAGGGCTCCGAATACCCGGTGGTGGTCATGCCAATTTCGACCCAGCATTACATGATGCTCAAGCGCAACCTGATCTATACGGGAATCACACGCGGCAAGACGCTGGTCGTGCTGGTCGGCCAGAAGCGGGCCTTGGCCATGGCGGTCAAGGGGAAGGAGGTGGAACGGCGCTGGTCGAAGCTGAAAGAACGCCTTTCGATGCCAGGCAAGTGCTCGTGCGATGTCGGCGATGCCGCCGTCGCCGCTGACGTGGACGGTCACAGCGTTCGCGAACGGCGTCCCGTTTGACGCAGGCGAGGTCAGCCAGGAGGAGCCGGAAGCCGGCCAGGCCGAGGCGCGGAAGCTTACTGGCTGCCGCTGTGACCTATTTCCTTACGCCTGGCAGTTGGCGCCGCTTATTCTGTGCGTCAGGACGGCGCAACGGCGCCACAAAATGAGTAAGGAGCAGGCAGTGAGTGAGAGTGATCTTGACGATTTCGATGATTGCGTGCTTTGCGGAGCGCCCGGTGGCGAGGTGGTGTGGGAAAGCGCCTTGTGCCGTGTGGTCATGGTGGACGACGCGGACTATCCTGGATATTGTCGAATCATTCTGCATCGCCACTTGCGCGAGATGACGGACCTGCCGGAGAAGGAAAGAACACAGCTGATGAACGTGGTTTTCGCCGTGGAGCGTGCCGTTCGCTGCCTGTACCAGCCGGACAAGATCAACCTGGCGAGCTTGGGCAACATGACGCCACACGTTCATTGGCATCTGATTCCACGCTGGCGGGATGACAGGCACTTTCCATTTCCCGTCTGGGCGGCGCCCCAGCGGGCAAATTCTCCTGGTCGCAGGCTCGTGGATGGGCGGCAACTGGGTGATGGAATCATCGCCGCCCTACGCAGTACGTAGTCAATACACCGTGAAGAGCGGTGGCCGAGGAGTGAAAACCATGAGCGCAGTCCTTGCCAACACGGCACCTGCGAGCCTCAGGATTCCCGACCTGGAGACCGGGTTTCAGGTGCTCTCGCGCCTGCCGCTGGCGAACTCCCAGCAAGCCGCGGTGGAGATGAACGCATTTCTGGATTGCCTGCTGCAGGCGCCGCCAGCTGCCGGCGTCTACTTGCAGATTCTCGAGCAGACGCGGATCTCGCTGTGCTTCATCGAGGAGGATCTGGCTCGGCGGTTCACCAACAAGCCGCTACCGCTGGGTGATCTCGAAGAACTGGCCTTTCAGGAGGTCGTGGGCACCTGGCTGAAAGCGGCCCGTTCGTATTCGCACTGCGCGCAGTTGCAGGACGCTGATGGTGGCAGTGCCGATGCCGACCGACTCGCGCTGATCCTGCACCGCTGCATCTACTACACCGGGATGGCAATCGTCGAGCACCATCGTGCCCGTCGTCAGCTGCCGGCGGGGTTGTGGCTGAACCTGCACGGTTTCTACGCCAGCGCCGAGGAATGGGGAATCGCGACGCTCGCCGTGCAGGATCCACTCGATCCGCTCGGGCGAAGCACGCACTGCGCCGCGGCGCTTGTCGCGCTGCTGCTTACCGAGCTCTCCGGGCCTTACAGCCTGTCCATTCGTGAACTCGGCCTGGTCCGGCGCTGGGCAAGCAACTGGTCGCCACTGGTGACCATTCACGCTGCCATTCCGGGCGAGCCCTTGCCACACTGCGTCGTCGACCTGATGCAGGACGCAGGCCTGTGCGCGTCGTCCGAGTGTCTGGTGACGGAAAACCTGCGTCGCCTTGACACCTCGCGCCTGGCGATGCAGCTCAGTCGCCTGCGCGAGCAATTGCAGCAAAGGATGGCACCCGCACAAATTGGCCTCGGCGAGGATTGCACTGCCGTTCAGTGCCATCGACTGCTCAAGCGCGTCTTCAAACCGTGGACGTTGGTGCGCGCCGGACGTCAGTTCCGCCGCCACCGCGCTGCGGGAATCGCGAAGGTGTGCTCGGGCTTTGTCGGGATGCACTACTACATATCCGGCACGGAGTTCAACCAACCGGACAATGCCCGCATCTATTCCCGGCAGGAGTTCGACAGCCTCTTTGCCTTCCGCCACATGGTTGATCCGACACAACAACTGACCATGCGCCCGAGCCAGCAGGGCTTCGCCCTGGATGACTGGGAAGTTCTTGACCAGTGCGCCAATGGCTTCCGGCTGTTGCGTTCAAACGCCGGCAGAAAGCTGGAGCCGGGGCAATTGCTGTCCCTTTGTCCGCACGACGGGAGCGCCCACCTGCTTGCTCAGGTCGTCTGGCTGCGGCAGGAGCAGAGTGGCGGCCTGGTTGCAGGTATCGCCGCACTGCCCGGCCGGCCACGCGCGGTTGCTGTCCGCCCGGTAGCGGAGCGGCCGGGCCATGGCGAACACTACAGCCGTGCCTTCCTCCTGCCGGCGGTGCCCGCAGTCGGTGCCGAGGAGACGCTTGTCATCCCGCAGGGCTGGTACCGCCGCGAGCGTGTACTCGAGATGCACACGGACACCGCCTCGCACGTGCGGCTGCAGCGTCTGGTCGCGGAGGGGTCGGACTTCGAACGGGTGACGTTCGCAGCGGCTTGACGAGCGGTTCACCGGTCTTCCCCTGACTGACGCCGGCGGGTAACGGTCAGCGCTTGGCTGAGCGCGTGGTCGGGGCAGGGTGAGCGCAGGCGTGCCATTGCAGTGAAGCCGCTGGAATACTCGTCTGCGCGCAAGCGGTCACGCAAGATCTGTTCACAGCGTCAGGCGTTCTGCAGTCCTCTGTCTGCCTGGCGCTTCCATTGGCTAGAAAATCGATCGCGTCTGGCCCACGCTGGCCCACCTGCGGGTTGGCCAGTGCGACCCGCGAAAGCCAGCGAAAATCGATGACGATCCGGTCGACTTGCTGCTGGTGGCCGCGCGCGCTGCAGGCAGAAGCAGACATCTCTTGCGAAATCGCTGCCTGGGCCACAGAGACACAAGATGCATGCGCTCGCCCCGGCTACCGATTGACCGCTCACTGATCCGACGCTAAAGTTTCTGGACAGTCGTTGCCCCGATCGTCATGCTCAGTCGAATGGCGGTCAGCGGGCCAGAGCGTGCACATGGGAGTCTGCCCACGCGTTGTCCTTGGCGGCTCCGAGATACTGGAGATTACCGCCATGCAATGGACAATTCGCGCGATCCTTCTCGGCAGCACTCTCGTTGCTGGCCAGGTCAGTGCGCAGCCGCAGCCCGAAGGATTTCTCTGCTGCAACATGCGCAGCGATGGCTCGTGGATCAGCGACATCAATTACGCCCAGCGCGGCAAGACGATCATCCCGGTCGGGACGCCGGTGAAAGTGACGGGCTACGGGCGCCACCGGGTCTACCTGCTGGTCGCCGGCGGCAAACAAGCCCTCGGCAACGACTACAGCCGGGATCTGGAAATGGACGCTTTCGTGACGCGCTATGTGGTCAAGAAAGATCCCCGCCTGCAGATCGCCACGTTCCCGGCGAAGATTCGCGAGGCCATCACTAGCGCGAAGCTGACAACCGGGATGACCCGCGAACAAGTGACCATGTCCGTCGGGATGCCGGTGAGCAGCGAAAACCCGAAGCTGGACGCCAACATCTGGCGCTTCTGGCGCGAGGGTGACGCCGAGTTCCAGGTCGTTTTCGACGAAAGCGGCCGGGTCAGCGAGATCGCCACCGATCCGCCGACGCGCAGTCTGGTCGTGCTGCCCTAATAGAAGCGGTGTGGAGTTCCAGGGCCTTCAGCGCCGTTGCGTAGGTCCTGGCGAAAACTCTGACCGTGGGTTAGAACCCCTTGGCCCCAGGGACACAATCCAGTCCTTCGCCCATCACGCCTTGCGTTCGAGCCGCCGCGCGAGTTCCGCCTTGTTGTTCACCCCGAGTTTGTGGAAGCAGTGTGCAATGTGATTGCGCACCGTTGTCGGTGACAGCGACAGACTGGCGGCGATGGCCGAATAGGTTTCGCCTCCGGCATAGCGAGTCGCGATCTCGCGTTCGCGCCCAGACAACTGCGCCAAAGCCCCCTCCGACCTCGCGACGAGGTAGCGCAATTGCCCGCAGGGTGTGACATCGAAATGGACTGCCGCCGAAACATAGGGGCTGCCACGTGTTGCGTGCGACGCCAGGGGCTCCGGCAGGCTGCTGCCGCTCCAGCCTGGCCACTGCGCCCGCAGGCGGGCAATGAAGGCAGGCGATGCCTCGCGCAGGAAAGCGCGCGCGTCAACCACCGCCCATTCCCGGTCGTGATCGGCCGGAACCTTGAGGAAGTGGCGTAGCCGTACCGCGCGATGCGTTTCCACGAGATGCGGCATCAGCAGTTCCTTGGTCTGGCGCTCGGCCTCGGAAAAGGGGCGCCCGGGATCGTGACGCCACAGCGTCAGGAACTCGTAGAGCGACGAGACAGGCTCGATGACCAGGGTGCCGAGCGACCATTCCACCTTGAAGCGGCGCGCGAACTCCCGATACAGCGGCGTCCGCACATGCCGTTCGCGTGTCGTCAGATCGCTCAGGTTGACGGTGGTGCCGGGCCGGGCAATCAGGGCGGCGCGGAAGAGATCCTGCTCCAGGTAGGGCGGGTAGGCTTCCAGGATGCTCTCGTCACACTGGTACAGATGCATCTGGTGCAGCGCCGGCGGGTTCGCCGCGGCATTGCCCCACCAGGCCGAATCAAACACTATCAGGCACTGCAACTGCTCGAGCGCCCAGGCCTGAAAACTGCCGAGTGGCACCTCGCGGCCCTCGTGGTACAAGGACAGGATCACCCTGTTGAGGGCGTGTGCTTCAGACATTTGCATGCCGCCCATTGTGCACGACCGGTCGCCGCTTAACCAGCCAGCGGCGACATGGTGCATTTGCATCATGCCGGCGCTTTACAGCGAGCAGCCCGAGAAAGCATCGAGATCGATCACGCAAGTTCACGGCGTTCGTCTTCCCCTCGCCAACCCGCGGATATAAGTCCCCAAGCTGCTTCCTGCGGCAAAGATGCTTGCAGTCGGGCATGGAATGTGCTGGCGAAAACCATGACGCAAAAGTGTTTTTCCGCCGGTACGGCGTCCTGCCGACGCTCCGGACGCGATCCAAGGAGACGAAAATGCCTGCCCGCGCACCTCGTTTTACCGTCAAGCCAACCCTGCTTGCCATCCTGCTGGCCTTTCCGGCGCAGCAGGCACTCGCCACCGCCTGTACGTGGAACCCAGCGAGCGGCAACTGGGCTACTGCAGGCAACTGGTCGTGCGCCATCGTGCCAGGCATCAACGACGACGCCCTCATCGCGGCAGGAAACGCCGTCACGATCGACGCGGCGCAGGCGGTGCGCAACCTCAACAACGGGGGCGGCGTCAATATCGATGCATTCCTCCTCACCCTAAGCGGCGCGGGCAGCACCACCAACACCGGCACCATCAACGTCGGCAGCGCCAGCACCGCGACATTGCAGGTCAGCGCCGGCCACAACATCGCTAACACCGGAGGCATCATAAACATCGCCAACGGCAGCGTGCTCAATCAGTTCGGCAGCACGATCACGGGTGGCACGATCAGCACCACGGGAACGGGCAAGGTGGTGGGGTTCAACAGCAACAGCAATATCCTGACCGGTGTGACCTTGAACGGCACACTCGACCTGGCGACCGGCACCAGCATCGAGCGCGTAACCGGAGGTCTGACGCTGAACGGCGCGGTCAACATCAACAACAACAGCATCCTGTCGTTCAGTGGCGACCAGACCCTGAGCGGCACCGGCAGCATCGTGCTCGGCAACACCGGCGCCAGCAACCGTGCCCTGGGTCTGGAGGGCAATACGACCCTGACGATCGGTTCGAACATCGTGGTGCGTGGCGAGAATGGAACCCTTGGGCAGACCTACCTCAGCGGTGGCACCCAGTCGCTGATCAACAACGGCCGCATCTCCGCCGACGTGTCGGGTGGCAAGTTCAGCCTGACACCCAGCAACGGCGTGACCAACAACGGCGTTCTCGAGGCCAAGAACGGCGGCACGCTGGTCCTGGATGCGAACGTTACCGGCACCGTCGGCAGCCATATCGACGTCGGCGCCGGCAGCACCATCCTGCAGAACGGCGTCGGCCTCAACGGAGTGATCAATGCCGCCGGTGGCGGGTCGTTCCGGGCGGCCAATTCCAACAGCAACACCTTGACCGCGGCCACCTTCAACGGCACGCTCGACCTGGCCACGGCCACCGGCATTGAGCGCGTAGCCGGCGGACTGGCGCTGAACGGCGCGGTCAACATCAACAACAACAGCGTCCTGTCGTTTAGTGGCGATCAGACCTTGAGCGGTAGCGGCAGCATCGTGCTCGGCAACACCGGCGCCAGCAACCGTGCCCTGGGTCTGGAGGGCAATACGACCCTGACGATCGGCTCGAACATCGTGGTGCGTGGCGAGAATGGCACCCTTGGGCAGACCTACCTCGGCGGTGGCACCCAGTCGCTGATCAACAACGGCCGCATCTCCGCCGACGTGTCGGGTGGCACGTTCAGCCTGACACCCAGCAACGGCGTGACCAACAACGGCGTTCTCGAGGCCAAGAACGGCGGCACGCTGGTCCTGGATGCGAACGTTACCGGAACCCCCAGCGGCAGCATCGTGGCCGGCGCCGGCAGTACCGTCCTGCAAAACGGTGTCACGCTGTCGGGGACAATCAATTCCGCGGGGACGGGCAACTTCCGGGTTTCAAACAGCAACAGCAATGTCCTCAGCGGTGTGTCGTTCAACGGGCCGCTGGATCTGGCGAGCGCCACCAGCGTCGAGCGCGTCACCGGCGGATTGACCCTGAACGGCACGATCAGCGTCAACAACAACAGCGTGTTGTCGTTCAATGGTGATCAGACTCTGGACGGTGCAGGCACGATCGTGCTCGGCGCCACGGGCGCCAGCAATCGCGCTCTGGCCCTGGAAGGCAACACCACCCTGACGGTCGGTTCGGCCATCGCGGTGCGCGGTCAGAACGGAACCGTGGGTCAGACCTACCTTTCGGGCGGCACCCAGGTGTTGGTCAATAATGGCCAGATCCTGGCCGATGTCGGGGGTGGGCTGATCGACCTGAGTGCCCAGCAAACGAACAACGCCGGCACCTTGGGCGCTGCCAATGGCGGCATTCTGCGCTTGAACAACAACGTGAACAATACCGGCAGCGGTCACATCGATTCCGCCAAGGACAGCACCGTTTTTCAGAACGGCGTCACCGTCGCCGGCGGCACAATCAATACCGTTGGTACGGGGAGGTTCTCGGCCAGCAACAGCAACGGCAACGTGCTGAGTGGTGTCAGCTTGAATGGCACGATCGATCTGGCAAGCGCCACTGGCATCGAGCGCGTCGCCAATGGTCTGACAATGACCGGCGGCAGCATCGTCAAGATCAACTCCAACAGCGTGTTGTCGTTCTCGGGCGGCAACCAGACCCTGGGTGGATCCGGAACGATCGAACTCGGTAGCACGGGCGGCAGCAACCGGGCCTTGAGCATGGAAGGCAACACCACACTGACCGTTGGCCCGAATGTCGTCATACATGGAGTCAATGGCACAATTGGCCAGACCTATCTTTCCGGCGGTACGCAGAATCTGGTCAACAGCGGCACCATCAACGCCGATGGTGGCGGCACGATCACTGTCGGTGTCAGCGGCGCTCTCACCAACGACGGCCTGCTGCGAGCGCAGAACGGGACGCTCTCGGTTGCCGATCCAGTGTCCGGCAGTGGCACCTTGCAGGTCGACTCGACGGGCGTGATGAACCTGGCAAACAGCCCCAATACGCAGGGCAAGCTGGTGATGGGCGCAGCCGGTTCGACGCTCAACATCGGTACGAAGAATCTGACCATCAATACCGACTACACCAATGCCGCGGCAGGCACTGGCAATGCCTTCAACCGCCGCACCGGGATCAGCGGCGCCGGGCAAGTGGTCGCCGGTGGTGATGTGGCGCAGGCCATCACCGGTGCCGCCGTCACCAACGGTGACACGACCAACGCCACGCTGACGATCAACAACGTACGCGTCGGCTCCACTACCTACAACTACCAGATCGCCAACAAGGGCACCACTGGTCCGCTACTGCGCGGTGCGCTCCAGACCAATGTCAATGGCGCGAACCTGACCGACGCACGCCTGAGCGGCGCTGGCGTCACGGCCAGCAACTACACTACCGGCGGGCCGGGCAGCAATACCGGCGATCTCGGTGTGACCTTCACCGCCGCCGCCGCCGGCGCCCTCGCGCCGTTGAGCGGCCAGGTGTTGAACCTGCGCAGCAACTTCGACAACATCGCCGACCAGAAGCTCAATATCGTGCTGGCCGGCGGCGCCGCCGCTTACAACGCCGCCGTCGGCAGCACGACGCCCGCACCGACCGTGACGGTGGCGAACCAGCACGTCGGCGCCTCCAAGCTCGCGTCGCTGACCGTCGCCAACACCGCGACCGCGGGCGCGTTCAGCGAAGACCTGAACGCCCGCTTCGGCATCAACACCGGCGCGGCGAGCAACAACGGCGCCAGCATCAACGGGCTGCTGGCGGGCGCAAACAACAGCAGCGCGATGAAGGTCGGGGTAGACACGACCAGTGCAGGCGCGAAGAGTGGCACGGTGACGCTGAATTACGAAACCGCCGGTGCGGTCAATGGCGTCAGCAATGGCCTGGGTGTGGCCGCGGCCAATGCGCCGCAGGTTCTCAACGTCACCGGCGACGTCTATCGTCTGGCGCAGCCGAACACGATCGAAAGCATCAATTTCGGCAATGTGCTGTTCGGCTCGACGCAGACGCGCACGCTGACGGTCAGCAACCTGGCAGCAACGGATGGTTTCTCCGAGGCGTTGAACGCCGCTTTCGGCAGCATCGGCGGCATCAACGCCGCGAGTTTCTCGGGCGCTGGCGGCATCACCGGACTGCTCGCCGGCAACACTGACAGCACGAGCATGGTGGTAACGCTGGACACCAAGTCCACCGGCACGAAGACGGCCAACGTGCAGATCCTGTTGAAGTCCAACGGCGATGCCATCGGCAACGGCCTCGGGCTGACCGACCTGGGTACGCAGGTGATCAACCTCGACGGCGTCATCAGCGGCACGGTGGGCAACCTCGCGACGGCCGGCCTGAGTCCCACCACGGTGAACTTCGGCAAGTTCCGCGAAGGCACGGTCACCAGCCAGACCCAGCAACTGACGGTGAGCAACCTGACCACGGGGCCGGGCGAAGGTCTGAATGCGAGCTTCGGTGTGGTCACCGGAGGTGCCAGCAATAACGGCGGCACGATCGCCTCGCTGGCCACCGCGGCGTCGAACAACACGGCGATGAGCGCGACGCTCAATGGTCTTGCCACGGCCGGCGCCAAGAGCGGCACGCAGACGGTCAACTTCGTCTCGGACGGCAGCTTCAACAGCGGAGTGACGACGCCGCTGCCGGCGCAGGTGGTTAGCCTGAGCGCCGACGTCTACCGCCTGGCGGTAGCCGGCGGCACGAATGCCGTCCATCTGGCTGCGAAACGCGTCGGCGACGCCGCCGCCACGGGTACGCTGACACTCGCCAATACCGCGGCGGCCGACGGCTTCAGCGAAGGCCTGCGCGGCAGTATCGGGGCAGCGCCGGCGGGCTTCGTGGTGTCCGGCCCCGCCAGCACGGCGCTCCTCGCCGCCGGTGCCTCGGAGGCACGCACGGTCAGCTTGTCGACCGCCACCGCCGGCAACTTCGGCGGCAACGTCGACCTCGCGCTGGTCTCCAACGGCGCCGGCACGAGCGGCTTCGGCGACGAGTCGATCGGCAGCAAGAGCGTTGCGCTCGCGGGCAAGGTGTATACCGCGGCCGTCGGAAAACTCGCTACGGACACGGTGGACTTCGGCATCGTGCGTGTCGGCGACACGGTGAGCACGCGCAACATCACAGTGCAGAACACCGCCGACCTGACGGCCTTGAACGACACCCTGCGCGCCGATCTCTCGGGGCTGAGCGGGGGCGGCGCACTCACCGCGGGCGGCCCGGTCAGCGGAATCGTGGCAGGGAGCAGTGGAACGCTTTCGCTCGCACTGAACACCAGCGCGGCCGGCGTCTTCGACAAGTCGGCAACGGTGACTTTCCTGAGCCAGAACCCGGACATGACGGACGTGTCGGCCGGCGCCAGCGGCAGTGTGCTGGTCAAGGCGCAGGTCAATAATCTCGCCAATGCCGATTTCGATCTGCTGTCGAGCCTGGGCCGCCTGACGCAAACGGGTACCAGCTATGACCTCGATCTCGGCAACATCGTGATCGGTAAGTCGATCGC
Organism: Accumulibacter sp.; assembly: GCA_017302455.1. Classification (GTDB taxonomy): domain Bacteria; phylum Pseudomonadota; class Gammaproteobacteria; order Burkholderiales; family Rhodocyclaceae; genus Accumulibacter; species Accumulibacter phosphatis. The sequence continues at coordinate 116,743 of JAFLDO010000005.1, forward strand.
GGCGGCACTGCAAGTGGACAACGATGTCGCCGGCCCGGCCGACTTCCTGCGCGGCTCGTTCGATTTCACTGCGGCTGACGACTTCACCTTCAAGGGTTGGCGAGACTTCCTGGCCCTTGGGGCGGGCGACGCTCTCGGCGGCCTGGAACTGGATTTCACCGCCGCCGACCTCGGCCTTGTCGAGGATACGATCACCTTCAAGGGCTTTGGCTACAATGCCTCTGACACGGCCGGACTGGGTCAATCGCGCAGCTTGCGGATCCATGCCAACGTCGTCAGGGACGGCGGTGGCAGCATCCCGGAGCCGGCGACGTCACTGCTACTGACGATCGCACTGGCAAGCCTGCTTCTCCAGCGTCGGCGGGCCATGCTACACTGAAATGCGGAGTGGGTGCCTCGCCGGAGGTACACACTCCGCTTCGGTTTGTCGTTTTCAGAGGAGCACCTCCGTTGAGCACCTTGCAATATCGCGTCCTGGTTCTGCTGGGCGCCCTGGCCCTGGTTCTGGCGATTGTCAATGCCGTGATGTTCAGCAACAACCGACAGGCGCAGAATGAACTGGCCGCACGGGGTCAGTACATCCAGCAAAGCCTGCAGCTCGAGCCGCTCTACCAGTCACTGATCAAGTCGCTGGCGGACCTGGCGGCCAGGGACAACGACGCACAATTGCGTGAGTTGCTGTCATCGCAAGGAATCAGCTTCAGCGCCAACCCTCAGACAGGCACGCTACGGTGATCGGCATGGACGAACGCAAGCCCGCAAGTTTTTTCCTGCCGGTGTTGTTGCTGGCCCTGGCGGCAGTCGTCTGGTCCGGCTTCCAGGCCAGCCAGCTCTACCAGGAGCGAGCCAGCCTGGCAAACCTGCGCAGCAATCAGGAAACGACGCTCAAGAATGCCGAGAAGATGCGCAGCCAGCTCGATGCGCTGGCCGCCGGCACGCAAAAACTGGCGAGCGCTGGGAACAAGAATGCACAAGTTGTGGTGACCGCCCTCCAGCAGCGTGGCATCACCATCAACCCGGACGCGAAAAAGCCTCAGTAGTTTGGCGAGGGAGCGGTGCCTGCCGCTGCCGCTGCCGATCCAGGCTTTGCCGGTCTACGCCCAGGTTCACACGGTGCCCCCGCGACGCGAGCCGTTCAGCGCGGACACCTTTGCTCTTCCGCACGACGCCCTCCGTTGCCCGTTCCCGCGGCTCGGCGCGCCATCGCCGGTCTGCCCAGTGCGTCCTGGCACCATTGCGCTAGAATCCCGGAAACTCGTTCGAGGAGCAAGGCATGCGCGTAACGCTCGTTCACCCTGCCGGTTTCAATTTCGTCCCCGGGCAGCCCGACTTTTCGGTGCTCGCCAACCGCATGCCGCCGATCGGCATCATGCAGTTGGCGAGTTGGCTGGAAAAGCATGGCCATCCCACCGAACTGCACGACTGCCTCGGCCCGTATGCGCCGCCGGGCATCGAGGCCAATGCCGAGATCGTCCTGGCCACCCGTCCCGATCTGGTGGGGATCAGCGCGACGACTTCCAGCTTCATGGACGGTGTCGACCTGGCGATCTACATCAAGCAGAAGCGCCCGGCGGTCAAGATCGTCTTCGGTGCCGTGCATGTGTCGTCGATTGGCGCACCGATCCTCGAACACTTTCCGGAAATCGACTACCTGTGCATCGGCGAGGGCGAAGGCTGCATGCTCGACCTGGCCAACGGCAAGCCACTCCGGGACATCGACAACCTCGTCTTCCGCGACGCCGGCGGCCGCATCGTCTGTAACCCTCGTCGCCACCGCATCCTCGATCTTGACGAACTGCCCTTTCCGGCCTACGAGAAGCTGGCCGGTTTCCCGCACGCCTACCATCTGCCGCTGTTCGCCTACGACAAGCGCTACGGCGCGACGATGATCACCTCGCGCGGCTGCCCCTATACCTGCTCCTTCTGCGACCGCACGGTGTTCGAACGGCTGTACAAGACCAACTCGGCGCAATACACCTATGAACACATGCGGCATCTGCGCGATCGCTTCGGGGTGTATCACATCAATTTCTACGACGACTTGTTCACGGCCCACAGGAAGCGCGTCACCGAACTGTGCCAATTGCTGATCGACAAGCCGCTGGGGATGAACTTCAACTGCGCCATCCGCACCGGCCATACCTCGGACGAAATGCTGGGCATGTTGAAGAAAGCCGGCGCGCTGATGGTGTCGATGGGCATCGAATCGGCCGATCCGGGAATGATGGAGCGCCACAAGGCGGGTGTGACGCTGCCCGAAGTCAAGAAGACCGTCGAGCAGATCCATGCTGCCGGGCTGCGCGCCAAGGGCCTGTTCATCTTCGGCCTGCCCGGCGAAACGCCGGAAACGCTCCGGCACACCAGCGATTTCATCCTCTCGCTCGATCTCGACGAAATGAACATGACCAAGTTCAGCCCGATGTACGGCGCGCCGATCTGGGACGAATGCGTCAGCGGCAAGGAGGGCGAGTTCATCGAGGACTGGCGTTTGATGAACTGCCTGAATTTCGTCTTCAAGCCGCACGGATTTTCCTCGCGCGAGGAGATGGACGCGCTCTACAACTGGCATGTCAAGCGCTATTACGACAGCAAGGCTTACCGCCGGCGCTTCGCCAAGCGGCTCTGGCAGCATCGCTGGAGCCTCTGGCATGTCGTCAGGCACCTGCCCGAGACGATAGCTGCCGCTCGCTACTTCAGCGCCAACAAGGAGCAACTCGAACTTGCCAAGCGCGACTTTGCCAGGCATCCGCGCCAACCTGTCGGTCTGCAGCCCTTCCTGAGTCCGGAACTGAAAGCGGATGCCATCGCTGCCATGTCGCCGATCAAGATTTCCCGCCGTCCGGTCAGGCCCGCGCCGGTGCCGGAAGCGTGCTGTACACCACCCGCCCTGGGAGCGACGGCGTCGGGAACAGTATAATGTCGTGCTTGGCCATTCTGGCCGCCGGCGGCAGGACTGACAGGGGTTGAGGGTATGCAGGATGAGGCGGGGGGGACGGATCGTCGGGAATGCGATGTCCTGGTGATCGGAGGCGGGCCCGCTGGTTCAACGGTGGCGCCCTTGCTGGTCGAAAAGGGCTATCGAGTCGTTCTCCTGGAGAAGGCGCGCCATCCGCGTTTTCACATCGGCGAGTCGTTGTTGCCGGCCAACCTGCCACTTTTCGAGCGGCTGGGCGTAGCCGGCGACGTCCGGGCGATCGGGATGGAGAAATGGGGGGCCGAATTCGTCTCCCCGCAGCACGCCATGCCGCAGGCCTTCCATTTCGCGGATGCCTGGGACAAGTCGATGCCCTACGCCTACCAGGTGAAGCGGGCGGAATTCGACACCATCCTCATCCGCAATGCCGCAAAGAAGGGCGTCGAAGTCCATGAAGGCTGCAAGGCCAGGGCTGTCGACTTCCCGCGCGATGACAAGGCCGTCGTTCGTGCCCGCTACGACGACGGTCGCGAAGTCGAATGGACGGCGCGCTTCGTCGTCGACGCCTCCGGTCGCGATACCTTCCTCGCCAATCGCTTCCAGATCAAGCACCGCAATCCCCGCCACAACAGTTCCGCGGTCTATGGCCATTTCTCCGGCGCGCTGCGCAACGATGGCCAGGCGGCAGGCAACATCACCATTTTCTGGTTCGAACACGGCTGGTTCTGGTTCATCCCGATGAAGGACGACGTGACCAGTGTCGGCATGGTCACCTGGCCGTACTTCATGAAGACGCGCGGCGAGCGGAGCATCGAACGCTTCCTGATGGACGGCATTGCCACGTGTCCGGCACTCGCCAGGCGACTCGCCGGCGCGCAGCTGATACACCAGGTTGAAGCGACCGGCAATTTCTCCTACGTGTCGGAGCGCACGCACGGCGCCAACTATCTGCTGCTCGGCGATGCCTACGCCTTCATCGACCCGGTCTTCTCGTCCGGCGTGCTGCTGGCCATGCACAGTGGGGTGATCGGGTCCGCGGCGATCGACACCTGCCTGAAGACGCCGGCCGAGGCGACGGCCGCGCTCAAGCGCTTCGACCAACTGATGCAGCACGGTCCCAAGCAGTTCTCGTGGTTCATCTATCGGGTGACCAATCCGATCATGCGCGATTTCTTCATGGGTCCGAAGAACATCTTTCGTGTCAAGGAGGCGTTGCTGTCGGTACTCGCCGGCGACATCTTCGGCAAGACGCCGATCTGGCGCTCGATCCACATGTTCAAGCTGCTTTACTACATTGCCAATGCCATTCAGCCGCGGCGTGCCTTCATGGGCTGGCGGCGACGACGTTTCAACATTCGCCGGGTCGATGATCCTGCCCTGAGCTCGGCCCCGTGAGCCTTGCGTTCTGTTCGGATCTCCGCCGGCCGCTGCCGGCGGCAGGCGACGCTTTCGACGAGAAGTGTGTTCTCGGCGGCGCCCTCGTCGGCAACCCGTCGGCAAGCCGCTCGCCGTGGCCCTGGCCGGTGCAGGCGGTGCTGGCGCCGGTGCTCGGCGACACCCGCGACTCCGTCCAGGAGCGGTGGACCGCCGATGGCGAGTGCCAGGCCGGCGAGTTCAAGGGAATCGCTTTCCGGCGCAGCCGGGACATCCTGTTCGGTGTCATCGAACTCGACGAGCACGCTTTTTCGGCCGCCGGGGAAACAAGATCCCTGCAGGCGGCGACCGAAGAAGCCTACCGGCGCATTTTCCAGTTGCTGGCCGCGCAGGATCTGCCGCACCTCTGGCGGGTCTGGAACTATCTTGCCGACATCAACCGCGACACGAACGGGCTGGAGCGTTATCGCCAGTTCAACATCGGCCGCTACGATGCCTTCGTGGCCTTCGACCGCGCGGCGACCGGTAACGTACCTGCAGCCTGTACCATCGGTCTGCGCCAGGGGAGACTGAGCGTCGCCTTCATCGCCGGTCGACTCGCCGCTCGGCCGGTCGAGAACCCTCGGCAGGTCAGTGCCTACTACTATCCGGCGGAATACGGGCCACGCAGTCCGACGTTTTCGCGCGCCGTCCTGCTTACCTTACCGGGGCAGGCGAGCCTGTTCATCTCCGGGACGGCCAGCATCGTCGGCCACCGGACCGTCCACCCCGGCGATGTCGCCGGGCAAAGCCGCGAGGCGCTGGCCAATGTCGAGGCGCTCATCGTCGAGGCCAAGCGCCTGAGCCCTGCGGCTGCCTTCACGCAGGCGGGGCTTGCCTACCGGGTTTATGTGCGCCATGCCGCCGATTATCCGGTGGTTCGGGACGTGCTGGCGGAGCGGCTGGGCGAGGCCGCGGAGGTGCTTTTCGTGCAGGCCGACATTTGTCGTCATGATCTTCTGGTCGAAATCGAGGCGATCGCCTCGACTGCTCTGGGGAGTTGCTGATGGCTGCATCAAACTGGCGGCGAACTGGCCGCCTGATGGCGGCAGGTGTCGCCTGTCTTTCGGCCGTCGCCATGGCGGCGGAAGAAAAGCCGCTGTGGGAACTCGGCGCCGGCGTGGCGGCGTTCAGCTTCCCGTACTACCGCGGGTCGGATCAGACCAACAATTTCGTGCTGCCGGTTCCCTATTTTACCTATCACGGGGACTTCTTCAAGGCCGACCGGCATGGCATCCGCGGCAGCTTCTTCGATTCCGACCGCATCGACCTGAGCGTCAGTCTGGCGCTGTCGCCGCCGGGCAGCAGCGACGACATCCGGGCCCGCTCGGGCATGCCGAACCTGGACGCGACCTTCGAGATCGGCCCGCAGATGAACATCACGCTCTGGCGGTCGGAAAACCGGGCGCGTTTCCTCAAGCTGTTGCTGCCGCTGCGTGCCGCCTTCACCGTCGAGAGTTCGCCGCAGGATATCGGCTGGGTCTTTCATCCCCGCCTCAACATGGATATCACCGACCTCCCCGGGATGCCCGGCTGGAACCTCGGCCTGCTCGCCGGCGTGGTGTTCGGCAACCAGCGGCAGAATGCCTATTACTATTCGGTGGCGCCGCAGTACGCGACGGCGACACGTCCGGCTTACCAAGCCGACGGCGGCTATGCCGGCACGCAGTACCTGGTGGCGATCTCCAAACGTTTCCCGAAATTCTGGCTCGGCGCCTTCGCCCGCTATGACAACCTCAGCGGCGCCACTTTCGAGGACAGCCCGCTGGTCAGGCAGAAGGACTATTTTGCCGCCGGACTGTCGGTGAACTGGATCCTCGGCGAATCGTCGACGCGCGTGCGGGTCGATGACTGATTCGCGTGGCGGAAAGCCGCTGTGGGTCGCCTATGAACGTCTCGCCATGGCGCTCGGGCTGGGGGCGCTGGCGCTTGGCTGCCTGATCTGGCTGCCGTTTGCGATGCTCCTGCATCCGCTGCTCCCCCGGCGCCTAGGCCAGCCGCTCGGGCGCTTCGCCGCGCGCACCGGCTTTCGGGGCTATCTCGGGGTGTTGAGCGCGCTGTGTGCCTGCCGCTTCGATCTCGACGAACTCGATCAACTGCGCGACGCCGGGCCGCTGGTACTCGTCGCCAATCACCCCTCGCTGCTCGACGCCGTGCTCGTTCTTGCGCGCGTGCCGGATACCGTCTGCGTCATGAAGGCGGAACTCATGGACAACCTCCTCTTCGGCGCTGCGGCGCGTCTGGCGCGCTTCATCCGCAACGATGCGCCGCTGAGGATGATTCTCGACGCCGGCGAGGAACTCGACCGCGGTGCCCGCCTGCTGATCTTTCCGGAGGGCACACGAACTACCGCCTTTCCGGTCGATCGCTGCCTGCCGACGGCCGGTTTGATCGCCCGCCGCAGCCAGGTGGCGGTGCAGACGCTGTTGATCGAGTTCTCCACCCCCTACCTCGGCAAGCACTGGCCGCTGTTCCGGCGACCGACGCTGCCCTTGCATTGCCGCATCCGCCTGGGCCGCCGCTTCAACCCCCCGCGCGATGTCGCCGCCTTCGCCGCCGAACTCGAAAGCCATTTCCGCGCCGAACTGCAGCCGCCATGGCCGACCACCGTCGCCAGTGCGGCTTTTCCGCACGCCCGCAACGCCCACTGAAAGCCTGCTGACCGCCTGCCATGCCGGTTGCGTCGTCCACCCATCTGGTCATCATCCCGAGCTACAACCCGGGGCCGCAGGTCGTTGACACGGTTCGCGCCGCGCGTGCGCAGTGGACCCCCGTGTGGGTGGTCGTCGACGGCAGCACCGACGGCAGCGTCGCGAGCCTGCAGGCGCTGGCGCACGACGACGACGGGCTGCAGGTGATCGTGCTGCCGGAAAACCGCGGCAAGGGATCGGCGGTGCTCGAGGGAATCAGCCAGGCGCGGGTCGCCGGGTTCACGCACGCGCTGACGATGGATTCCGACGGGCAACACCCGGCCGACCTGATTCCCGCCTTCATGGCGGCCTCGCAGAATCGTCCGGAAGCGATGGTTCTTGGCAAGCCGGTATTCGCCGCCGACGCGCCGGCGCTACGCGTCAATGGGCGCAAGGTCTCCAACGGCTGGGCGAATCTCGAAACGCTATGGATGGGGATAGGCGACTCGCTCTACGGTTTTCGCGTCTACCCGATCGCCCCGCTGCAGCGGATCATGCTCGCCAACCGCTGGATGCGCCGCTTCGATTTCGACCCCGAAGCCGTCGTTCGCCTGTGCTGGGCCGGCGTGCCGCCGCTCAACCGCGACGCGCCGGTCCGCTACCTGCGGCCAGACGAGGGCGGCGTCTCGCATTTCCGCTACCTGCGCGACAACACCCTGTTGACGTGGATGCATACCCGGCTGTTTCTCGGTTTCCTGCTTCGCCTGCCTTGGCTGCTGGCCAGGAAACTCGGCGGTTGAGCGAGCGGTGGCCGTAAACCCGTCGCCGGCGCGATGACTCGATGACTTGAGGAATCGGTGACTCGATGAAGCGATGAGTCCATGAACGTATGAACACGACGGAAATCTTCCTGATCGCCATGGCGATCATTTTCACGCTGCCCTGGCTGATCTGGCGGGTCGGCCGGACCGATTACTACGCGCCGCTGGTCGTCGTCCAGATCGTCACCGGCATCCTGCTCGGTCCCGGAGTCCTGGGCCGCTTCTCCCCCGACGCTTACGCCTTCGTCTTCAACCCGGCGGTGGTGCAGTCGCTGAACGGCATCGCCTGGTGGGCCGTGATGTTGTTCGTGATGATCGCCGGCGTCGAACTCGACCTGAGGCAGGCCTGGGCGCATCGTCGCGAGAGCAGCATCACGGCCGGACTGGCGCTCGGCACGCCGCTCGCGTTCGGCTGCCTGGCCGCCGGCCTGATGCTGTTGCACGACGGCTGGATCGGGCCGCGGGCGATGGCCTGGCAGTTCGTCCTCGGCATCGGCATGGCGTGCGCGGTGACGGCTCTGCCGATCCTGATCCTGCTGATGGAAAAGCTGGCCATCCTGCGCCAGCCCATCGGCCAGCGCATTCTGCGCTATGCCAGTCTCGACGATATCGCCATCTGGGGGGTGCTGGCGCTGATCCTCATGGACTGGGGCCGCGTGGGCAGACAACTCGGCTTCCTCGTCGCCTTCGCGCTGCTTGGCTACGCCTTCCGGGCGCTGATGCGGCGACTGGCGGAACGCGACCGCTGGTATGTGGCTCTGATCTGGCTGACCGTCTGCGCCTTCGGCGCCGACTGGTCGGGACTGCACTTCATGGTCGGCGCCTTCCTGGCGGGAGCGATCATGGACACCGAGTGGTTCGATCAGGAGCGGATGGACCTGCTGCGCCACCATGTGCTGCTGGTCGTCATGCCGGTCTTTTTCCTGAGCACCGGCCTGCGCACCAACTGGACGCTCGGCGGTGAGGCCGTATTCGTCGCCGCCGGCGTCCTGCTCGGCGCGTCGGTCGGCGGCAAACTGCTCGGCGCGCACCTCGCTGGCCGCCTGCTCAACTGGGCGCCGGGCGAGGCAAGCATCATCGGCTGGCTGCTGCAGACCAAGGCGCTGATCATGATCATCTTCGCCAACATCCTGCTCGACAAGCAGGTCATCAGTAGCGAGGCCTTCACCGCCCTGCTGCTGATGGCGGTCGCCAGTACCATGCTCACCGTACCGGTTGTGGGGCCGAAGCTGCAGCGGCTGCGGGAGATCGTCTTGCGGAGCCAGTGATCTCGGGAGGTTGGGCGCTGCGTGCCCAAGCCCAACCCCAACCGGAATCACACGAATAGCGGGCACGCCCGCAGATGCGCTTCACTTCGATCAGAATTTCCTTGTACTGAGAACGTCAGATCTTCGGCCAAAACTGACTCATGGTCGCCACAAGCGGACTGTCCGCTATGCGCGCCGGGTGGGACATTCAGAAAGAATAAGCGCTGCGTCTCCCGCACCCAAAAGCAGCCCTTGAAATGCTACCCTTGGCTTGATTTTGTCAGGCAGTGCTCATGCACACCGGAAAGTTAAATGGTTGTGATCACTACGGGCACAAGAAATCGGGCAATTGCAATGGCAATTGACTCCTCACATCTCAGAATCAAGACATGAGCGCCACCTCCAACTTCCAACAACTTGCCAACTTCATCTGGTCTGTCGCCGATCTACTGCGCGGGGCCCCTACCGGCCACCGCAATACGAGCGCGTGATGCTGCCGCTTACGGTGCTGCGCCGCTTCGACGCTGTTCTGGCGCCCAGCAAGGAGGCCGTGCTCAAGCGCCATGCCGAATTGAGCAGCAAGGGCATCCCCAATATCGACGCCATCCTCAACTATCGGGCGAAGGATGAAGACGGCACCGCGCTGGGCTTTCACAACCACAGCCAACTCGACTTCCCCGAGCTCAAAGGCGATCCGGACAACATCGGCCGCCACTTGGCCGACTACATCGCCGGTTTTTCCGAGAACATCCGCAAGATCTTCGAGCGGTTCGAGTTCGAAAAGGAGATCGAGAAGCTCGAAGAATCCAATCGCCTCTATCAGGTCGTCGCCCAGTTCGCCGAGATCGACCTACACCCGCGCAAGGTCGACAACATCACCATGGGTCTGGTGTTCGAAGACCTGATCCGGCGCTTCAACGAAGCGGCCAACGAAACGGCGGGTGATCACTTCACTCCGCGCGAAGTGATCCAGCTCATGGTCAACCTGCTGCTGGAGCCCGACACCAGCGTGCTCACGCAGGCCGGCGTCATCGTCACCATCTGCGACCCGGCCTGCGGCACCGGCGGCATGCTGGCGGAGGCGCAGAACTGGATTCGCGCCCACAACGAACAGGCCACGGTCAAGGTCTTCGGGCAGGACTACAACCCGCGCTCCTATGCCGTGGCTGCCTCCGACCTCTTGATCAAAGGTCACAAGGACGGCCAGGTGATGTTGGGCAACACCCTTACCGACGACCCGTTTCCGGAACATCGCTTCGACTACCTGCTGGCCAACCCGCCGTTCGGCGTGGACTGGAAGGCGGAAAGGAAGGTCATCGACCGCTGGCCCAACTTCCGCGGCTACAGCGGCAAGCTGCCGCGCATCAACGACGGCGCATTGCTGTTCCTGCTCTACATGATGAGCAAGTTCCAGGACTACAAATCCGGCGACCGCGACAAGCCGGGCTCGCGCACTGCCATCGTCTTCAACGGCTCGCCCCTGTTCACCGGCGGTGCCGGCAGCGGCGAGAGCGAGATCCGCCGCTGGATCATCGAGCGCGACCAGCTCGAGGCCATCGTCGCCCTGCCCGAACAGATGTTCTACAACACGGGCATCGGCACCTTCATCTGGGTGGTCACCAACCGCAAGGCCGCCCACCGCAAGTGCAAGATTCAGCTCATCGACGCCCGTGAGCGCTACACGCCGATGAAGCGCAGCCTGGGCGACAAGCGTCGCTACCTCGACCAGACCGCGCTCGACGCCGTCACCCGCGAACACGGCGCCATGGAGAACAGCAAGACCAGCCGCGTATTCGACAACACCGACTTCGGCTATCGCCGCATCACCGTGCTGCGCCCGCTGCGCCTGCGCTTCGAGATCACCGACGAGGCGCGCGAGCGCTTCCTCAACACCTGCCCCGATCTGTTCGATGCCCTGCAGGCCGTGCAGGACGAGCTCGGCAACGAACCGCTGCTGGACTGGAACCAGGCCTGGGACACCATTCAGCAGGTGTTCAGGACCTTGCCCGACGACGTCGAGGGTTGGGCCAAGGGCGCCAAGGGCACTGCGCACAAGAAGATCTTCCGCGACTGCTTCACGACGGTGGACCCCGACGCCGCGCCCGTCATCGCCAAGCACCACAAGGTCGAGCCACTGAACCGCGCCGCTCTGTTCCCCGGCCAGGCCCTGCCCGCCGACATCACGAAGGATGAGCTCTACGCCCTGCTGGGCCTCCATAAACTTCCCTCTCCCCGCGCGCGAGGGGCTGGGGCTGAGGGCGTCTGCATCGAGTACGAACCCGACCCGGCGCTCAAGGATACCGAGAGCGTCCCGCTGAAAGAGGACATCGTCAGCTACGTGCTGCGCGAGGTGCGCCCCTACGTGGCCGACGCCTGGATCGACCGCGAAACATTGGATGAGCAGGACGGCGGTATCGGCAAGGTGGGCTACGAGATCAACTTCAACCGCGTGTTCTTCCAGTACCAGCCGCCGCGCCCGTTGCGCGAGATCGATGCCGAACTGGCCGAAGTGGAAAAGCGCATCCTCGGCCTGCTCAGCGAGGTAACGCAGTGACCGCGCAGGAACTGCTCGAACGTCTCAACCTGCTGGACGAAAACGAGCGCATCGAGGCCAAGCGCGCCGACGAGATCGGCAAATCGCTGCTCGAAACCGTCTGCGCTTTTGCCAACGAGCCGGGGCTCGGAGGCGGCTGGCTGCTGCTCGGCGTGACGCGCGAAGAGCTGGCCCTGTTCCCCGCCTATGAGATCCAGGGACTCGACCACCCCGACAAGATCAGCGCTGATCTTGCCAGCCAGGCTGCCGGCATCTTCAACCGGCCGCTGCGGCTCGACATCCAGGCCGAGGTGCTCGACGGCAAGACGGTGATCGCCGTATTCGTGCCCGAGGCGGCGCCACAGGACAAGCCGCTCTATCTCAAGGCGCAGGGCTTGCCGCGCGGTGCATTTCGGCGCATCGGCAGCACCGATCAGCATTGCACCGATGACGACCTGATTGCTCTCTACCAGGGGCGACAGCACGAGAGTTTCGATGCCGGTCTGGTGCCGGATGGGACGCTCGACGACTTCTCCCCCGAAGCCCTCGCCGACTACCGCCAGTCGCGCCGCGACACCAACCCCGATGCCGAAGAGCTGCGCTGGAGTGATGAAGATCTGCTGCAGGCGCTCGGCTGCGTGCGGCTCAACGAGCACGGGAAATGGCAGCCCACCGTTGCCGGGCTGGTCCTGTTCGGCAAGCCGGTCGCCTTGCGCCGCACGTTCCCGATGACGCGCGTCGACTACATCCGCGTTCCCGGCCGCGAGTGGGTGCCGGACCCCGAGCGGCGCTTCGACAGTCTGGAACTGCGCGACCCTTTGTTCCGGCTCATCCGCCGCGTGCAGGCGGCCATCCTCGACGACCTGCCCAAGGCGTTCGGCCTCGACGAAGGCGACCTGCAGCGCACGGACAGCCCCATCGTGCCGCAACGCGTGATCCGCGAAGCCGTCGTCAATGCGCTGATGCACCGCAGCTATCGCAGCCACGCGCCGGTGCAGATCATCCGCTACAGCAATCGTCTGGAAATCCGCAACCCCGGCTTTTCGCTCAAATCGCCCGATCACCTGGGCGAACCTGGGTCGCTGCCGCGCAATCCCAAGCTTGCCGCCGCGCTCTACGACACCCGCTTTGCCGAAACCAAGGGCAGCGGCGTGCGCGTCATGCGCGAGATGTGCGAGAAGGCCGGGCTGGCGCCACCGCTGTTCGAATCCGACCGCGGGCAGGATCAGTTCGTCGTTCGCCTGTTCTTTCATCACTTTCTGGGCCCGGACGATCTGGCGTGGCTGGCGCGCTTCAAAAATCTTCACCTGTCCGAGGCCGAGGCCCGCGCGCTCGTCGTCGCCCGCGAAGTCGGCGCCATCGACAATGCCGCCTGGCGCGACACCAACAAGGTTGACACCCTGACCGCCAGCCAGTCGCTGAAAAAGTTGCGCGACGCCGGTCTGCTCCAACAGAAGGGTCGTGGTTCGGCCACCTGGTACCAGCCGACCGGCAAGATGCTGGGTGACGATGACAGCTTGTCCAGTAACCCCGACGGCTTATCTAGTAACCCGGGCGCCTTATCTAGTAACCCCGGCGCCTTATCTAGTAACCACCTGGGCTTGTCTAGCAGCCTGTCGGACTTTCGGCTTGCTCCCCACCGGATATGCTATAATCATGCCTTTTGAAGCAACCGAGGGCCGGCATGTCCCACTTCATCGTCACCGACCGTAAGACCGACTACCTGCTACCG
>JAFLDO010000050.1 GCA_017302455.1 Accumulibacter sp.
CCGGGGCGGCGGCGCCGGCGGCCTGCAGAACGTGCGCAGTGCCCTCGCTGGACGCGCCCACCAGCGCCAGGTAGCGACCCACGTCGAGCTGGTCGGCGGTCACCGCGAAGTCGATGGCCGGGTGCTCGAAATCGGCCACGGCAATCTTCAGCCTGAGGTTCGAGTCATCAAGCTGCGCCGCGAGTTCCGCGCTCACGCTTGACGGCTTTCCCCAGGCGACGCGTGCGCCGCCGCTGAGCGAAACCTTCGCCGATTTCTTTGGGATTTGCGGCCCGCTGGCCAGGAGTTCGCCCGTGAGCGACGACAGATCGGCGGTATGCGCCGCGTAATCGATGGCCAGCGGCGATGCCAGCTTGACGACGACGGTCGTCTCACCCTGCTTCACTTCGGCCTCCGCGCCGAGTCTGGCGAAGCGGACTTGCTTCCCCTCGGCCGCCAGCGCCGACAATTCGAGCCTGGCCGTCAGCGTGCGCACCGGCCGAACCAGTTTCAGCTCGGCGCTCGCCGCCTCGCCGACCGCGCCGGTCGACGTCAGGCGCAGTTTCGGCACGCTCGCTTTCAGGTCGAGGCCATCCCGGGTCGTCAACGCGACGGAGAGCTTCGCGATGTCGACCAGATCGCGGGCCGGGTCGACTTCGACATCGCCCCTGAGCATGGCCACCAGACCGACGTCAGCGGGCGCATCACCGGCCAGCCGCAAATCGACATCATCGAACGCGAACGCCCCTCGCGCGAAATCCAGACGGTACCCCGCCGAGCCCTTGAGGTCGACCTTGAGCGTGGGCTCCGACGCCTCAACGCGTGTTGCGATCTCGACCTGTCCGCGCGCCCCTTGGGCGATGCGACCGCTCCTTGCATCGAAGCCGGTCAAACGCAGCGAGCGGCCGCTGGCTTCGTCGCGCCAGACGATGGTCGCATGGCGCAGACGAATCGCGTCGATCTCCAGGGCCAGCGGGGCAACCGGCTTGGCGGGCTGGCCGGGCAACGCGGCAGGCGCCGGGTGTCCATGACTCGGCGCCAGATCCTCGAAATTCGTCGTGCCGTCCGCCCGCTTCACCAGCTCGACGTCAAGGTCGGCAAGCTCGACATGGTTGGCGACGACTGTCCCCGTCAGCAGCGGCAGCAGGGCCAGCCCGAGCCGCGCCTCGCCGACGCTCGCGAACTTGCCGGCACCTGCCGGCCCGGACAACGCGAGCCTTTCGATGACGACGCCGATCTGCGGGAAGAAGGTCAGACGCAGGTTGCCGTCGATCGCCAGCACACGGCCGGTCCTCTCCTGCACGATGCGTACAAGGTCCGCCTTGTAGCGGTTCGCATCGAAGACGAGCGCGACGACGCCGATCGCCAGCACGGCGAGGCCGAGGATCGCCGCAAAGCCGATGGCGGCGTAGCGCAGCACCTTCACGGCCGCGCCTTGATCGGCACGCCGCTCGTTGACCGGCCACTGGTGTCAGCGGCGCGCGGCATTCTGCCGTGGCGGCGCTGGTCGTCGAAGAATAGGTTCGCTTCGCACCTCTTGAGAGGAAGGACGCCCAAGGAGAGGAAATCGATCGCCCCCCGCAAGGAGGATACGTGGGCAGATCGCTGGCGGTCAATTCGCTTTGCCGATGGCAGCCACCGCTCCGGTTCGGCGGCCAACTTTCGCGGTGCAGCAAGCCGCTATCAGTCGTTGTGCTTCTTCACCCAGGCAACGTAACGGTCCACCCAGCTCTGCAGGAACTTCCGGCTGCCCTCGCCGATGTTGCCGGCCTCGTCGAACAGACCCTCCTTGGCGTGGATGAAGGCTTCCGGCTGGCCAAGCGTCGGCACGTCGAGGTAGGCGAGGATGTTGCGCAGATGCTGCTGCGCCATCGCCGTGCCAATCGCGCCGACCGACGCACCGAGGACGCCGGCTGGCTTGCCGGCCCAGGCACTCTGGCCATACGGGCGCGAGGCGTGGTCGATCGCGTTCTTGAGTACCCCCGGGAGCGAGCGGTTGTACTCGGGAGTGACGAACAGCAGGCCCTGGGCGGCCGCGATTTCTGCCTTCAAGCGGCGGACCGAATCGGCGGGAGCGGCATCGTCGTCCTGGTTGTAGAGTGGCAAATCGCCGATTTCCACCTCCTCAAACAAGAAGTCGGACGGCGCCAACCGGCTGACGGCGGTCGCCAGTCGGCGGTTGTACGAATCGCGCCGCAGGCTGCCGACGACAACGGCGATCTGGTATTGGCTCATGACAATCTCCCGTGCAGGTAAAGGAAGTGGATGACACCCGGAAGCCCGAACGACAGGGACAATCGCCTCGGCCAAGGTTGCGGGCGCTTGGGCCTCACTGACAGACCGTCGTACCGGCAGGGAGGTTCCGCCCGCCGACGGACGGTCTCCCCGCGGCCGGAACTCATTGTCCGACCGGCGGTTTCTGCTCGACGATCGGCCTATACTCGAAAGACACCTGCGTTCGCGGGTGCTCACGAGGAGTACGATCAGGGGCAAGACAAGGCAGGGCAACAAGGAACAGAAGAAGCAGCCGCTGTTGAGTCCCCAGGAAAAGAAGTCCGCCAAACAGGCCGAGAAGCACGCGTGCGATATCGTGCCCCCGGTCAGCCGCTGAACCGCTGCACGGTGCACGGGCCGGCGCTGCGGATCAACTCCCGGGCAGGCTCAGGCGGTCGAGCCGCAGGCGCTGGCGGTCGTCGAACAGGCGCCGGGCTGCCAGGCTGACCGCCACCATGGTGCCGAACCCGGTGCCGCCGGCGATCAGGAACATCACCAGGATCTGATACTTGACGGCCTCGACCGGCGGCGTGCCGGCGAGTATCTGGCCGGTCATCATCCCCGGCAGGCTGACGATGCCGGCCGCCGACATGGCGTTGATGATCGGAATGAGGCCGACGCGGATGGCCTCGCGACGACTATCGGAAATTGCCCGTTGCCAGCTCTGGCCGAGCGCCAGACGCGTCTCGAGAATCTGACGTTTCTGTGCGGCGTCCTGGGTCAGCCGGTCGAGCCCCAGCGAGATGCCGTTCATCGTATTGCCGAGGATCATCCCGAGCAGCGGGATGGCATATTGCGGCGCGTACCACGGGGTGGTGCCGATGACGAGGACCAGCGCCATCACGGTGACCGTGAATGAAGAGACGAACATCGACAGTGTTCCCAAGCCGAATCCCCGCCAGCCGAGGAATCGGCGCTTCTGGCGGACCATCACCTCGCGTCCGGCGACGGTGATCATCACCCCTGCCATCAAAGCCACCCAGACGAAGTGCGCGTTGTCGAACAGGACCTTGAGGACGAGGCCGATCAGCAGCAGTTGAATGGTGCTGCGGGCAGCGGAGAACAGCAGCTGCCGTTCGACGCCGAGCCGCAGGCGCCGCGACAGACCGGCCAGGACAAGGATGAGAAGCGCGCTGACGGTGAGGTCGACGGGCGACAGGGCGATCACGTTCATGCCGGCCCGCCCTCCTCCAGCCTGCCGTTGCGCAGGACGAAGCGGCGCTGCGCCACACGTTCGATCTGGCCGGCGTCGTGACTGACCCACAGCAGCGCCGCCTGCTGCTGCCGTCGATAGTCGTCGAGCAGGACCTCGACGCGCCGCGTGCTGTCCGGATCGAGATTGCCGGTTGGTTCGTCGAGCAGCAGCGCGGCAGGACGCAGCATCAGCGTCCGCAACAGGGCGAGCCGCTGCCTTTCGCCCGTCGAGCAGCGGGCAAGATCCCAATCCATCGCCGCGGCTGGCAGGCCGAGCTGCTCGAGCCAGACCGGATCGACCCCGTGGTCGAAGTGCTCGCGCACACGTTCCGACCACCACTGGCTCTCGGCCACCACCAGGGCCACCGAGCGGCGCCAGTCGGGAGCCGACACGCTGGCGCAGCGCACGCCGTCGAGCGACGCTTCACCCTGACAGGGGTCGAGATCGGCGATCGCGCGTAACAGGAGCGTCTTGCCGCTACCGGACGCGCCTTGAATGCAGACGCACTCGGCGGCAGCGACAGACAGATCTATCGGACCGACATGGCGCGTGACAAGTTGACGCAGACGCAGTGTGGCCAAGGTTCACAGTATCCCGAAGTTGATGCAGGCAGTTGGCAGCCGGCTGGCATTCCCGATGGGCCGGCGGACGTCGCACGGCCGATCGCTTGCCGCTACGTCTGCCCACACCAGGATTGTAGGGGCAATCATTGCCATACGGGCTCGACTTCGGTTAAATGTGGCGTGCCGCAGATGTCGCCCGCTCGCTTGCAGTCGTTGCCGGCCACGCGCGATCGGTCGAAGACCAACACCCAGGGGGAGGGGAATGAGTATCCGGAAAATTCACCATGTAGCCTACCGCTGCATCGACGCCAAACAGACCGTCGAGTGGTATGGCAGGTACCTGGGCATGGATTTCGTCCTCGCCATCGCCGAGAACAAGGTGCCGTCGACCGGCGAGGCTGACCCCTACATGCACGTCTTCCTCGATGCCGGCGGCGGCAACATCCTCGCTTTCTTCGAGCTGCCGACCCGACCGGCGATGGACCGTGACCGCAACACGCCGACCTGGACCCAGCACATCGCCTTCGAAGTCGGGTCGCTCGACGAGCTGCTGGCGATCAAGCGGCGCCTGGAGGCCGACGGCATTGAGGTGCTTGGCGTCACCGACCACACCATCTTCCGTTCGATCTATTTCTTCGACCCCAGCGGCCATCGACTCGAGCTGGCCTGCGATACCGCGACGCCGGAGATGATGCAACGACTCGATGCGGTAAAGTGGGAAATGCTCGAGGAATGGTCGAGGACGCGCCGGGCGCCGCAACACGCGGCCTGGATGCACGACGGCAGCCATGGTGGCTGAGCGTGCCCCGCACGGCAAATGCCGCCGACCCCGGAGCGCGAGCATCCTGAACTGCCGGCGGCCGGAGGTCGAAAGCTCACCAGGAGGTACCTGCCGATGAAACTCGCCACTCTTAAGACCGGCGGCCGCGACGGCACGCTGATCGTCGTCAGCCGTGACCTGAGCCGCTACCAGACGGTCGGCGGCATTGCCGGCACCCTGCAGGCCGCCCTCGACGACTGGGCGACCTGTGCACCGCAGCTGGCCGAGGTCTATACCGCACTGAACGACGGCGCTGCCCGTCACGCCCTCCCCTTCGACGAGGCGCTGTGCCATTCGCCCCTGCCACGCGCCTACCAGTGGGCGGACGGATCGGCGTACATCAACCACGTCGAACTCGTCCGCCGCGCGCGCGGCGCCGAACTGCCGCCGTCGTTCCGCAACGATCCCCTGATCTACCAGGGTGGATCGGACTCGTTCGTCGGTCCGCACGACCCGATACGGACGCTGAACGAGGACTGGGGAATCGATCTCGAGGCCGAAGTGGCGGTGATCACCGGCGATGTGCCGATGGGCGCCGGTCCGCAGCAATGTGCGGGCGCCATCCGCCTGCTGATGCTGGTCAACGACGTTTCGCTGCGTCACCTCATCCCCGACGAGCTGGCCAAGGGCTTCGGCTTCTTTCAGTCGAAACCGGCCAGCGCGTTTTCGCCGATCGCCGTCACTCCCGACGAGCTGGGCGAAGCCTGGCGCGACTGCAAGGTCCATCTGCCGCTGCTCGTCCACATCAACCGGCAGCCTTTCGGCAAACCCGACGCCGGCGTCGACATGACCTTCGACTTCAGCCGGCTGATCTCGCACGCCGCCCGGACGCGCGAACTCGCCGCCGGCTCGATCATCGGCTCCGGAACGGTCTCGAACCGGCAGGGAAGTCTGCACGGATCGAGCATCGCCGACGGCGGCGTCGGCTATTGCTGCCTGGCCGAGTTGCGGATGTACGAAACGATAGAAGGTGGTGCGCCACGTACCGGCTTCCTGAAGTCTGGCGACAGCATTCGCATCGAGATGCTCGATCGCGACGGGCACAGCATCTTCGGCGCCATCGAGCAGACGGTGACGCTTGTGCCGGCAGCAGGCGCGGCAGGATAGGCAGCGCGGCCGCGGCGCGTCGGGGCGACGCGATTTCCAGGAGACGACGATGCTCAAGCTCTTCACCTACTTTCGCAGCTCGGCCGCCTACCGGGTGCGCATCGGGCTGCAGCTCAAGGGCCTGCCCTACGAAGCCGCGCCAGTGCATCTCGTCCGCAACGGCGGCGAACACCTGCAGGCAAGCTACCGCGCGCTCAACCCTGGCGCCATGTTGCCGTGCCTGCAGGATGGCGGGACGACGATCAGCCAGTCGCTGGCCATTCTCGAATACCTCGAGGAGGCCTATCCGGGGAAGCCGCTGCTGCCTGCCGACGCGGCTGGCCGGGCAAGAGTGCGGGCGCTGGCGCTGATGGTTGCCTGCGACATCCATCCGCTCAACAATCTGCGCGTCCTCAAGTATCTCTCCAGCGACCTGGAGGTTTCCGAGGCCGAAAAGACGGCCTGGTACCGGCACTGGATCGAGGAAGGGTTCAGGATCATCGAGACACACCTGGCACGCGACGCGCAGACGGGTAGCTTCGCGCATGGGGATCGACCGACTCTCGCCGACTGCTGCCTGGTGCCGCAGGTCTTCAACGCCGAACGTTTCGACGTCGATCTGA
Organism: Accumulibacter sp.; assembly: GCA_017302455.1. GTDB lineage: Bacteria > Pseudomonadota > Gammaproteobacteria > Burkholderiales > Rhodocyclaceae > Accumulibacter > Accumulibacter phosphatis. Next base: position 6,541 of record JAFLDO010000050.1, read on the forward strand.
CTCCGTACCCGACGATCCGGCGCATCAATGAGCGCTGCGCCGAGCTGCCGGAATTCGTTGCCGCGCACCCGGCGCAGCAAGCCGACGCCGAATAGCCCTCGCCGGCCGGCAGCAAACAAGGGGCGCCAGTGGCGCCCCTTGTACCAGTCAGAACGGGAAGGCGTTCGGCCTACAGGATCGGCGTATGCTCGCCGGCCGGCAGGGCGCTGCCGCTGGGTTCGTAGACGACGTGCGGACGACCGACGAGCAGGGGATCGATCGGGCCAATCGCGTCGATATCCTTGCCGGTGTAGTTGAGCTTGTGGAGAACGTAGCGCATCGCGTTCAGGCGCGCCCGCTTCTTGCAGTCGGACTTGATGACGGTCCACGGCGTCTCGGCGGTGTCGGTGTGGAAGAACATCGCCTCCTTGGCCTTGGTGTAATCGTCCCACTTGTCGAGCGACGCCAGGTCGATCGGCGAAAGCTTCCACTGCTTGAGCGGATGCACCTCGCGCTCCTTGAAGCGACGGCGCTGTTCCTTGCGGCTGACCGAGAACCAGAACTTGATCAGGTGGATGCCACTGCGCACCAGGGTACGCTCGACTTCGGGGGTCTGGCGCATGAACTCGGTGTACTCGGTTTCGCTGCAGAAGCCCATGACGCGCTCAACGCCAGCGCGGTTGTACCATGAGCGGTCGCAGAAAACGATTTCGCCGGCAGTCGGCAGGTGCTTGACGTAGCGCTGGAAGTACCACTGGCCACGCTCCAGTTCGCTCGGTTTTTCCAGTGCGACGACGCGGCCGCCACGCGGGTTGAGGTGTTCGGTAAAGCGCTTGATGGCACCACCCTTGCCGGCCGCATCGCGACCTTCGAAGATGATCACCACGCGTTGCCCGGTTTCCTTGATCCAGTTCTGCAGTTTGAGAAGCTCGACCTGCAGGCGGTACTTCTGCTTCTCGTAGGCCCGGCGCGACATCAGGTTGCGGTAGGGGTAGGAATTCGTGTCGCGCCAGCTCGTCGCCAGTTCGTCGTCGGGGCTGGTCGGTGGCTTCGCGGCCGGCGCTTCATCCTTGGCCAGCAAGGCCTTGCGCAACGCCTGCGCGTCATCGGGCGACGCGCCCGTCATGATCGCCTCGAGCGTCTTGGCCAGCGAAGCCGTATCACCGACACTGACATGGGCGATGATGTCACGCAGGGCAACCTTCTTGTGTTCGATCGCCGAACTGGTGGCTTCGGCGACATCATAGGCCTCCATTGCGCTGGGCGTACGTGCCGGAGCAACGTCACCGGCCGAGGCCTTGCGGGGCTGCGCGGCCCGCTGAGCTGCCGACGCTGGGCGCGCCCGGGGGGCACGCCCTGCCGGCTTGGCAGCCGGCGACTCGGCAATGTCGACTGGCGCAGTCCCCGCCGACGCTGTGCTGTCGGCGGAAGATGCGGGCGGCGGCGTTCTCTTGTCCATCTATCTCTCTCCAAGTGGATTTATCGCGTTCTTGCTGATCTGACACCGCTTTCGCAATCCGCGGCAATAGCGATGATAGCGCTGATATGTCAGACAGTTCAATCGCTTGCCGGCCCTTCAACGGTTCTTTTCGGCGTTTATTTGCCTTTTCCTGCGGAAAGCCGGAAAAACCGCCCACGCCCCGCCGGCCAGGGCAAGCGGCGAACCTCACCGATGCGCGGCAGCGACGATACCGCTAACGCAGCAGGTGCTCCGTCCGTCCTCGGCGGTGTTCGTCCTGGCCGGCATTGGCGCCTGTTTCGCGTCGGCACCGGGAACGAGCCTGTCCGCCTCACGTCCAGGACTCCAGTACAATGGCGGCAAGGGCCTGCCGTCACCGGCAGGCGTGGGGGCGGCGCTGACGGAGACGTACATGCGGGAATTGACGACGAAGAACTGGCGCGTGACGAGGCTTGCCGTTATCTGGCCAGGCATCATCGCTCTGCTGGCGCTCGTTTCGCTGGGCCTTCCCGGCTGTACGCCAGCGGAGCCATTGCAGATCGGCTTCCTGGGAGGCCTCTCGGGCCGCGTCGCCGACCTCGGCATCGGCGGGCGCAACGGCGCCATCCTCGCGGTCGAGATGCGCAACCAGCGGGGCGGGATCAACGGTCGGCAGGTCGAGTTGATCGTCGATGACGACCAGCAGGACGCCGAGGTGGCCAGGCAGGCCGTCGCCCGACTGCTCGCCCGCAAGGTCGAGCTGATCATCGGTCCGATGACCAGTGCCATGGCCTTGGCCGTGCTGCCGCAAGTCAATGCGGCCGGGGTTCCACTCATCTCGCCAACGGTGACGACGAATGTACTGACCGGACTCGACGACCAGTTCTTCCGCGTGGTCTCACCCACCGCGGCACATGCGCCAAAATCAGCCGAGTACCATTTTCGGCAACACGGACTGCGCCGGGTGGTGCTGGTCTACGATCTACGCAACAGAGCCTACAGCGAGAGCTGGGCGGGCGATTTCCGCAGCGCCTTCGAGGCGAGGGGCGGCCTGATCGTCGCGGCGATCGGCTTCGATTCGAGCACGACCTTTTCGACCCTGGCGAGCGGCGTACTCACTCACCGACCCGACGGCGTCGTGGTCATCGCCAACTCGATGGACACGGCTCTACTGATCCAGCAACTGCGCATGCGTGACGCGACGGTTCGCATCGCCACCTCGGAATGGGCAGCCACCGAGCGATTGGTCGAACTCGGGGGCCGGGCCGTGGAAGGCGTCGTCGTTGCTCAGTACGTCGACCGCGAGAGCAGCGAGCCGGCGTACCTGCAATTTCACCGCGCCTACCGCGAGCGCTTCGCCCAGGAACCGGGCTTTCCTGGCTTGACCGCCTTCGACGCCACCAACGTGGCCCTCGATGCGCTTGCCAGCAAGTCTGCCGGCCAGACGCTCAAGGAGTCGATTCTGGCGCACGGAAAGTTTGCCGGCGCGCAAACCCCGATCGTTTTCGACGCGAACGGCGACACGCAGCGCGATACCTATCTCTGGGTGATCCGGAATGGCGAGTTCAAGTCCCTGCACTAGCCTCGGCCTGCAATTGGGGAGAGCGCGGCTACCGGCGCTACGTCCGCCGCTCCCCGACACCTTCAACCCGATGGAGAACCGCCATGCCGCGCAATCTCGTCGTCTGCAGTGACGGAACCTGGTGTTCGCCCGAGCAGCAGATGGGCGCCCTGCCCTGCCCAACCAATGTCGTCAAACTCTACAACCTGTGCGTCGCCGACGATCGCCAACTGACCTATTACCATCCGGGCGTGGGCGCCGAAGGCGGCCTTGTCGAGCGTGTTCTCGGGGGTGGCATCGGCCTCGGCCTGAGCCGCAACATCCTCAGTGCCTACCGCTGGCTGTGCGGCAACTACCGGCACGCAGACCGCATCTACCTTTTCGGCTTCAGTCGCGGGGCTTACACGGTGCGCAGCCTCGGCGGCTTCGTCAGCCGCTGCGGCCTGCTGGATCTCGAGGGAATGAGCGAGCGCCAGGCCTGGCAGGCGATCGACAACGCCTACGACCGTGGTTACCGGCAACGCCAGGCCGCCGAACAGTGGGCTAGCGGCTACACCTTCCTGCGCGGCGACCTGCCCGACGATCGGGTCGGCATCCACCTGATCGGCGTCTGGGATACGGTTGGCGCCCTCGGTGTTCCCGATGACCTGCTTGTCCTCGATCAACTGCTGGACGATCCGCAGCGCTACCGCTTTCACGACACCGAACTCAGCGCTGCCGTCCGCCATGGCCGACAGGCCCTGGCCATCGACGAGAAACGGGCGAGCTTCGCGCCGACGCTGTGGACAGATGGCCCGCGTCCGGCCGATGGCAGCCTGAAGCAACTCTGGTTCGCCGGCACGCACAGCGATGTCGGCGGCGGCTATGTCGAATGCGGACTCTCGGACGGAGCACTGCAGTGGATGATCGACGAAGCGACGACACTCGGCCTGCGCACGGCTTCGGCACTCACCAGCCAGTTGGCCCCGGACGCGCGCGGCGTGCTGCACGACTCGACGACCGGAGTATGGTCGCATCTGCGAACCCTGCCGCGCGCCACGCCCCTGTTCGCCGCGGGCAATGTCGGCAAAGCGCTGGCCGCGCAGGCCTGGGAACGGCATCAGCTGCCGCCACTGGCGCAGGCGCCCTACTGGCCGACGCGTGTCATTGGCATCGGCGAGACGGCCCGTCTCACTGTGTACGCCCGCCAGCACTGGAACGTCTGCGGGCTCTACCTTGAGGCAGGGGTGAGCTATGTACTGACCGCGAGCGGCGAGTGGCTCGACAGCAGTATGGCCTGTGGACCTGCCGGTGCAACCGACGGTGGGTTCAACATCGGCGACGTCGCCCGCCTGTTCGGCAATGCGATCGGCGAGGCGGAAGCCGTCTATAAGCGCCTGACCGGCAAACAGGGCGCCGACTGGTGGGGATCACGCCGCCGTGACGAGTTTCCCTGGTTCGCCCTGGTCGGCATGATCGCCAACCAACCCAACATGGATGGCAGCGGTACGGCGATCGAAGGCGAGACCTTCCTGATCGGCGAGGCCTGCTCCTGCACACCACAGCGATCCGGCTACCTTTACTGCTACGCCAACGACGCCTGGAAGTTCTACGGCAACAACCGCGGCCACGTGACGCTCAGCGTCACGCGCGCCTGAGCACCCATGGCTGCGCAGGCCGACAGGTCCAGGGAACTGCTCGCGCCGCCACCCCGCCGAAGCAGCGAACGAAACCGCTAATCATGCCCTCCGTTCCTCCGCACTCATTCTTTCGCGAAGACAACCCCCTGCTATACGTCCTCTACGCCGGGCGCCCCGGCCCGCAAGTCGAACGTGCCCTGGCCGATTGCGCGCCGCATCTGCCACGCCTTCGCTTCGATGTCGTTGAGAGTGAGGCACAGGCACTCGCGCGCCTGTCGGTAGTTGCCGATAGCGGGCCAGTGCCCGACCTGCTGCTGGTCGATTGCCAGTCGCCGGGGCTGAACGCGCCGGCGATCGCCAGGACACTGCGCGGCCGACTCGGCCTCACAGTGCCGATCGTGTTGATCTGCGACGACGACGGTGTTGTCGCCACCGCCGCGCAGCTTGGCCTCAACGACTGCGCCATCACCAGGCGGGACGATCCTGCTTCGCTTGCGGGCGTTATCGAGGATGCCGCGAGGCAGGCGCGGTTCCGCCAGGAAAGCTCGAGCGTGCGCCCCGCGACCACCCATCGGCAACTCGTCCTGTCGGCCGGCCCGACGGTTCTCTACGCATGTGGCGTCGACGGGCAGAGTCTCGTCCCCCTCTGGGTTAGCGACAACATCACGCGCGTGCTGCATTTTTCACCTGCCGAGTGCCTGGCGCCCGACTGGTGGGTCAGCCACGTGCATGACGCAGACCGTGCGCACGTACTGGAGACCTGGCCCCGCCTGCTGGCCGACGGCAGCCTGCTGCAGGAATACCGTTTCCGCGATGGGCAGGGTGTCGTTCGCTGGCTGCGCGACCACAAGCGCCTGCTCTTCGATGCCAACCACCAGCCGCTGGCAGTCGTCGGCAATTGGGATGACGTGACTGCCGGACACGCCCTCGCCGAGCGCCAGCGCCTGCACGCCACGGCCCTGGAGAGCACGCGCGACGGCGTCCTCATTGCCGACCTGACCGGCCGGATCATTTCGGTCAACCCGGCGTTTTCCGAGATGACCGGGTACACCGCCGCCGAGGCGATCGGCAGGAATCCCCGCCTCCTCCAGTCGGGGCGCCACGACCGAGCCTTCTACCAGGCGATGTGGGCGAGCCTGACGCAGGCAGGCCACTGGCAGGGCGAGCTCTGGAACCGCCGCGCCGACGGCGAAATCTACCCGCAATGGGCAACGCTGAGCGTCGTCAAGGATGAGCACGGACAACCGACGCATTACCTGGCTGTGTTCACCGATCTCAGCAAGCTCAAACACCGCGAAGAAGAGCTCGAACACCTCGCGCACTACGACCCGCTCACCGACCTGCCGAATCGCCTGCTGTTGCGCTCGCTGCTGCAACATGCCCTCGAGCGCGCGCAGCGGCAGGGAGGCAAGTCGGCCGTGCTGGTCATCAATCTCGATCAGTTCAAGAACGTCAACGACAGCCTGGGCCACGCTCTCGGGGATGAACTGCTGCTTGGCGTCACTGCCCGCCTCAAGGCGCGGCTGCGTCACGAGGACGTGGTTGGCCGCCTCGGCGCCGACGAGTTCGTTGCCATCCTCGAGGCGAGCCAGGATGCCGAGAACGCTGGGAGTATCGCCGGCGACCTGCTGGCTGCACTGGCTCCGCCTTTTGTCCTCGCCGACGGACACGAGACCTATGCACGCGCCAGCATCGGCATCAGCGTCTTTCCGCAGGATGGGAAGGGCGCCAACGATCTGCTGCGCAGTGCCGACGTGGCAATGCATCGCGCCAAGCAGCGGGGTGGCAACCAATACGCTTTCTATACCGGCGAACTGGGGCATGGAGCGCTGCAGCGACTTGAAATGGAGACTGCCCTGCGCCGGGCGCTGATCCAGGGCGAACTGGTCCTGCATTACCAGCCGAAGCTCGACCTCGCCAGCGGCGTGATCGTCGGCGGCGAGGCACTACTGCGCTGGCAACGACCCGGGTTCGGCCTGGTACCTCCCTACCGATTCATCCCGTTGGCGGAAGAAACCGGCTTGATCGTGCCGATCGGGGCGTGGGTCATCAACGAAACCTGCCGACAGATTCGTGCCTGGGCGGAAGCCGGCCAGCCGTCGGTGATGGTCGCGGTCAATGTCTCGGCGCGCCAGTTCGCGGGTGGTGAACTCGAGGCCGTCCTCGCCACCGCCCTGCGCAAGCATGCTGTCGACCCGCGCATGCTTGGGCTAGAGTTGACCGAAAGCATGCTGATGGCGGCACCCGAGCAGGCCACCGAGCGACTCGACGCCCTCAGGCGCGTCGGCGTCGCAGTGGCCCTCGATGACTTCGGAACCGGCTACTCGAGCCTCAGCTATCTGAGTCGCTTTCCGGTGGACGAACTGAAGATCGACCGTTCGTTCATCACCCATATCGTCAGCGATCCGAAAGCCGCCAACATTGCCACCGCGGTGATCGCCCTGGCACACCGCATGGCATTGAAGGTGGTCGCCGAAGGCGTCGAGACCGAGACCCAACTGAGTTATCTGAGAAAGAACCGCTGCGACCAGATTCAGGGTTACCTGTTCAGCGCACCGGTCCCGGCGGACGAGTTCGCGACTCTGGTGAGCCAGGGAAAGTGCCTGCCGCCGACCCAGGCACACGGCGAATCGCACACGCTGCTGCTGGTGGACGACAAGCCGCACGCCCTGTCCGCCCTTCGCCGAGCCTTGCGCGCACAGGGCTACCGAGTCCTCGCCACGGGCTGCCCGCACGAGGGGCTGAACCTGCTGGCCGGCAACGACGTCCAGGTCATCGTTGCTGCACAACGCATGTTGCCGATGCAGGGCACGGACTTTCTGACGCGCGTCAGGCTGCTCCACCCCGATACGGTGCGCATCGTCATGGCCGGCTACAGCGAACTCGAGTCGATTGTCGATGCCGTCAATCAGGGAGCCGTCTACAGGTTTCTGACCAAACCCTGGGAAGAGAACCAGTTGCGCGGGCACATCCGCGACGCCTTCGACTACTACGAAGCAATCGTCAGACCACGCACCGTCCGTGGCGGCTTGCCGTGATGGCCCCGACGCTGGCGTGGACGCACGCCTAATCGACCGGCGGCGCCAGCACGACGCGGAAGCCGATGTCGCCATCGCGATCGTCGGGCGGGAAGTACTCGCGTTTGGCGGTGCGCAGGTCGGCCGGATAGTCGAGCCACGAACCACCGCGCATGGCGCGCGGCCTGGCGCCGCCGATTTGCGTGGTGCCCGGTGCATCGTACTCGTTCACACACCATTCCCAAACGTTGCCAGCCAGATCGGCGACCAGCGAGCCGTCGGGACTGCCGGAGGGATACATGCCGACGGCCATCGTCCTGCCGATGCCGCTCTCATGACTGTTGGCACGCATCGGGTTCCAGTCGTCACCCCACGGGTACTTTCGCCTGGCCGCGCCCGACTGGCCAAGCCATTGCCATTCCCACTCGGTGGGCAGACGGATGATCGCCGGTGAGCTCAGCTGCAACTTCTCGTTCAACCAGCGACAGAAGGCGACCGCATCGCTCCAGCAGACATTGATCGCGGGATAGTTGTGGAAACCCCAGCGAATCTCACCCGGCAGTTTTCGCTGTGTCAGCTTTCTCCACCAGCGCCGGTCGCGGTAGCCGTCATCGGCGTTGACGAAGGCGTTGTACTGCTGCCAGGTGATCGGATATCGGGAGACGTGCAGCGAACCGACGGGGAAGACCTGTCTGCCCTTGCCTTCGAGGGTGACTTCGCCGGCCGGCACGGCAATCCACGCCATCTCCGGGAGGCCGTTGGCGGCCAACCCGACACCGCGCCGAGGATCGCCCATCTGGTTGAGTCGCAGGCCGATCTCTTCGCGCCGGTGATGCGCTGTCTCGTCACTGGCCAGCTCTTCGAGCAGGGCCAGCGGCTCGGGCTGCAGGAAACGCCGCAGGCCTTTCTCCAGAGTGTGCTCGAGCGCCTGCCAGGCGAGAATTCCGGGATCGTCGAAATCGGGATCGGCGAGAGTCGGGCGATTGCTGAGCTCGAGCAAGGCAAGCAGCGCCGGCTTCTGGCGCTCCCAGCTCCAGGCGAGCACCTCGGCACTCCGGCCTTGAGCGCCGGTAACCGGCGTCTCTTCGTGCGCGCAGGCCTGCTGCCAGTCCCTCGCCGCCTGTTTCGCCTGCCGGCGCAGCGTCAGACTGTCGCGATAGCGGTCGCACCATTGCCGCAGACGCGGCCAATGGATCAGCAGCATCTCGTGTGCCAGTTCCACGTGCCGGTCGTCAGGGTCGGCCAGAAAGCCCTGGCTGCGCAACGCATCGACCAGTCGGCCGACCAGCGGATCCTCGCGTAGCGGCCCGATCTCGACCGTGCGGCGCGTCGGCAGTCCGTCGATCACCGTCGCCAGCTCGGCAAACAGGCGCGCGCAGGCGGGTTCGAGTTCCGGCTCACCGGCGATCAAGCGTTCGATCGCCGCGGCAGCGCTCTCGACGACGGTCTCCAGCCCGCCCATGCGCTCGTAGGCTCCCAGCGTCAGCCCCGCCTCGGGATCGCGCTGCTCGAAGAGCCTCTCGAGAGTCAGGGCGATCAGCGGCAGGGCACCGCGCGTAGCGCTGGCCGCCGACACCAGTGTCGCGACCAGTTCGGCCTGTACCGGCACGCCGCTGGCTTCGGCCGGTCCGGTGATGATCGCGTGCAGCCGCGCTTCCCCCCTGATCGGTTCAAGAGCAACCAGCGACGCCCGGAAAAGGTCTTCACCAAGCCACTCCATCAGCCGGCCAGTGAATTCGCTGCGCAGCGTCAGAATCACATACAGGCGCTTGCTCTCGAGCAAGGCGCCGATGAGACTACGAAAGCGAAGCGCGCCCGCCGGCGAAGTACGGGTGAACAACTCCTCGAACTGGTCGACCAGCAGGACCAACGGGCGACCGGGTTCTCCCAGGAAGTGTTCGATGGCGACGGCCAGGCGATCCTGCAACGGATCGGCCTGCTCTGCATCGGGCGTCGCGTCGAGCACCTGCCGCAGCGCCGCGAGGCACTGACGACCGCGCAGTTCGGGGTCTGCCGGCTGCTCGCGACCGAGCATCTCGGCGAGTTGTCGACAGGGGTCCGCCTGCGGTTCGCAGCGCCGATAGCAGAACTCCCCGAGGATCCCGCCAAGCCGCGGGACCACACCGGCCGCGACCAGCGAGGATTTGCCGGTGCCCGAGCGACCGACAATGCTGAGCAACGGCGTCTCGGCGAGGCGCGCGACTACCCGGTCGATGTCTTCGTCACGCCCGAAGAAAAAGCTGTGCTCCTCCGGCCTGAAGGCCGCCAGCCCAGGATAGGGATTAGCAAGGGTTCTCGTCGGCACGGCGGCGGTCTCGCGCCGTCCGCCGTGCTCTCCGCCGTGCCCTGCGCCGGGCACCGCCGCCGGCGCGCGGGAGTGCTTGGCGGGGCTGGGTGGCGCAGTCATGGAATTCATTCGAGAGCGAGCCTCCGGCGACATCCTGCGACGATGATAGACCGAAAGCACGGCAGGCGGAAGGCGCTCGCCGTGCAGGCTCGGCGGCGCCCGGGTCAGTCCGCGCACCAGCTTCTGCGTTTGGCAGGCGAACGCCCGGCGACGGCCGTTGTCAGAGAGCCAGTGCATGATCGTACTCCGCCAGCCGGCAGCCGCACGCCGACACGTCCATCCCTCGTCAAGACACCTTGCCAATGATCGACCTGTACACCGCCGCCACTCCGAACGGACACAAGATCTCGATTGCCCTCGAGGAACTCGCCCTCCCCTACACGCTGCATGCGCTGGACCTGGCAAGCGGCGAGCAAAAGGAGCCATGGTTCCTGGCGATCAACCCGAACGGTCGAATACCGGCGATCGTCGATCGCGCCGAGGATGACTTCGCCGTCTTCGAGTCCGGCGCCATCCTGCTCTACCTCGCCGAAAAGACCGGACGATTGCTGCCGCACGACGCTAGGGGTCGCTCGCGCGTTGCGCAGTGGTTGATGTTCCAGATGGGCGGCATTGGCCCGATGATGGGCCAGGCCAATGTCTTCTTTCGCTACTTCCCGGAGAAGATCCAGCCCGCAATCGACCGCTATCAGGGCGAGTGCCGGCGACTGTTTCGGGTGCTCGACGGCCATCTCAGGGACCACGAATACCTCGCCGGCGACTACTCGATCGCCGACATTGCCAACTGGGCCTGGGTGCGTACGCATCGCTGGTCCGGGGTCGATATCGACGACCTGCCGCGCCTCGGGCGCTGGCGTGACCAGATCCGTTCCCGGCCGGCAGTCCAGAAGGGGATAGCGGCGCCGCCATCGGCCATCGACCGCGACGCGGACGACGAACAGGCGCAGAAGTTCGCCGCAGAGGCGCGCCGGATGGTCGAGATGGGCCAGTCACGCGCGGGCGGCAGCTGAGGCCACCGGCCGCCGCTGCCGCAAGGCAGTTCGGCCGCAAATCGTTGCTGGCCGCTGCACGGGGCCCATCAAGCTGTTCGCCTCGCCCGGGCAATCGCTGTGACCCGAGCAACGATAGGCGGTTATAATCGGCTTTCCCGCAACCAGTAGAGAGATCACGAACATGGGTCTAGATCGCGTGCCCTCCGGCAAGTCGCTCCCCAATGACTTCAACGTCATCATCGAGATTCCGATGCACGCGGACCCGGTGAAGTATGAGGTGGACAAGGATAGCGGAGCCGTCTTTGTCGATCGTTTCATGTCGACCGCCATGCACTACCCCTGCAACTATGGTTATATACCGCACACCATCGCTGGCGATGGTGACCCGGTCGATGTGCTGGTGGTGACCCAGTTCGCGCTGCCACCCGGGGTCGTCGTGCGTTGCCGACCGATCGGCCTGCTGGCGATGGAAGACGAAGCGGGGCCGGATGGCAAGCTCCTGGCCGTCCCGGTCGATAGCCTGACGCCGATGTACCGTGACATGGAAACGCCGCGCGATTTTCCCCAGGTCATCCTCGACCAGATCGCCCACTTCTTTGCTCATTACAAGGATCTCGAACGCGGCAAGTTCGTCAAGGTCGCCGGCTGGCTGGGTAGCGAGGAGGCCAAAAAGGAGATCATGGAGGGCGTGCAGCGCTACGCCGATGCCAAGGACAAGCCGGCTTTCTGAGCGGTTTTTTCGTCACGCTGATCGAGGGGCGCGCGAGCGCCCCTTTCGCTAGTGGTCGCGCCCATGCCTTTGAAGATTGCCATTGCCCAGATCAACGCCACGGTCGGCGACTTCGCCGGCAACGCGCAGCGGATCCTCGATTTTGCCGAACGCGCTCGCGCGCAGGGGGCCGACCTCCTGCTGACGCCGGAGCTGTCGCTCTGCGGCTATCCCCCCGAAGACCTGCTGCTGCGCGACGATTTCTGCGCCGCTTGCGAGCATGAACTCGCTCTGCTGGCCAGCCGCGTCGCCGGTATCGCGGTGCTTGTCGGCCACCCCGAAAAGCGTGCTGCGCACTGCTACAACGCCGCCACGCTGATCACCGACGGCACGCGTGTCGCCACGTATTACAAGCAGCGCCTGCCCAGCTACGAGGTGTTCGACGAAGAGCGCTATTTCGACTCCGGCGAAGGTCCGTGCGTACTGACACTGAAGGGCGTTCGCTGCGGGGTGAACATCTGCGCCGATGTCTGGGAAGCCGGTGCCGCAGATCTCGCCCGGAACGCCGGCGCCGAGGTGCTACTGGTCCTCAACGCCTCTCCCTATCACATCGGCAAACGCGAGCGGCGTACCGAGGTGCTGCGCCAACGTATCGCCAGCACCGGTTTGCCAGTCGTCTATGCGAATCTGGCCGGTGGTCAGGACGAACTGGTCTTCGATGGCGGGTCATTCGTTCTCGACTCGCGCGGGACGCTCTGCTGCCAGTTGCCGCAGTTCGAGGAGGCGCTGGGCATCGTCGATTTCGTCGACGGCGAGCCGCAGGCGGCGGCGATCGCCCCCGCCCCCTGCCTCGAGGCCGAGGTTTACCAGGCGCTGGTTCTCGGTGTGCGCGACTACCTCGGCAAGAACGGTTTCCCCGGCGCCATCATCGGCCTCTCCGGCGGCATCGACTCGGCGCTGACGCTGTGCATCGCCGTCGATGCCCTGGGCGCTGACAAGGTGCGGGCAGTAATGATGCCCTCCCCCTACACGGCCGAGCTCAGCCTCGCCGAATCGCGTGAAATGGTTCGCCTGCTCGGCATTCGTTATGACGAAATCGCCATCGAACCGGCCATGCAGACTTTTGCCGCGATGCTGGAACAACAGTTCGCCGGCTTGCCGGCCGACACCACCGAGGAAAACCTGCAGGCCAGGATCCGTGGCATGATCCTGATGGCGATCTCGAACAAGACCGGTTCGCTGGTGCTGACCACCGGCAACAAGTCGGAGATGGCCGTCGGTTATTGCACGCTCTACGGTGACATGGCCGGCGGTTTCGCGGTCATCAAGGACATTGCCAAGACACTAGTCTACCGCCTGTCCCGCTGGCGCAACACACGCTCGTATGCGATCCCCGAGCGGATCATCAGCCGCCCGCCATCCGCCGAGTTGAAGCCCGACCAGACCGACCAGGACAGTCTGCCGCCCTACGAGGTGCTCGACGCCATCGTCGAGGCCTACATGGAGAAGGATCTCAGCCCGCGCCAGATCATTGCCCAGGGCCATGCCGAAGCCGATGTGCGCCGCGTCGTGCATCTGCTCAAGATCAGCGAGTACAAGAGACGGCAGGCGCCGGTCGGTATCCGCGTCACACAGCGTGGATTCGGCAAGGATTGGCGCTATCCGATCACCAATCGCTACCGCGACCTGTACTGATCACTTGTCGATGCCTGATTTCTGATACGATTTCTTTACGATCTTTACCGGAGCCAAGGCCATGAAAAAAATTGAAGCCATCATCAAACCATTCAAGCTCGACGAAGTGCGCGAAGCGCTGTCCGAGATCGGCGTCACCGGCCTGACCGTTACCGAGGTCAAGGGGTTTGGTCGCCAGAAGGGTCACACCGAGCTCTATCGCGGTGCTGAATATGTTGTTGATTTCCTGCCCAAGGTCAAGATCGAAATTGTCGTTGCCGATAGTGCGGTCGACGGCGCCATCGACGCGATCGTCAAGGCGGCGCGCACCGGAAAAATCGGCGACGGCAAGATCTTCGTCACGACTGTCGAGCAGGTGGTGCGCATACGCACCGGCGAAACCGACGAGTCGGCGATCTGATCCGCCGCCAGGTCGCGCGATCCACCACGACCGGCCCGCCCCGACAGGCCCTAGCCCAACGCGGCCTAGCGGCGCGGCGACCTGCTGTCAGCCTTGAGCAGGACCCACAGGGCACCGTCGCCGCCGTCGCTGGGCGGCGCGTGACAGAAAGCCAGGACATCCTGACAGCGAGCCAACCAGGCTTTGACCAGTTGCCGCAGCACCGATTCACGACCTGGCGAGCCGTGCCCGCGACCATGCACTATGCGCACGCAGCGCTTGCCGGCACTGCGCGTGTCGGCGAGAAACTGCGTCACCTCGGCGTGCGCCTGGTGGCGGTTCATGCCGTGCAGGTCGACGTGATCCTGGATGCTCCAGCGACCACGCCGCAGGTCGCGCAGCAGTGCCCGCGGCAGGCCACTGCGCAGGAACGAGTCCGCCCCCCCAAGGTCGAGCCAGTCATCGATGGCCAGGGGTGCATGCAGCAGTTCGGCAATGACCGCCGCTTCGTCCAGCTGCCGCTGACGCGGCTGTGGGCTGGGCTTCGGCCCCTCGAAGCTGACCCGGTTGGCCCGCCGCAACGGCGTCGCGCCGGCCACGGCGGCGCGAAAAGCGTCCACATCTTCGGCGTTGGCTTGCTGTCGTGATTTCATGGCAGTTCGCGGTGCTCATCCCGTCAGGCGGCACATCCCGGTGGCCGAGAGGCCGCTGCGCCAAACCGTTTCAGCCCGCCAGGCCGAGGCTGTCGAGGTAACGCTCGGCATCGAGCGCCGCCATGCAGCCACTACCGGCCGACGTGCAGGCCTGACGGTAGATGTGATCCTGTACGTCGCCGGCAGCAAAAACGCCGGCAATCGAGGTTGCCGTCGCATTGCCGTGCCGCCCGCCCTGGGTAAGCAGATAACCCCCTTCCATGGCGAGTTGGCCGGCGAACAGGTCGGTGTTCGGTTTGTGACCGATGGCGATGAAAACGCCCATCAGCGAAAGGTCCTCCGTGGCATCGGTGAGCTTGTTCCTGATGCGCATGCCGGTGACGCCGGACGAATCGCCGAGCACCTCCTCAAGCAGGCAGTTCCAGCGGATCGTCACCTTGCCGGCCTTTTCCCTTGCGAACAGCTTGTCCTGCAGGATTTTTTCGCTACGCAGCTTGTCTCGGCGGTGCACGAGGGTGACATGGCTGGCGATGTTGGCGAGGTACAGCGCTTCCTCGACTGCCGTGTTGCCACCGCCAATGACCGCGACCGGCTGGTTGCGATAGAAGAAACCGTCACAGGTTGCACAGGCGGAAACGCCGCGCCCGGAGTATGCCTCCTCGGAAGGAAGTCCGAGGTACTGGGCCGACGCGCCGGTGGCGATGATCAACGCGTCACAGGTGTACGTCGCGGAGTCGCCGATCAGCGTGAACGGCCTTTGTGCAAGCTGGGCCGTATGAATGTGCTCGAAGATGATCTCGGTCTCGAAGCGGCGCGCATGCTCCTCGAAGCGCTGCATCAGTTCGGGTCCCTGTACGCCCTTCGCGTCCGCGGGCCAGTTGTCCACGTCGGTGGTGGTCATCAACTGGCCACCCTGCGCCATACCGGTGATCAACACCGGCTGCAGGTTGGCACGCGCCGCGTAGACGGCGGCGGTATAGCCGGCAGGTCCCGATCCGAGGATCAGCAGGCGGCAGTGACGGGTGGCTGGGGTCATCTCGATTTGCTCTGGTAGTGGGTCATGGAAAAATTATAACCGGCAACGCCGACGCCTCCGGCGCCAACTTTGTTCCGTGCTTGCTTCGGAAACCTGCAAAGTGCCTTATAATCGCCGCGCAAGCCCTTGATAGAAATCATTTCACTTGACGAAAGAAGGCCTCATGAACACACAGGTCGAGCAGCCCAGGAGGGGACCCAGCCTGACTTTGCTGCATAGCATTCCGATGTTTGCCGGCGTGCCGGATTCACAACTCGAACAGATCGCCAAAGTCGCCTTTCATCGCCGAGTGCCGCGCCTGACAACCATCGTGCGCGCCGGCGACAGCACCGACTCACTGTACGTGCTCATCAGTGGCGGCGCCAAGGTTCTCAACAGCGATGAAGAGGGACGCGAGGTGATTCTGACCCTGCTCGGCCCGGGAGAGTTCTTCGGCGAGATGGGGCTGATTGACGGCAGCCCGCGTTCGGCCGACGTCGTCGCGACCGAGACCTGCGAACTGCTGGTGATCACCAAGAACGACTTCAAACGCTGCCTGGCGGAGAACTTCGACCTGTGCCTCAACATCATGAAGAGTCTGGTGCAGCGCTTGCGCGAAGCGGATCGCAACATCGAGAGCCTGGCCCTTCTCGACGTTTACGGCCGCGTCGCCAAGCTGCTCATCGACTTCTCCGAAGACGAGCGCGGGCAGCGCGTGATCAGGCGGCGCCTCACCAAGCAGGACATCGCCAAGATGATCGGTGCCTCGCGCGAGATGGTCAGTCGTGTGATGAAGGATCTGGAGAATCGCGGATATTTCCGGGTCGAGGAAGGCCGCATCGTCATCATTGAGAAGCGTCTGGCAGCGAGTCCCGCACCCGTGCCAGCCTCCCGCCCCCAATCAACCTGAACTCCTTTGCTCCGATGGCCCTGCTGAACAAACTTGCCGGCCGAATGGCGTACGCCTCGAGCGCGCCAAGCCCACTCCCGGAAAAGATCGCGATCCTCCTGCAGGAAGCTCGCTGGCTGATCCTGATCGCCATCGCGACCTTTCTGGCGCTTTCCCTCTGGGGTTACCAGCGGAGCGACCCCGGCTGGTCGCATGCCGTACACACGACGACCCTGCACAATCCGGCGGGTCGTACCGGCGCCTGGCTGGCCGATCTGATGCTGTACATTTTCGGCCTTTCCGCCTGGTGGTGGACGGTTCTGCTGATTGCCTTCGTCTGGTGGGGTTATCGGCGTCTCGATGGTCAGCGCCCCAGCGATCGACGCCCGCTCTATATCGCCCTCGCCGGCTTCGTCGTGCTGATCGTCGCCAGCAGCGGGCTCGAGGCACTGCGGTTCTACACCCTAAAGGCGACCCTGCCCGTCGGTCCGGGCGGCGTCATCGGCATCGAGCTAGGGGCCATCGCGGTACGCTATCTTGGTTACACGGGCGCGACGCTGGCCCTCTTCGCCATGCTGGTGCTCGGCTGGAGTATTTTCTCGGGGATGTCCTGGATCACCGCTGCCGAACGTGTGGGAGGCCTCTTCGAGGCGGCCATCGTGGGCGTTGGCGGGCTGTTCGAGCGCTGGCAGGACCGCCGAATCGGCCGGGAAGTCGCGCGTGAGCGTGAGGCGGTGGTCGAGGGTGAGAAGAAGCGAAGCGAAGCACATGAGCCGACGCTGGCGCAGAAACCGGAAGCGGCCAACCGGCCCGCCCTCAAGCCCGCCAAGCGCCCTGCTGTGCATGAGGAACCAACACTGAGTGATCGACCGGCGACGCCCCACGCCGTGCCGCCCACCGAATCCGAGCCGCCGCTTGACCCGCAGACACCGAGCAAGGCGATTGAGGAGTTCGCAGCAGTCGCACCACCGCGGCTACCACCGAAAGTCGAGAAACGCATGGAACGTGAGCGGCAAGTGCCGCTGTTTCCGGAAGCCGTACCCGGCGGCATGCTGCCACCGCTGCATCTCCTCGAACCCGCGCCGCTGCACGGCGACCGCGTCAGGCCCGAGACGCTCGAGTACACTTCGCGTCTGATCGAGCGCAAGCTTGCCGACTTCGGTGTCCAGGTGGCGGTGACCGCCGCCTACCCCGGCCCCGTCATCACCCGCTATGAAATCGAGCCCGCCGTGGGTGTCAAGGGCGTACAGATCCTCAATCTCGCCAAGGATCTCGCCCGCTCGTTGTCGCTGGTCTCCGTGCGCGTCGTCGAAACGGTGCCTGGCAAGTCCTCGATGGCGCTCGAACTGCCGAACCCCAAGCGGCAGATGGTGCGCCTGCTGGAGATCATTTCCAGCAAGGAGTACAGCGACATGAGTTCGCCGCTGACGATGACTCTCGGCAAGGACATCGGCGGCCAACCGACCGTCGTCGACCTGGCCAAGATGCCACACCTGCTGGTCGCCGGCACGACCGGCTCCGGCAAGTCGGTCGGCATCAATGCGATGATCCTGTCACTGCTCTACAAGGCCGAGCCCGATCAGGTGCGGCTGATCCTGGTCGACCCGAAGATGCTCGAACTGTCGATCTACGAGGGTATCCCGCATCTGCTCGCGCCGGTGGTGGTGGACATGAAGCAGGCGGCCAACGCCCTCAACTGGTGTGTCGCCGAGATGGAGAAGCGCTACAAGCTGATGTCGGCAATGGGCGTGCGTAACCTGGTCGGCCTCAATCACCGCATCCGGGATGCCGAAAAGAGCGACGAGAAGATCCCCAATCCGGTTTCGCTGACCCCCGACAGCCCCGAACCGCTGAGCATCCTGCCTTACATCGTCGTCGTCATCGACGAACTCGCCGACCTGATGATGGTTGCCGGCAAGACCGTCGAGCAACTGATTGCCCGGCTCGCCCAGAAGGCCCGTGCGTCGGGGATTCACCTGATCCTGGCGACGCAGCGACCGTCGGTCGATGTCATCACCGGTCTGATCAAGGCCAACATCCCGACCCGAATCTCGTTTCAGGTTTCTTCGAAGATCGACTCGCGGACCATCCTCGACCAGATGGGAGCCGAGGCCCTGCTCGGCCAGGGAGACATGCTCTTCCTCGCACCGGGCACTGGCTATCCCACGCGAGTTCATGGTGCCTTTGTTGCCGACGAAGAGGTCCACCGGGTAGTCGACTACCTCAAGAAGGTGGGTGCCCCGGCGTACGTGGACGGCGTCCTCAGCGGTGGCGGTGCCGACGAAGACGGTGACGGCCCAGCCGGCGCTGACAACGGCGCCTTGGACACCGATGGTGAAGCCGACCCGGTATACGACCAGGCCGTCGAAGTGGTGCTGAAGAACCGCCGGGCATCGATTTCGCTGGTTCAGCGCCATCTTCGCATCGGCTACAATCGCTCGGCACGCCTGATCGAAGCGATGGAGAAGGCTGGACTCGTTTCTGCGATGGACGCCCGCGGTGGTCGAGAAGTCCTGGCCCCGCGCAGGGACGAGGAATGATGCGCCGAACCCTGTTCGCAGCCATCTGCCTGCTCATCACCCAGACAGTGAGTGCTGGGGCAATCGACAAGCTGCACCAGTTCCTCGAATCGACGCGGACCATGCGCGCCGAATTCGCGCAAAGCGTCGCCGCGAGGAATGGCCGCAAACCGCAGTTGTCGAGCGGTGTCATGATGTTCGCGCGCCCCGGCAAGTTTCGCTGGGAGATCGAGAAACCGTATGCGCAGTTGCTGGTAGGAGATGGAGAACGCGTATGGATCCACGACCCCGATCTCCGCCAGGTCACCGTCCGGAAGGTGGGCAGTGCCCTCGGCGGCACACCAGCCGCTCTACTCGCCGGTGAAAGCACGATCGAGAAGAACTTCACCTTGCGCGAGGCGGGCGACAAGGATGGACTGGAGTGGGTTGAGGCGACGCCGCGATCGCCCGACAGCGGTTTCGAGAAGGTGAGCCTTGGCTTTGCCGGGAGTGATCTGAGGGCGATGGAACTGCTTGACAGCCTCGGCCAGACCACCTCGCTACGGTTTGCCCATCTCGAGCGCAATCCGCGCCTTGCGCCATCACTGTTCCGCTTCACCCCGCCGGCCAATAGCGACGTGATTGGCGAGTGAGCACCGACCACCGTGCCCGCTGGCTCCGTCATACACGGCGCTCGACGAGGTTCGCACCGCTTGACTTGCCGTTGGCTGGCCGTATAATGCGCACTTCCCTGAAGTCGCTTGCACTTGTGGCTTCACTGGAGGCGCGTAGCTCAGCTGGTTAGAGCACCACCTTGACATGGTGGGGGTCGTTGGTTCGAGTCCAATCGCGCCTACCAAGGCACATCACCGAAAGTTCCCGGTGAAACTTCCCGGTGTCTGGTAGAGAGCTTCTCGGCAAAGCAGCAGATGTTTCGTCAGCCGTCCGAATGAACTGCCTTGGGGCGCTTTTTTCGTTCACCGCCTCGCGGGCATCCCGGCAACCTCTCTTTGGCGCCTGATGTTGGGAAAATGCGAGTTTCCGTCAGACGATGAAATCCTAAAGGCGCAAGTCGGTGGCCTTGATACCCACCAACTGAACTTCGTTGCTCTCCCGGCTTATCAACGCGTAGCTACCAACGGTGGCGACACGAGGTGACCGACGCCCGATGCAGCGCGCCGAGGCACCACCCATACGTTGGCTAAACCGGCGCGAGCGGCAGCGTCAGCGTGAATACAGCGCCCCCTCCAGGCCGATTCGCGGCTTCCAGCTTGCCACCGTGCCGCTCCACAATGCCATAGCTTATCGACAGCCCAAGCCCTGTTCCCTGTCCAACCGGCTTGGTCGTGAAGAAAGGGTCGAAGAGGCGCGGCAGGTTTGCTTCGGCGATTCCCGGTCCATTGTCGACAAAGCTGAGGATCACCGTACCGTTGCACCGCTCGGCACTGATCTCGAGAGTGGGGGCTTCGCCCCCTGCAGTGGCATCCCGCGCGTTCTGCACGAGGTTCATCAGTACTTGCTGCATCTGCCCGGAAGAGCCAATGATGGGCAGTTCTTGGGGCAGATCCACAGTCACACGAAAACCCTGCATGGCCGCCCGTGTGACCCAGCGCACCGCCCGGGCGAGAACTTCAGCGAGGTTGACCGGCTCGTCGGCACTGCGATCGACAGCCGAGAAGCGCTTGAGTCCGTCGACGATGTCGCGTGTACGCTCGGCGCCTTCAGTCATGCCGTCGAGAAGCGGAGTGATGTCCTCCAGGATTCGATCAATGCGCAAGTCCTGCCGCATCGCCTCCAGCGCCGGTGATCGCACGCAGGCGTCCGAGTGCACCGCATCGAGATAGCTCTGCAGGCGCGCCGCATAGCGTCTGATGGCCAGCACGTTGCCGAGAACGAAGCTGATCGGATTGTTGAGTTCATGCGCCACACCAGCGACCAGACGGCCGAGCGAGGCCATCTTTTCCGCCTGCAGAAGCTGTTGCTGAGTACGCTTCAGATCCTCGTGCGCCTGCCGCAGAGCATGATAAGCACGCCGCAATTCGCCGACCGGCCGCCCGGTGAGAACCATCCCGACCAACTTGCCGGTTCCCGACAAACGCGGCGTGCAATTCAGCGAAACCGGCAGCGAGTTGCCGTCGCGGCCGCTGATCAGCAGCTCGCAATCCTGGACCGACGCCGGCCGCGCTGCCGAAAAGAAGTCGCGAGCCCTTTGCCGTGATACGTCGTCGGCAAAGAGTTCGCAGACCGGTCGTCCATACAGAACGGTCTCGTCCTGACCGATGAAACGCCGCAAGGAGTCGTTAACTTCCTGGATGGCCCCGTGCCGGTTGCAGACAATCAGGATATCCGACATGGACGCCAGAACGCTTTCGATGAACTGCTGCGAGTCCTCGAGGGCAGCATTCTTTTGCTCGAGAGCGACCTCGTACTGCAGCAGGTCGTTGTACACCTCGTCCATCTTGCGGATCACTTCGATCCAGACCGCCTCGTCGACCCCGTGGAAAACCGCTTGCGCTTCCGGCAGGCCGTCGGCGGCGATCGGCGAGTGCGCCTGCAGCGCTTCAGTGGGTGACCGGAAACTGGACATCGCAAGGGTCCTCGCCATCCAGCGACTCCCGGCTTGCCCCGGCACGCTTCAGCGCAGAGTCCGTCGGCAGGCGACAGGGAACGCGCGACACGCTGTTGCGGGTCGGCACCCGGGCAGCTTGGCGATCCAGCGAGCAGCGGAATTCGTTCATGTCGAGATCGTAGGGGGAATCAACGCGGCGTGCAACGATGAAATCGGGCGGTGAGAGCGAGCAGCGAATATCGTGGTGGTCCGCCGAGAACGCCTATCTCGCGTGCTGAACTCAGGACAACCCGCCGCTCTCGACGCCGGTGGATACCAGGTTTCCACTTCGAACTCCAGACGCAAAGCTCGCTTACTGAAGTGGCCGCCGTACCCAAAACCAAGCCCCTGTTTATTACCAACATCTCTCCTTGGCACGCTTCTTGGGTGCAGTTGCGGCATTGGCTACACAAGTGCTTTCGGGGGCGGTATCGATGTGAACCTCCCGACCTGCGGTCGGGCGACGAGATAGGGGGCGGGAAATGGCAAACACCAGTCTGCTGAAGCTGGAAAGTGATGCGAACATCGCCGTCGCGAGCAAGCGACTTGGCATGCCGCGACGAGAGTTTCTGCAGTTCTGCGCCAGCGTGGCAGCCAGCCTGGGTTTGCCGGCGGGAGCCGACGCGGCGGTCGCCGAAGCGGTCGCGGCCAAGAAGCGGCCATCGGTCATCTGGCTGCACTTCCAGGAGTGCACGGGCTGCACGGAGTCGATGCTGCGCGCCGAGCACCCGACCCTCGAGCGGCTGATTCTCGACGTCATTTCGCTCGATTACCACGAGACGCTGTTCGCTGCTGCCGGCCACCAGGTCGAAAAGGCACGCAGGACGGCCATGGCGGAAAACAAGGGCAGCTACATTCTGGTCGTCGAAGGCGCGATCCCGACGCGCGATGGCGGCATCTACTGCAAGATCGGCGGTCAGACCGCGATCGACCTGACGAAGGAGTGTGCCGCAGATGCCGCGGCCGTGATCGCCATCGGCTCGTGCGCGAGTTGGGGCGGTATGCCGTCGATCATGCCATCCAACGGCGACCCGAACCCGACCGGGGCCTCCGGTGTCGCGGCGGTGCTCGGCAAACCGGTGGTGACGATTCCGGGTTGCCCTCCGAACCCTTACAACTTCCTGTCGACGGTAGTGCACTTCCTCACCTTCGGCGCGTTGCCGCCAGTCGACGACCTGGGTCGGCCGAAGTTTGCGTACTCGCGCCTGGTCCATGAGAACTGCGAACGCCGTGCCCACTTCGATGCCGGTCGTTTTGCGATCGACTTTGGCGACGAGGGCCACCGCAAGGGCTACTGCCTCTACAAGCTCGGCTGCAAGGGGCCGGAAACCTACGCCAACTGTCCGAGCATCCTGTTCGGCGATGCCGGTGCTGGCACCTGGCCGGTGGGTTGTGGCTGCCCCTGCATCGGGTGTACCGAGCAGGGTGTGGGCTTCAGCAAGCCGATTCACATGCTGGCCAAAGTAAAGAACGTCGACCCGCCACAGCAGTATCCGCGCATCGTCGAAGAGAAGGGGATGGGCGCCACCCTGGGGTCGGCCGCAATACTTGCTGCCGTTGCCGGGGCAGCAGCCGGTGGCGCGGCCGTGGTGGCGCGCAATCTGGGCCTTTCCCACAAGGCTGAGGAGGCCGAAAGAACGAGGGCTGCGAGCGAAAAGACGGAGGTGTGAGATGGCTACCGAACTTGCTGATAAACGAACCGATGACAACTCCCGTCGCCACTTCCTCAAAGGCTGCGTCGGTGTCGCCGGCGCAGCCGTTGTGGCCGGCACGGTCAACACCCCGGCCAGCGCGCGTGACACGTACGAGCGCCCGCCCGAGGCGCTTGGCCTCCTCTACGACGGCACGCTGTGCATCGGCTGCAAAGCCTGTGTCGCGGCCTGCAAGCGAGCCAACGACAATCCGCCCGAGTTCTCGACAACCGACCAGCTCTGGGACACGCCTCTAGATACCAGCGGCTACACCTTCAATATCATCAAGATGTATCGCAGCGGCACGATGGCCAGCAAGGATGACGAGACCAACGGCTACGCCTTCATGAAGACCTCGTGCATGCATTGCGCCGACCCGTCGTGCGTTTCAGCCTGCCCGGTGACGGCGATGACCAAGGATCCGAAGACGGGCATCGTCGCCTACGACGCCGAGGCTTGCGTCGGCTGTCGTTACTGTGTCGTCGCCTGTCCTTTCGGCATCCCCAAGTACCAGTACGATTCGCCGACGGGCAAGATCGGCAAGTGCGAGCTCTGTCGGCATCGCTACAAGGATGGTCACTACTCTGCATGCGCCGAGGTCTGCCCAACCGGTGCGACGCTCTACGGCCGGACCAGCGACTTGCTGAGCGAAGCCAAGCGACGTCTGGCGCTCGCACCGGGCAGCCTGACCACCTATCCGCGCGGCAACCTCAGCGGCGGGCCGGACCAGAGCTACCAGGGCTACGTCGGCAAGTACAAGCAGCACGTGTATGGCGAGACCGAGTACGGTGGCACGCAGGTTCTCAAGCTCTCGGCCGTCGACTTCGAGAAGGTCGGCATGCCCTACCTGCCGCCCAAGTCGTCGGCGTCAACCTCGGAAACGATTCAGCACACTCTCTACGGCGGCTTGCTGATGCCGTTTGCAGTCCTTGGGGCAATGACCTATGTCGCCAAGCGCAACGTGCATCATGAAGACGATGCGCCGACGGACGAACGGCGGAAGGAGGGATCATGAGCGCTCGCCAGCATGCCGCACCGGCGCCGGTTGGCGGCAGCCTGTTCAATGCCACGACCCTTGTCTGTGGTGTTCTCATGACGGTCATGGCAACGATCGTCGTGGTCCGTCTTCTTTTTGGACTCAGCTCGACAACCAACGTCAACGATGGCTACTCCTGGGGAATCTGGGTTGTGGTGGACGTCTTCATCGGTTCGGCCCTGGCCTGCGGCGGCTTCTGTATGGCGTTGCTGGTCTACATCTTCAACCAGGGCAAGTACCATCCGCTGGTGCGTCCGGCGTTGCTCGGCAGCCTGTTCGGCTACACGCTGGCGGGTGCCGCGATCACCTTCGATCTCGGTCGCTGGTGGAACTTCTGGCACATCTTCTGGCCAGGCTACTTCAACGTCAACTCGGTGATGTTCGAGGTCGCCGCCTGCATCACCTTGTACATCATCGTCATGTGGATCGAGTTCTCGCCGGTGTTACGTCCGCCCCTAAACGGGATTGAAGGGCTTTGAATATCGCGCGTACTTTGAGCAGGAAGATCGAAGGATCTCCTGAGCGAAGGCGGAATGAAGAAGGACGGAGAAGGGCTGGAACACCTCTG
>JAFLDO010000051.1 GCA_017302455.1 Accumulibacter sp.
CAGAGGTGTTCCAGCCCTTCTCCGTCCTTCTTCATTCCGCCTTCGCTCAGGAGATCCTTCGATCTTCCTGCTCAAAGTACGCGCGATATTCAAAGCCCTTCAATCCCGTTTAGGGGCGGACGTAACACGTGCCCTGGGTGTGGCGCCGGGCAACCTGACCGCGGACCAGTTCTGGTCGGGCAACGGCATCAGCGTGGCCCACGACGCCAGCGACCGGATCATCTACGACACAGCGTCAGGAAGCCTGTTCTACGACGCCGACGGCAGCGGCAGCGGCGCGGCCGTGGCGATCGCTGTGGTCGGGCTGGCGACGCATCCGAGCTTGGTGTACAGCGACTTTCAGTTGATTGCCTGAGACCCGGGGGGGCGATCGGCGGCGACTTGCCGCCACCACGGCAGCTTGCCGGAGTCCGGCCTTTGGCGACGGCCAGCGGCCGACTCCGGCTTGTCGTCGCGCGGCGACTGGCCTATCCGCCGGTGAAGGAGCGGTAGGCCTGGTAAGCGGCAACTGCCGCGAGGGCCAGGAAGAACGCGCCGCTGATCCGGTGCAGCAGGACCAGCGGAATCTTCTTCAGGATGGTGCGGCCGGCCAGGATTCCCACGGCCGACGTTGTCGCCAGGGCCGCCGTGGCACCCAGCCAGACGGCGGCAGGCACATGCGTGCTGCTCAAGGCAACGACGGCAAGCTGCGTCTTGTCGCCGAACTCGGCCACCGTGAGCAGGATGAAGGTGGTGAGAAATATGCCATGGCCACTTTTCTCCTCGACATCGTCGTCGTCGCCGTCGTCGGTGGCGCGCAAGGCGTGGATGCCAAAAGCGGCGAAGAGAATGGCGACCGTCGCGCCGACCACGTATTCCGGAAGCCAGTTGGCAATGGCCACTCCGAAGACCACGGCCAGGGTATTCAGCACCGCGAAGGCGGCCACCGCGCCCAGCATGACCGGCATTGGCCGGTGCCGGGAGGCGAGGGTCATGCAGACCAATTGACTCTTGTCGCCGATCTCGGCGGCGGCAATCAGGGCGAACGTCGTGGCCGCCGTGGCCGAAAACTCGACCAGGTTACCGGTACTCGCCAACCACCCGAACTGCTGAAGAAAGGTCTGCGCGTTGTCCATCCTGCTCTCCGGAAATGCCGACGGTCACATTGCCTGCGCCGGTTGAGGCGAGGCGGCTGGCCGTCGCCTGGAGGAGGGCGCGAGTATACGCGCTGCACGCCGGCGATGGGGCATACCGGAGTCATCAATCTGCCTGAACCTGCGGCGCGGGCATGCTTTCGCCGGGACGAGCCATCGGTTTGGTGAATCATGACAAACATGCGCACCCGGCATGGCCGCCCGGAGCCGCCGGTTTGGGCCGGAAGCGCTTGCCGCTGCGGTATAGTGCCGGCTCACTCCAGCCCCAGCGACGCGATCCCCATCCCCCATGCCACGCTTCCTGCTCTTTGCCATCGTCTTCATCGAAGGATTCTGCTCGCTCGGTGCAGAAGTCATCGCGTTGCGCCAGATCATCCCGCACATGGGCAGTTCCATCGTTGTCACGGCGCCGACGATCGGCTTTTTCCTGCTCGCGCTGGCCCTCGGTTATCACGCCGGCGCGAAAGTCGACAGCGGCTATCTGGCTGTCGTGGCAAGGAACTTCCTGATCGCGGCGGCACTGACTGGCGTTGGGCTGTCGGGAGTGGCCGTCGATCGGATCTTCGCCTTGCTCAACCCGTCGGGCCTCGCGTATCTCTTCTTTGTCGCCGGCGTCGTCTGTCCGATTGCCTGGCTGCTCGGGCAGACGGTGCCGATCCTCACCAACCTGCTGCACCACGAACGCGTCGGGGAAGCCAGCGGCCAGGCTCTGTACTGGTCGACGCTGGGCTCCTTCCTGGGTTCGCTGTCGCTGTCGCTGCTGGTCATGCAATGGCTGGGCGTTTCGGCCGCCGTCGCCCTGAGTGCGCTGCTCCTCGTCACCGGCTACGTGTTGCTCAGCCCGCGGCGTGGCTGGGCAGCGGCGACGACCGGTCTGGCTGTCGGCGCCCTGACCTTCGTCGCCAACGCCTGGCTGCGCCCGGAGATCGAAACCGCCTACGCCAGCTATCTGGTCGTGCCGGTCAAGTACGACGGCGCCATCAACGGGCGGGCATTCAAGAACAACAGTTCGGTCGCCTCCTTGATCGATGACGCCGAGCCACCGCACTACGCTCGCTATATCCGGCATATCCGCAGCCTGCTGCTCGATGACCTCGCCTTTCGTGATCGGCAGATTCTGGTTCTCGGCGCCGGCGGCTTCACGCTCTCGCACCGTGAGCCGAGCAACCATTACACCTATGTCGATATCGATCCGGCAGTCCGCGGGATCGCCGAAAAGCACTTTCTCCGAGAAACCGCGCGTGGCGACTTCATCGCCGACGACGCTCGCCGCTTCGTCATCCGCACCGAGCAGCGCTTCGCTGCGGCCATCGTCGATGTGTACGGCTCGCATTCCTCGATTCCGGGCCACCTCGTGACACGCGAATTCTGGCAGGCGACGCGCCGAGTCCTCG
Organism: Accumulibacter sp.; assembly: GCA_017302455.1. Taxonomy (GTDB): domain Bacteria; phylum Pseudomonadota; class Gammaproteobacteria; order Burkholderiales; family Rhodocyclaceae; genus Accumulibacter; species Accumulibacter phosphatis. The sequence goes on from JAFLDO010000051.1 coordinate 2,528, forward strand.
AAGCCGACGGGCTGCTGATCGCCAACCTGATCCTCGACAGCGCCCTCGCCACACCCTACTCGCGCAACCTGCTGGCGACCATCGAGAGCGTCTACGGCCGCTGCGCCGTCGAGGTGCTGCAGAAGAAGCAGGTGCTCGCCAACGCCGTCGTCACCTGTCGCAATGGACCGACGCCGGAGCCTGCCAGCCTGTTCGTCGACGAACGCAACAGCGCGGACTTCGACCTGGCGCGCTCACGCTGAGGCCGGGCTGCCACAAGCCGCCCAGGCGTTCTGTCCGCTGGTGAGGCCGCCGGGCATAGCGACCCCCGAATCCGCTCATGCCGCCATGGCTGTCCCACGCACCTGTTCAAGCGTGGCCACCAGTTCGTCAATCTGTGCGGAACTGAAGATGCCGTCGGGTCCGTGTGGCGTCAGGTCGGTGAAGGGCGACTCGTAGAGGAGCGCTGGGTCCATCACCCCTTGCTCGGTCAGGTGGTCGAGGATCAGGTTGACGAATTCGATCTGGTTCGCGCCGAGCGTCTTGCCGGCAAGGAAGCCGGTGAATGCCTCCTTGGCGGCTTCACGATCCATGCCGACCAGCGATCGCACAAAGAGCCCCAGCCCCTGGCACTGCGTCTTGGCCAATTCGATCTCATCCGCCGCACCGACTCCGCTTTCGGCAAGCATCCGTTCCAGCTCGGCCAGATCGGCCGCCGTCAGTGCCTTGTTCATCCGCAGCTTGTGGATCGCGACGTGGTCCTGGTGCGCGCGCAGGAAGGCCTGCGCCTTGGCACGGAACCTGGCGTAGTCCGTACCCTCGCCGAACCCCGGCAGGGCGACCGCTGTTTCCTCGCCCATCGCGTCCACGAAGTCGGTGTAGATGGGCTTGCGTTTCTGCTTGTCGATGAGCTTGATCAGATCGCGCAGGCGCCGGCGCATGCCTTCGAGCATCGGCACGGTCACGTCCTGCCACCACGCTTCCGTCTGCACGTCCTGGATGAACGTCATCCGCTCGCGCACCATCGGAATCGCCGACTTCTCCTCGAGCAGGCCGGCAAGCTCCTTCACCTGTTCGCGCAGGCGAACGAAGCCGGGCTCGCAGCGCAACATGGCAAGCTGCAGCTTGAGCACCAGCAAGTCGAAGCGCTTGGCCTCTTCACCCTCGGGGTCCAGCGCCGACGGCAGTCCCGCCACTTCGCGCGACAGCTCGGAGAGCGACTCCGGCGACAGTGTCGCCCAGGCCTCGGGCGTGGCGTAGCGCTCAACGATGCGCCGCTTCGGCCGCACGACGAAGTTGTCCAGGTTCATGGCCACCACTTCCCGCTGCAGCAGGACGGCAAGCTGCGCGCGCACTTCGCCGTCGGTTTCCGGATGCCCGTGCGGTGTGGCCCGCTGCTCCTGCGCCGCATGGCGGTCGGCAGCCACCAGGTTCCTGTCCAGTTCGCCGATCAACTCCAGCCGCGCATTGAACAGCCGTTTGCCGAGCGCTTCGCCGAGCGCTCCCTCGCTGGCCGCAATGTCCTGGCTGAAGTACTCCAGGTTCTGGCAGTAGTCGAAGACGTAGAAGAAGGTCTTGTGCTGGCCCGGCCCGAACAGGTCCAGGCAGAGGCGTGTGCCGCGACCGAGCATCTGCCAGAACTTGGTCTTCGAGCGCACCAGCTTGAAAAAGACCAGATTCACGACCTCGGGGATGTCGATTCCGGTATCGAGCATGTCCACCGAGATGGCAATGTGCGGCGCCTTGTCCCTCGCCGCGAAGCTGTCGATCAGGCTCTGCGCGTACTCGGTCCTGAAGGTGATGACGCGCGCGAACTCCCCCTTGTAATGCGGGTAGTTGGCGTTGAAACGCTCGGCGATGAACTCGGCGTGGCGCTGGTTCTTGGCGAAGAGGATGGTCTTGCCGAGCCGGTCGCCGCCGGCCACGGTCACGCCGCGCGTCATCAGGTGCTGCAGCACCTTGTCCACCGTGTCCTTGTTGAACAGCCACTTGTTGACCGCTTCGGCCTCGACGCGATCGGGAACACCGTCCTCGTCGTCCCACTCCAGCGCGTCCCACTGCTCCTTGTCGTCTTCCGACAGCTCGTCGTACTTGATCCCCTCGCGCTGGAACTTGAGTGGTACCGACACGGCCTGCGGTGGCACGAGGAAGCCGTCGTGCACCGCCTCGGCGAGCGAGTAGGCGTCGGTCGGCACGCCGTTCTCGAGGTCGAACAGGCTGTAGGTGTTGCGGTCCAGCTCGTCCTTGGGCGTTGCCGTGAGCCCCACCAGCAGGGCATCGAAGTAATCGAAGATGGCGCGGTACTTCTGAAAGACCGAACGGTGCGCCTCGTCGATGATGACGAGATCGAAGTGCCCGACGCCGAAACGCCGCTGGCCGTTCCTCGTCTCGTCGATCAGCCCCATCATCGTTGGATAGGTCGACACGAAGACGCGCCCTTCGGCGTCCTTCTCGCTCACCAGGTTCACCGGCGAGGAATCCGGCAGGTGGCGCTTGAAGGCATTCACCGCCTGGTTCACGAGTGCCACGCGGTCGGCGAGGAAGAGCACGCGCTTGACCCGATTGCAGCGCATCAGCAGATCGCACAGCGCGATCACCGTACGCGTTTTGCCGGCGCCGGTGGCCTGCACCAGCAAGGCCTTGCGGTCATGGTCGCGCTCGAAGGATTCGGCGATGCGGCGGATGCCGCGCCACTGGTAGTAGCGCTCGACGATCTCCTTGTTCAGCTCGGCCGTGGCGAGTGACTTGCGACTTGCGCGCCGCTGGATGGCGAGTTCCAGCTCCGCCTTCTTGTAGAAGCCCTGCACGGCGCGCGGCGGGTAGTTCGTATCGTCCCAGAGCCAGTGCTCGTAACCGTTGGAATAGAAGATCAACGGGCGCTGGCCGAACTGGCGCTGCAGGCAGTCGGCGTAGAGCCTGGCTTGCTGCTGGCCCGCGCGCGCGTCGCGGCGTGTGCGCTTGGCCTCGACCAGCCCGAGCGGCTTGCCGTCGTCGCCCCAGAGCACGTAGTCGACGAAGCCCTGGCCGTCGTTGTTCGGCATGCCGGCGACCGCGAATTCCCGGTCGCGCGCCTGGTCCAGCGACCAGCCGGCCTCCTTGAGCAGCAGGTCGATGAAGTAGTCGCGGGTTTCCGCCTCGGAGTAATCGTGCGTATCCGGTTGCGCCGTGGCCGCCTGTTTCGCCGCCGCCACCTCGGCGCGCAGGCCCTTCAATTCCTCGTCGAGCGCCGCCTTGTCCGCCAGCAAGGCGGAGAGTTTCTCGTCGCGCTCGCGCAGGCCGGCTTCGAGCTGCTGCAATTGCTCGCTGGTCAGCCGCGGCGCGGGCGTGGCCCTGGGCAGTGCGGCGGCGTCGAAGACCACTCCCGGCGCCGGGCGCCCGACACGGCCATAGGTGCGGGCGAGCCAGTACGCCACATGGAACAGTTCGCGTACGGCGACCAGTGCGTCGTCGAGCGGGATAGCGCGCTGGCCGTGCACGGCGCGGTTGCCGAGCGTGTTGATGACGCGTGCCTTGCTGAACACCGCCTCGCCCGCCGCCTGCTTGAAACTCGACTCGTGGATCAGTGCCGAGAGATTGTCCTGATACGGCAGCTTGAGCGCGGCGTCGTGCTTGTACGCCCAGGCGACCGCCAGTTCCAGCGCCCGGCGCGCGTAGAAGCAGGCGCTGCGCGGGTCGGCGTGCGCCGCCGCCTCGGCCCGGCTTGCCGCTTCCAGCACGGCGGGCCACTCACGTTCGAGGAAAGAGAATTGGCTCATCGTCTCCCGTCCGGCAGGGCCATGCCCTCGTTGAGGATTTCGGCATAGCGCGCATAGCTGAACACCCGGCCGCGCAGCTTGCGTGTCAGCTCGGCGACGACGCCGAGGCGCTCCAGATGAACCAGCGCCTTGTTAACGGTCGCTGGCGTCAGTCCGGTCGTCGCGGTGAGCGACGCGGCGGTGGCGATCGGCTGGCGCTGCAAAGCCTGGTGAATCGCCAGCGCCGACGCTGCGGCGCGCCCCAGCGCCGCGATCCGCTGCCCATCGGCGGCGGCCAGTTCCAGCAGACGCCTGGCCGATGTCGCGGCCTGGGTGGCGCTCGCCAACACGGCATCGGCGAAGAACTCGAGCCAGGCTTCCCAATCGCCCGTCAGGCGCACCGCGTTCAGCAACTCGTAATACGTCTGCCGGTGCTCCTTGAAATGAAGACTCAAGTACAGCATCGGCTCGCGCATCAGCCCGTCCGCCGAGATCTGCAGCGCGATCAGCAGCCGACCCAGCCGCCCGTTGCCGTCGAGGAAGGGGTGGATGGTCTCGAACTGCACGTGCGCCAGCGCCGCCTTGACCAGTGGTGGTGTCGGTTCGGGCAGGTCGTGCAGGAAGCGCTCGAAGAGGTGCAGGCAGTCTTCGATTTCGTTGACTGGAGGTGGCACGAACACCGCGTTGCCCGGCCGTGTGCCGCCGATCCACACCTGGCTGCGGCGAAACTCGCCGGGCGTGAGCGTGGCGCCGCGTCCGTGGTCGCCGATCAGCACGGCATGCACTTCGCGGAGCAGCCGCAGCGACAGCGGAAATCCACCGCGCAGCCGCTGCAGGCCGTGCTCCAGCGCCGCCACGTAGCGACTCACCTCGCGCGCGTCTTCCAGCGACACGCCCGGTTGCTCGTCGAGTTCGAACAACATCAGGTCGGCGAGCGAAGATTGCGTGCCCTCGATCATCGACGACAGCACCGCCTCCTTGCGCACGAAGCTGTAGAGCAGCAGCGCCGCGTTCGGCAGCAGGTCGCTCACCGCGTCGAGCCGGCCGAGTGCCACCAGCGCGGCGTCGAAGCGGCCGCGCAGCGCCGGCGTCCAGTCGATCGCCGGCCGCGGCGGCAGGGGCGCCGGGACGAAGGCCTGGAACGACTCGTCAGCGGTGGCAACCTTGAGGTAACGGCCTTGCAGCGGGCGCTTCATCGGTGGCGGGAACCTAAAATAGCGGCAAGCGTTATTTTAGGATGATGAGGGTTTGTAAAACAATCCCAGCGGCCGGGCAGGCGCGGATGAACTCACTGCGCACGGCTATAGATCTCCCAGGAAGGCGCGGTGCTGGAGGGAGGCGAAGAGGGCGTCGAGTTGAGCGAGCGCGGCGCGATGGGCAGTCTTCAGTGTCTCCATCGCGGCAACTTGCTGTGTGAAATCGCGCTGCAATCCAATCGGAGGGACGGGAATGGCCAAACTTCTGAGGCGTCCCATGCTGATACGGATACGAGTCTGCCCGTGCATCAGGTCTTGTGCCATGCGCTGCGTACCCGGTTGGTTTAGCAGGAAGCAGACGAACTCCGAAGTTGCGGTCCGTTCGTCGGGGCGAATCTGAACGCAATCGGCTTTGTTCAATGCGACTGAAAGCCACCTCGGTTGGATGCATGCGCGGAGGTTCGGGTCGCCCAACGTGCCCACGAGGACATCACCGGGAAGACACTCATGCTTTTTCAGATTCCTGAAGTGGTCCTCGGAAATGTAGGCAGCATCGGCGCCAAGGAACTCGCCTACGCCGATGTTTTGCAGACGCACGACTCGAACTCCGCTCGCCCTGTAGTGATCACTCTTCAAGTTTGAGCCGAACGGCCCATCCGAAAATTTCGTCCCGAGCGTGCACAGTTGCGCACAGGGCCAGCCCTTCGGATTCGTCGCCGGGTCGCCGAACATGTCGAGGAAGATGGATTGGGTGAGGGCGTCGAGTTGGGCGAGGGCGGCGCGGCGCTTGGCCCGCAGCGCGTCCGCCTTGTCCAGGATCTCCGCAATCCGTCGCTGCTCGGGGAGGGCTGGAAGGTGGAGCTTGAGCTTCAAGCAGCGGCCAACGTTGAGATTCGAAATGTTGGTGGTCTGCTGGCCGAAGCTCCGTACCGTGGCTTGAGTGCGGTCCGACGCGAACCAACGGAATAGGTACCGGGGATCGACCTTCGCGGGATTCGCGCGAAGAACAGAGATGAACCCGCCGAACGTGGACCGCCAGGGGAGGCTGGGCACCAAGCAGCATTTCCCGACCAAGTTCCAACTGTTCGCACTCGATACGAGCACGTCTCCGGGAATCAGGTACTGATCCTCGCGCCTTACGAACGACTGGGGAATGCCCCACACATCGCATAGGTCGAGTTCCGTCTGCACGTTCTTCGTTCGCATGCAGGCTGCAGCGCCTGGCGTGTCGACGGGTACTACATCCTCCGGTTTGAACGTGATTCCGCGAATGAATGCCGCGACGTCGCTCAGTTCTACTGCTGCCAACGCGGTCATCCCAGCATCCCCTCCAAGTCCTTCATCCCCCGCTGAATCTCCTCCTCCAGCTTCGCCAGATCGGCGAGGATCTCTTTCGGTGCGCGGTGTTCGACCGCGTCGTGTACCACCTCCTTGTAGCGGTTGAGCGAGAGGTCGTAGCCCTGTGCGGCGATGTCTGCTCGCGACACGCAGAAGCTCTGCGCCGTGCGCGGACGTTCGCGCTCGGCGCCATTGCGCTCGGCCCAGCGCGCCAGCACGTCGGGTAGGTTGTTCTTGCCGTGCTCGTCCCCGTCGAGCGTGCTACGCGGCACGGGGCCGAGCTTGTCTTCAGGCAGCAGCGGCGTACGCTTGTCGTCGAGGCTCCAGCCGTCGGCCTGGACATCGTAGAACCAGACCTGATCGGTGCCGCCGGAGTTGGTTTTGGTGAACAGCAGGATGGCGGTGGACACGCCGGCGTAGGGCTTGAAGACGCCGCCGGGCAGCTTGACGACGGCGTCGAGCTTCTGGTCCTCGACCAGCATCCGGCGCAGTTGCTTGTGCGCGGTGCTCGAACCGAACAGCACGCCGTCGGGAACGATCACCGCGGCGCGGCCGCCGGGCTTGAGCAGGCGCAGGAAGAGCGCCAGGAAGAGCAGCTCGGTCTTCTTCGTCTTGACGATCTGCAGCAGGTCCCTGGCGGTGTTCTCGTAGTCCAGGCTGCCGGCGAAGGGCGGATTGGCGAGCAGCAGCGTGTACTTTTCCTCCTCGCCGGCGTGGTCCTGCGCCAGCGAGTCGCGGTAACGGATGTCGGGGTTCTCGACGCCGTGCAGCAGCATGTTCATGCTGCCGATGCGCAGCATGGTGTTGTCGAAATCGAAGCCGTGGAACATGCGGTGGTGAAAGTGCTCGCGCCGCCCGGCGTCGTGCAGGAGGTTCGGGTGGCGCTGGCGCAGCACCTCGCCCGCCGTGACCAGGAAGCCGGCCGTGCCGCAGGCCGGGTCGCAGATCACGTCGCTCGGCTGCGGCGCGGTCAGTTCGACCATCAGCCGGATGATGTGGCGCGGCGTGCGGAACTGACCGTTCTGTCCGGCGCTGGCGATCTTGCCGAGCATGTACTCGTAGACGTCGCCCTTGGTGTCGCGGTCCTCCATCGGCACGGCGTCGAGCAGGTCCACCACCTTGGCCAGCAGCGCCGCCGACGGAATGGTGAAGCGTGCATCCTGCATGTGCTGCGCGTAGGTCGAGCCGTCGCCGCCGAGCGTGCGCAGGAAGGGGAAGACGTGCTCGCTGACCACGGCGTACATCTCGCTCGCGGCGAAGTGCTTGAAGTGCGACCAGCGCAGGTTTTCGAAGGAGTGGCCGCCGTTCTTGCCGATGCCGTCGTTGCCCTCGGGGAAGATCCGGCGCGCCATCGGCGTTCCGAGCCGGGCGGAGCGGTTCTCTTCCAGCGTGTGCAGGTCGTCCAGCCGGCGCAGGAAGAGCAGGTAGGTGATCTGCTCGATCACCTCCAGCGGGTTGGAGATGCCGCCGGACCAGAAGGCGTTCCAGATCTGGTCGATCTGGCTCTTGATGTTGCCGGTGATCATGAGGAAATGCTCCGAATGGTTGTCTCGTTGCGCTTTCGCGGCGTGCTCGCGTTTGCCACGCATTGGGCCCACAGCGCGGGTCGTCGTCGAGCAGTTCGCTACGCCAACGGCGTCCTGTCCACCTGCTGGCATATCCGGGACCGACAGTGCTCGTGCGCTTGAAATGCGGCAGGATCGGCCCGACCGGATTGTAAGCGCGAACGGCTGTCTGCAAGCACCTGCGTGTACAAAGCCCGCGTGAAGGGCTGGGTGCTTCGTGATCCGCGCTTGTCGGGCACAGGCCACGGGTCATCGTTGTTCCTGCCGCTGCGGAAGAACCGTTGCGCGTCTTCGCTCATCGCTGGTGGAGCGGCGGCGAAGGTCAAGATGGAAAGCGCTGCAGGGAGGATAGCACGCCATCACAGGACGGCAGGCGTCGCCTGGTGTCAGAGCTCTCTTCCGTGAATCGCACTCGACGAAAGCGGTCGGTGACTTCTCTTGTTCGCATTGACAACAGCTACACGTCTGGCTACGATTCGTGTGGCTGTTGTGTATACATCAAGACAGGAAGGGGAATCCATGCGCGATGCCGCCATCAACCTGCGGGCCCTGCCCGAACAGCGGGATCTGATTGACCACGCCGCGCAGTTGCTCGGCAAGAACCGCTCCGACTTCATGCTGGAGGCAGCTTGCGACAGAGCACAAGCTGTGGTGCTCGACCAGGTGTTCTTTGCCTTGGATGAGGACAAGTTCCGCCAGTTCACGCAACTGCTCGATGCGCCTCCGGCAAGAAATCCGGGCCTCGAACGACTCATGGCCGTCAAGGCTCCCTGGAGCGCCAAGACCGGTAAGCGATGAGCCGGCAATTCGGCGCGCCGCAGCCGCTGGCGGGAGCACACAGCGTCGACGACTTCGCGTGCGGTGAGGTGACGCTCGACGACTGGCTCAAGCGCCGGGCCCTTGCCAATCAGTCCAGCGGCGCCAGCCGCACCTTCGTGGTGGTCGACCAGGAAGGTCGCGTCGTCGGTTACTACGCCATGGCCGCCGGTGCTGTGTCGCACCAACTGGCGACCAGCAAGATCAGGCGCAACATGCCGGATCCTGTTCCGATCCTGGTGCTGGCGCGGCTCGCCGTCGATCGTCGCGCTCAAGGGTTCCATCTGGGGCCGTCCTTGCTGCAGGACGCCGTCAATCGTGCGAGCGCTGTAGCCGAACACGCAGGCGTCAGAGCGTTGCTGGTGCGCGCACTCCATGATCGCGCCAGACAGTTCTACGAGCACTACGGGTTTCAAGCCTCACCTGCGCATCCGATGACGCTCATGTTGCGTCTGCCGAGTTTGATCCCGTGAGGCGCGGCTTGACTCCGTCAGAACGTGCGCGTGAATCGGCCTCGACTGACAGCCACGTCATGAACCAGCGCGAGGCCGGGAATCTGGTGGGCAGCCTCTATGCGTGAGGGTTCTGGGGGATGGCACCCCGTGGGACGCGGTGAAAAGTCGTCCTGGCGGAAGCGGTGAGATTCGAACTCACGGACGGTTGCCCGTCGCCGGTTTTCAAGACCGGTGCAATCGACCACTCTGCCACGCTTCCTGCAAAAACACTCGAGACTGTCTTCTGCCGTTTCGACGCATCCCCACATGCGTCCGTTCAGCCCGGCGGCGGTGGCGGAGACGCGCCACCCATTCGCCCTGAACTTCCCTCGCCGAGTTGCTGAAACATCGCGTTTCGCTGGCGGCAAGTCCGACTTCCGGAATGCTGCGAACTGGGCTCGGCAAGGCGACGAATGATAGCACGCGCGTCGCAGCGCTGTGCCATGGCCGCACCGCCATGTCCCCCCGGGGCTCGTCGACGTTGCAACTTTTCCCCCACTTGGCTAGTCTTAGGGGCGTAGTCGCATATCAATTACAGGAGGAACACGCAATGCAACCCCAGTATCAGATGACCAACCAGGCAACCCAGGAGATGGCGCTGCAGCAGAACCGGGTTCTGCGCAACACGTTCATGCTGCTTGCGTTGACCATGGTGCCGACCGTCATTGGCGCGCTCGTCGGCGTTCAGTTGAAGTTCTCGTTCCTGGCCGGCAGCCCGTTCCTGTCTTTCCTGCTCTTCCTCGGCATCGCCTTCGGCTTCATGTGGGGAATCGAGCGGACCAAGGACAGCGGCATGGGTGTTGTCCTGCTGCTCGGCTTCACCTTCTTCATGGGCCTGATGCTGTCGCGCATCCTGCAGGTGGCGCTCGGCTTCAACAACGGCGGTTCGCTGATCGCCATGGCGGCCGGTGGCACCGGGGTGATCTTCTTCACGCTCGCCGGCGTGGCGACAGTGACCAAGAAGGATTTCAGCTTCCTGGGCAAGTTCCTGTTCGTCGGCATGATCGTGGTTCTGCTGGCGGCGGTGGCCAACATCTTCTTCCAGATCCCGGCGCTGTCGGTGACGATCTCGGCGCTCGCTGTGATGATCTTCTCCGCCTACATCCTCTATGACATCAGCCGGATCGTCACCGGTGGCGAGGACAACTACATTTCGGCGACGCTGGCGGTCTATCTCGACATCTACAACGTCTTCGTCAGCCTGCTCAATCTGCTGATGATTTTCAGCGGCGATCGCGACTGATCGGTCACGGATGTTCGCGAGGAAAAGGCGGCTGCGGCCGCCTTTTTTTGTTCACTCCTCGAGGAAGGCGCGCCCCTGCAGCATGCGTGGGCCTGTTCGTCCGGCGATCTCGGCAAACGCGACGGTGTGGCGTGGCAACTGGGCGACGTTGCGAGCCGCCAGCAGGTCACGCAAGGCAACGAGTCGATGGCCTTTTTCCTGCCACGTGGCGAGCAGACGTTCGAAGGCGTCGCAAAACGTTATCCCCTCCAGCTCGGCGCGCAAAGTGAAGACATGGTCGCCGCTTATCGTCGTCGATGCCTCGATGACTTGCTCGACCGCCTGATCCGCGGAGGCGGCGCCGAGGAGCAGCAACTCGTCGATCGTCGGCAAGGTCGTTGGGATCTGTGGGCAACGCACGATTTCACCGTCGATGACGGGGAAGAAGGGATACTTGCCGCGGCAATCGCTGGCATAGCACAGGCCCAGGCGTTGCGTCAGACGCAGCGCATGGCGATTCATTCGCCAACCGGCGGCGCCGTGGGCCAGTGGCGGGGCGCCGAAAATCGCCTCGAAACGGCGCCAGGCCTGGGCCATTTCGGCCTCGACCCAGGCGTTGTCGGCCGACAGCACGCGGCGCTCCCAAAGCACGCGATTCCAGGCGTGAACGGCGACCTCGAAACCGGCAGCCAGCGTCTGGCGCATGCTGTCGGCAGCACGCGCGCCGATATCGGGAGCCGGCAGGAGCAGCCCCGACAGGCGTGTGGTGAGATCGTAGTGACGGCTGGGCGAGGACTTGTGCGCTTCGCGACCGCTGCAGTCCGGACCGAGAGCGAAGAAGAAGGTGGCCGAAGCGGCGTGCCGCTGCAGCAGGTCAATGAGCGCCGGGACGCCGACCAGCGTTCCGCGGCAGGTGTCGACGTCGATCTTGAGGGCGATGCGCTTCATCGGACGGGCACCGGTGACTGAAGCATGGCGGAGGAGGGCCGACGACGGGCGTCAGACAAGGAGCAGGCCGACGGCGACCTTGCGGCCTTCACCCATCAAGACGTTGTAGGTGCGGCAGGCGGCCGGCAAATCCATGACCTCGAGCCCCTTTTGCAGCCGCACCAGCGGCCGCAGCAGTTCGGGGCTGGGGAAGCGCAGCCGGTCGCCGGTGCCGAGCAGAACGATTTCGGCATCGAGCGAAGCGAGCAGTTCGATGTCGCCGACGCTCAGCGTTTCGAAGGTGGCGTTCGTCCAGTCCGGGATCAGCCGATCCGGCAGCACGGCGAGATTGCAGGTGTGGCGAATTCCGTTCACGCTCACGTAGCCGGTACCGTAAGCGGTGAAAGTGTTCAGGCCGGCGTTTCTGTCGAGCTGCAGTTTCATGAAAATTGCGGTGCACAGGACGTTAAAGTAGGATTATAGCTTTTTTGTCGATCGCGTTCCGGGGCTGGCAGGGTGTGGTCGCCGCCCTGCGCCGGGAGCAGATCGCGGCATCGGTCAACGCACCGACCATTAACCGAGTTTGCGCCATGAGAGAGTTTTCCCGCATCAAACGCCTGCCCCCCTACGTCTTCAGCATCACCAGCGAGCTGAAGATGGCCGCACGTCGGCGCGGTGAAGACATCATCGACATGAGCATGGGCAATCCGGACGGCCCGACGCCGCAGCACATCACCGACAAGCTGGTCGAGGCGGCGCTGCGCGAGAACACGCATGGCTATTCGATCTCCAAGGGAATACCCCGGCTGCGCAAGGCGATCTGCGACTGGTATCAGCGGCGCTACGATGTGACTTTCGATCCGGACAGCGAAGCGGTGGTGACCATCGGCTCGAAGGAGGGTCTGGCGCACCTGATGCTGGCGACGCTCGATCGCGGCGATACCGTGCTGGTGCCGAATCCCTCGTACCCAATTCACATCTATGGAGCGATCATCGCCGGCGCCGACATCCGCTCGGTGCGCATGACCCCCGATGTCGACTTCTTCGAGGAGGTCGAGCGCGCGATCCGCGAGTCGATTCCGAAGCCGAAGATGATGATTCTCGGCTTCCCGAGCAATCCGACGGCGCGCTGCGTGGACCTCGAGTTCTTCGAGCACATCGTCGCGCTGGCCCGCCAGCACGACATCCTGGTCGTGCATGACCTCGCCTACGCGGATATCTGCTTCGATGGTTACCAGGCGCCGTCGATCATGCAGGTCGCCGGCGCGCGCGACGTCGCCGTCGAGTTCTTCACGATGTCGAAGAGCTACAACATGGCCGGCTGGCGGGTTGGCTACATGGTCGGCAACCAGGAACTGTGCCACGCGCTGGTACGCATCAAGAGCTACCATGACTACGGTACCTTCACGCCGATCCAGGTGGCGTCGGTGATCGCGCTCGACGGTCCGCAACAGTGCGTCGAAGAGGTACGCCAACTGTACCAGGGCCGGCGCAACGTTCTCGCCAAGGGCTTGCACGAAGCCGGCTGGATGGTCGATGTGCCGAAGGCGTCGATGTACATCTGGGCGAAGATTCCCGATGCCTATCTGAAAATGGGTTCGCTCGAATTTGCCAAGAAGGTGCTCAGCGATGCCAGGGTGGCGGTGTCGCCCGGTGTCGGCTTCGGCGAGTATGGCGACGACCACGTTCGCTTTGCCCTGATCGAGAACGAGGAACGCACGCGGCAGGCGGTACGTGGAATCAAGGACATGTTCAGGAAGGATGGGCTGCTCTAGGCCGATGCGATGAAACCGATATTCAAGTCAAACAAGCTCGACAACGTCTGCTATGACATCCGCGGCGCCGTGCTGCAGAAGGCGAAGCAGATGGAGGACGAGGGCCACCACATCATCAAGCTCAACATCGGCAACCTCGCCGCTTTCGGCTTCGAGGCGCCCGAAGAAATCCAGCTCGACATGATCCGCAACCTGCCGAATGCGGCGGGTTATTCGGACTCGAAGGGGATCTTCTCGGCGCGCAAGGCCGTCATGCATTACACGCAGCAGAAGCACATCAAGGGCGTGACGCTGGAGGACATCTATATCGGCAACGGGGTCTCGGAGCTGATCGTGATGGCGATGAATGCGCTGCTCAATGCCGGTGACGAAGTACTCGTGCCGGCGCCCGATTACCCGTTGTGGACGGCCGCGGTGAGCCTGTCGAGCGGGACGCCGCGGCATTACCTCTGCGATGAAGCGAACGACTGGCTACCCGACCTCGACGACCTGCGCGCCCGCATCACGCCGCGGACGCGTGCGCTGGTGGTGATCAACCCCAACAATCCGACCGGCGCGCTGTATCCGGAAAGCGTCCTGCGCGAGATGGTCGCCATCGCGCGCGAATACGGCCTGATCATCTACGCCGACGAGGTTTACGACAAGGTGCTCTACGACGGGGCGACGCACACGGCGATCGCCTCGCTGTCGCAGGACGTGCTGACGGTGACCTTCAACGGCTTGTCGAAGAACTACCGCTCATGCGGCTATCGCGCCGGCTGGATGGTGGTTTCCGGCGACCTGCGCGAAGCGCGCGACTACATCGAGGGACTCGACATGCTCGCCTCGATGCGCCTGTGCGCCAACGTGCCGGCGCAGCACGCGATCCAGACCGCGCTCGGCGGCTATCAGAGCATCGACGACCTGGTCGCGCCGGGCGGCCGCATGTGCCGGCAGCGCGATCTGGCGCACGCCTTGATCACGGCCATACCCGGGGTCACCTGTGTCAAGCCCAAGGCGGCCTTGTACATGTTTCCGCGTCTCGACCCAGAGATCTATCCGATCGAGAACGACCAGGACTTCATTGCCGAACTGCTGCAGGAAGAGCGCGTTCTGCTCGTCCAGGGCAGCGGTTTCAACTGGCCTGCTCCCGACCACTTCCGCCTCGTTTTTTTGCCCTATGAAGACGATCTGCGCGACGCCATCGCGCGCATCGCGCGTTTCCTTGCCGGCTATCGCCAGCGCGGCGGCAAGCGGCTCAGGCTGGCCGGCGCGGTCGCCTGACGTCGCCGATCGGCACTTTGCAGAGCCTCGATGGCCGAGGCCCAACCCTCAACCCTTACTGCCCACTGTCCCATGAAACCTATCAACGTTGGACTTCTCGGCATCGGCACCGTCGGTGGCGGCACCTACTCGGTACTCAAGCGTAACGCTGAAGAAATCACCCGTCGCGCCGGTCGTCCGATTCAGGTCGGTATCGTCGCCGACCGCAATCTGGAACGGGCGCGGCAGCGTACCGGGGGAACATGCCGCGTGATCGACGACCCGTTTGCCGTCGTCAGTGACCCCGAGGTCGACATCGTCGTCGAACTGATCGGCGGTTGTGATGTCGCCAAGGCGCTGGTTCTGCAGGCGATCGACAACGGCAAGCACGTGGTCACCGCCAACAAGGCCCTGCTTGCCAAGCACGGCAACGAAATCTTTGCCGCTGCCCAGGCAAGGGGGGTCATGGTCGCCTTCGAGGCCGCTGTCGCCGGCGGCATCCCGATCATCAAGGCACTGCGCGAAGGCCTGACGGCCAACCGCATCGAGTGGATCGCCGGGATCATCAACGGCACGACCAACTTCATCCTCTCCGAGATGCGCGACAAGGGCATGTCCTTCGCCGCGGTGCTGGCGGAAGCGCAGCGTCTCGGCTATGCGGAAGCGGACCCCACGTTCGACATCGAAGGAGTCGATGCGGCGCACAAGCTCTCGATCATGTCGGCGATTGCCTTCGGCAACTCGATGAGCTTCGACCAGGCCTACATCGAAGGCATCAGCAGCCTCGATGCGGCCGACATCCGCTACGCCGAACAGCTCGGTTACCGCATCAAGCTGCTCGGGATCACCAAGCGCACGGCCGAGGGTGTCGAGCTGCGCGTCCATCCGACGCTGATCCCGGCCAGGCGGCTGATCGCCAACGTCGAGGGAGCGATGAACGCCGTGCTGGTCAAGGGCGACGCCGTCGGCGCGACGCTCTACTATGGCAAGGGCGCCGGCGCCGAGCCGACGGCGTCGGCGGTGATTGCCGATTTGGTCGACGTCACGCGCATGCACACCGCCGACCCCGAGCATCGCGTCCCGCATCTTGCCTTCCAGCCCGGGGCGATGGTCGACCTGGCGATCCTGCCGATGGCGGACGTCGTGACCAGCTACTACCTCCGCCTGCGCGTCGACGACCGGCCGGGCGTCCTCGCCGACGTCACGCGCATCCTCGCCGACGATGGCATCTCGATCGTCGCCATGATCCAGCGCGAGCCGGGCGAGGGCGAAGAGCAGACCGACATCATCATGCTGACCCACAAGACGCGCGAAAGGAATATCGACACGGCGATCGCCGGCATCGAGGCGCTGTCGGCGGTCAAGTGCAGGATCATCCGCCTGCGGCTCGAAGAGCTGCAATAATACTGTCGGCGGCCTGGCGCGCCGCCCGCAGTGCGCGTGCCGCGGTAGATCCGGCGCGGCGGGTCGCCGCAGACCCTCCGGGTGCTCCGCGAAAGTGTCGAAGGGCCGGAGCATCCGCCTCGCCCGGCTGGTGTATCCCTTGCGTCCGCAGGAGGCAGCAATGATGCGAATACTGGCCCTCGGGCTGCTGTTGATGCTCTCCAGCGTCGCTTCTGCGCAGCCCACCGCGCAGCCGACAGGACAGCCTTCGGCGCGCCCGGTCTTCGCCATCGACCCCGGCGTGCATGCCGGCAACGCCCACCGTATCGCGGCAACCCCGGACGAGCGTCACCTGATCACCGTCGGACTCGACAAGACCTTGCGCATCTGGGACGCGGACAGCGGTCGTCAAGCGCGGCGGCTGATCTTGCCGGTGGGCGGCCGCAACGACGGCCTGCTCTACGCGCTGGCCCTGTCGCCGGACGGCAGCCTGGCCGCGGTTGGCGGCAGCCTCTACAGCCTCGGCAAGGGGCGCTCGGTCGCCATCGTCTCGCTGCAGGACGGCCGCATCGTGCGCGCCTTCTCCGGCTTCGAGTCGCCGGTGACGGCGCTCGCCTGGTCGCGCGACGGCCGCCTGCTGGCGGTCGGTTTCGCCGACGACACGGGTGGCACTGAACACGGCCTGCGCGTGATCGAGATCGACACTGGGCGTAGCGTGTACGAGGATCGCTCGCTCGAAGGGCATGTCGCGGCGCTTGGCTTTCGCGCCGACAACACGTTCTTCGCGACCACGCACAACTTCCCCGCCGCCAGTCGGGTCGCCCTCTACAAGCCGGCCGGCGCCGGTTTCGATCGGGTTGGCGAGCGCGTCCTGGCCGACCGTGGCGCCTTTCGCGCCTACTGGACGGCCGACGAACGGGCCTTCTTTGTCTTCGGTCACGGCCTCTACGATGGCGAGTCGCTGGCGCCGCTGCCCTACCGCCTGAGCCGCAGCGCCATGCCGAACGGGATTCGCTCGTTGGTCATTCGCGAATCGCCCGATGGCCGCCATATCTTCGGCGCCGCGACCAGTCGCGAAAGCGCGAGCGGGCTCATCCGCCGCTGGAGTGGTGCCGGTTACCAGCGCCAGAGCTACGATGACCTGCGAATTCCCGACCGCCGGGTGGCCGATATCGTGACCCTGCGCAACGGCGGTGTCGCCTACATCTCGGAGGACGGGGCGATTGCCGCCGTCGGCCCGGACATGCAGTTGCTGTGGCGCAACGCGCGCGCGGTGGCCGAACTCGACGGTCATCCCGAGGCGCTGCGCGTGTCTGCCGACGGGCGTCAGGTCGTGCTGCCGGCGGCCAACGAGCAGGGCAGCCGGCTGATCGCCTTCAACCTCGACGAGCCGGGCTTCGTCAGCGTCGACAGCACTCGCCAGCAGTGGCAGGCACCGCTGACCAGTCGCCCGGGGATGAGCGTGCTGGCCTGGCAGGGGACGAGCGACGGCACGGTCAATGGCCAGCCGTTGCCGAAGAAGAACCGGCGCGAGCGCTCGCTGTCGGTCGCCGTACATTCGAGCGAGGATGCCCTGGTCTTCGGTTCGTCGCACCGTTTTCTGCGCAAGGTCAGCGGCCAGGGCCGCGAGCTGTGGGTGCGTTATCTGCAGGCCGATGTCGTCGCCGTGAACCTGATCGAGTCGCGCGGTCTGGTCGTCGCTGCGACGCTCGACGGATTCATCCACCTGCTGCGCTGGGGCGATGGCGAGCCGGTGATGAGCTATTACCTGCAGCCGGGCGACCGCAAGTGGCTGGCGATTTCGCGCGCCGGCTTCTACGAGGCGGCGATCGGCGCCGAGGACCATGCCGGCTGGATCGTCGGCAGCGACCCGGGGCGGACTGCCGATTTCTTTCCGCTGTCGCGTTTTCGTGCCAACTTTCTCCTGCCGGGAATGGTTCGCCAGGTTCTTGCCGCCAACGACCAGCGCCGCGGTATCGCGGCGGCGAAGCGCGAGCGCGAGACGCGGCGAACGCCTGAAGGAGCCCCGCCTTCCCGTTCCGGCGACGACAGCACGCCGCCCGTGCCCACGCCGACACCGGCGGCGAGCAGCAGCAAGGGCCGGCTCGCCGAACTCGACGAAGGGCAGGGCCAGGAGATCAGCCCGCCTGCCGTCGATCGCCTACCACCGGTGATCGACATCATCAAGCCCGGATACGAAGTCGGCGTCAGCGAGCCGCGGCTCACTCTCGCCTATCGTGTGCGCACGCCCGCCACCGCACCGGTGACCCGGGTGCGCGTCCGCGTCAATGGCCAGGAGGTGCCACAGGCCGCCGAGACGCGCGGGCAGCGACCGGTGCGCGAGGAGACGCGCAACCTGACCATCGAGCTGCCGAGCGACGATGCCGAGGTCCAGTTGATTGCCGAGAACGCCGCCGGCGCCTCCGTTCCGGTCGTCGTGCGCGTGCGCTATCAGGGTGAGAAGAAGGCGGCTCCCGGCAGCGACCTCTACGTCCTTGCCGTTGGCGTCTCGGCCTACGACAAGCCCGAGTACCGTCTTGGCTTGGCGGCGAAGGACGCCGAGGATTTCGGCAAGCTGATCCGGCAACAGGAAGGAGCCCTGTACCGCAAGGTCGTCGTTCGCATGCTGGTGGACAGCGCCGCCTCGAAGCAATCGGTCGAGGCGGCGCTGGCCTGGCTCAAGGACAGCGTCGGGCCGCGCGATACGGCGATGGTCTTCCTCGCCGGGCACGGGATCAACGACGGTCGCGGCGACTATCTCTACCTGCCGCGTGACGCTGACGTGGCACGTCTGCAAGCCACCGGCGTCCCCTTCTCGCTGATCCGCGGCACGCTGACCAGCCTGCCGGGGCGAACGCTGATGTTCGTCGACACCTGCCATGCCGGCAACGTCGTCGGGTCCGCGCGGCAGCGCCTCGACAACACGGAAGCCATCAACGAACTGGCCAGCAGCGAGAACAATATCGTCGTCTTCGCGTCGTCGGCCGGCGCGCAGGAATCGATCGAGGATGCCAAGTGGGGTAACGGCGCGTTCACCAAGGCGCTGCTCGAAGGGCTGCGCGGCGAGGCCGACGTCAAGAAACGTGGCCGCGTCACCTACAAGCAGCTCGACGCCTACGTTTCGGACCGCGTCGATGAACTGACGCAGGGACAGCAGACACCGGTGACGCCCGTACTCCAGGGTGTGCCCGACTTCATCATCGCGCTGATCGCCCAGTTGCGGCGGCAGTAGACACCCACAGAAAGCCAATCGCCATGCGCTCACCTCCTCTCGCCGGACTCCGCGTCCTCGATCTCACCCGCCTCTTGCCGGGGCCACTCGCCAGCATGCACCTCGCCGACCTCGGCGCCGACGTCATCAAGGTCGAAGACACCGGCGCCGGCGACTACGCGCGCAGCGCCGGGGCGGTGCACGGGGACATCAGCTACTTTCAGCTCGTCAATCGCAACAAGCGCAGTCTCTGTCTGGACCTCAAGCAGGGCGCCGGCGTCGACGCGTTCCTGCGCCTCGCCGCGACCGCCGACGTGATCCTCGAGGGCTTTCGCCCCGGCGTCGTCGACAAGCTAGGCATCGGTTATCAGGCCGTTGCCGAGCTCAATCCGCGCATCGTGTATGGCGCGATCACCGGCTATGGGCAGGACGGGCCGTACCGGGACCGCGCCGGCCACGATCTGAACTACCTCGGCTACTGCGGCCTGCTCGACCAGATCGGCCTGCCCGGCAGCGCTCCGGCGGTGCCGAATTTTCAGATCGGCGACCTCCTCGGCGGTTCGCTGACCGCGCTCGTCGGCGTTCTCGCCGGTGTCGTCGATGCGCGCAGCAGTGGCCGTGGCCGTTACGTCGATGTGTCGATGACCGACGCGGTGTTCGCGCACACCATCTTTCCGCTGCTGGCCGTGCTGGGCCTGGGGCACGCGCTGCCGCGTGGCGAGGACGTCCTCTCCGGCGGCATGCCGAGTTACGGCGTCTATGCGACCAGTGACGGTCGCCACTTCGCGGTCAGTGCGATGGAGCCGAAATTCTGGCAGGGGTTTTGCGAGGCGGTCGGCCGTCCCGACCTCAAGCCGTTCGCCTTCGCCACCGGCGCCGAGGGTCAGCGGATCCGGCGCGAGCTGGAAGCGGCCTTCGCGCAACGCAGTTTCGCCGACTGGACGGCGGTGTTCGAGCGCGTGGATTGCTGCGTCACGCCGGTGTTGCGCCTCGAGGAGAGTCTCGAGAACGAGCAACTGCAAGCGCGTGGCATGATCGTCGAGGTCGCCGGCGTCAAGCAGTTCGCGCCGCCGTTCAAGATCAGCGAAGTGCCGTTCGCGGTGCGCCTGCCGCCGCCAGCCGCCGGCGAACACAGCGACGAAGTTCTCCGCGAGGCCGGTTTCAGCGCCGACGAAATTGCCCGCCTGCGCGCGCAGAAAGTGATCTGACGTCGTTCGCGGGTGCCGCGACGATGCAGGGCGTTTTCCTGCTGCTTCCCGATTTTGGCCTGATCCTGCTCGGCTGGGGACTGCGTCGCGGCATGGATCTCGGCGACACGCTCTGGGCCGGTCTCGAGAAGCTGGTGTACTTCGTGCTCTTTCCCGCCCTGTTGTTCAACGCCCTGGCGCGCACGCGCATCGACTTCGCCACGGCGGCACCGCTGATCGCCAGCGGTGCCGCGGCGACCGTCTGCGGCATCGCCCTCGCCCTGCTGGCGCGTCCGCTGTTCAGGCAGGATGGGAGCGCTTTCGCTTCGCGCTTTCAGTGCGCGTTCCGCTTCAACTCCTACATCGGTCTGGCGGTGCTCGGCAAATTGCATGGCGCTGCCGGCATCGCGACGATGGGCCTCCTGATCGGCGCCATGGTGCCGCTGGTGAACCTCGCTTCGGTCTGGATGCTGGCGCGGCAGGGAAACCTCGGCGTCGGTCGCGAAATGGCGCGCAATCCGCTCGTTCTCGCCTCGCTTGCCGGCTTTGCCTTCAGCACCAGTGGCCTGACGTTGCCGGACTTCGCGAGCCATTTCCTCGGTCGGCTCGGCGACGCGGCAGTCGCCCTCGGTCTGCTGGCGGTTGGTGCGGCGCTCAGGCTGCGCGGTCCCACCGGGTCGCCTCTCGGGTCCTGCTATCTGCTGGCCGTTAAACTCATCGCCGTACCGGCGGCGGCCTTGCTCGTGGCCCTGAGTCTCGGCCTGGGGCGCGTCCATCTCGACGCCGCCGTGCTCTTCGCCGCCTTGCCGACGGCGACTTCCGCGTACATCCTGACCCAACGCATGGGTGGCGACGGTGCAGGCGTTGCCTGGCTGGTTTCAGCCAATACGCTGGCCGCGATGGCGACGCTACCGCTCTGGCTGAGCATCGTGCTGCGCTACTGAGCGAACGAATGAGGCTCCTGCGGCGGTTCAGCGCTCCGGATGGCAAGGACGCCGACCGAGATGTTATCGCTGCCGCCGCGCTCGCGCGCCAGTTCGATCAGTTGGCGGCAGGCTTCTTCGGCCTCCGCGGAGGCGACGATCCGGGCGATCTCCTGCGTTTCGACCATATCCCAGAGGCCATCGGAGCACAGCACGAAGCAGTCGCCAGGTGTCGCCGCGTCGCAGGACTGCGCGACGAGCCACAGCTTGGCCTGCGTTCCCAACGAGCGCAGGAGGACATTGCGTGCCGGGTGGTGCAGCGCCTGCTCGGCGGTGATCATGCGGTTCTTCACCATTTCCGCGACGAAGCTGTCGTCGGTGGTCAGTTGCGTACACCGGCCGCCGACGCATCGGTACAAACGGCTGTCGCCGACATGCGCGAAGACGACGCGCGTGCCGATGAGAGCCAGCGCGGTGGCGGTGGTTCCCATGCCATCGAGCGCCAGATCCGCCTCGGAGGCACGGAATACCACGCCATTGGCCTCGCGCAGCGCCAGCGCCAGCGCCTGCCCCGGGTCATCGTCCGGCGCCGCGAAGTAGTGGCGGCAAATCGTCTCCACGGCCAGTGCGCTCGCCACTTCGCCGCCGTTGTGGCCGCCCATGCCATCGGCCACCACCGCCAGGACGCCGAGGCGTCGGCGCACGTCGGCGTCGCTCGGCGAAACGAAGGCGATCGAATCCTGATTGCTGCTGCGTACGCAGCCGATGTCGCTGGCCATGAAAGCGTCGACCGCATGATTCGGCGATGTGGCGCCCACCGACGGCTCAGCGGGGCTCTTGCCAACGCAGCGGCAAGGCCAGAAACCGCTTACCGCGCCTGCCAACCGCGAACTCCACTTGCCCATCTTCCTGTTCCTTGCGCTTGCGCATCGACCCGACTCGCGTGTTCAGCAGAGGCTCCGGCGTGAACACATCTGCCATTGTGCCAGTCTACCCGCCGCTTCGTGGATTTGGCGTGAATTTTGATCGTCCAACCCGCGGGCAGCGTGCTTGCCAGGTTGGGCAAGCCGCGGAAACCTGAAGTGAGCCAAAGTGTCGCCGAAACAGCCGGAACACGACGCTTTCGCCGCGGCGGGAAGGCCGACGTGCCGGTCAGGGTGCGCGGCGCCGAGAAGCGTGCCGGACGGCCCGTTCAACGCCAGGGAGGGATAACCCATGAGCATGCGCAGTCGCCAACCGGTCGAACAGGCCGACTTTCTCGTCGTCGGTGCGGGCATCGCCGGCGTCTCGGTCGCCTGGCATCTCTCGCCGCACGGTCGCGTCATCGTCCTCGAACGAGAAGCGCAGCCCGGCTATCACTCGACCGGACGCTCGGTCGCCGTGTTCGCCGAGAGCTACGGAAGCGCGCAGGTGCGCTTGCTCACCGTCGCCAGCCGTGCCTTCTTCGACGCGCCGCCCCTCGACTTTGCCGAGCACCCTCTGCTGACATCGCGTGGCCTCCTCTTCGTCGCCGGCCAAGGACAGGACGACCTGTTGGAGAAGGAATGGCAGGTTCTCGGTGCCGCCAACGACAGAATCCGGCGCCTCAGCGCGGCGCAAGCGTGCAGGATGGTGCCCGTTCTTCGCCCCGGGAAAGTGATCGGGGCGGTCTACGACCCGACCGCCGCGGACATCGATGTGAACGCGCTGCACCAGGGGTACCTACGCGGTCTCCGCCGGCAGGGAGGCCGTATCTTCGGCGATGCCGAGGTGACGGCGCTGACGCACGCCGACGGATTCTGGCGGGTGAGCGCCGGGGGTCGGGACTACGCCGCGCCGTGCGTGCTCAACGCGGCGGGTGCCTGGGCCGACACGATCGCGCGCCTGGCGGGCGTTGTGGCACTCGGCCTGCAACCCAGGCGCCGATCGGTGTTCGTCTTTCCGCCGCCGGAAAATCTCGGAACGAGGCACTGGCCCATGACGATCGGCATCGCCGAAGACTGGTATTTCAAGCCGGAGGCCGGCATGCTGCTCGGCTCGTCGGCGAACGCCGACCCGGTGGAGCCGCACGACGTGCAGGCCGAGGAACTGGACATCGCGACCGGCATCCATCGCCTGGAGGAGATGACCACTCTGAGCATCCGTCGCCCGACGCACACCTGGGCAGGTCTGCGTTCGTTCGTCGCCGACGGTGATCTGGTTGGCGGCGTCGACCCGCGTGCCCGCGGATTCTTCTGGGTAGCCGCGCAGGGCGGCTACGGCATCCAGACAGCGCCGGCGATGGGCGAAAGCTGTGCCGCTCTGGTGCGTGGGCTGCCGATTCCGCCGCACTTGGCGGCCTTCGGTCTGACGGCTGACATGCTCGCTCCGGCGCGTCTCTGCCGCTGAGCAGGCCGGCCGGCGCCAAATGGGGCTCCGGCCCGCGTCCGGGCCGGCTGTCGCCGCGATCCGGCGCTCAGGCTTTGGTCATCGCGCGCCCAAAGAAACCGCCGAGACGGCGCACCAGCCATTTCGGTGCGGCGCGGCTGAGGAGCGTGCTCGCCAGGTTCAGCCCGCCGGGCACGCTGATGACCTCGCCGTTCAGGCAGGCGTTGTAGCCTTCGATGGCGACGCTGCGGGCATCGCCCACGACGATGCCGGGCAGCTTCAACGCCTGCGACGCCTGCTGCGCGGCGTGCATCATCGGCGTCGCCGTGATTCCCGGGCACAAGGCCGAAACGGTGACGCCGGTGTCCCTGAGTTCCTCCGCCAAGGACTCGGTCAGTGACAGGACGTAAGCTTTCGTCGCCGCGTACGTTGCCAGCGATGGCACCGGCTGAAAGGCGGCGATCGAGGCGACGTTGAGGATTCGCCCGTAGCCCCGGGCGAGCATCGGCGGCAGGAAGTGCGCCAGCATGGCAGTCAGCGCAGAAACGTTGACCTCGATCAGTTGCCGATGGCGATCGGCCGCCATGCTGATGAATTGACCGTGTTCCAGCACGCCGGCGCAGTTCACCAGCACGTCGATGGCGCGCTTGCCACGCTTCATCTCGCCGGCGAGCTTCGCTGCGCTGCCGCACTGCGCCAGATCAGCGGCCGCCACCGAGGTCTGAACGCCATGTTGCGCGGACAGCATGTCCGCCAGCGCCTGCAACCTGTCGGCGCGGCGGGCCACCAGGACGAGATTGAAACCGCCCTCGGCAAAACAGCGGGCCAATTCCTCGCCGATCCCCGACGATGCGCCGGTGATCAGAGCCGTCCTGTCCTTGCCGATCCGGGAAGCTGTCATTGGCGTGTACCTGCCATCAGCGCGGGCATCAGCGACTCAGCGCCGCCATCATGTTGGCCGGGTAGCGCTCGCCGGCAGCCGCGTTGAACGGAAACTCGAGGTCGAGAGCCGCCAGTTGCGCGGGCGACAGCCGGACCGCGAGGGCGCCGACATTCTCGTCGAGGTACTTGCGCCGCTTGGTGCCAGGGATGGGCACGATGTCGTCCCCCTGCGCGAGCACCCAGGCGAGCGCGAGCTGGCCCGGTGTGCAGCCGATATCGTCGGCAAAGGCCTTGACCTTGGCGACGAGGGCAAGGTTCCTGGCGAAGTTTTCCCCCTGGAAGCGTGGGCTCGACCGCCGATAGTCGTCGGCGGCGAAATCCTCGGGTCGTGTGATCGCGCCGGTGAGGAAGCCTCTGCCGAGCGGGCTGTAGGGAACGAAGCCGACGCCAAGCCGACGACAGGCGGCGAGAACGCCGGCCTCCGGGTCACGCGACCATAGCGAATACTCGCTTTGCAGCGCCGTCACCGGGTGCACCCGGTGGGCGCGCTCGAGCGTTGCGGCGGAGGCTTCGGACAGCCCGATGTAGCGCACCTTGCCGGCCCGCACAAGATCGGCGAGAGCGCCGACCGTGTCCTCGATCGGCACGTTCGGATCGACGCGATGCTGGTAGTAGAGGTCGATCGTGTCCACGCCGAGACGCCGCAGACTGCCCTCGATGGCCCGCCGGACATACTCGGGGCGGCTGTCGAAGCCGCGTACCGACGCGTCCCGCGGATCGCGCAGGATGCCGAACTTGGTGGCGATGAACACTTCACTGCGCCGGCCCCTGATCACGCGCGCGAGGAGTTCCTCGTTGGTATGCGGGCCGTAGATGTCGGACGTGTCGAGGAAGTTGATTCCGAGATCCAGCGCGTGCTGCAGAGTGGCGAGCGATTCGGCGTCGTCGCGGCCGGCATAGAAATCGCTCATTCCCATGCAGCCGAGGCCGAGGGCGGATACGTGCGGGCCGTCGCGGCCCAGTTGTCGTGTCTCCATCTGTATCTCCAGCGAGGCAAAGTCCCAGCTTAGCATCTGGCGCGCTACCCCCGCCAGCGGCGGCGAACCTCGCTCGGCGGCTGGCGGCGACCCGTCAGCCGTCGGGAATGACGCGCCGTACCTGCACCGTCGCCGTCATTCCCAGGAACGCGTTGGCCGCCCCGAACCAGTTGCCGGAAATCGGCGACGCCTGGCTCGGGTCGCGCGCTACACCGACGCGGATCAGCTGGTTGCCGCCCAGCAGGTTGTTGGTCGGGTCGAAGGTCACCCAGCCGGCGCCGGGCAGATAGGCCTGCAGCCAGGCATGCGTCGCGCCGGCACCGACCGTGCCGGCGTCGCTGCCACTATCCAGCGCCTGGTCGTAGAGGTAGCCCGAAACGAAGCGGCTCGCCACGCCGAGACGCCGAATCGCTTCCATCATCAGCAGCGCGAAATCGCGGCAGGTCCCTGTCCCGAGGCTCAGGGTCTGCAGCGGTGTTTGCGTGCCCTCCCGTTCGCGCTGCGCGTAGCCGAAATGGTCGCGAATGAACTGGTTCATGTTCAACAGCAGATTGCGCGTGCCCGTCGGCCCGTCGGTGCGCATGAACTGGCGTGCCCAGTGCGTCAACACCCCATCGGGGTCGTCGTGGTGCGGGCGCATGTAGTGCTCCAGGTCGAAACGTTCCTCCACGGAATAGGCAAAAGGAAAGATCAGCGCGCTCGGCGAGAGCTGCAGTTCCGGGTATTGACTGTGCGCGTGTTCGATCGTGAACGAGCAGACGATCTTCAGTTCGCTGGCCGCGCCCAGCGGCGTCACCAGCGCCACCGAGTTGGAATGAGGATCCTGGATCATGCGCACGACGGCTTCGGGGCTGACCTGCAGGTCGGTGGCCAGGACCCGCTGGTCGTGGCTGTCGCGCGGGCGGAACATCACCCGGTGCTCGCCGAACGTTACCGGCGAGCTATATCGGTAGCAGGTGGTGTGAGTGATGTCGTACTGAACGGTCATGGGTGTCCTGGGGGGGTGAATCCTGCGATAGTTGCGGCGCTTGACCGCTAGGGGCAGAGCCGGGAAATCCGGGGTCGCTCGTTCGCCTTGATCTTGGTACTTGGTGAACTATAGTGATTTAAAGAAAGAAAGAAAGAAAGAAAGAAAGAAAGAAAACCGGATCGAAGCATGTGCTGTCGCTGCGGCTCGGCGCTGCCGACAGGGTTCAGGGCGAGATCCATCGCTTAGTTGGTTTTTCACCCACCGACCTGAACGCCCGGGGAGTTCTTCAAGCGGCTCGGCGCCCTTACTGCTTTCCCAAAGGTCATGGCTTTTGGCAGACACCCCTGATCATGAAAGCCATGACCGTTGCTCACCCCCGACCCCTCTTCCGCAAGCAGGCGAGAGGAGATTTGCGAGTCGCTCGCACGACTTCCGCAGCAATATGAGGCTACGCAATGCTTTATCTGAACCTGTTCGGTCGTCTGTCGGTAGCACGCCGCGATGGCGCCAACGCATCGCACTCGGTAGACCTGGCCGGCCGGCCGGGCAGCCTGCTGGCCTATCTGGCGCTGGCCAAGGGCCGCTACTTCACGCGCAGCGAGTTGATCACCACTCTATGGCCCGAGCAGACCGAATCGATCAGCATCGGCTCTTTCAACACCACGCTGTGGCGACTTCGTAAGGCACTGGAGAAGCCGCCGCTCGACCAGACCGACATCGTGGTGTGTGACAGTCGTGGCGCTTTGGGCCTTCCCACCGACGCACAACTGCAACTCGACGTGGACGAGTTTGCTCTGCTAGTCAACCCGGGCCTGCTCAAACCGATTGAGCAGCTTGATGAGTCCGACATCAACAACCTGCGTCGCGGTGTGGGCCTGTACCGCGACGACATTCTGGTGGGTTTCACTGACGACTGGGCCCTGCGCGAACGTGAGCTGCATCGCCGCCGGCTGCTCAGCGCATTGGCCCGGCTGATGCATGTGAGCACGCTTGCGCGAGACTACGCGAGCGCCATTCGCTACGCCCAAGACATGCTCGACCGCGACACGCTACGCGAAGACATTCACCGTGAGTTGATGCAACTGTTTCTGCTGAGTGGCCAACGGGCAATGGCGTTGCGACAGTTCGAGCTGTGCCGCGCTGCGCTGCGCAAGGAGCTGGCCATTCAGCCGATGCGCGAAACGCTGGTGGTATACCAGCGCATTGCCGATAGTGCGATCGGGCGCGAGACTGAGTCGCACCGCTCAGCCACGCACGATGCCCTACCGACCAACGCACACCACCCGATGGACGTCATGGCTCTCGACGCCGGCACTTTGTCAGCGCGAGAAATGGTGCAACGCGCGCGCTACTTTCTGGCGCAGGCCGACGCCCAGCTGCAGTTGAGTCTGCCGCTATTCGACTAACTCGGGTCTGGGCCAGTGCGCTAGGCGCGGCGAGATGGCAACAGGGCCTGCAGCCAGGCAAACCCGCGGGCGACGTGAGCTATTGGTTTCGCCGGGATGACCATGCTGCTCACGAGCCGTTGCCGTCGCTCAAGCGGCCCTTCAAACCATGCCTCACGGTCGTCGTGCCGGGGCAGCGGCAGGCGCCGGCGCAGGTATCGCTGCAGGAGTCGGCGCGGCAGCGGGAGTGGGCGACGCTGCGGGTGCAGGTGCGGCGACCGGTGGTGGCGATGCTGCCGGAGCGGCTGGCGCCGGGTTGCTACCCGGTGCAGGTGGCGCGCGCAGCGGCTCGC
>JAFLDO010000052.1 GCA_017302455.1 Accumulibacter sp.
CGCTGCCGGTCAGCACCCGGTAGCGTTGCAGGCTGCGTACCACCCCGAGTTGCGCGTCGGCAGCGGCGGCGCGCGCACTGGCGGTTTCCTGCCGGGCAAGCAGCAGGTCGGAGCGGGCAATTTCTCCCACCTTGAGCCGCCTGCCGACATCCGCTTCGAGTCCGAGCGCGGTTTGCCGGCGCTCTGCGGCAACCTCGGCTTCACTCCTGGCCATGATCAGCGTCCACAACGCCCGGCGCAGTTCACCGGCTACGGCCAGCCGTGTCGCCTGGATGTCGCCTTCGTTCTCTCCGCCTTCGGCCTCGGCCAGGCTCCGGCGCGCCGCCTGCTGTCCGGGCAGCCAGAGCGGAACGGAAACGCCGATTTCGCTCTCCTGGTTGCCGAAATCGCTGTTCCAACGGTCGGTCCGGTGAAAAGCGTCAATTTTCGGGGCGGCTGGAAACCAGGATTCGGCCACCGATCGGCTGGCGGCGACTTCCTCCCGTTTCGCCTCTGCCGTCCGCCCGTGGGGGGAATTGACCCACGCTTTCTCGAACACCTCGCGCAAGGTTTCCGCCTGCGCGGAAGCTGTCGTAACGCCAAGCAACACGCTCAGGAGCCTGACTGCAAGCCGTGCCTTCAACGTTCGCTGGGGATTGCAATGCATCGGAGGCGCCCATCGTGAATCACTGATGGACGCCATGTTGCCGGACGCTGACCAACAGAAAGCTGACTGAAAAATTACAAATTCGTTATCTGCGTCGCTTGTGCGTGACACGGTGACGAAAGCCTGCCCGTCTCACGCCGTGTACAGGCCTTCGCGGCGAGCGCCTTGGGAGTGGGAAGATTCCATGGCAGGGGTGAGCCCGAAGGAGCGGTAGGCTCGCCGTTCACGGTAACTCCCGCACGCTGCGGTAGCCCGCAGCGGTCGCACTGATTTCGCTCCACAGCTCGCTGATCGGTATGCGGTTCCGTGCGGTGTAGTCCACCCACTCGGTGGCGGCTACGCTACCGGGGTGGAAACGGACGCCCCAGATCGGTTCGAAACCGTCGCGTCGCAACGAATAACGGGCGTCGCCGACGACGCTTGCATCGTCGTCGGCAAGCGCCGTCCACCCGGCCGAGAAATAGCTGAAACGCGCGAAGTCACGGCGGATTCGTGGGTCGGCGAGGGCCTGCGCCGACAAATCGTCTTCGCGAAAAAGCTTCAAGCGACTGCCCTGCTTCCACAGGCTGTTGTCCTCGCCGAGAATCCGCAGGCGATCGGTGTACAGTGTGGTGCCCGATTGATAGACCGAGCGCCAGAGTATGGGATTGCCGACCGTCGGAAACATCTCGGCACGCGCTACCTGATGCCCGCGCGCGGCCGCGATCTGCGCCTGCACATCGAGTGCGCGCTCGCGCTGCCAGGCCGCGCCGCCAACATAAGTGACCGCCAGCAGCAGCGACAGCACAGCCGGGAGCCGCGATCGCCTGCCTACGGAAAACAGTAGCCCGAGCAACAGAATCAGTGTCAACAAGGGGCCGATGGTGGTGATCCAGTGCCAGGCGACGCGCTGCGGCGAGAAAGGCCACAGCAGGTGCGTTCCGTAGTTGGTACAGGCATCGAGGAGTCCATGCGTTGCGTAACCCAGCGTGCTCGCCGCGAGCAGCGGCCGCCAGTCAGGGCGATAGCGCTTCTGTAACAGCCAGGGCGACGCGGCCAGGGCACCGCCACAGGGAATGAAGGCCAGGGCGTGCGTGAAGTGGCGGTGGTACTCGATCGCCAGCAAGGGATCGCTCGTGCTGCGGATCAGGATGTCGGCGTCAGGCAACACGCCGCCGAGTGCCCCGAGCA
This sequence comes from Accumulibacter sp., assembly GCA_017302455.1. GTDB lineage: Bacteria > Pseudomonadota > Gammaproteobacteria > Burkholderiales > Rhodocyclaceae > Accumulibacter > Accumulibacter phosphatis. The sequence goes on from JAFLDO010000052.1 coordinate 1,817, forward strand.
TCCACGCCTGACGGCCCAGCCGCGGACCCAGGGCTGCCTGCGCGGCCGTCGCGCCGAGCAGAGCATGGGTCAGTGGGTCCACTCGCGCTCCACCAACAGCGGCGAACAAGCGACGGCAACGCAGTGCGCCCGAACATCATGTGCCGACCGGTCATTCGACGATGCTCGCTGCGAACAGTCGAGATCGTTCATCTTGCGCCCAGTAACGATGGAATCGGACATGGCAGGAGGCGGTCGGTCAGACGGGCCCCGATCATAGCATCGCTCGCGCTGGGCGAGATCCAGGTCCCACCGCCTGCTGTTCGGCCAGCGAGCCGCGCCGAAGCCTGGCGGAGGTGCGTCGCAGCAAGTCACATCGCTACCGCCCCCGGCCGGCCAGCGCCGCAACCTTTTCGTGCACGGCGGGGAGAATTGCTTTTGGGCCTGAAACGGCACAGACTCTATGATAAGAGGCGTAACTACAGGTACCAGGGGCGACGTGATACGGGGGCGTTGGCGGCAGCAATGGAGGAAGGGCGGCCCAGCCACGGCGCTGACGTGCTCCCTCGCCTTGGTCGCCGTCCGAGGGAAGCGATTGGCGCGACTGCTGCTTGCTGTGGCTTGCCTGACGCTGCCCGCCGCGTCGACCGCCGAGGAGCGCCCGGGGCACGCGCATGTCGACATCCTCGTCCTCCATTCCTACCATCAGGGGCTGCCCTGGACCGACAGCGAGCAGGACGGACTCCAAGTCGGGCTTGCCGAGTATCTGCCGCGCCTCGGCCTGTTCATCGAGTACCTGGATGCCTTGCGCTTTCCCCTCCGCGGCCCCGACGCGGAAGCGGCGGCCGCGCAGCGTCTGGCCGAGCGCTACGCCAGGATCCACATCGAGTATCTGGTCGCCACCGACGATCCGGCCTATCGGCTTCTCTTGGCACATCGGGATCGCCTCTGGCCGGGGATTCCGATCCTGTTCGCGGGCGTCAACAACATCGACAGCAAAGACATCGCTCATCTTGAACGGGTGGCCGGTGTATCGGAACGCCCGGACTTCTTCGCCAACCTGGCGTTGATCCAGTCCTTGCACCCGAAGGTCGATCGGCTCGTCGTCGTCGGCGACGAAACCAGGACCTTCGCGTCGAACCGCAAGGCCCTCGAAGACGCCAACGCGACGCTCGCCCGGCCGTTCTCCGTCGAGGTCATCGTCCGCCATTCGCTGCGGGATGTCCTTGCCGAGCTGCGCAGCATGTCCGGCGATTTCGTCATCTTTCTGATGGGTCGGCCGTTCGATGATGAGGATCGCATTGGCGCCGAGGCCGTCGTGGCAGAGGCGGTCCGCGGCGCTACCCGGCACGCGGTCTATTCCGCCTGGAGTTTCTTTCTCGGCCACGGCATCGTCGGCGGCAAACTGGTTTCCGGCCAGGAGCAGGGGCTGGCGCTCGCCGGTCTGCTGACCGACCTGTATGCCGGCAAGGCGCTGGCCGACCTGCCACGCGTGATCGACAGTCCGAACCGCTACCTGTTCGACTACATCGAACTCGATCGCCTCGGGCTGTCCGGACACTCGCTTCCACCGGGGTCGGTCGTGATCAACCGGCCGTCCAGCATCTGGGACTCGTACCCGAAGACCTTTGCCGCTTCACTGGCGGTTTTCGTTTTCCTGCTGGCTCTGCTGGCCCTGCAGCGACGAAATCTGCGCGTCAAGCAGGCGCTGTCGGCGGAGATCGAGAAGGAACTGGTGCTGGTGCAGGCGCTGATGAACGCCGCTCCCTTCCCGATGTTCTTCAAGGACGTGGCCTTGCGCTACCGGCGCATCAACGATGCCTTCGTCGCCTTTCTCGGCAAGTCTCGCGAGGAGATCATGGGCCAGACGGCGAGCGCCCTCGCACCGCCGGCGCAGGTGAGCGTGTATCGCAGCCGTGACGAGGACTTGCTGGCCGAGGGGGGCAGGCAGATCTACGAAACGGTCGTGGTCGGCCCGCAACAGACGCCGCGGGACGTCGTCTTTCACAAAGCCGTCGTTCGACTGCCAGACGGTCGCGTCGAAGGCATCGTCGGCGCCATGCTCGACGTCAGCGAGTTGCGGCGCAGCGAGCGCGAACTGCGCGAACTCAACGAGCACCTCGAGCAACGCGTAGCCGGGCGGACCGCCGACCTCGCGCAGTCCAACGTCCGCCTGCAGCAGGCGGTCGATTCGCTGGCGCTGGCGCAGGATGAACTGGTGCGCTCGGAGAAACTCGCCTCGCTCGGGTCCATGGTCGCCGGCGTGGCGCATGAACTCAACACGCCGATTGGCAACGCTCTGACGGTGTCGACGGCGATGCAAAACAAGTGTGACGCCCTGGCGGCCGAGTTGAAGCAAGGTGTGCTGCGCAAGTCCAGCCTCGATCAGTACCTTTCCCATGGCGAGAGCGGCTTCGCTATGCTGGTCCGCAACCTGGAGCGCGCGGCGCGGCTCATCACCAACTTCAAGGAAGTCGCGGTCGACCAGACCAGCGATCGCCGCCGGCGTTTCCGCCTGCTCGATACCGTCGAGGAATGCGTTCACACCTTCACCGCCGGCGTCGGCGCTCGGGTGCCCGGGTTCCAGGTCGATGTCGCAGAGTCGATCGCCTTCGACGCGTATCCGGGGGCGCTGGGTCAGATTCTCTTGAACCTGTTCGAGAACGCGCGCGTCCACGCCTTCGCCGATGGCGCTCCAGGCACGATCCGGATCGGTGCACAGGCCCTGCCGGACGGCAACGTCCAGATCAGCGTCGGCGACAACGGCAAGGGCATCGCTGCCGATGCGCTGCCGAAGATCTTCGATCCGTTCTTCACCACCCGTCTCGGGCAGGGCGGCAGCGGACTCGGTCTGGCCATCGTCTATCGGCTGGTCACCAAGAAGCTCGGCGGCAAGATTCGCATCAGCAGCGAACCGGGACAGGGAGCGATCTTCATTATCGAGTTGCCGGCAACCGCGCCGGAAGTCGACAGCGGCGACGAGGTCACGGCGACGCACGCGGCGTGGGCACCGCCGGCGGGGATGAACCCGGCCGGGACGGGGGCCGGGGACGCATCGCCTCTGCACCTGCGCGACGAACTCCTCGATATCCGCGAACTGGTCGAATCGCGCGCCGCCGCCGCCACCACACGGCGTATCACCGACGCTGGCCGAAGGCGCCTGGCGGATGTTTTCGAACGGCTGGACAAGAGCTTCTCGACCGAGGACGCCGAGGCGCAGGTGGCCTGCGATCTGGCTTTCCACATGGCGATCATCGACCTGTCGGTGGATCCGGCACTGCAGAAGGTCGGCGCGGCCGTGATCCCGCTGATGTACGGCCATATGCGGCGCACCCTGACGCGATTGATGCCCGATCCGGAGCGGCGGGACACGCTTCGCCGACAGCATCGGGCGATCTACGAGGCCATCATCGCCGGCGATCCCGACAGTGCTTCGGCGGCGGCGGCGGCACACATGGCCTACGTTCGCACCCAGGCGGATCGGCGTGAGGAGACCGCAGCGAGCTGACGCACCCGACTCCAGCCCTCGCTTGCCGTCGCGTGGCGCCGACGATCCAGCTCCGCGCCGGCATTGCCAACCCCAGCCGAGGCCACGTTCGAGATTGACGCCCTTTGCTGGTGGCCCATATACTCGCCTCGATGCCATTGGCTTTACGGGCCCTTGATGGCGGTACAGTTGCTCCCGCTGCCACCCTTGGATTTGCTTTTCGCAACGATGCCAGCGTTCTTCTGATGACTCCTGCCGCCACAACCGACGACCTCACCGGTCGAGACCGCGACTCCTTGCGGGTCGATGCATCAACTCAGGATAGCGCCAACGGGATCGCGCGGCACTCCTTGAACCGGCAATCCAGGCGCCGTTTGGCAGCGGCCGGCGAGCTGCGCAAACGCTTCACAGCCTCGCATGATCGCCGCTCCATGATGGCCGGATAAGGCGATGGCCTCCGCTCGTCCTCTTCGCCTGTGGCTGGCGCTGCGCATCGCACTGGCGGGAATGGTGCCACTGGCCATGGTTGCCGTCCTCATCGTGGGGGTGCTGCTGCCGCAACGGCGTGCCGACCTCGATACAGGCTATCAGGGCCTGGCCGGCGCCCTCGCCGCGCAAGTCGAAACTCACCTGCTCGGCGCCGAACGTCAGCTGCGCGCCATCGCGGAGGACTTCCGCAGCCACCCGGGCGACCACTCAGCGCCGAACTGGTCCCGCACCCTGGACGCGCACGCCGGCACGGGCGACGGTTTCGCGGCGATCTACCTCGCCGATCCGGACGGCTCGGCGTACGCCGTCGGCCTGCCCCGGGCGGAGCGCGGCCGGCGCCGGGATCTGGTGCACCTTGATCTTTCCGAAAGGGCAGCCCTGCGCGAGGCGCGCCAGCAGAACGAAGAGGTGTGGTCGGCAGCCTTCCTGTCCACCGTCACCGGCCGGCTCGCCGTGAGCGTGGCAATTCCGTTGTCTGAACAGGTGCTCGTTGGCCAGATCGCCCTCGACCGACTCGCGCTGCTCCTCGGTCGCTCGCCCGCCGAATCGGCGATGCACACGATCATTCTCGACGCTCAGGGCCAGATCATCGCCCATTCCGCCGGTGTCCAGAGTGGCGCGCCGTTCAGTGTCGACCACCTGCCCGGCATCCGCGATGCCTTGCTGGGGCACCGCACGACCCAGGACTTCGCGGTGGACGGCGAGATGTTTGTTGGCACCTCGGTCAGCATTCCGCGATTCGGCTGGATCCTGCTGGTCGCGCAGCCCCACAGCGATACGCTTCGACCGTTTCTGTCTACCGCTTGGGTGCTGGCCGCCGGCGCGCTGGCGGCGCTGCTGTTGACGGTCGTGATGGCGCTGACCATGGCGCGTAGTCTTGCGCGGCCCATCGGTCGCTACGCCGAACAAGCTCACGCGATCGCCGGCGGCGACTACAGCCAGCCGTGGCCGGTCTACCGGATCCGGGAGTTCGACCGCCTGGCGGGCGATCTGGAACGGATGGCACTCGCCATCCGCCAGCGCGAGCAGGAGCTGGCGAAGAGCGAGGCGCGCTACCGGTCCGTGATCGCCAGTGCCCCACTGGCCATCTTCCAGTTCGACGAGCGCGGCGTCTTCGCGCTCAGCGAAGGCAAGGGCCTGGCACGCGTCGGTCTGGTCGCCGGCGAAGCGGTCGGACAGTCCCTGTTCGAGCTTTACCGCGGCTACCCGGAACTCTGCGACTATGCCCGCCGTGCCATCGGCGGCGAGCCCTTGCACTTTGTCTCGCGTTTCGGCGACACCTGGTTCGACACCTGCTTCAGTCCCGTGCGGGATGCCGCGGGCTGTCTCCAGGTGATGGGCGTGGCGGTGGACATCTCCGAGCGCCTGCACGCGGAGAAGGCGCTGCGGGAGAGCGAGGCGCGGCTGCGTACCGCCATCGAAAGCATACCCTTCGACCTGTTCCTCATCGGCCCTGACGGGCGCTATGTATTGCAGAACACGGCTTGCCGGAAAGCCTGGGGCGACGTGCTTGGCAAATACCCTGGAGACGTCACCGACGACACGGCAATACTCGCGCGCTGGGACGACAACAACAAGAGGGCGCTTGCCGGCGAGATTGTCGAGGAGGACGTCCGGCTCACCGTCGGCAACGAGGAGCGATACCTCCATAACATCATCGCTCCGATCAAGGACGGAGATGACATCCGGGGCATCCTCGGGATCAACATCGACATCACCGAGCGCAAACGCTCCGCGGAGTTGCTGGAGCTGATGCGGCTTTCCGTGGAGTACGGCTCCGACGCGATCTTCTGGATGAACCGCGACGGCAGCATTGCCTACGTCAACGAGCAAGCCTGTCGCTCCTTGGGCTACGTGCGGGCCGATCTCCTGCAATTGCGCCTCTGGGAAGTCGACCCGAACTATTCCACGGACACATGGGACGAGGCCTGGCGGGCGCTCACGGAAACGGGTTCGTTCCACGCCGAAACACGGCACCGGCGCCATGACGGCAGCGAGTTCCCGGTCGAGGTGAACGCGATAGCGATCACTTACGAGGGTCGAACGTATGCCATCGGTTTTGCGTGCGACATCACCGAGCGTAAGCGAGACCACGAAATCCTGAAGCGAAGCGAGACCGATCTCCAGCTCGCTGTGGAGGTGGCAGGGCTGGGTCACTGGAAGTGGGATATCCGCACCGGCGAGCTGATCTGGTCCGAGCGGTGCAAGGCGCTATACGGTTTGCCACCCGATACGGAGCTTACCTACGAGCGCTTCCTTGCACGCGTTCATCCGGACGATCGCGCACGCGTTGACGCTCTGCTCCGGGAGGCGCTTGAGAAACGAGGTGGCTACGAGCTGGAGAAGCGACTGGTCTGGCCTGATGGGTCGGTGCGTTGGACGTCCTCGATGGGACGGGTGATCTGCGATTCCGACGATCAACCCGTGCTCATGGTGGGCGTGACGCTTGATATTACCGAGCGCAAGCAGGCCGAGGACGCCCTGCGCTTGACCCAGTTCACCGTAGATCGCACGGCGGACGCCGTTTTCCTGATCGATGCCGAGTCACGTTTCAAGTACGTCAATGAAGCGGCCTGCGTCGCGCTTGACTATACCCGGGAAGAGTTGACATCGATGTCGATCCCCGACATCGATCCCGACGTTTCCGATCAGATGGCGAGCGACATTTTTCAGGATCTCAAACGGCAGGGCAGTCTGCGATTCGAGACTCGCCATCGTCGCAAGGATGGGACGACATTCCCGGTCGAGGTCAATGCAAATTACATTGCGTTCAGCGGCGAGGAACTCAATAGCTGTTTCGTCCGTAACATCACCGAGCGCAAGCGGGCGGAGGACGAACTGGAACGGCACCAGGAGCACCTGGAAGAGTTGGTCACCGAACGTACCGCCGAATTGCGCCAGGCGATGGAGCAACTGGTGCAAGCCGAGAAACTGGCCGCGCTGGGCCACCTGGTGGCCGGCATGGCCCACGAGCTCAACACCCCGCTGGGCAACGCCCGCGTCGTCGCCAGCAGCCTGGGCGCGGAAGTACGCAACTTCGCCGCCGCTGTGGACGCCGGCGCCCTGCGCCGCTCCCAGGTGGCGACTTTCCTGGAGCGGAGCCGGGAAGCGGTCGAGCTGCTGGAGCGCAACGCCGCCCGCGCCGCCGACCTGATCAGCAATTTCAAGCAGGTCGCGGTGGACCAGGCCAGCGCCCGCCGCCGCCGCTTCGACCTGCGCCAGACCGTCGAGGAATTGCTGGTCACGCTGCAACCCCAACTGAAGCGCACCGCCCACCGTATCGAGCTGGACATCCCCCGGGAGCTGGAGCTGGACAGCTATCCCGGTCCGCTCGAGCAGGTGCTCGCCAATCTGGTCGGCAACTCCCTGACCCACGGCTTTGCCGGGATCGAGGCCGGGCTGATCCGCGTCCGGGCCGCGCCGCTCGATGGCGATCGCGTGCAGATCGACTACACGGACGACGGCGTCGGCATCCCCGATGGGCTACTCCATCGTATCTTCGAGCCGTTCTTCACCACCCGGCTGGGCCAAGGTGGCAGCGGCCTGGGTTTGTACATTGTCTATAATCTGGTCACCGGGGTGCTCGGAGGAACGATTCGCGGATTCAGCGACGTGGGCAAGGGGGTCGCGTTCGTCCTCATCCTGCCCCGGATCGCCTCCGAGCGGACCCTGCAGACCGACACGCATGAGCAATGACCCCGTCGCGTCGTATCACCCTCCGGTCGGCAGCCAGCGTGTGGGCGCCAGCAGAGCCCGGTGCAACCACCGTCGGTCCATCGTGTCACCGCCGTCAATGCAGGCTTGTCGGCGGAGCATCGATGTCTACCTCCAGCAGCCCGTTTTGATCGAATCCACCTCAACATTGCAAGGGGCTCAACATGTCTGACCTGGTTTTCTATACCCATCCACAAAGTCGTGGCCGTATCGTGCGCTGGATGCTGGAAGAGTGCGAAGCGCCTTATCAAACCGAAATCGTGCAATACGGTCTTCAGATGAAAACGCCGCCGTACACCGATATCAACCCGATGGGCAAGGTGCCGGCGATCGTGCACCAGGGGAGAGTGGTCACGGAATGCGCCGCCATCATTGCCTATTTGGCAGACGTGTTTGCGGCAGCGGCCCTGGCACCGCCAGCGGCGCAGCGGCAGGATTACTATCGGTGGCTTTTCTTCGCCGCCGGGCCTTTCGAGCAGGCGACGACCAACAACGCGCTGGGCTTCGTGGTCAGTGAGGAAAAGCAGAGGATGGTGGGCTATGGCAATCTCGACCTGGTGGTCAATACGCTGGCCAGGGCCGTCAGTGCGCATCCCTATATCGCTGGCGACCACTTCTCGGCGGCTGACGTCTACGTCGGCTCGCAGATTGGCTATGGCCTGCAGTTTGGCACCTTGCCCGATCGCGCCGAGTTTCGCGATTACTTTGCTCGCCTCGAGAACAGGCCAGCCCGTCTGCGCGCCACGCAAATGGATGACGCACTGATCAACAAGCCGGTGTGAGATCCGTCGCGAGTGACCTCATCCACGTCCGCATGCGGCGATCTGCAGCCAGTTCAACCCGTTACCCGACTCGCTCTGACACTCCAAGGTCACCGGACCGGCGATGACCGAGGTGTTCGAGAAGACGGCGTGCCCCGGCGACAGCATCGCGGGCGCCGAGCCTGCGTCGGACTCCGCCGGAACGATGGCCGCAGCTACTGGGGCTGTCTCCGCACCCAGGCCGCCGATCTCGGTCGGATGATCGACGAGTTCAACGAGAAAGTGGGAGGCTGATGACGTGAAATCCCTGCGCGAACTCTACCGCATCGGCCTCGGGCCCTCGAGCAGCCACACCATGGGGCCGCGCTTTGCCGCGCAAGCCTTCAAGGCCGCCAACCCCACGGCTGCACGCCTGCGCGTCACGCTGTACGGCACCCTGGCGGCCACCGGCCGCGGCCACCTGACCGACCGGGCGGTCAGCGTACCGTTTGCGCCGACGCCGGTCGACATCGTCTGGCTACCGGATCGTTTGCTGCCGCGGCACCCCAACGGCATGCAGTTCGAGGCCCTCGACGCCGGCGGCGGCGTTCTTGCCGCGCGCGTCGTGTACTCGGTGGGCGGCGGCGCCTTGCTCGACGAAAACGGCCAACCCGACGGCGGCGACGATGTTTATCCGTATGCCGGCATGCGGGAGATTCTCGAAGAAGCGGAACGCGAAGGCCTGCGGATCTGGGAGCTTGTCGACCGCCACGAAGGACCGCCGATCTGGCCATATCTGAGCGGCGTCTGGAGCAGCATGCGGAGAGCCATCGCCAGCGGCCTGAATGCCGAAGGCCGCCTGCCCGGGACGCTGAACGTGCCGCGCAAGGCCTCGGCCTATCACGCGCGCGCGCAAAGTCTCGCCGGCTACTTCGGACAAACCGCGCTGCAGTTTGCCTACGCGCTGGCCGTGTCGGAGGAGAATGCCGCCGGCGGCGAGGTCGTGACCGCGCCGACCTGCGGCGCCTGTGGCGTGTTGCCCGCCGTGTTGTTCTTCCTGCAGCAACAAGCGCAACTGTCCGACGAAAAGATCCACCGCGCCCTCGCCACGGCCGGACTGATCGGCAACCTCGTCAAGCGCAACGCCTCGATCTCGGGCGCCGAAGTCGGCTGCCAGGGCGAAGTGGGGACGGCCTGCGCCATGGCTGCCGGTGCTGCCGCGCAACTGCTGGGGGGCTCGGTACGGCAGATCGAATATGCAGCGGAGATGGGGCTGGAACATCATCTGGGCCTCACCTGCGACCCCATCGGCGGCTACGTGCAGATTCCCTGCATCGAACGCAATGCGATTGCCGCGGTACGCGCCGTCGACTGCGCCGCCTACGCCCTGCTCTCCGACGGCCACCACATCGTGTCCTTCGACGAGGTCGTGCGCACGATGTGGGAAACGGGCTGCGACATGAAGGCGAGCTATCGGGAAACGGCGCGTGGCGGACTCGCCAAGATCCATGCGCTGCGCAAGAAGGGCGCCGGCAGCGTTCCTGGCATGGGGAGTTGAATCTGGCGCGCTGGCACGAGTCAGGGGAAGGAGTGACATTTGTCTACCGGATGGTGATCGGTGCCTCTTCCCGGCAGTGCTGGGCACCGTCGTGGAGCGATTAAAGCGGGCGATTCACTCGTGCTCGTCGGTAATCCTTCCTGCCCGTGGAGTCGAGGTGTTGCTGGGCGTGCTCAACTATCATGATCGCCGCGTCGATCGTCGCGCCGATGGCAATTACGCCGAGACACATCCGCTGGGAACTCATTCCCGGCGAGCGCATGCCGATGAATGCATAGAGATGCGGATTGGTAGCATCAGGATGGCCACCAGGGCGCTGCGCACGTGCAACAGGAAGAAGACAAGCGGCGCCAGACTGAAGCTCTACGCTTGGCTCGGAGAAGCTCGGCCTTCTGGGGTAAACTCGCACCAATGCGCCTTTTTGGCACACCGGAAGAGGTCTTCGGAGATTTGTGATGATCGACCCCATCGTTGAAGAAGCACGGAAGTATCGCGCCGAACATGCGCGGAGGTTCAATTTCGACCTCCCTGCCATTGGGGCCGACCTTGAGGAGATCGATGCTACTTGCGGGCATACGGTTGTCAGTCTCCCGCCGCGAACGTTGGACGTAACCACTGACCAGTTGGAGCCATCCGATCAGGGCCGGCAGGCCGTTGATGTCCATTCGCTTTCACCCCGACTAAGCCTGTCCTTCGGGCCGCCTGATATATATAAAAGGAAATCGTTATGAACTCACGGTCTTGGCGCGTACCAAGCTTGACGGTTCTTGCCTCGCTGATGGCGGTCACGGGTTCTGTGCAGGGGGGCGAGGCGGGTGAGAGGCAAGCGTTCGTCTCGCTCACGCCGGTCTACCAGGGGAACGCCGACCTCGACCGCAGCGGTGATTTCAGCGTTGGCGGCGCGATCCTGCGCGGTGGGGTTTCCCAGGACCTTGGCGGCGGCAGGCGCGCGGGTATCACCCTCACCTACGACTATCTCGACTATTCGTTCTCCAACTCCGGCGCTTTCGACAGAGTGGCGCCGTGGAACATCGTTCAACGTTACGGCGTATCGGCACCGCTCTCGTTCGAGGTCGGCGACGGCTGGAGCGTAGGAGTAGCGCCGTCGGTGGACTGGTTCAGGGAAAATGGGGCGAAATCCGGCGATTCGCTCATCTGGGGCGCCACAGTCTCCGGGTCCAGGCGCTTCGAGCGTGGCAATCGTCTCGGCCTGGGCATAGGCGTATTCGACGGGATCGAGAAAACCAGCGTATTCCCGTTACTGGTCATCGACTGGCGCTTCGGAGACCACTGGCGCCTGACCAATCCCCTCCCCAGCGGCCCGACGGGGCCAGCCGGACTGGAACTTGGTTACTACTTTGATGGCGGCTGGACTGCCGGTGTCGGCGTGGCCTATCGGGTTCTGCGTTTTCGCCTGAGCGAGACCGGCCCGGTGCGTAACGGCATCGGCGAAGAGAGCGGTATGCCGGTGTTCGTTCGAGTAACGCGCAACTTCACCGACCAATTGGCGCTGCACCTCTATGGCGGCGTCGTAGCAAACGGGAGGCTACGCGTCGAGAATTCATCCGGACATCTGGTCCGCAAGGAGGACTTCGACCCGGCGCCTCTCTTCGGCGCGACCTTCATCGGACGTTTCTGAGAAATTTCAACCGCTGCCCGGCCGGAGCCGCCACTGCTTGACCAGTGCGTAGATCGCCGGAATCACCGCCAGCGTGAGCACCGTTGACGAGATCATCCCGCCCACCATCGGCGCCGCGATTCGGCTCATCACTTCCGAACCCGTCCCTGTCCCCCACAGGATCGGCAGCAGACCGGCCATGATCGCCACGACGGTCATCATCTTCGGTCGTACGCGCTCGACGGCGCCTTCCATGATCGCCGCGTAGAGGTCGTCGACGTTTGGCGCGCGCCCCGCTGCGCGGCATTTCGCCTGGACAGCTTCCCAGGCATGGTCGAGGTAGATCAGCATGATCACGCCCGTCTCGGCCGCCACCCCGGCGAGCGCGATGAAGCCGATGACCACGGCGACTGAAAGGTTGTAGTCGAGCAGCCACAGCAGCCAGATGCCGCCGACCAGGGCGAAAGGCACCGAGAGCATGACGATCAGCGTTTCGGTGAGGCGCTTGAAGTTGAGGTAGAGCAGCAGGAAGATCGACAGCAGCGTCACCGGAATGACGATCTTCATCTTCTCGGTTGCCCGCTCCATGTATTCGAACTGGCCGCTCCAGGTCACGTAGTAGCCGGGCGGGAAGCTGACCTGCTCGGCGACCGCCTTCTTCGCGTCGGCGACGTAACCGCCGATGTCGCGGTCGCGAATGTCGACGTAGATGTAGGCGGAAAGCAGCGCGTTCTCGGTGCGGATGCTCGGGGGTCCCTTGGCGACGACCACCCGGGCCAGTTGCCCGAGGGGGATCATCGCCCCGTTCATGGTCGGAATCAGCACTTCGCGGGCGATCTGCTGCGGGTCGGAGCGCAGCTCGCGCGGATAGCGGATGGTGACGCCGAAACGCTCGCGGCCCTCGACGGTCGTGGTCACCATTTCACCGCCCAGCGCGCTGCCGATGACGTCCTGGAGTTCGCCGACGGCCAGCCCATAACGCGCCAGTTGCTCGCGGTCGGGTTCGATGTTGAGGTAGAAGCCGCCGGTGATGCGTTCGGCAAAGGCGCTGGTCGTTCCGGGGACGGTTTTCACCACCGCCTCGATTTCCTTGGCCAGCGTTTCCATTTCGTCGAGGTCCTTGCCGAAGACCTTGATGCCGATCGGCGTGCGGATACCGGTGGACAACATGTCGATACGCGCCTTGATCGGCATCGTCCAGGCGTTGGCGACACCGGGAAACTGCAGCGCCTTGTCGAGTTCGGCGATCAGCTTGTCGGTGGTCATGCCGGCGCGCCACTCGGATTCCGGCTTGAGGTTGATCACCGTCTCGAACATCTCGGTCGGCGCCGGGTCGGTGGCGGTGTTGGCGCGCCCGGCCTTGCCGTACACCGACGCCACCTCGGGGAAGCGCTCGATGATCTTGTTCTGGGTCTGCATCAGCTCGGCGGCTTTGGTGATCGACATTCCGGGCAGCGAGGTGGGCATGTACAGCAGCGTCCCCTCGTTGAGCGTCGGCATGAACTCGGAACCGAGCCGCGAGGCCGGGTAGAGAGAGAGCGCCATGGCCAGGACGGCGAGAACGAGGGTCAGCTTTTTCCAGCGCATGACGCCGGCGATGATCGGCCGATAGACCCAGATCAGGAAGCGGTTCACCGGGTTCTTCGCTTCGGGCAGGATCCTGCCGCGGATGAACAGCAGCATCAGCACCGGCACCAGCGTAATCGACAACAGTGCGGCGCCGGCCATCGCGAAGGTCTTGGTGTAGGCAAGCGGCGAGAACAGCCGGCCTTCCTGGCCTTCCAGGCTGAAGACCGGCAGGAAGGAAACGGTGATGACCAGCAAGGAGAAGAACAGCGCCGGCCCGACCTCCCGGCAGGCGGCGAGCATGGCTTCAGCGCGGTCGCCGGGTGAGTGCCCCGCGGGCAGGCGCTCGAGATGCTTGTGGGCGTTCTCGATCATCACGATCGCCGCGTCGATCATCGCGCCGATGGCAATGGCAATTCCTCCGAGACTCATCAGATTGGAATTCATTCCCAGCGAGCGCATGGCGATGAAGGCGATGAGGATGCCGACCGGCAGCATCAGGATGGCGACCAGCGCGCTGCGCACGTGCAGCAGGAAGACGATGCAGACCAGCGCGACGATGAACGATTCTTCGAGCAGCGTTCGCTTGAGCGTCTCGATGGCGCGGTGGATCAGCTCGGAACGGTCATAGACGGTTTCCACCGTCACTCCCTCAGGCAGCCCGGGGCCGATTTCGGCGATCTTGGCTTTCACGTTATGGATCACTTCGAGAGCGTTCTGACCATAGCGCGCCATGGCGATCCCCGACACCACTTCGCCTTCGCCGTTGAGTTCGGCGAGGCCGCGCCGTTCGTCCGGTGCGAGTTCGACGCGGGCGATGTCGCGGATCAGAACGGGGGTGCCCCTGTCGCTCTTGACGACCAGTCTCTCGATGTCGCTCTTGCCGCGCAGGTAACCCTTGCCGCGCACCATGTATTCGGTCTCGGCCATTTCCACCACCCGGCCGCCGACGTCGCGGTTGGAATCGCGGATCACCTGCGCGATCTTCATCAGTGGGATCCCGTAGGCGCGCAGCTTCACCGGGTCGACGGTGACCTGATACGTCTGCACGAAGCCGCCGATCGATGCCACTTCGGCGACGCCATGCGCCTTGCTCAGTGGGTAGCGCACATACCAGTCCTGGATCGTGCGCAACTCGGCGAGCGTCTTGTCTCTGGCGAGCAGCGCGTACTGGTAGACCCAGCCGACGCCGGTGGCATCCGGCCCGAGCGACGGCGTAACGCCCCTGGGCAGGCGGCTGGAAGCGAAACTCAGGTATTCGAGGACGCGTGAGCGTGCCCAGTAGATGTCGGTGCCGTCCTCGAAGATGATGTAGACGAAGGAGGCGCCGAAGAAGGAGAAGCCGCGCACCACGCGCGATCTCGGGACCGACAGCATGGCCGTGCTCAGGGGATAGGTGACTTGATCCTCGACGACCTGCGGTGCCTGACCGGGGTACTCGGTGTACACGATCACCTGCACGTCGGAAAGATCGGGCAAGGCATCGATCGGTGTCCGGAGGACCGCGTAGATGCCGCCGATGGTGACGAAAAGGGTGGCGAGCAGGACCAGGAAACGGTTGCCACCCGACCAGTCGATGATTTTCGCCAGCATGGTGCCGAATCTCCGTCAGTCTCTGCTGAGGTCTGTCAGTGACCGGCGTGCGGGTTGGCGGCGCTGCCGGCCTTGCCGGCGTCGGCGCTGGCCGCGGGGGCGAAACCGGCGAGTGCCGCCTTGAGATTGCTCTCCGAATCGATCAGGAAGTTGGCCGCGACCACCACCTGTTCGCCGTCCTTCACGCCATCGACGACTTCCACGTAGTCGTCGCTGCGGGCGCCGAGCTTGACCTCGCGCGGCGCGAAGCGGCCTTCACCTTGCTGGATCAGGACGACCTGGCGGGTGCCGCTATCGATCACTGCCGAGAGCGGAACGCTGACCATCGGCCCCTTGGCCGACACGGCCAGCTCGACCTGGGCGAACATGGCCGGCTTGAGCAGCAGGCCGGGATTGGCGAGTTCCACGCGTACCGGAACGGTTCGCGTGTCGCTCTTGAGGGTCGGATAGACATAGGTGACGGCACCCTCGAAGAGCTTGTCCGGGTAGGCGTTGATCCGGATCTTCGCCCTGGCGCCGGTCCTGACCAGGCCGATGTCCTGCTCGAAGACGTCGGCGATGACCCACACCGAGGAGAGGTCCGCCACCTGATAGAGCGCTTCGCCGGGCATGAAGCGCATGCCCTGAACGGCCTTCTTCTCGGTGACGATGCCTGCCACCGGCGAGCGGAAGGTCAGCGTCCGTTTCGCTTCGCTGGATTCGGCGAGCGCCTTGACCTGCTCGGGCGAGACATCCCAGTTCCTGAGGCGCTGCAGGCTGGCGTTGGCCAGGTCCTGCATGCCTGTCTGCGCCTGACCGCCGGCCTCCTTGAGCGCGGTCACGCCCTGCGCGGCGACGGTGTACTCGCGCTGGGCGGAGACGAGTTCCGGGCTGTAGACCTCGAACAGGGGCTGCCCCTTGCCGACCGGCTGGCCGGTGACATTCACGTACAGGCGCTCGACGTAACCCTCGAACTTGGGGGCGATGGTGAACAGACGTCGCTCGTCCGGCTCGATCCGACCGGCAGCACGCACCGTCCTGTCCAGGGTGCGGCGCTGGGCGGCCTCGGTGCGCACCCCGAGCTTCTGGACCTTCTCGGTGCTGATCCGGATCTGGTTGGCGGAAGCTGGCTCGTCGTCCTGCTCGTCGGCGTAGACGGGTGTGTAGTCCATCCCCATCGAGTCCTTCTTCGGGACCGGCGAGGTATCCGGCAGGCCCATCGGATTGCGGTAGTAAAGCACCTTCCGCTTCTCCGGTTCGCCGGCGCCCTTTGCGGCAGCGGCGGTCATGGTAGCGCTGCCTTCACCGGGGGGTACGGCCCCCCTGCTGCCCAGCCAATAGCCGCTGCCGGCGGCCAGCACCGTCACCGCGACGAGACCGATGGCGATTCCGGTTGCCTGCTTCACAAGTCTTCCCCCAGTAGCCTTTCGATGGCGGCGAGACGGATCTGCGCTTCGCTCTGCGCCTTGATCTGGCTCTGCCGGGCCTGCCGAATCTGCCGCTGCGCTTCGAGGAGCGTCGCGAAATCGACCTTGCCGTTTTCGTAACCGGCCAGTGCCGCCCGAAACGTCAGTTCCGCCTGCGGCAGGAGGCTGGTCGTCGCCAGCATTTCGATGCGCCGCGCCGCCTCGATGCCGGCCAGATTCTCCGCGAGGTCGGCGAGCACCTGATTGGCGGTGGCTTCCTTGCGCGACCGGGCGGCCGACAGCATGGCTTCCGATTCGCGTTCCTGGGCCCGCCGCGTGCTCAGTTGCAGTGGGATGTTGAGTTCGACCATTACTTCCCATTCCTTGACGGCGTTCTGGTACTGGATGGGGCCGAAGCCGACGGTGAAATCCGGATAACGATTCCGGTAGGCGAGTTCACGGCTTTTCTCGGCCGCCTTGAGGCGCGATTCTTCCGCAAAGAGCACGGGGTTGCGCGCGCGCACGCGCTCTTCGAGCGTCGCGTAGTCGAGTCTGGCGGCTGTCGGCAGCACCGGCAGCCTTTCCGGTGGCGCGAGTTCTGCCGCAGCCGGACGCGCGAGCAGGGCATTGAGGCGCGCATCGACCTGGCGGCTCTCGCTTTCCAGTGTCACCAGTTCGCTGCGCATGCTGGTCTGCTCGACCTGGGCGCGGATCACATCCTGCTGGGCGGCGAGACCGCCGGCATAGCGAACCTGTGCAACCTTCTCCAGGCGAACGATCAGTTCGAGGATTTCCCGGGTCAGTTTTTCGTTGCGGGAGAGGTAATAGCGTTGCGCGTGCGCGGCCTTGATGCGCGCGGCGAGGTCGGACCAGGTTCCCCGCGCCCGGCTCGTTGCGCCTTCGGCTTCGAATTCGGCGATTTCCCGCTTCAGCTCACGCTTGCCGAACCACGGCAGATCCTGCGACAGCAGGTAGCGGGTACTGCCGACCTGGCTGGGTGACAGCGTGGGATTCTGGTCGCCGGACTTGGTGATGTCGCGCAGTTCCATCCTGAACTTCGGGTCGGCCAGCGCACCGGCGGGCGTCACGCGCTCCAGCGCGGCGTCGGCTTCGGAGCGTATCGCAGCGTACTCGGGATTGGTCTCTCGGGCAAAGACGAGCAGGCTCTCGACGGTCCTGCCGATGGCCTTGTCCTGTGGCCAGGCCGGGGCGGCGATGGCCAGCGCCAGCCCGAGCGCGCATGCCTGCGCCCCGAGAAACCCGCACGGCAGCACCCGAAGCGGCCGGACCCGACGGGATTCCTGCGATCGTTCGTCGTGCCCACTCGCAGTGGTCGGTTGCCGCATGCGTCGGAGATCCTCGGTCATGGCCGAATGATGCTGTCGGCAGCCTGACAGGAAGCTGTCTGCTTGATTACATTCCTGTAATCTTCGCGGAAAGGGCAAGCGCCGGCGCAGACTGGTGGGAGAGTATAGGTCCGGCAAAGGAGTGCACTGATGAAGATCCTGGTCGTCGAAGACGAGCCGAAGACAGGCAACTACCTCAAGCAGGGTCTGCTGGAAGCCGGTTTCGTCGTCGATCTGGCACGCGACGGAGAAGACGGCATGCACTGCGCGCTGACCGAGGCCTACGATCTGGTGATTCTAGACGTGATGTTGCCGGGCATCGATGGCTGGTCGGTGCTGCGGGGAATTCGCAAGTCGGGGAAGGACATGCCGGTATTGTTCCTGACAGCCCGCGATCATGTCGATGATCGGGTTCGCGGCCTCGAACTGGGCGCCGACGACTATTTGGTGAAGCCGTTCGCGTTCTCCGAACTGCTGGCGCGGGTGCGCAGCCTGCTGCGCCGCGGCGGCAAGGCCACGGAGTCGGAGTTTCTGCGCGCCGCCGATCTGGAACTCGACTTGATGCGCCGACGGGTGAACCGTTCCGGCAAACGAATCGATCTGACGGCCAAGGAGTTCGCCCTGCTGGAACTGCTGCTGCGCCGTCAGGGCGAGGTTCTGCCGCGCTCGCTGATCGCCTCGCAGGTCTGGGACATGAACTTCGACAGCGATACCAACGTGATCGAGGTGGCGATCCGGCGCCTGCGGGCAAAGATGGACGATGGCTTCGAGCCGAAACTGATCCGTACCGTACGTGGCATGGGCTATGTTCTGGAGGTGACGGCATGCGCTTGAGCGGCATGCGGTCGATGACCTTCCGCTTGACGATGCTCTTCGCGCTGTCCTCGACGGTTGTCCTGCTCTTGCTTGGCTACCTCATCGCCGGCGCCGTCGAGCGCCACTTCGAAGAACAGGATATGGAGGTGCTTTCCGGCAAGCTCAAACTGGCTCAACACGCTCTCGAGAAGGCTCACTCGCAGGCCGATCTCGATGCGCTGCCACAGCAACTGGCGGACTCGCTGGTTGGCCACGATGGTTTGGCGGTGATCGTCCTGGCGCCGGACGGGCGGACGCTTTTTGCTACCCGCGCTGCCGAGTTTCCCCGGACGCTGCTGGAGAGCGCGTCGCAGGCGGATCAGGCGCGCCCGACAGTCTGGACGACTGGCGACAAGCGGCCGCTACGCGGCATTTCCGCTCTCGCTCGCACCGGGATCAAGGGGTTCCACCCACTGATCGTCGGCGTCGCCACCGATGTTTCGCACCACGAGCATTTCATGAAGTCGTTCCGGACGACGCTATGGTCGTTCGTCATCCTGGCCGCCCTCCTGACGGGCGTCCTCGGCTGGCTCGCCGTCCGCCGCGGACTCGCCCCATTGCAGGCGATCCGGCGAGAAGCCGCGGCAATTACCGCGCATCGGCTGCACTCCCGACTTCCTGCCGACGCGATCCCCGTCGAACTCGCCGAATTGACCGCGACTCTGAACGAGATGCTGGCTCGCCTGGAGGACTCTTTCCGGCGGCTGACGGCCTTCTCGTCGGACATCGCGCATGAATTGCGGACCCCCGTCACCAATCTGCTGACACAGACCCAGGTCACTCTCGCCAAGGAAAGACCCGCCGGCGAGTACGGCGATGTACTGGCTTCCAACGCCGAGGAACTGGAGCGCCTCTCGCGGATGATTGCCGACATGCTCTTCCTGGCCCGGGCAGACAACGACCTGGTGATGCCCAGGCAGGAGCCCCTCGACCTGGTGGACGAAGTGAAGGGCTTGTTCGCGTTCTACGAGGCACTGGCCGAGGAGAAGACGATCACGCTCACCTGCTCCGGAAGCGGCCGCGTCGGCGGCGACCAGTTGATGTTGCGGCGGGCGATCAGCAATCTGCTGTCGAACGCCCTGCGCCATACTCCGGTGGGTGGTCAAGTAAGCGTTCATGTGGACGACACGGGCGATACCGGCGTTCGCCTATCGGTGCAAAACTCCGGTGAAACCATTGCCCTCGAGCACCTGCCACGCCTGTTCGACCGCTTCTACCGCGTAGATTCCTCGCGGCAACGAGCGAGCGATGGCGCTGGACTGGGCCTGGCAATCACCCGCTCGATCATGCGCGCCCACGGTGGCGACGCTGCCATCCGTTCGGCGCGTGGCATGACCGTGTGCGAGTTGCACTTCCCCCCTGAATTGGCGACCGACCGTCACCCCATCTGCATCAACGTGCCTCGTTGAGCCGCGCGACCAGATCGCGGCGCCAATTCGGAAAACCGGCCTCGAACACCTTCGGCAGTTCGGCCGCCGGCAGCGCCGGACTCCAGAACCACCCCTGTCCGTAGTCGACGCCGGCGGCCTGCAGAAAAAAAGCCTGCGCCGCCGACTCCACGCCCTCGGCAACAACCCGCGCGCGAATCATGGATGCCAGGACAATAATGCCCCGCACCAGCCGCTCGGCTGTCACGTCCGTGGTCAGCAGCACGACCTGCGAGCGGTCCAGCTTCAGGACATCGATGGTGAGGCCGAGCATTTGCGCGATGCCGCTGTGCCCGGTGCCGACATCATCGACCGCAAGCCGGATCCCGACCTGCCGCGCGAGTTCAAGCGCGGCGCGCCCTTGCGCACTGAGCGCCTGCCGTTCGGTTATCTCGCAAACCAGACGGCCGAGATAGGGTTCCAAGTCAAAATCAGAGAGCATGCCACGCATCGCTGGCTCGCCGAGCGCAGTTCGCGCACCGAGTATCGCCGGCGGTACGTTCACGCTGACGTAAAAACCGGGGTAGCGTTCGAACAGTGGCACCGCGTCGCGACTGATCATGCCTAGCAACCGCCGCATCAGGCGATCGAGCAGCACTGGATCGCTTTCGATCTGCTCGATGACGGGGCCGATCGAACCCGCATCGCCATCGGCGTCGACGGTCCGCAACAACGCTTCGAAACCCGCAATAGCGCCAGTATCGAGATCGACAATCGGCTGGTAGTGCACGGTCGCGCACTCCAGCACCATCAGGAGATCCTGGTTCATTGGTCCGGCTCCGCAATCACTCACTCGCGCTGCCGCGGTGATGTATGGTGGGCAATAGGGGTCTGAGGCGCCCTGCACGGCGGAGCGCGTGGCCAGGTTCACTCAATGATCTCCTGATTGCCGCTTCCGATCGTCGCAACCAGCACAACTTCGCGCACGGTCGGGTTCGCAGAGCCGACGCAACTCTCAGCTCCTTCTTGTGAAAGAGAAACCGCAGGTAGATCGATCGGGGATCCAACACTCGAAACGCCTTCACAATGCGTTCCCTATCGTCCGGGCGGGTCACGCGTATCGTTACACCCGTTGTGCTATGGAGCTGGATCACTTGTCGCGACCTTTGAGAGGCTCGGCGTTGCTGCGTGGCCCTTCTTCCCTCAGCCAACGATATGGTAACCGCCGTCGACATGGATGGTATCTCCGGTAATCAACTTCGCAAAGTCCGAAGCGAGAAACGCCGTCGCCATACCTACATCCTCGATTGTGACCAGCATGCGGCTGGGGGCGCGTTGTGCGGCAATCTCCATCAACTCGTCGAAGCGATCGATTCCCGTTGCGGCGCGGGTCTGGATCGGGCCGGGTGACATCGGATGGACGCGGATTCCTTTCGGTCCCAGCTCGTCCGCCAGGTACCGGGCCGATGCCTCGAGCGCTGCCTTGACGGGCCCCATCACGTTGTAATGCTCGACCACCTTCTCGGCGCCGTAATAGCTCATGGTAAATAGTGCTCCACCGTCCTTCATCAGTGGCTCCGCCAGCTTCGCCATGCGGATGAACGAGTGGCAGGAGACATCCATCGCGCTCAGGAAGCCGTCGCGGGAGCAATCGGTAACGCGGCCATGCAGATCCTCACGCGGCGCGAAAGCGATGGAATGCAGGGCGATATCCAGTTTTCCCCAGGTCTTGCCGATGGCCTCGAACACAGCCTCCAGTTGCCCCTCTACGCGCACGTCGCAGGGGCGATACAGGGCAGGATCGACGCCGAGGTGATCGGCCAGCGGCTGTGTGTACTTCTTGGTCTTGTCGTTGAGATAGGTCATCGCGATATCCGCGCCGAAGGCACGGAAGGCGAGCGCGCAGCCATAGGCGATCGACTGATCGTTGGCGATGCCGACGATCAAGGCCTTCTTGCCTTCAAGGGGGCCCGCAGAACCTTTGACCTCCTTCTTGAGGTCTTCAAAAAATTGTTCGGTTGCACTCAGTTGTGTCATCACTCGTTCTCCTAGAAACAATTAGCTCATGCTGTTGCCGGTAGCTTCGCGGCCCGGGCCTTTTCGGGTCGCGAAGTATGCCCACATCAGGTTCCTATCTCCGGTCACGGTCGCCTACGTTTCAAGGTCATCGGCCTGCAGCGCCCAAGTCAGGCTCGCCGCGTCTCCGACATTGATCGCATCGAAGGTTCCGTTCTCCAGGCAGTTCTGTCACTTCTGATGCACGTAGGTCCCGGGCGCGTCGCACAACGGCTCATAGCCCTTGTCCGGGGCGCCCATGATTGGCGGCGTAGCGCCGCCGCTCGAATGCTGCGTCAGCCACTGGTCCCAGGCGGGCCACCACGAGCCTTGCGTGACCGGCGTCTGCGCCTTCCAGGTCTCGGCATCGAGACAGCGTTCGCCTTCCTTGCAGGTCGCCATCTGAAACTTGCGTCGCGGGCGGCCCGGCTCGTTGACGATGCCGACGTTATGGCCGCCGCTGGTGAGCACGAAGCTGAGTTCGGTCGCGTCGCTCTGCAGGTGCAGCTTGTACACCGAATGCCAGGGGGCGACGTGGTCGGCCACCGCGGCGACGGCAAAAATCGGGCAGTGGATGTTGCTGATCGAGATGGCGCGCCCGCCGACCATGTACTTGCCCTCGAACAATTCGTTATCGACGTACAGTCGGCGCAGAACCTCGGAGTGCTGGCGGTAGGGCATGCGTGTGCCGTCCGCGTTCCAGGCCATCAGGTCGAACATCGGTTCACGATTTCCAAGGTAGTACTCGCGTACCATCTTCGACCAGATCAGGTCGGCAGACTTGAGCAACTGAAAACCGCCGGAGATCTGCTTGTGATCGAGATAGCCTTTCTGCCACATGATGTCCTCGAGCATGGTGACCTCGCCGGCATCCATAAAGACGTTGATTTCGCCGACCTCGGTGAAGTCGGTCATGGTGGTGAACAGGGTGACGCTGGCCAGACGGTCGTCACCGTCGCGCGCCATCGTCGCCGCGGCGATGGTCAGTAGAATGCCGCCCAGGCAGTAACCGACGGCGTGGATCTTGCGGTCCGGCAGGATGTTGGAAATGGCGTCGATCGCCGCCATGGTGCCAAGCTTGCGGTAATCCTCCAGGCCCAGATCGCGATCCTCAGGCCTAGGGTTGAGCCACGAGATCATGAACACCGTATGACCGCGATCGACGAGGTATTTGACCAGTGAGTTGTGCGGCGACAGGTCCAGGATGTAGTACTTCATCATCCACGCCGATTGCATCAGCACCGGTTCGCGCTGAACGCTCGCCGTGGTGGGCGTGTACTGGATCAGCTCCATCAGGCGGTTGCGGTAGACGACCTTGCCGGGAGTGACGGCGAGATTCTTGCCGACCTGGAACGTCTCGGTGCCGGCCGGCGGCTCGCCGCGGATACCTCGCCGCAAGTCCTCGGCGAAGTTCTGCGCGCCGCGCAGCAGGTTGGCGCCTCCCTCGGCGAGGGTGGTTTGCACGATTTCGGGATTGAGGAACGGAATGTTGGAGGGCGAGAACATGTCGAGCACTTGGCGCGTGATGAACGAGACCGCCTCTTCGTTGTGTTTGGAAACTCCGCGGACGCCGGTCGTGGCGTTGTGCCACCACTGCTGATCCAGAAGGAAGGCCTGATAGATGACGTTGTACGGAAAGCGTTGCCAGGCCTCATGCTCGAATCGATGGTCTTGCGCCAGTGGCTCGATGCAAGGCGTGGCGCCGGGGTCGGCCGCGCACGTCGCGGCGTAGCGCCCCAGACGCAGCGCCTTCCGCACGGCTTTCTGGCCGAGCTCGAACTGCTTGCCGGGGGAACTGGCCAGATGCGCCATCCAGCCGAAAAGGTCCATCGCGACGGAGGTAGGCGAGATGCCACCGGTGGCGTGGGCGATGGCTGCGTTGGTCATGCGATCCGCGTTCTCCAGCCATTCGGACTCGTACAAGGCGCGGTCGCCGATGCGCCGACCGGGTCGGGCGCCGAGCGCGCCTGCCTGACGCGATGCGGCGGCTGGTTCAAGCGCCTCTTGGCTCGGTGAAGGCGCGCTCGGCCCATTTGATGAGCTTGGCGTAATCGCTCTTCGATCATCGGTCGGGGTGGTCAAGGATGTTGGATTTGAGGCTGCGTTCATGGTCGGTTCTCCATTCAAATGACTCTCTCGTGATACTGAGGGTAGCGTACTCACATCCAATTACCGAGTGGTCAGCGAAACGTCTGCGATACGTGGGAACTCGGTGGCGAATGCCCGTGCCGATGCCACAGACGAGGCGCTCGGCACGCACGGCTTGCCGGCACCGCTGCCATCGCCGCGTCCGGGCACCTGCCGGCGAGCCAAATCGGGACGCAATGCCGACACTCTGCTTATGACTTGGGCCAGCGCGGCGTTTAGCATGCTTTTGATGGCGCCGAGGCACTACCCCCTGCGAATACGGGGTGAGCTTGGGCCCCCGAACGCATAGAGCCCGGACGGCCGCCGCGAAACGGCCCGTCCTGCATGAACCACGGAGCGAACCATGCGCAATCCGACCGACAGGGAAACGCCAGTGCCGCCGAAGACGATGACCATAAAGCTGCCGACAGGCTGGTTTTATGGCGCGTTGATCGTCATCCTGTCGGCCTGGATCCTGAACAGCTTCCTTCAAGCGATGCTCGCGGCGTGCGTGACCGCGATCGCCAGTTGGCCGCTCTACACACGGTTTGCGGCCCGCCTGCCACGGTGCATCGGCCGAAACTCGAGTTCGCTGATCTTCACGCTCGCGTTGACGATTTTCGTGCTGGCGCCGTTGATGTTTGCGTTCGGCGCGCTGCTCAGCGAAGCGCACGCGCTGCTGTCGGCGATCGCCGTCGCGGACAAGAAGGGAATCGCGGTTCCTCAGGGGTTGGAGAACGCACCGCTAATCGGGCCATGGCTCGCCGCTCGTTGGCAAAGTCAGCTCGCCTCTCCGGGTGCCCTTCTGACGTGGACGCAGCGGACCGACGCGGCTGCGCTCGTTCCGTGGGCGCAGTCGCTCGGACAATTCACGGTGCGGCACGCGTTCATCATCTTTTTTACGGTCCTTCTGTTGTTCTTCCTGTATCAGGAAGGCGAGTCGCTGGCGGCGGGCTTCAGGCGCGTCCTTCGTCGCTGCCTAGGCGAGCACGCTGACGGTTTTGCCGACCTCGCTACGCGGGCCGTGCGCGCCTCGGTAAACAGCATGCTGGTCGTGGCCCTCTTCGATGGACTCGCCAGCGGCGTCGCGTATGCGATTGTCGGCGTGCCGCACGCCGCCGTGTGGGCCGCCGTTACCGGCTTGCTCGCGCTGGTCCCGTTCCTGGGCTATGTAGCGGTCGGTGCGCTGGCGTTGCAACTCGCGATGACAGTCACCACCACGCCACCGCTTCTCGCGCTCGGACTGGGCTGCTTCGTCCTGTTTTGTGGCGACAAGGTTGTCCGGCCGGTAGTCGCGTGTAACGGAGTCCGCTTGCGCTTCGTCTGGGTCCTGATGGGTTGCCTTGGCGGTTTCGAGGTGCTTGGGCTGATCGGCCTGGTGATCGGTCCGGTGGTGCTCACCCTCGCAAGGGAACTGTGGGAGCAACGTGTTCGCGATCTCGCTGTGGTCGATGTCACCGACTCCAACCCCCAAGTGAGCCAGAGCGCGTGACAACGATACCTCGATGCATCAGCGGGGTGGCGGTCGGAGGAACCCGTGCAGCTAGTCCACGGGCGCCCGCGCGGGCGCGACCGCCATCTGCGCGGCGCCCGCCGATGTCCGCTCACTACCGACCATGCGCGCGATGTCCTGCTTCATCAGCCTCCGAATGGCAGGCGATTCGAGGATTGCCGTCCTCGCCGCGGCCCGAAGCCGATCGACCGCTTCGCTTGGCAGAACGAGCGAAGTGGGCAAACGGTGCAGATAATCGCGCTCGGCCGAGTCCTTCAGGACGGCGAATGACACGTCGATCACGTGGATATTGATGTCCGGCGCCCGCAGGATGAAATCGAGCTTTGGATTTCCCTCCGCTATCGGCTTCATGTCCGTGCGCACCACCCGTAACACCTCCCACCCAGCCTGCATATCCTTCAACGTCTCAACGGTGTCATACGAGTAGCGATCGATTGGTGCGCCGGCGGTCTGGATGAGCAGCTCGACCATACCAGGTGGGTTTTCGTGCAAGCTCCAGTCGTTGGGAGGAGTTGCCAGCGAGTTGACAACGAATACGAAAACCTCGCGCAAACGATCAACCGGCGTCGGCATGCCCAATGCGTGGAGCGACGCGAACGTCGATAGGACATCCAGCACACCCCGAGCGCTGATATTGTCGGAGATGCCGCCGTCCACAAGATGAAGGTAGGGTCGCCTCGACTGGTCCGTGTAGACTCGCAATTCATTCAAGTGTTTGATCGAGCGTACGGCGGGTCGCGGAGGATCGGGATTGTCGAGTAATAGCCTGGCCCACGCAGGGGGACGGTAATCGCAGGTCCCGCCGTGGTTGTCGATGGTGATGGCCGACAGGACCACCGGAACGGCGGAGGAAGCCGCGGCCGCGCGGGCGAGGCGGAAACCTCCCAAGTCCGTGCACAACATATCGAATGTCGGTTTGTTGAAGTCGATGCGTGTGCCCTCAGACAGGTCAGTGGCGCTCACGACGATTTGCGGACCGTCACGCTTCAGGTCGGCGTAGGTCGCGCCGTTGAACAACACGTCATCGTAGAGATCCGCAGCCAGCTCCGATCGGCCCCACCCCGTTGAAACAAGCGCGCCCCAGTTAAAAGGATTGAGCACGCGGGCGATCAACTGGCCCTGCACGTCCCGCCTGAGAAACCGCCTCTCGTAATCGTCGAAGAGCCTGTCGCCGTAGAGCCCGTAGGCAAGAGCAGTGAAGCTTCCGCCCGATACGCCGGTAATGACCTCGACTTCGTCGAGAGCCCGGACCTTGCGGCCGCTTGGGGTGGTGATCTGCATGTCGCGCAGGGTCTCCAGCACGCCGTAGGAGAATGCAGCCGCACGCATGCCCCCGCCCGAAAAGGCGAGCAAGACGAAATGCTGGCGATCCTCCTGGTTCTCCGAAGGCCGCTGGAAGGTGTACATCGTTGCAGGATCGAAGTGCTCGATCCGCGGATTGACCGGACGTGTGGCGCAGCCGGCGAGGCCGCAGGTAACCAGCAGCGCCACGAGTACGAAGGAAGAGCCCAGCAGGCGATCCTTGGCTGGTCGAAGGCTCGGCCGCGCTGCCCTGCGAGCAGCGCGCGCCACAGGAATACCGAGTCGCGACCGAGGTTCAGCCGCACGAGATGCTCGGGCTTCACAATCGCGGTACGCCAACTCGTTCATTGCTAAGTCATGCTGCGGTGGCAGGTGCAAAGTCCGGATCCGGCGCAACTGTGCGTCGTACTTTGAACAACGCGGCGTAAAGGGCCACGCAGGAAGAGAAGCGTCGGCATGGTCGCGGCGGTGAGTCCGCTCAGACGGATCTTCCTCTAGCCAGTAGACGCAACTACGCTTTAAGTATGGGTTTTTGTTGAAGAAAAAGCCAGCGCCGCAAAAGCGGCGGCTGCCTACACGGCGCGCTTTTCGGCTTTGGCCTTGAGCGGGAAGGAAAGGCCGATGGCGTCGAGGATTTTGGCCTGTTGATCGTCCGGGCGTGGCAGATGCGTGTGACGCTGACCGTTGCGGTCGGTGCTGTAGAGATAGGTCAATCGTCCGAGGGCCACCAGGGCGTCGTCCGGAGTGATGGTGGCGGGGTCGTCTACGGTGCTGCCGAAGGTCCGGTGGAGAGCCGCTTCAAACCGCCGCGTGATCTTCAAGGCGAGCATCGCCACGAAGACATGTGCCTTGGTACGCTCAGCCTTGCGCAGGAAGATCGGGCGAATTTCCAGGAAGGTGGTTTTGACCGTGCGGAAGTTGCGCTCGACTTTTTGCAGATCGCGATAACGCGCATCGACCGCCTTCGCATCCATCAAGCCTTGTGGCACATCGGTTTCCAGGAGATAGCAGCCGTCGAGCAGGGCGTCCTGCGCTTTAGCCTCCTGGTCGATGGTGCAGACAATGACGCGTTCGTTCAGCGCGAGGGTGACAAACGCGGCGAGTTTGTGGCGTTTGGCCCAGCGCTGCAAAGCGGCCAGGCCGGTTGCCGCGCTGGCGCGCCTGGAGTTCTTGACGAAGGCGTTACGGTCGGCGATCTTCGCCTGCAACTGAGCCAACTTGTCCTCCCGCCGCCGCTCCTCGCGCACCCGGACGATCTCGTTACGGCGCACGA
>JAFLDO010000053.1 GCA_017302455.1 Accumulibacter sp.
AAGCGTGGCCTCATCCAGCCTGCCGCACAGCGCTTGATACTTGGCTTCTATGGCTAGCTCTTGCTCCATGCTGAAACCATAGGCCAATCACCACAAATGTTCAAGTTATTTTTGCTTAACGCCTTACTCGCGGAGTTCCGTCAGAAGGGCGCTGGCCGCTTCGCGCTGCCGAGAATCACCGTCCCTGAGAACCTCCTGCAGGAGTTCGCGCGCCCCTTCGAGATCACCCATCTCCTGATACGCCCTGGCGAGGTCAATCTTCGTCGCCACTTCCTCGCTCGAACTGATCTCCGGTTCCGCCGCCAGATCAAGATCCGGGGGGAACCGTGAATCCAGTCCGGCGTCGGTGCTCTCCACCGAGAAATCCGGATTGACCAGGGTATCCTCCTGCTCGGCTTCGAAGGAGGCTTCCGGCGATTGGTCGGCAACACTCACCTCAGCCCGCCTAGGCATATCGTCGGCCAGGTCAAGGCTGATTGACGAGATGTCGAACGATGGATGCTGCAGCGCCTCGCCAAGAACTGTCGACTCGGTCAGCTTGACGTCGAACTCCAGGGCATCGACGCCAGCCGAGCCGATATCGAGCATCTCATCCGGCGCCGCGGGCACACGCAACTCCGTTTCGGCACCCTGCTCAACCGACGACGCGGCATTCAGATCGAAAGCGAAATCGACTCCAATGTCATCCGAAAGCGTACCCGGGTCCGTTCCGGGCGCGATGAGCATCGTGATTTCCGGCGGCTCGATGTCCACCCGCGGCGTCGGCTGCATCGCATCGAGTTCCTCGTCCGAAAGCGATGGCGTCTCCGAATAGGACGTGGCCAGATCGAAATCGAGTGGATCGTCGGGTGCCGGACCTTGAAACGCGAGAGTGGTTTCAAGGTGAGCGTCCTCGACAGCGCTTGCCTCCAACGGCTTCGCGTCATCGAGACCAAGATCGAAATCCAGGCTGGCCAGTTCGACCGGCGCGGCTACTGCCGGCGCTGCGGCAGGCGGCACCAGCGCAGCCGCGGCGGTAGCGACGGTAGCGGCGGCAGCCATTTTCGCCAGTTCGCCGGGCTTGGTGACGGTATCCTGCAAGATGGTCGTGGAGGCTGGCTCATCCGGCGCCGACGCCTTCGGCTTCTCCAGAATCGTCTCGGGACGCACGATGATCGTCGTTTCGGAGTCCCGCGACGGGGCAGGAGTTGTTCCAGCGGCGCCATACAGCGGGTTCAACGGGTCGAGCTGCAAGCCCATCGCGGCAGCTTTCTCCCATTCGACGCCAACCCCACCGGTGACGCTGAAGAGTTCAGCCGCCAGCGTGTCGAAGGGCTTGACGTCCTTGCGCCCCAGATAGATCTCCAGCAACTTCAGGTGAATGGCATGACGCCGCGGGTCTTTCTGCTTGGCCTCGAGGAGAATCTCTTCAGCCTGCGCGTCACGGCCGTACGCCATGTAGACGTCGGCCTCGGCCACCGGATCCACTTCATCGGTATCAATGCTGCCTGGCCCGGCCTGGCTGAAATCGGTCTGAGCCATCGAGTGCGATGTATCGACGCTCTGCCCACCCGTGTTGTGGAACACCGAGTTGGCGACCAGACTATCGCCTGGCGGAGCAATCGTGCTGGTCGCATCGAGCGACCTGGAGGTCTCGCTGCGATGACGACGCCTGGCCAGCCAGTAAGCGGCAAGCAGCGCCAGGACACCGCCGCCGCCTGCCAGGAAGGGCGTACTGGTCAGCAGCGCCTCGAAGAACCCCGGCTCTTCTTCGGGCGGCGAGGTGACCGCCACAGCCTTTGCTTTTGGTGCAACGGCCGGCTTGGGCGCTGCAACCGGTTTCGGCTCTTCCGGCTTGGGCTCGACCTTTGGCTCCTGTGGTACAGGTTCAGGCTTCGCCGCCACATCGCTGGGCTTGCTGTCGGCAGGCACATCGGCAGGTTTGGCGGCGACCACCGGTGAGGCAGGGGGTGGTGATACCTCCGATCGCCCGCCAACGACGCCTGGCGCCGGCGCTCCCGGCGACGTCACGGGTGCTCGGGCGTCTTCCACGGTCTTTTTCGTCTCGGCTGCCGGCGCGCCGCCCTTGCCCGCTGCCTGTTTTTCTAGATCAGCCAGCGTCTGACTCTTCAGTTCCACCAGCCTCTGCAACTCGGCCACATTCTTTTCGAGGCTGGCCAGACGCTCATTGGCATCCTTGAGCGCCTTTTCCTTGGCAATCAAGTCCTCGTCGGCACGCTTGCTGGGGACCGCCGGCTTGCTGCCGGCGAGCTCCGTCTTCGATACCTTCAGTTGATCCTTTGGTTCAGCCGCCGGTGCCGCCCGGTCTTCGACCCGTGCCGTGATCTTGCCGACAGATTGCTGGCGCGCCGCCTCCTCCGGAACGGGAGCGTCGGCTGCACCTGCGGCAAGCTTGCGGCGGTAACCACCCCAGTCGGTGGACTGCGCCACGACGACTCGCCGGGCTTCGTCCTTTGGTATTGCCTCAAGACTTCCCTTGTCCGGTATCGAAAGAATCCTGCCGGCCTTCAACCGGTTCATGTTGCCACGATCGAATGCGTCCTGGTTGGCCTGGAAGAGCCCGACCAGCATCTGGTCAAGCGACACCCCCTCGGGCCGGAGGTCACTGGCGATCTTGCCGAGCGTTTCGCCGCGACGCACCTCGTAGGTCTCGCCGCTTTTCGGCGCCTGTTCGGTGGCCCGCGGCCGGCTGTAGGAGTCGCCGCGCTGGGGCCTTGCGACGGTGCGCTCTTCGGCGAACGGCCTTGGCGACACCAGCGGCCTGGCGACAGGTGGCGGAGCAGCGGTCTTGCCAGCGAACTCCACCGGATCGAGGAGGAACGTGTACTCCCGAATCACGCGACCGGTCGGCCAGTTGAGTTCCAGCAACAGATCGACGAAGGGGTCGTTGACCGCCCGCTCCGAAGTCAGCCTGACGATCGCCTGCCCATTCGGGCGCTTGTCGATGGCGAAGCGGATGCCCAGCAAGGTCGGCGCATATTCCACGCCAGCCTGCTTGAAGGCATCCGGCGACGCCAGCTGCGCCCGCAGACCGGCAAGTTCTTCGCGCGTCGCAAAGAGCTCCACCTCCGCGCGCAGAGGCTGACCGATCGCAGAGAGGACGGTGACCTTGCCCAAACCGGCAGCGGCTGCGGCCAGGGGCAAAGCCGCGACCGCCAAGGCTGATGCAACCGCCCATGCAGAGGTCCGCAGTCTGAAATTGCTTGCTGTATATTGTATTTTCTTGGCCACGGCGCCACCCTGCGCGTCGAAATCGGAATAATTAAAATAACATCATGAAGTTAGCCATGCAAGCTAAACTTGCTTGTGATTCCGGGCACTGCGCCGGGCCGAATACCGGCGGTCCGCACCGAACTCGCCGGTTTCTACCCAATCAGTCCTCGAGCAGAATACGGAGCATTCGCCGCAGCGGCTCAGCCGCGCCCCACAACAACTGGTCCCCGACAGTAAAAGCGCCGAGATAATCCGGCCCCATGGCCAGCTTGTGGAGGCGACCGACCGGGACATGCAGGCTACCGGTAACCGCCGCCGGCGTCAGTTCCCGCTCACTGATCTCGCGCTGATTTTCCACGACCTTTACCCAGGGATTCGCCTGCGCGATAACGTCGCTGATCTCATCCAGCGGCACCTCCCGCTTCAGCTTGATGGTCAGACCCTGCGAGTGACAGCGCATGGCACCGATGCGCACGCAAAGACCGTCGACCGGTATGCTGCCTGGCGTGCGAAACGCCGGCAAGCCGAGGATCTTGTTGCATTCCGCCCCACCCTTCCACTCTTCCTTCGACTGGCCACCATCAACCGGCACATCGATCCATGGGATGAGGCTGCCGGCAAGTGCCGTGTTGCGGAAGTTCGTCGTCGGGAAACTCGGTGAACGCATGCATTCGGCCACTTTCCGGTCAATATCGAGAATCGCCGAAGCCGGCTCGGCGAGCTCGGACCTGACCGCATCGTGCAGCGCGCCCATCTGCAGCAACAACTCACGCATGTTCTGCGCCCCCGCCCCCGATGCCGCCTGATAGGTCATGGCGCTGACCCACTCCACGAGATCGTGCCGGAACAGCCCGCCAATACCCATCAGCATCAGCGATACGGTACAGTTGCCACCAATCCAGTTGCGCCCGCCATTGACCAAGGCATCCCTGATGACGCCAAGGTTGACCGGATCAAGGATGATTACCGCGTCGTCGTGCATGCGCAGGGTGGACGCAGCGTCGATCCAGTGACCTTGCCAACCGGCAGCTCGCAGCCTGGGAAACACCTCCTTGGTGTACTCGCCACCCTGACACGTGATTACCGCGTCCAGGTGCGCGAGCGCCTCGATCGACATTGCATCCGCAAGCGTACCGCCTCCCTTGCCAGCGAAAACCGGGGCCGTGTCACCAACGGCCGAAGTCGAAAAATAGAAGGGTTCGAAATGCTCGAAATCACCCTCATCAACCATCCGCTGCATCAGGACCGACCCTACCATACCGCGCCAACCGACCAGACCAACTTTCATCATTGCCTCACCTCTACCCGTATTCCGACTCTCACAGCGCCGCGAGGACAGCATCACCCATGGCCCGCGTACCGACCCGCCGGGTGCCTGCCTCGTAGATGTCGGCGGTGCGGCACCCCTGCGCCAGCACTTTCTTGACCGCGCTCTCGATGCGTAGCGCCTCGCCCTCCCGACCAAAGGTATAACGCAGCATCATCGCCACCGAAAGAATCGTCGCCAAGGGATTGGCCACCCCCTGGCCGGCGATGTCAGGCGCTGAACCGTGGCAGGGCTCGTACAAACCCTTGTTGTTGGCATCGAGCGAGGCCGACGGCAGCATGCCGATCGACCCGGTGAGCATCGATGCCTCGTCCGAAAGAATGTCGCCAAACATGTTGCCGGTGACGATGACGTCGAACTGCTTCGGATTGCGCACCAGCTGCATCGCGGCATTGTCAACCAACATGTGGCTCAACTCGACATCGGGGTACTCGCTGGCCGTCTCGCTGGCGACGTCGCGCCACAACTGAGTGGTTTCCAGCACGTTCATCTTGTCGACCGAACACAACTTCCTGTGGCGTCGACGCGCCGCCTCGAAGGCAACCCTGACGATGCGTCGAATCTCGCTTTCGCTGTAGTGCATGGTGTTGTAGCCGAAGCGTTCCTGGTGGCCATCGACATCGCGTGTTTCGACTCCCCGCGGTTGGCCGAAGTAGATGTCACCGGTCAGTTCGCGCACGATCAGGATATCGAGACCGGCAACTATCTCAGGCTTCAATGTTGAGGCGTTCGCGAGTTCCGGATAGAGGATCGCCGGCCGCAGATTGGCGAACAGACCAAGCTGCTTGCGAATACCGAGCAGACCACGTTCCGGCCTTTGCGCACGCGGCAGATCGTCCCACTGCGGACCACCGACGGCCCCGAGCAGGACCGCATCGGCTTCCTGGGCCAGTCGCTGCGTTGCCTCCGGATAGGGATCACCCGTGGCATCGACGGCGCAGCCACCCAGGAGCGCTTCCGTCATTTCGCACCCGAGATCGAGTGCCTGCAGAACGCGCACCGCTTCGGCCATGATTTCCGGGCCGATACCGTCTCCCGGGAGAATACAGATCTTCATTTCCTGTCCTTGTCATCCTGAATGCTGAGCTGGTACGACGTCCTGCCGACAAACCGGTTGATGCTGGGTCAGCCGAGGGGTCACCCACCCATTTTCGATGGCGCTCGCCAACGGGCGGATTATGTCACAGCCCTCGATAGCTGTCTGTCGGCCGATGGCAAGGCTTCAGTCTGGCACGTCGTCGAGATCGCTTCTGCGAACCCATTGAGCAACGAATAGTAGACCGACCAGGGCAAACACCGAACTCAAGGCATAAGTGGGTGCGGCACCCAAGCGTTCCCACGTCCAGCCGCTGAGCAGCCCACCCACGAGACCTCCGGCGCCAAACGACACACTCGAATAGAGCGCCTGCCCACGGGCCTGGCAGCGACCCGGGAACCAGCGATTAATCGCCGCGATCGCCGCTGCATGATAGGCACCAAAGGTCAGCCCATGGAGAAGTTGGGCAAGGACGATCACCAGCAACCAGTCGACGCCCCAGCCGATCATCAGGAAGCGCACCGTTGCGGCGGCAAAACTGAGCAGCAGAATGGCGCGCAAGCCGAACTGGCGCAGCAGATCGCTCATGAAGAAGAACACGATGATCTCGGCCAGAACCCCGAGCGACCAAAGGCAACCAACCAGGAACTTGTTGTATTGATGATCGGCGAGGTGGATCGAGTAGAAGACGTACAGCGCGCCGTGCGCCGCCGACATCATGAAGCAGGCCGCGAAAAGCGCCCTGACGCGCGTCTGGCGGACGATATCGCCCACCGGCAGGTGTTCGTCAGCGGACGCGTGCGCCGGCGCTTCAGGAACGGCCAGCGCGTAGATCAGGATGCCGGTCAGCGTCCCGACAATCACCCACAGCAGGCTCGGCAAGTGTAGGCCATCGAGCAGCGCGCCGGTCCCCATCACCGCGACGATGAAGCCGACCGAACCCCACAGGCGAATGCGGCTGTAACGCCCCGGTTGGTCCCGCAGATGGTCGAAGGTCACCGTTTCGACCAGCGGCAACGCGGCACTCCAGAAGAAGGCCAGCAATGCCATGGCGACGAGCATCGCCGGGAAACTCTTGACGAGGAAGAATGCCGAAAACGCGATCAGACTCAGCACGGCGGCGAGACGAACAACCGATACCCGCTGCGCCAGACGATCAGCGAGAACGCCCCAGAGGTAGGGAGCGCACAGGCGCATCAGTTGCATTTGCGACATCAACAGGCCGATGTCCCAGGCTGAAAAGGACAGCGACTGGAGGTAGAGCCCGAAATAGGGCGAGAAAGCGCCAATAAAGGCGAAGTAGAAGAAGTAGTAGCCGGACAGACGCCAATAGGGCAGTGAATGCATCCGGCAATTCTACCGGATGCACCGCATCACACCGGCGGGATCGGATCAGTGGCCGTTCTTGTGCGCGACGAGCATCCGATACATCTGGTCCTTGAGCCGCACACGGTGCTTCTTCATGGTTTCGATAGTGAAATCGTCAACCGGCAGGTCTTCCTCTTCCAGACGTTCGACTTCTCTGGTCAGATGCTGGTATTCATCATACATACTGCCGAACTGCTCGCTCGATGTCTTGAGGACGTGAATTACATCCAGATACTCGGGAAACTCCTGATGAAGGTCGTGGTGCTCAACTTGCATGATCATCGCCTCTCACTGATCGATCCCGGCTCGCCCCATGCGCAACCGGACCGCGCGATTATAACCATTGCCACGGCACCACGTCATCCCGCTACGCGGCCGGCAATGCGAGGCGTGGCGCACAGCACATCAGCGCACTGCGCCCGATGACGAAGGGCCTGATCGATCAGTACCAGCGCGAGCATTGCCTCGGCAATCGGGGTCGCCCGGATACCCACGCAAGGGTCGTGCCTGCCGTGGGTTTCAACGAGCGTGGCATGACCAGCGAGGTCCACCGAGCGGCGTGGCAGGCGGATGCTCGACGTCGGCTTGATGGCCAGCCTGACCACCAGGTCCTGCCCGCTCGATATGCCGCCGAGCACCCCTCCCGCGTGGTTGGTGACGAAGCCCTGCGGGGTCATCTCGTCACCGTGCTCGCTGCCCTTCTGGGCAATGGCCGCAAAGCCGGCGCCGATCTCCACCCCCTTTACCGCGTTGATGCCCATCATCGCGTACGCGATCTCGGCATCGAGACGACCATAAACCGGTTCTCCCCAACCGGGCGGCACGCCACTAGCGGTAACCGTGATCCCGGCGCCGACGGAATCACCGGACTTTCGCAACTGATCCATGTAGGCCTCGAGTTGCGGTACCAACGCCGCATTCGGCGCGAAGAAGGCGTTGGCGGCAATATCGGTCGCGTTGAGGAAGGGAATCTCGATCGGTCCGAGCTGGCTCATCCAGCCAACGATCATGATGCCGTAGCGTTCGGCGAGCCACTTGCGGGCAATCGCGCCGGCAGCCACGCGCACCGCCGTCTCGCGCGCCGACGAGCGGCCACCGCCACGATAGTCGCGGAAACCATACTTCTGTGTGTAGACGTAGTCGGCATGCCCTGGACGAAAGGTCTCGGCGATGTTGCCGTAGTCCTTGCTGCGCTGGTCCTGATTGCGGATCAGGAGCCCGATCGGCGCACCCGTCGTCCGGCCGCCGAAGACTCCGGACAGGATCTCGACCGCGTCCGGCTCGCGCCGTTGTGTCACGTGGCGAGAGGTTCCCGGCCGGCGGCGATCCAGTTCAGCCTGGATGTCGCCTTCGCTGATCGCCAGCCCCGGCGGACAGCCATCGACCACGCAGCCGATTGCCGGCCCGTGTGATTCACCAAAGGACGTCACGGTGAAAAGGGTACCGATCGTGTTGCCGGACATGGCTGTCTTCTTGCACGTTAGAATGACGGCGAAGTCTACCACAGCGCCAGCCAGTGGCCGCGATCACTCCGATGAACCGAAAAGCAAACCGACCGGGCACCAGTCCGGCCAAGCCCGCACCCCAGCGGGCCACCTCAGGCAATCCCGTTGAGCACACCGCCAATGCCCTGCGCCAAGCGGATTCGCGCTGGCGGCGGGCGGCTCGCTACGGCTGGGACAAGGGGGGCAGCAAGGGCGGCCGCTGAAGTCGGGGGACGAGGACGATGTGATGATGCCGCGCGTCGGCACGTCGATGACACAAAGGCTTTGCCGGATACCACGGTCGGCCGCAACGAATCAACCCCTTCGCTCACGCACCGAAGTGGATACAGGCCGAACGACAGTGCAGCGTGTGCGAGAAACCAAAGCGGCCCGGCAGCTTGTCGCTGCCGGGCCGCTTGCTGCTCAACGCAGGCTGCTAGCGGCTACCGCTCAGTGGCCGGACGCCGACGAAGCGCCCACGCCCGTTTCCGAGCGAACCTTCTGGGCCGGGTAGAGCGAACGCTCGAGCTTGGCCTGCTGGCTGTTGTCCATCTTGGAGACCAGATAGATCACCAGGAAGGCGCCCGTCATCGAGAAGATCGCCGGTGACGAGTAGGGGAACAAGGCACTGCCCTTCGGGTTCTTCAACACCGCTTCCCACACCGAGGCCGACAGGAGGGTCAGGCCAACCGAGCTGACCAGACCGAAGATACCCCCGGCGACGGCTCCTTTGGTCGTGCAATCTTTCCAGAGCACGGACATGAAGAGGATCGGGAAGTTGGCCGAACACGCGATGGCGAAGGCCAGCATCACCATGTAGGCGACGTTTTCCTTCTCGAAGGCGATCCCGAGGAACACCGCAACGACGCCGAGGCAGACCGTGGTCATCTTGGAGACGCGCAGCTCGGCCGCCGAGTCGGCGTTGCCGTGCTTGAAAACCGTCGCATACAGGTCGTGCGACACGGCCGAAGCACCCGACAGCGTCAGACCGGCGACCACCGCCAGAATCGTCGCGAAAGCCACCGCGGAGATGAAGCCGAGGAAGACGTTACCGCCGACCGCATTCGCCAGATGAATGGCGGCCATGTTACCGCCACCCTTCAACCCTTTGGCCAGATCCCCATCGACATAGTAGAGATCGGGGGACTGCGTCAACATGACGACGGCACCGAAACCGATGATGAAGGTCAGAATGTAGAAGTAGCCGATCCAGGTGGTCGCCCAACCGACCGACTTGCGGGCTTCCTTGGCACTCGGCACCGTGAAGAAGCGCATCAGGATGTGCGGCAGACCCGCCGTCCCGAACATCAGCGCCATGCCGACTGAGATCGCCGACACCGGGTCCTTGATCAGCGCCCCCGGACTCATGATCGCGTCGTGCTTGCTGTGCACTTCAACGGCTTTGGCAAACAATGCTTCCGGGTTGAAGCCGAACTGCCAGAGCACCGCCAGCGCCATGAAAGTAGCACCGGTAAGCAACATGATGGCCTTGATGATCTGCACCCAGGTGGTGGCCGTCATGCCGCCGAACAGCACGTAGCACATCATCAGCACGCCGACGAGGATCACCGCAACCGTGTATTCGAGACCGAATAGCACCTTGATCAACTGACCGGCACCGACCATCTGGGCGATCATGTAGAACGCCACGACGACCAGCGAGCCGGTTGCCGCGAAGGTTCGCATCGGTGTTTGCGCGAAACGATACGCCGCCACGTCGGCAAAGGTGAACTTGCCGAGGTTGCGCAGGCGCTCGGCCATCAGGAAGGTGATCACCGGCCAGCCGACCAACCAGCCGATCGAGAAGATCAACCCATCAAAACCGTTGGCGAACACCAGGCCGGAAATACCGAGGAAGGACGCGGCCGACATGTAGTCGCCGGCAATCGCCAGACCATTCTGAAACCCGGTAATGCCGCCGCCGGCCGTGTAGAAGTCGGCAGCGGACTTCGTTTTCGCCGCGGCCCACTTGGTGATCCCCAGAGTAATGGCGACGAAAATGGCGAACATCGCAATCGCCACCCAGTTGGTCGCCTGCTTGGTGGTGTTGCCAAGGTCGGCTCCCGCAGCCAGAGCACCACCGGCAACGCCGAGACCCAGCGTCAGTGCGAAAATGGTACGAGTGGATTTGCTGATCATTTCCTGTTCGCCTCCTTGATGATTTCGGCATTCAGGTCGTCGAACTCCGTATTCGCACGCCGAACATAAATGTTGGTGACGACGATCGTGAAAACAATAACGCCCACACCGAGCGGAATACCGATCGAGGTGACCATACCGGCGCCGATCTTGGTCGCCAACCATTCCTTGTTGAAGGCAATCAAGAGAATGTAGCCGTAGTAGACAATGATCATCAGAATCGACAGGGTGATGCCGAATGAATTGCGCTTGCTCACCAGTTCGTGATACTTCGGATTGGCCTCAATCCGTGCAACGATGTCGTCGTTCACTTCGCGTTTCCTCCTCCAAAATGGACTTTTGTCGAGTCACTTAGCATGACTAGCGCCAGATCATAGTTGCCATTGCTTACTTCGGGCTTACGGCCTCGAAAAAACCATTGCTCCAGCAACACCTTGCTCACACCGCCATGTGCAGCCGGCGGCAAGGTTGGAAGCTTCATCGGCAGAACGGATTCTGATGAGTCGGGAGTCAGCAGCGTTGAACTCGGACGACGGGGAAGCGGCCGGGGCATCGGCACCAGCGACGGTCAGGCACGCCCGTCGCGCCCTGCTCCCAAGCGGGAAACGCGGGACGTGGCGGCAGTCCTTTTGCAAAGCGTTGACACGGCGCGGCAGAGACCGCACCGCGGCGTTCACGACGACGACTCGCCCCACGGCATTGGCTTGCCGAAAAAGTAACCTTGAGCATAGTCGACGCCGAGTTCGCACAAGCGTTCGGCGATCGACTCGCTGCACACGTACTCGGCGACCGTCTGAATCCCCATCGCGTGGCTCATCTGGTTGATGGCAGCCACCAGGGCATCGTCCCGGGGATCCTCGCACATGTCCTTGACGAAGCTGCCGTCGATCTTCAGGTAGTCGACAGGCAGCGTCTTCAGGTAATGGAACGAGGAGAGTCCACTGCCGAAATCGTCAAGCGCCAGATGACAGCCGTGCCCCTTGAGCGCGGCCATCAGACCGAGCGCAGGTCCCAGATTCTGAATGGCGGCGGTTTCCGTGATCTCGAAACAGGCTCTTTCCGGCGGGAACGCGTGTTCGACAAACTGGCTTTCGATGAAAGCGAGAAGGCTCTCGTCGCTGAGTGAGTTTCCCGACAGGTTGATCGCCAGTCTGGCACCGCCGAGACCGACTCCGTTTGCATATTCCCGGAAGGCGGCCTGAATCACCCAGCGATCGATGGCGCCCATCAGATTGTAACGTTCCGCCGCCGGAATGAAGGCCGCCGGCAAGACCAGTTCCCCCTTGCGCTGGGTATTGCCAGGATGAGCAACGCGCAGCAGCGCCTCGTAGCGCACGGTGCGGAAGTCGGGGCCCTGCAAGGCCACGATCGGCTGGTAGTGAAGCCGGAACAGGCCCTGGTCGAGCGCGTCGCGCAGACCGGCCGCGCCGAGTATTTCGCTGTGACGCTGAACGCTCTCGCTGTCTGTCCGCTGGTAGACATGGACGCGGTTGCGACCCAGTTCCTTCGCCGTATAGCAGGCAATATCGGCCTCGGTCAGCAACTGGACGGTATCCTGGGTTTCGGCCGTGATCGGCACCAGGCCAATACTGACGCCGATCTGGTAGCTTCGCCCCTGCCAGTTGAAGCGGTGCTCACGGACATTGCGCACGACGGACTGGGCAATGGCGTAGGCGCGATCCAGCGGACAGTTTTCCTGCAGGAGCGCGAACTCGTCACCGCCAATCCGCGCCAGCGTGTCGCTCTCCCGGAACATGCCGGCCAGAATCGTATTGATCTGCTGCAGCAACTCGTCACCGGCCGCATGCCCGGCGGTGTCGTTGACCACCTTGAACTGATCCAGGTCGAGATAACACAGGACGTGCCGGGCGCCGTCCTGACGGGCGCTGGTGACGGCTCGCTGCAATCGCCGCTCGAACTCGGGCCGATTGATCAGACCGGTCAGAGCGTCGTGCGTGGCATCGTGCGCCAACTGGCGTGCCAGCTCGCGCGTCTCGGTGACGTTGCGGAACACGAGGACGACGCCGAGAAGCTGGTTGTCCCGGCCACGAATCGGCGCTGCCGAATCGTCGATGTCGTACTCCTGGCCGTCGCGCGCGACCAACAGCGAATGGCTGGCCAGGGCAACGATGCGTCCTTGCTGTAGGCAGCGACTGACCGGATCCGCGACCGGCCGACGCGTCTGGTCATGCACGATCGGGAACACCTCACCGGACGACCTGCCCCTCGCCTCCGCCGTCGTCCAGCCGGTGAGCGCTTCCGCTACAGGATTCAGGTAGTCGACATGCCCACTCGCATCCGTGGTGATCACGGCATCGCCGATCGAATGTAGGGTCACCAAGGCTCGCTCCTTGGCTTCGAACAAAGCCTGTTCCGCAAGCTTGCGTTCGCTGATGTCGCTACAGACGCCGATCAGTTGCTCGACCTCGCCATCGCCATTGACGATCGGCGCCTTGATGGTGTGGAACCAGCGCACTACACCCGCCCGGTCGACAAAGCGAATCTCGCGCTCGACGCGACGCCGCTTGCCGCTGAGGATGGCCCGATCATCGTCGCGCAGCGTCTGCAGGAGATCAGGGTCGGTCACGAAGTCCGGCAGGGCGTGTCCGACCATTTGCGCGGGCGTCAGATCGAAGCTCACCGCCAGGCTGCGGTTGGCGAGGCGGATCGTCCCCTGCCCATCGATGACGAAGACGAAGTGCGGATTGGCGTCGATCACCGCTCTGAGGAAGGCACGTTGCTGCTCGATTTCCCGCTGTGCATGCAGGAGGCGCTCGACCAGCTTGACGTTACGGAAGCAGGCGGCAATGTTGGCAACGAAAACGTCGAGCAGGGTGCGGTCGAGAGTCTCGAGCACCTGGCCGGAATCGAGGAAGATCGCCGCCTCCTGATGCGGTGAAGCCTTCAGGTAGAGGACCGCGTAGTCGCTGCCAAAGACGTGCTGGCGACGCGCCACGCTGGCCAGGATGGCGTCAACGATCCGCTCATCCGGCAAGGTCTCCAGCGGCTGAGCAATATAGCCCGCGTGACGACCGGCGGCACCCACGACATAGCAGTGGTCGCCATCACCGCCCAGCGGTGACCCTTTCTGTGTGCACACGATGCCGTCTACCGGCAGCTTGAGCAGGGCCGCGAGCTGCGTGAGCACACCCTCCGCCAGATTGGCGATGGCGCGCTCCTCCATCAGATCGGCGGCGGCTCGAACGATCAGTTCCAGACCGCGCCGATGTTCGGCGACCGCGTGCAGTTGCTGGTACGAGCGCAGAGCTGAACTGACCGTCGTGATCAGGCGAGTGTGGGTCAGTTCGGCCTTGGTACGGTAGTCGTTGATATCGTATTCCTGGATGACGGTCAGCTCAGGCGCATAACCCGGCTCGCCGGTGCGCAGGATCAAGCGGCACTCGCTCATGCCGAGTTCGTCACGAATATGGCCGACGAGATCGAGGCCCGCCTGTGCCGTCTCCATGACGACATCCAGCAGGGCGACGGCAATGTCGGGATGCACCTGCAGCTGCCTGCGCGCCTCCTCGCCGCTGAACGCGTGCAGCAGACGCAGCGGCCGCCCGCAGACGTGCAGGCCGTCGAGAACGAAGCGCGTCACGCCATGCACTTCGGGGTCGTCGTCGACCACCAGAATCTTCCAGGGACACTGACCGCCAGGGACCAAGCTGTCGTGCGATCCGGTGTCATCCGTCCAGCGAAGTAGTTCGTCGTTCATGCAGGGTATTCCAGGGCAGAGCGGGCGAGGTCCGACCGCTGCTAGGTCAGCGGGAAAGCAATCTCCGCAACAGCGCGGCGACTGGCCGTGATTTCTCCATCGAGCGATTCATTGGTGAACGGCAGACAATCTACACTACACGATACACCACTGAAGACGACTCGGTCGAAGCGCCAATGAACTCGGCGCCGCTGAACACACAAGAAAAGAGCCAACCTGACAGCGTTGGCTCTTTTCTCTGGTCCATTGGTCGGGGCGCCGGGATTCGAACTCGGGACCCCTTGCACCCCATGCAAGTGCGCTACCAGGCTGCGCCACGCCCCGACGAATTGATAATTATAAAGCAAACACTGCGACGGCTCAAACCCGAAGCATTTCTGCAATGCTCAACAACTCGGCACGCAGTATTTCCGGCGTCAGCCCGGACGAACTGGCGTCGGCCTCTTCTTGGAGCACAGCCTCGTCGAGGCGATTGCGCGCGCCGCTGATCGTGAAGCCCTGACTATAGAGAAGCTCGCGAATGCGGCGAACCAACAGCACCTCGTGGTGCTGGTAATAGCGCCGGTTCCCGCGGCGTTTGACCGGTCTGAGTTGGGAGAATTCCTGCTCCCAATAGCGCAGCACATGCGGTTTGACGCCACAGAGTTCGCTGACTTCGCCAATCGTGAAGTAACGCTTGGCGGGAATGGCCGGCAAAGGCTCATTGCCCGTGTCCCTAGGACTCGCTTCCATCATAAGCGTGCTCCACCTCGCCCTTCAGTTTCTGGCTGGCGTGAAAAGTGACCACTCGTCGCGCCGTGATCGGGATTTCCTCGCCGGTTTTTGGATTCCGGCCCGGCCGCTGCGGCTTGTCGCGCAACTGGAAATTGCCGAACCCCGAGAGCTTGACACCGTCGCCACGTTCCAGTGCATTCCGGATCTCTTCGAAAAAAGCCTCTACCATATCCTTGGCTTCACGCTTGTTGAGGCCGACCTTTTCAAAAAGCAAGTCCGCGAGTTCTGCTTTGGTAAGCGTCATTCCTCTCCCTTCTCAGACGCGAAGCCGCGCCGCGAATGCCTCGCTGAGATAGGCCGTCAGCTGCTGCATCGCGGCGTCAACGTCGGCTTCGAGCAACGTTTTTTGAGTATCTTGCATCACTATGCGGAAGGCAAGGCTTTTCTTGCCGGCCTCGACGCCGCTACCGGCATAGACGTCGAACAGCTTGATATTCCTTACGATTGCCGGGGAATTGCGCCTCAAACCATCGTCCAGTTGCTGCAATTCCAGAGCCTGATCGACGACGATCGCGATATCCCGTATGACTAGTGGTTGACGGGAAACCTCCGCGTATCGCGGCAGAGGGATCACCGTCAACGCGTCGAGATCGAGTTCGAAGAGAACCGGCACCAGTGGCAATTCGTACTTCTGCTGCCAGCGTGGGTGCAACTCACCAACAAAGCCAATCGTTCTGCCATCGACCACCACCGCGGCACTCCGACCGGGATGCAGGGCAGGATGCGCCGTCTTCTCGAAACGTGCCGCGAGTGGCGCGAGCAGGCGCTCCAGATCGCCCTTGGCGTCGAAGAAGTCTACGTTGCGCAGCGCTGACCCCCACTGCTCAGGCAGCGCACTCCCATAAGCCAGCGCGCTCAGCTTCCAGGGCTGTCGAAAGCCGGCGACCGGGCCGCCCAGCGGATCACGAGAAAAGCAGCGACCTGTCTCGAAGACTCGAACGCGGTTCTGCCGCCGCCTGAGGTTGGTCGCCACATTGGCCACGAGACCGCCGATCAACGTCGAGCGCATGACGCTCAAGTGGCTGGCGATCGGGTTGGCAAGGCGAATCACCTTGGCGTTACCGGCAAAATCGGCTTCCCACGCTTCTTCGACGAAAGCGAAGTTCACCACCTCCTGATATCCGCAGTCAGCCAGAATCTGTCTGATTCGCTGGCAGGGCCGGACCGCTTCGGTTTGCGGC
The DNA here is from genome assembly GCA_017302455.1 of Accumulibacter sp. Classification (GTDB taxonomy): domain Bacteria; phylum Pseudomonadota; class Gammaproteobacteria; order Burkholderiales; family Rhodocyclaceae; genus Accumulibacter; species Accumulibacter phosphatis. The sequence goes on from JAFLDO010000053.1 coordinate 16,241, forward strand.
AACATTGACATCAAGGCCCGCGGGACCGGAGCGGGAATGTTCTCGTAACCATGCAGCCGCGCTATCTCTTCGATCAGGTCTTCCTCGATCTCGATGTCGAAGCGAGAGGTCGGCGGCGTGACGATGAAGTCCTCGCCGTTCCGGGTGAACGGCAGACCCAGACGGGAAAGCAGTTCAGCGATGCGCTCGGTCGAGACAGCCATGCCCAGAACCCTGACCACACGCGCCGGCCGCAGGCGCACCGGCGAACGTTCGGGTAGGGTCGCCAATGCTTCACTGAGCGGACCCGCCTGGCCACCGCAGATGTCGATGATCAGCCGCGTGGCACGTTCCAGCGCGCGCCGCGTGCCGCCGAAATCGACACCGCGCTCGAAGCGATGTGAAGCATCGGAGACAAAATTGTACCGACGGGCGCGACCGGCAATGGCCTTCGGCGCGAAGAACGCCGACTCGAGGAACACTTCAGTGGTCACCGATGTGATACCGGTGTCCGCACCACCCATGATCCCGCCCATCGCCACGGGACGCCGCTCATCGGCAATCAGGAGAACGTCTTCCTGCAATTCGAGTGTCTGCTCGTTGAGCAGCACGATCGATTCTCTATTGCGCGCCATTCGCACGTGAATGGCTCCGGTGAGCCGGGCATTGTCAAAGGCATGCAGCGGTTGGCCGAGTTCGAGCATCACGTAGTTGGTGATGTCGACAAGTGCCGAAATCGGACGAATGCCGCTACGTTCGAGGCGCCGCCGCATCCACCCGGGCGTCATCGCGCCGGCGTCGACGCCGGCAATGATCCGTCCACAGTACAGGGGGCACGCCTGGGGAGCATCAAGAACGACGACGCGGGACGCGCTGATCGTTGCGGCGACTGCCTCGACTGCGGCAAAGCGTGCTGGTGCACCCGTGAGCGCCGCCACTTCACGCGCGATGCCTTCCAGCGACAGACAGTCGGCGCGGTTCGGCGTCAGCTTGAGCGTCAGCAGGCGATCGTCGAGATCAAGGTAGCGGCGGATGTCATCGCCAACCGGCGCGTCGACCGCCAGTACCAGCAGGCCTGTCGCGTCGTCGGTAATGCCGAGCTCCCGCGCCGAACAAAGCATGCCGAAAGACTCGACGCCGCGCACCTTGCTGACCTTGATGGTCAGTCCGCCGGGCAGTTCAGCGCCGGGCAATGCACACGGCACCTTGATCCCGGCGGCAGCGTTCGGCGCGCCGCAGACGATCTGCAGCGGTTCCCCGGAGCCGACATCGACGCGGCAGACATGGAGGCGATCGGCATCCGGGTGCTTGCCGACCTCGAGTACCTCGGCGACGACGACCCCGCCGAAGTGCGGAGCCACCGTCACCTCCTCCTCGACTTCGAGGCCGGCCATGGTCAACAGGTGCGAGAATTCATCTCCCGCGCAGGCGGGGTCAACGAAGCTGCGAAGCCAGGATTCAGAGAATTTCATGGGCGCCAGAGTTCAGGAGAAGACACCGTCAGACAAACTGCCCCAGGAAGCGCAGGTCGCCATCGTAGAACAGGCGCAGGTCATTGATGCCATAGCGAAGCATCGTCAAACGATCGGGGCCCATGCCGAAGGCAAACCCAATGTACTTCTCGGGATCGATATTGACGTGGCGCAGGACGTTCGGATGGACCATGCCGCAGCCGGCGATTTCCAGCCAGCGCCCCTTGAGGGCACCGCTCATGAAGGCCATGTCGATTTCGGCAGACGGCTCGGTAAAGGGGAAGAACGACGGGCGGAAGCGCACCTGCAGATCGTCGCTCTCGAAGAAACGGCGCAGAAAGTCGCCGATCACCCCCTTGAGGTCGGCGAAGCTCACCTGCTCACCAACCCAGAGGCCCTCGACCTGATGAAACATCGGTGAATGCGTCGCATCCGAGTCCACACGATAGACGCGTCCCGGAGCGATCACGCGGATCTCGGGCATGGTCTCCGCGCCGGCATACCGGGCGACGTGCGCCTGCATGTAGCGCACCTGGATCGGGCTGGTATGCGTACGCAGCAGGATCCCCGGCGCCACTCCGCCATTCTCGTCCTGCAGATAGAAGGTATCGTGCATCGAGCGCGCCGGATGATCCTCCGGTGTGTTGAGTGCCGTGAAATTCTGGAAGTCGGCCTCGATCTCCGGTCCATCGGCAACCTCGAAGCCGATTGACCGGAACAGCCCTTCCATACGCTCCAAGGTTCGCGTCACCGGGTGCAGTCCGCCACGCGCCTCGCCACGGCCCGGCAGGGTCACATCCAGCGCCTCCTCGGCCAGTCGAGCTGCGAGCGCCATCTGGCGGAGCGACTCGCGGCGGGCATGCAGCGCCGACTCGACCGCCTCCTTGACGCGATTTATTGCTGCGCCAACGAGCTTGCGCTCGTCCGGCGGCAGTTTCGCCAGTCCCTTGAGCAATCCGGGAATCTGGCCGTTCTTGCCAAGGAAGGAAGCCTTGATCTGCTCAAGCGCGTCAGGGTCGTCGGTCGCCGCGAAGGCGAGCAACGCGTCCTGGATGATTTGGTCGAAATTTTGCATGGTTTACCGAAAAAAGGAGGCTCGCGCCTCCTTTCCCGAGATCGGTCGAGCTAGCCGTCGAGCTGAGCCTTGGCCTGCTGGGCGAGAACCGCAAAAGCCGGCTTGTCGAAGACCGCGAGGTCGGCCAGCACCTTGCGATCGACCTCGACCTGCGCCTTCTTCAGACCGTTCATGAAGGTGCTGTATTTCATCCCCAACTCACGAGCCGCCGCATTGATGCGGGCAATCCAGAGACTGCGGAACTGACGCTTCCTTTGGCGACGGTCGCGATACGCGTACTGGCCTGCCTTCATCACCGCCTGCTTGGCGACGCGATAGACATTGTTGCGGCGACCGCGGTAACCCTTGGCGAGGGCGAGAATCTTCTTGTGACGCGCGTGCGCCGTTACACCACGTTTGACTCGGGGCATCTCTTATCTCCTCACGCGTACGGCAGCATGGCACGAACCATGGCCTTGTCAGAGGCATGCACCTCGGTCACCCCGCGCAGCTGGCGCTTGGTCTTCGTGTCCTTCTTGGTAAGAATGTGTCGCTTGAACGCATGCGAGCGCTTGATGCGGCCGCCGGGACTGATCGTGAAGCGCTTCTTCGCTCCCGACTTGGTCTTCATTTTGGGCATGGAATGCTCCTGTTTATAAACATGCTGCCAGGTGTCTCCCGACGGGAGCACTTTCGACCCGGCACCACTTGTTTTTGCTGCTGAAGGTTGAAACGAGTGCTACTTCTTCTTGCTCGGCGTCAGCACCATGACCATCTGGCGGCCCTCCATCTTGGGCATCTGCTCGACGACCGCCATCTCCTGCAAGTCGGCCCGTATCCGCTCGATCTGACGCATGCCGATATCCTGGTGGGCCATTTCCCGACCGCGGAAGCGCAGAGTTACCTTGACCTTGTCTTCTTCTTCGAGAAAGCGCGTCATGTTGCGCAGCTTGATCTGGTAGTCATTCTCGTCGGTACCGGGACGGAACTTGACTTCCTTCACCTGCACCTGCTTCTGCTTGAGCTTGGCCTCGTGCTGACGCTTCTGTTCCTGGTACTTGAACTTGCCGAAATCGACGATGCGACAGACCGGCGGTTGCGCCATCGGGGCAATCTCGACGAGGTCAAGGCCTGCTTCCTCGGCCAGCGACAACGCTGCCCTGACACTCATGACTCCCAGTTGCTCGCCTTCCTCCCCGACGAGACGAACTTCCGGTGCGTTGATCTCTTGGTTAACGCGTTGCGCCTTTTGCAGTGCGATGGGTCCACTCCTTGTTTCGACAAAAGTCAAGCCGTGCCACTACGCGACGCAACTTCCTCGAGAAGTTGCCGGATCAGGGACTCGAGCGACATTTGCCCCAGATCCTGCCCACCGCGTGTGCGCACGGCCACCAGATTGGCTGCCACTTCCTTGTCGCCAACGACGACCTGATAGGGCAGCTTGTTCAAGCTATGTTCCCGAATTTTACGGGTAATTTTTTCGTTGCGCAAATCCGCTTCGGCGCGCAGGCCGGCGCGGCGAAGCGTCGCCGCCACCTGTTCGGCATAGTCGCCTTGTTTCTCGGAGATATTCAGTACCACGACCTGCATCGGCGACAGCCACAAAGGCATGGCGCCAGCATAGTGTTCGATGAGAATACCGATGAAACGCTCGAGCGAACCGAGGATCGCCCGGTGCAGCATGACGGGAACGTGGCGGTCGTTGTCTTCGCCGACATAGTGCGCGTCGAGGCGTTCCGGCAAGGCGAAATCAAGCTGCAAGGTGCCGCACTGCCAGACCCGCCCGAGACAGTCCTTGAGTGAAAACTCGATCTTCGGACCGTAAAAGGCGCCCTCTCCCGGTTGCAGATCGTAGGCCAGGCCCTTGGCAGCCAGCGCCTCGGCAAGAGCCGCTTCCGCCCTGTCCCACACCGCATCGGAACCGATGCGTTTGTCCGGGCGTGTCGACAGCTTGACGAGGATGTCGGTGAACCCGAAATCGGCATAGATCTTTTCCAGAAGATCGATGAAGGCCGCCGTTTCCGGCAGAACCTGCGCTTCTGTACAGAAAATGTGGGCGTCATCCTGCACGAAAGCGCGTACACGCATGATGCCGTGCAGAGCGCCGGAAGGCTCGTTACGATGACACGAGCCGAACTCGGCCAGCCGCAACGGCAGGTCCCGATAGCTGCGCAAACCCTGATTGAAGATCTGGATGTGGCCGGGACAATTCATCGGCTTGATCGCGTAGTCGCGGTTCTCGGACGCCGTGGTGAACATGTGCTCGGCATAGTTCTGCCAATGGCCCGAGCGCTCCCACAACGTGCGGTCCATGATCATCGGCGTCTTGACTTCACAATAACCGTTCTCGCCAAGCAGACGACGCATGTACTGCTCAACTTCCTGCCAGATCGTCCACCCTTTGGCGTGCCAGAAGACCATTCCCGGTGCCTCGTCCTGCAGGTGGAACAGATCCAGTTGCCGCCCCAGCTTGCGATGGTCGCGCTTTTCCGCCTCCTCGAGCAGGTGCAGGTAGGCGTCCTGATCTTCCTTCCGAGTCCAGGCGGTACCGTAGATCCGCTGCAGCTGCTCGTTGCGATGATCGCCGCGCCAGTAGGCACCCGCCAGCTTCATCAGCTTGAACACCTTCAGTTTGCCTGTCGACGGTACGTGCGGGCCGCGACAGAGGTCGACGAAATCACCCTCGCGATAGAGCGACACTTCCTGGCCGGGCGGAATGGCATCGATCAACTCGGCCTTGTAGTGCTCGCCGATCGACTTGAAGAAAGCGATGGCCTCATCGCGCTGCCAAACTTCCCGCTGCACGAGCAGATCGCGGCGGGCGAGTTCGGTCATCCGCTTTTCGATCGCCGCCAGATCCTCGAGCGTAAACGGGCGCTCGCAGGCAAAGTCATAGTAGAAGCCGTTTTCGATCACCGGGCCAATCGTCACCTGCGCCGCCGGGAAGAGTTCCTTGACCGCGTAAGCCATCAGGTGCGCGGTCGAGTGCCGGATCACTTCGAGACCTTCGGGGTCCTTCTCGGTGATGATGCCCAGATGCACGTCGGTATCGATGCGGAAGGAGGTATCGACCAGACGACCATCAATCTTGCCGGCGAGGGCCGCGCGCGCCAGACCGGCGCCAATGCTTTGCGCCACCTCGGCCACGGTGACCGGCTGCGCGAACTCCCGTTGAGAACCGTCAGGCAGTGTGACAATCGGCATAGGGCAACCTCAGAAGAAATGGAAAAGCCAGAGGTCTGCTCTGGCTTGAAGGTGTCCGACACGCGCGCTGGTCGCCCAAGGCCGGCCCCGCGGCGATCTCGCCGTGCCCTTCCTGGGTCAGACCGCCGGAACCCACGGGACCGGACGTTCGCGCCAACGACTGGCGACGCCGGAAGCCACGGAGACATGGCGGCAGCGCGACAAGCTCACCAGCAAAATCAGCATTCTAGCACAGTGACGGGCCGGCACCCAAGGCGCCAGAGCTCGCAACTGACGGGGATTGGCCCTTCGCTACGGCAGACCGTCACTCCTGGCGGCCCGGCTGGACCAGTTCCACGCAGAAATCCGCCTCGTATGGCGGCACATGGACTTCGATGATCGAGCCCGGAGCGACGTCGAGACGAATTCCCGTAACGTCGGCATGAATCGGCAGCAGGCTGACGCCGCGGTCGACAAGAACGACGCTGCGGATCAGCCCCGCGCCCCGCGCCGCCAGGAACTGCACGACCCGCAGGAGCGAATGGCCCCGGTAAAGGACATCGTCTACCACCACCACCGTCTTCTCCGCCAGGGCTACGCCGGCCGGCACCTGCCGCTCGGTCAGGCGCGTTTCCGGATACAGCAGTGCAAGGTCGTCGCCGTAGCGCTTCACCTCGAGGTCCAGCCGCCAGGCAGAGCGAACTCCCAGCTTGTCCAGCCGTTCGGCCAGCCGCGATGCCAGCGGCACACCGCGCCGGAGAACACCAACCAGGACGATATCGGCGTTGCCACCGAGCAGACCCGTCAAGCGTCTGGCCATACCGTCGAGCACCACATCCAGTTGTCGTTCGTCGTAAAGACAAGAGCGCGCGTTCCCGTTCATCGGCCGATTATGCACAAAAAACCGGCTGCCGTCGCGTGCCGCGGCAGAACGCCGCGACGATCGCGTACAGGCGGTCCTGTCGCGGTGTGGTCTTCACCCTCGGGCAAGCGCAGGCTCTCCCGCGAGGGCTGAGCACAGGGTCGGGGCTGGGTGTCGTGCGGACACCCGCCATCGATGGAACGACGTCCACAGGCTGAGCAAAATGGTTTATGCTGCCCACGACCCGACCACTGACCGATGATCTGCGCGCTGCCGTTACCGGAATAGGGACCGCGCACAGGCGCCGAGCCGTCGCCGCGCCGGCGAACGCTCCGTGGCGGCAGATACCGTTCAATCCAGGAGGAATGCCCCATGTCCATCCACGTCAAGCGCTTGTCCGTCATAGCCGGCCTTGGTGCCCTGCTCGCCATGGCAGGCTGCGACTCCAACTCGTCGTACGACCATCGCTACGACGATTACTCGTACGACCGCTACCCGTCATCCGACCGCAACTCGGCGTACGAGCGCGGCTATCGCGATGGCGAACGGGCGAGTTTCAACCAGAACTACAACTCTCGAGACTACCGAGAAGGATATGACCGCGGCAGGAAAGAAGCCAAGCGGGACAGCAAGGAACGTAGCCGCGACCGTAACGACTACCGGCATTCGAACGATTACCGCCCGCCTAGCGACTACCGCCCGCCGAGCGATTACCGTGGCGCCCCGGGTGGTGTCCCATCAGCCCCGAGCACCTACGGGACGAATGACGGCTGAGAAGAGACCGTTCGCCACGATGAAAGAAATGATCTCCGGCAACCCCTGCCCGGTCTTCATGTTGCTGAAGACAAACGGCCGCTCGCCACGCATGCGACGGCTATCGCGCTCCATCACCTCGAGCGAGGCACCGACCAGCGGCGCCAGATCGATCTTGTTGATCACCAACAGGTCGGAGCGGGTAATCCCCGGCCCGCCCTTGCGCGGTATCTTGTCGCCGGCAGCGACGTCGATGACGTAGATCGTCAGGTCGGAGAGTTCGGGGCTGAAGGTCGCCGCCAGGTTGTCGCCACCCGATTCGACGAGAACGATCTCGATGTCGGGGAAGGTCGTCGTCAGCCGGTCCACGGCTTCGAGGTTGATCGAGGCGTCCTCGCGGATCGCGGTGTGCGGGCAACCACCGGTTTCGACGCCGAGAATGCGCTGCTGCGGCAGCGCCGCATGCTGGACGAGGAAGCGCGCGTCTTCGGCCGTGTAGATGTCGTTGGTCACCACACCGAGGCTGTACCGATCACGCAGGGCGAGGCACAGGGCGAGAGTGAGCGCGGTCTTGCCTGAGCCGACCGGCCCGCCGATGCCGATACGCAGCGCGGGTCGCCGGGTGATGGGCGCGTCGTGGTCTTTCATGATCGGAAGAGTCTCGAATACTGTGTTTCGTGGCTGCTCGACGCCAGCGCGAGACCGGGAGCGAAGTTACTCCATGCCGCTTCGGGAAGTTCGATCGCCTGCTCCGCCAGCACTGGAATGCGGCCACCGAGCGCCAACAGCAGACGCTGCCCGGCTGCCTGCCCGAGGGGTACGCTCTTGAGCGCGGCCATGACCTGGTTTTCGCACCAGGACCAGAGATAGGCGGTCAGCGAGTCCACCGTCGGTATCTCCCAGACCGCGCTGGCGAGTGCCCAAGCGGTTGGGAAAGCCACTTCAGGCATGGCATCGAGCGTAGGCGGCACCGGAAAGTCCTCGAGATCGTGCAGCAGGCGGCGCAGCGAATAGCCCATTTGCACCGTCTCGGCGCGCAACTCGGACGACTCGCGACTGGCCAGGAAGTCGGCATTCAGCCGCTCGACCTCAGCCGTCTGGCCAGCCGCCCAGGCGCGCTGCAGACAGGCCGCCAACGGTGCTTCGAAGCGGCCGACGGCGTGCTCCAGCAGCCCAGCGATCCATTGCTCGCCAGTCGCCTGATCGTGTACCAGACCGGCCTCGACCGCCCACTCGAGGCCTTGCGAGTACGTGTAGGCGCCAACCGGGAGGGCCGGGCTGGCGAGTTGCAGGAGGCGAGGCAGGGCAAGATTCACTTGAACTCGTGGATCTTCGCCGGCGAGCGATGCGCGCCATGCCCGGGGTCGTGCGCAGCGCGTGGCGAGGCGGCCGTCGCTTCGCGCGACGGCCGGTAGGCGTGCCCTCCTCCAGCAGCGTGGGCATGGCTGCCATAGGCACCGCCCTCGGGATCGAAAGCCGCCTGCACCGCCTCCACCAGACAGCCGAGCCCGATCAGCATTTCGGCCAGAACATGATCCGGCTGAAAGCGCAGGCAGCCCTCGGCCAGTTGCACGGGAACGTGCCGGTTGCCGAGATGATAGGCGGCGCGGGTCAGTTGCAGGCTGTCAGCGGCGCGGACTTCGAGCAGTTCTTCCGGAGCGGCTTCGACCGCGACAACACGCCCGCTGCCGGTCAGCAGGCGATCGCCGTGGCGCAGGACGGTGCCGGCAGGAAAAACGTAGCCCAACTCCTCGCCGCTCGCCAGCATCACGCGCTGCCGGCTCTTGCGACGAGCGTCGTAAGGCAATACCAGGCGGTCGCTGGCCGGGGCCCCGGCTGCGGCAAACGATTCGGCAAAAAGCATCCGCCCCTCAGAAGAGAAAGTAACGTTGCGCCATCGGCAGCACGCTCGCCGGTTCGCAGACCAGGAGTTCGCCGTCGGCGCGGACGACATAGGTTTCGGGGTCGACGTCGATCTTCGGCGTCGCGTAGTTATGCACCATATCGGGTTTGCCAATCCCGCGCGTCCCGCGAACGGCGACCAGCGGCTTGCTCAACTGCAGCGCCGCCACCTCGGGATTGGCGAGTGCCGCCTGTGAGACGAAGGTCACCGAAGTTCGCAGCGCCCGCCCGAAGGCGCCGAACATCGGCCGGTAGTGCACTGGCTGTGGCGTCGGAATCGACGCATTGGGGTCGCCCATCGCCGCCGCGGCGATCATCCCGCCCTTGACAATCAACGACGGCTTGACGCCGAAGAAAGCGGGCTTCCAGAGCACCAGATCGGCGAGCTTGCCGACTTCGATCGAACCGACGAGATGGCTGATGCCATGCGTGATCGCCGGGTTGATCGTGTACTTGGCGAGGTAACGCTTGACGCGGAAGTTGTCATGCGCGCTCGCCGGATCACCCGCTGCGGCGGGCAGGTGGCCACGCTTCGCCTTCATCTTGTGCGCCGTCTGCCAGGTGCGGATGATCACTTCGCCGACGCGGCCCATCGCCTGCGAGTCGGACGACATCATCGACAGCGCGCCGAGGTCGTGCAGGATGTCCTCGGCGGCGATCGTCTCGCGCCGGATGCGGCTTTCGGCGAAAGCGACGTCCTCGGCGATCGCCGGGTCGAGGTGGTGACAGACCATCAGCATGTCGAGGTGTTCGTCGACGGTATTCACCGTGTAGGGCCGCGTCGGGTTGGTCGACGAGGGCAGGACGTTGGTCTCGCCGACGGCGCGCAGGATGTCCGGTGCGTGGCCGCCGCCGGCACCCTCGGTATGGAAGGTGTGGATCGTTCGCCCCTTGAAGGCGGCAAGCGTCGTTTCGACGAAGCCCGATTCGTTGAGCGTGTCGGTGTGGATCGCCACCTGCACGTCCATCGCGTCGGCCACCGCCAGGCAGTTGTCGATCGCCGCCGGCGTCGTTCCCCAGTCCTCGTGCAGCTTGAGGCCGATGGCTCCGGCGCGCACTTGCTCGCGCAAGGGTTCAGGAAGCGACACGTTGCCCTTGCCGAGGAAGCCGAGGTTCATCGGAAACGCCTCGGCGGCTTCGAGCATGCGGTGGATGTGCCAGGGTCCGGGAGTACAGGTGGTTGCGTAGGTGCCGGTCGCCGGGCCGGTGCCACCACCCAGCATCGTCGTCACGCCCGACATCAGCGCCTCGTCGATCTGCTGCGGGCAGATGAAGTGGATATGGCTGTCGATGCCGCCGGCGGTGACGATCATCCCTTCGCCGGCGATGATCTCGGTGGCGCCGCCGATGGCGATCGTCACGCCCGGCTGAATGTCCGGATTGCCGGCCTTGCCGATGGCAGCGATGTGGCCGCCCTTGATGGCGATGTCGGCCTTGACGATACCCCAGTGGTCGACGATCAGCGCATTGGTGATCACCGTGTCGGCGACTTCCGCGGCGACCTTCTGGCCCTGCCCCATGCCGTCGCGGATCACCTTGCCGCCGCCGAACTTGACCTCGTCGCCATAAACGGTGAGATCCCGCTCGACCTCGATCCACAGATCGGTGTCGGCGAGGCGGACGCGGTCGCCGACGGTTGGCCCGAACATTTCGGCATAGGCCTGGCGCGAGATGCGGACGCTCATTCGAGGGCTCCCATGACAGCGGCAGTGAAACCGTAAACCCGGCGATCGCCGGCGAGCGCGACGAGTTGCACGCTGCGCGTCTGCCCGGGCTCGAAACGCACCGCCGTACCGGCGGCGATGTCGAGCCGGAAGCCGCGCGCCGCCGCTCGATCGAAGGACAGCGCGGCGTTGGTCTCGGCGAAGTGGTAGTGCGATCCGACCTGGATCGGTCGGTCGCCGGTGTTGGCGACGACGAGCCCGATCGTCTCGCGACCAGCGTTGAGCTCGATCTCGCCGGGCTGGACAAGTATTTCTCCGGGAATCATGGCTCGCCTCCTCAGATGATCGGGTGATGGACGGTGACCAGCTTGGTGCCGTCGGGAAACGTCGCTTCCACCTGAATGTCGTGGATCATTTCCGGCACGCCTTCCATGACGTCGTCGCGGGCAAGCAGCGTCGTGCCGTAACTCATCAGTTCGGCTACCGTCCGGCCATCGCGGGCGCCTTCGACGATGGCCGCGCTGATCAGGGCGACGGCTTCCGGGTAGTTGAGCTTGAGACCGCGCGCACGCCGCCGTTCGGCGAGCAGCGCGGCGGTAAAGACCAGCAGCTTGTCCTTCTCTCTCGGTGTCAGTTCCATTGCTCCCTTTCAGCAGAATCAGGTACTCCAGAGGCGTGGCGGCACGGCCACCCGGGCCAGCGCCAGCGGCCGCAGGCGCTGCCAGACTTCGACCAGCCACGCCCTTGCCGGTTCGGCGGCCGGCCCAAGGCAGCGCGCCACCAGCACGCCGGGCAGCGGAAAGGGCCGCATGCCCTCGATGAAGTGCAGGTCGCTGTGGCACAGCCCGACCGCGGCGGTGTGCAGCAGCACCTCGCCGGGGCCCGGCTTGCCGATGGCCACATCCTCGATCACCAGGGGCTGCCCGAAGGCATGCAGCACGGCGGCCTTCATGACGCGCTCACTCGATCTTCAGCTTGGCCGTCTTGGCCAGCGCCTGCCACATCTCGATGTCAGACCTGACGGTGGCGGCAAACTGTTCGGCCGACTTGGTGGTCGGCGCCAGCATGTTCTGCTGCATGAACTTCTGCTTCATCTCGTCGGTGGCCAGGATCTTGTTGATCTCCTCGTTCATGCGCCGCACGATGGGCATGGGCGTGCCGCCCGGCGCAAACACGCCGTACCAGCCGTCGGCACTGAACTTGTAGCCCTGCTCGCTGACCGTCGGCACGTCCTGCAACGCCGGCCCGCGCCCCGACCCGGTGGCGCCGATGGCCACCAGTTTGCCCGCCCGGATGTGCGGGATGGGCGAGGCGATGTCGGTGAAGGCGATCTTGAGGTTGCCGGCCAGCAGGTCGTTGACGACGGCAGCCGTGCCCTTGTAGGGGACGTGCGGCATATCCAGGCCGTAATGGGCCTTGATGCCCTCCATGGCCAGGTGCCCGGTGGAGCCGTTGCCCCAGGTGCCGTACAGCAGCTTGCCGGGGTTGGCCTTGGCGTAGGCCACCATGTCCGCCAGGTTCCTGAGGCCGGTGTCGGGGCTGGTCATCAGCAGGATGCCGCCGGCGCCCACCTGGGCCACGGGCAGCAGGTCCTTCAGCGTGTCGTACGGCATCTTGGGCTGCACGATCGGGTTGATGGCGATCGCCGACGACGGCGTGAACAGGAAGGTGTAGCCATCGGGTGCCGACTTGGCGACCGCATCGTTGCCGATCAGGCTGTTGGCGCCGGCCTTGTTGTCCACCACGATGGGCGTCTTCAGGGCAGCCTGCAGGGGCGCCGCGAGCATGCGCGCGAAGATGTCCATGCCGGCGCCGGCCGGGCCGGCGACGACGAGCTTGATCGGCTTGCTGGGCCAGTCGCCCGTCTGCGCCTGCGCGCCGAGGGCCGTGGCGAGGAGGACGCCGCCGAGCAGGGTGCGGCGGCGGAGAGGCAGTGCGGACATGGACGAGTCTCCTTCGGTTTCGGTGGTGCCCGACGCCGGCTGGCGTCGCTGGGTGAAAATCTATCTTTTGGAACGCATTCCGTCAAACAGAACCTTGGATATCAATTGGGTTGCCGTTCCACTCTGCGGATCGATCGATCGCTGCGATGTGGACGTCGGCCTCGCCACAGGTGGTTTCGATCACGATCACGCGCCGCAGCACGTGGCCGACCGCGTACTCCTCGGTCATGCCGATGCCGCCGTGCAGCTGGATGGCCGACTCGGCGACTGCGCGCGCATGGCGATCGAC
>JAFLDO010000054.1 GCA_017302455.1 Accumulibacter sp.
AGCGGCCGACCGCCCCCTCCGCCGCACGCGCCGCACAACTGAAAGTCACCGTGCGCTGCCCGGCGCGGTTGCGCAGGAGAATCGCGGGTACCAGCAGGCGCGCGTTGGGCAGTCCGTCCTGCGTGTCGTCGTCGAATGCAAAGCCGACGTGCGCTGCAGGGAGCTCTCCGGTCCGCCGTGCATCGTCGTGTTCCCAGAGTGGCGCGAGGCCCCGAAAGGCGGCTTGCAAGGCGGCGAAGCGCCCGCTGCCGGTGGTGGCGAAACTCATGGCCTCGCCGAGTGCGAGGCGATAATCGCCCGACTCGCGACTGCCCGGCGCCGCCCACCAGTTGACGTGTGCGCGCGCCAGATCGACGCCCAGCCAGTCGTCATCGCCCGCGCCAAGGTCGAGCGTGATGCTCAGCAGGCCGCTCGCCGGCACGCCCGGCAAGCGGGCATGCAGGCGGCGGCGCAGCAGGGCGATCCGCCGCGCGTCGAGCAAGCGTGCCAGGCTCAACCCGGACCCTGCACCGTCTCGCGCAGAAGGGTGCGCAACTGCGCGCGATCCAGCTTGCCCATGGCACTGCGGGGCAGACCGTCGACGCGCAGTACGCGCCGCGGGCGCTGGGCGGCGGTCAGGGAATTCCGCACCCACGCTTCGAGAGTGGCGCTCTGCGCCGTGCCGACGATGAGTGCAACGAGAGAGTCGCCCCATACCGGATCGGGCAGCCGCATCACCGCGACATCGGCAACCCCTGGGCACGCCGCCAGGCAGGATTCGATCGTTGCCGGGTGTACCTTGACACCGCCGACGATCAGCATGTCGTCGGCCCGACCATGAATGGTGACCTGGCCGTCGGCGGCGAGCGAGCCCAGGTCCGTGGTGGCCAGCCAGCCATCGTCCAGCCCATGCCCGCGCCGACACTCCGGGTTGAGATAGCCGTGCATCACTTGTGCACCGCGCAGGTGGAGACGCCCATCGGCTGCCACACGCGCCTCCAGGCCGGGCAACAGTCTGCCGACCTGGCCGACCTGCCAGTCACTGCCGGGCCGCAATAGTGTCGCCGCCTGCGCAGCGGTCTCGCTCATTCCCCAGGTCGGGCAGATCGGCCAAGCGCTCGCCAGCGCGCGCTCGCACAGCGGCCGTGACAGCGACGCGCCGCCGATCAGGGCGTGGCGCAGGGCTTTCGGCGGCGAAGCACCGTCGGCGACGTCGAGCAATTGCGCCAGCATCGCCGGTACCAGCGAGATGTGGCTGACCCGACTGGCGTGCAAGGCGTGCCAGACGGCAGCGGCCGAGAACCGCTCGTGCAACAACAGCGTCGCTCCGGCGCGCAGACAGCGGTAGAGCAGCGAAATGCCGCCAACATGATACAGCGGCAAGCAGCCCAGCCAGCAATCGCCGGCGCTCAGTGACAGGCAGCGGTTCGCGGCGCGGGCAGCGGCATCGAGATTGGTGTTGTTCAGCATCACCGCCTTCGCTTCGCCTTCACTGCCGCTGGTGGCGATGACCAGCGCCAGATCGTCAGGACGTCCGGTCAACGCCGGCGGCACCGGGCCGGCGGGGGACGCGATCGGCAGCGCCGCCAGCCTCTTCAGGCAACCGCCGGCCAGAGCCTGCATCTTCGGCCACGCCAGGTCGGCAGTCAGCGGGTCCAGCGGCAACAGAGCGACGCCGGCAGAGGAACAGGCGAGCGCCGCGATAGCCAGTTCGCCGGCTCCGGCAGCGAAGGCGGCGATGTCGCCGGCGAGCAGACCGTCGCTGCGCAGCGTTTGGCCGCCCTGGCTGGCAAGTGCAGCGAGTTCGTCGTAGCGCCATTGGCCGCGCGACGTCCGCAAAGCGTCAAGCGACGGGTACTGACGCGCACCTTCGGCGAGCCACTTGGCGAGCAGGGTCATCGCTGATCCAGACTGGCCGCAGACAAGGGAAGCGGCGACAGTGTCATCCTCGGCGCAACGATCGCCGCCGACCTGACAACGCGCCGACCGCCATCCGACTACTCGCCAACCCGGATATCGATTGGCGTGATCTCATCGTCGCCGGGCGGCGCCTTGGGTATCGGCTGGCCCTCGAAGTAGAGCCCAATCTCGCGTTCGCGCCGGGTCTTCAGGCCTCGATAGTCCTTGCCGTCGGCCAGGGTCCAGCGACGCAACTGGGCGGGCACACGCTCGTGCTCACCAGCGTTGATCGCCTTGAGCAGCGTCGAGTTCTGCAGCTTGCGGGCCCCCACGTTGTAGGTGAAATCACACAGCGCTGCGTATTGCCCGTCGGTCAGGTCCGTCTTGACCAGGCCCAAGACCGCCCGTTGCGCGCGTCGCATATCCTCGACCAGCAGCACCGCACCCTGCAGCTCGCTGATGCCACGGCGCAAGGCGACCGGTTCGTTGGTGTCGCAGGGCGCCTTCTTGACCACGTGGCCATAGCCGATGCTGCAGAAACGCGATCCATCGTTGTACAGCCGCGGTACGAAACCCTCCGAAACCTTCGCCAGCGCGATGCCCTTGTCGGGTACCGGGCGCAGACGAACGCCTTTGGGCAACGACACGTCGAGTGGCGGCTCGAGCAGGATGCCCGGCGTCAGCCGCGCCTCCGAGGGGAAGTCGCCGGCCGCGGTGACCACCCTGGCGATGTCGCAGGGACCGCTCGGCGCGCACACCAGTGCGTGGGCCAGCCCGCCCAGAAGAGGTGCGGCTTGCCGTTCCACGCGAAAGCTCTTCGCCGCCAGCTTCTCGATCTGGCGCAGGCTGCCGACAGAAAGTCGAGCGAACGCTTCCTGCATCGCACCCTGCGCGTCGCGCTCACCGCCACCGCTTTCGTAGACGTCCAATGCTTCCTTGCTGAGGAAGGCGGCGACGACCGTCGCGCCATGGGGCTTGGTGACCTTGAGATCGAACTTCATCTGCTCGCTGGGAATCGTCACCTGGCCGACCGGCACCTCGTTGTCGCGCTGGCTCCGGTTGGGAAAGAGGACGGTCGCGACGTCGTCGGGGCCGACGCTGACGAGGTAGAGGTAGCCGTCACGCGGCACGTCGACCGTCACCACCAGGGCATCCCCTTCACGCAGGAATGACTTGTTCAGCTGTACCGACAGGCCACCGGCAAGCGTCGCGGAATTCTCGACCGCCAGCCGGAACGACTTGCTGGCGACGACCGACGCCGGCTCGCTCGCCGCAGGATCCTGCTGAGCGGAACCTTCCTGAGCTGAAACCGTCCCGATGGCCCAGACCAACGATCCGATGATGGCGCAGGCCCCGAGCCCGCAGCGATTCGTGTTTTTCATCTTTCCCCTCTGGTTGCCTCGCAAGGCGCAGTCGTCCATGCGCGCAAGTATAGCGATGTCGCGTGCCAGGCCCAACGAGTCAGACGTTTCCCCGCAGAGAATCCGCTGCCGAGAGCTGGCGAGTCCCTTGCCGCGATCGCCGCCGCACGCCTGGGTTACACTCTGCCGATGTGTGGACGTTACGCCCTCGAAGCCCCTCGCTCGCAGTTGTGCCACCGCTTCGCGCTGATGGAGTGCGCCGACTTTGCAGCCCGTTACAACATGGCGCCGGCGAGCGACGTGCCGGTGATTCGTCAATCGCCAAACCGGCAGCGCGTTCTCCACCTGCTGCGCTGGGGTCTGCTGCCGCACTGGGCCAGCGATCCGACGATCGGCTCGCGGCTGATCAATGCCCGCGGCGAGTCGGTGGGCGAAAAGCCGTCGTTTCGCGATGCCTTCCGACGACGCCGCTGCCTCATTCCGGCCAGCGGCTTCTATGAGTGGCAGGCGGTGCGTGCGACGCAAACGCGACCGGCAAAGCAACCCTGGTACGTCAGCCTGAAGTCCGGCGAGACGATGGTCTTCGGTGGCCTGTGGGAGTCGTGGACGTCGCCAAGCGGCGAGATCATCCGCAGTTGCTGCATCATCACCACCGAGGCCAACGAACTGGTTCGCCTCATCCACGGGCGTATGCCCCTCATCCTGGCTCCTGAGCACTGGCAGGCCTGGCTTGCCGCCCCGCCGGAGCAGGTGGGAGCCTTGCTGCTGCCGTATCCGGACGGCGAGCTGCAGGCCTGGCCGGTGAGCTCGCGAGTCGGCAAGCCGGACGCGGACGATCGTCAGTTGATCGCCGCCCTGCCCGGTGAACCGCCATGATCGGTCCCGGCCAAACGCGCCTCACCCATACCACCGGGAGGGATGGCGATAGTCAACGGGTTTTGTAGCATAATCGGCCGCAAATGTTGGATTTGAGACTGCCTTGATCAGCTTCGTCGACCCCGACCGCTACGATACGTTGAAGGCGACGGGCAAACTGCCGTCGCCCAAAGGGGTGGCCTTCTCGATCATCAAGCTCCTGCAGCGCGATGATTTCCGCGTCCCCGACCTGGTACAACTGGTTCAGTCGGACCCGGCGATTGCCGGACGCCTGCTCAAGTTCGCCAATGCCGCCGCCTTCGGCCGGACACGGCCGATCGTCTCGCTGCAGCGGGCCATCGTCGCCCTGGGAGCGTTCCGGGTGCGCGATCTGGTGATCAGCTTTTCGGTCATGCACAGCCACACCAGCGGCCAGTGCGCGGCATTCGATTACGCCGCGTTCTGGGGTCATTCGCTGGCCACCGGCATCGCCTGCCAGGAACTCGCCCATTTCGCACAGATCTCGAGCGAGGAAATCTTCACCATCGGCCTCCTGGCGCGTGTCGGCGAGCTGGCGATGGCTTCGCTCTACCCCGACGAATATGCGACCGTGCTGCTCAAGGCGCAGGGGGCGCAGAGTGAGCTGGCCAGCCTGGAGCGTGAGCGCTTCGCCATGGACCACCTGCAACTCGGCGCGACGATGCTCGCCGAATGGGGAATGCCCGAGATACTGATTCGCGCGGCGTACCACCATGAGGAACCCGACGTCGCCGATTTCGCGGACGGATCACGCTTGCAGACACTCACCCACTCGCTGAATTTCGCCCGCTCGCTCGCCGAGGTCTGCATGGCCGACGAGGAGTCGCGCTGGAGCCTCCTGCCCGGCCTGCTGACGCGCGCAGCGCGACTGGGAATCAGCGGCGATGCGCTCAACGACATGGTCGATCGGATGGTTCGCCGCTGGCGTGAGTGGGGGGCGACACTGCAGGTGCGCACGCAGGAGATGCCGCCGTTCGCCGAAATCCTGGCCGCCAGTCCGCCCAGCCGACGCGTCAGCAGCACGCCCGCCGAACCAAGCGGCAGGATCGGGGCACCGCGGCTGCAGGTCCAGCTTCTCGGTATCCCGTTGACGGAGCTTCCCGAGTTGATGCAGCAGATCGAGGAGTTGGGCCATCTGCCCATGCTGATCGATGGCCATGACGACGCGATCATGCAGGCCCTGCGCCAGCCGGCGCGGATCGTGATTGCCGAAATGGCGATGCCCGGGCTGCAGCCGGCGGCTTTTTGCCGCATCCTTCGGCAGACACCGGCCGGCAAGGAGACCTACCTTCTCCTGCTGGCCTCGCCGCAGGGCGATAGCCACATTCTCGAGGCAATCGATGCCGGGGCTGACGACGTCCTCGTTAAACCGGTGACCTTGCAGACCTTGCGTGTTCGTCTGAACACGGCGACCCGCATGCTGCTCCTGCGCGACGAGATCCAGCGCGAGCGCCGCGGCATCATGCGCTCCACGGACCAGTTTGCCGTCGCCCACAAGCGCCTCCTGCGCGAGGCGCTGACCGACACCCTGACGCAGCTCCCGAACCGCCGCCACGGGCTCGACTTCCTGGCTTCGGAATGGGCTTTCGCGCAGTCCAATGCGCTGCCGATGGCCTGCCTGCTACTCGATATCGACCACTTCAAGCGGATCAACGACACCCTCGGCCATCCCGCCGGCGACGCCGTCCTGCAGCAACTCGCCGACCTGCTCAAACGCGCCTCGCGCCCCGAGGACCTCGTCTTTCGCTATGGCGGCGAAGAGTTCGCTGCGGTTCTGCCCAATGCCAATGCGCAGACCGCCGTGCAGATCGCCGAACGCATTCGCGGTCTGGTTCAGAAATACGACTTCCTCTGGCAGCGACGGTCGATCCCGCTGACCGTGAGCATAGGCGTCGCCATCCTGAGCAGCACGGGAAAGGACAGCCAGGCGCTGATCGAGGCCGCCGACGCCGCTCTCTACCAGGCGAAGAACGGCGGCCGCAACCGCGTCACCGTCGCTGGTTGACAAACGAGCCGGCTGACGCCTGACCGATCGGCTATCTGATGACGGGTGGCCGTCGAGCGAACCGATCGTCGCGCCCCTGCCGGCAGTTTCAAGCGAGCAGTGCTGCGGCGTGATGCCGCAAGTGATCCTCGATGAAGCTCGCGATGAAGTAGTAGCTGTGGTCGTAACCCGGGTGCAGCCGCAGCGTCAGCGGATGCTCCGCGGCGGCGCAGGCCTGCCGTAGCCTCTCCGGTTGCAACTGTGTGTCGAGGAAGCCGTCGGCCTCGCCCTGGTCCACCAGCAAGGGCAGGCGCTCGGCGGCGGCAGCGATCAGCTCGCAGGCATCCCAGGCCCGCCATGCTCCCTGATCCTCGCCGAGATAGCGCGAGAAGGCCTTCCGCCCCCAGGGACTGGTGATCGGGTGGCTGATCGGCGCCAGGGCGGAGAGCGAACAGTAGCGGCCGGGGTTACGCAGTGCGCAGACCAGCGCACCGTGACCACCCATGGAATGACCGCTGATTCCCCGCCGCGCGCTGATCGGCAGCATCTCCTCGACCAGCGCCGGGAGTTCGTGCACCACGTACTCATGCATCCGGTAGTGTTCGGCCCACGGCGCCTGCGTCGCGTCAACGTAGAAGCCCGCAGCGTGACCGAAGTCCCAGCATCCCTCCGGATCACCCGGCACGTCGGCGCCACGCGGGCTGGTATCCGCTGCGACAATGGCCATGCCGAGGGCAGCGGCGACGCGCAGCGCCCCGGCTTTCTGCATGAAGTTCTCGTCGGTGCAGGTCAGACCCGAAAGCCAGTAGAGCGCCGGCACCTTGTGGTCGGCCGCCTGCGGCGGTAGATAGACGGCAAACACCATGTCGCAGCGCAGCGCCGGCGAGTAGTGGCGGAAACGCCGGTGCCAACCGCCAAAACAGCGATTGGCGGTGACCTCCTCGAGCGACCCGAAACCGCGCGCCATGGCCGCTCAGAACAGAATGACCGAGCGGATGCTCTTGCCTTCGTGCATCAGATCGAAAGCGTGGTTGATGTCTTCGAGCCCCATCGTATGCGTGATGAAGGTATCCAGTGGAATCTCCCCGCGCTGCGCACGTTCGACATAGCCTGGCAGTTCCGAGCGACCGCGGACGCCACCGAACGCCGAACCGCGCCATACCCGGCCGGTAACCAGTTGGAACGGTCGCGTGGCGATCTCTTCGCCGGCGCCGGCCACGCCGATGATCACCGACTCGCCCCAGCCCTTGTGGCAGCACTCGAGAGCCGAGCGCATGACCTTGACGTTGCCGATGCATTCGAACGAATAATCGACACCGCCATCGGTCATGTCGACGATGACTTCCTGAATCGGCCGGTCGTGGTCGAGCGGATTGACGCAGTCGGTCGCCCCGAGTTGCCTGGCAATGGCGAACTTGGCCGGATTGGTATCGAGCGCAATGATCCGCGAGGCCCTGGCCATGACCGCCCCGATCACCACCGCCAGGCCGATACCGCCGAGGCCGAAAACGGCGACTGTCGCCCCCGCTTCCACCTTGGCGGTGTTGATCACGGCGCCGATACCCGTGGTCACGCCGCAGCCAAGCAGGCAGACCTTGTCGAGGGGAGCGTCCCTGGCGATCTTGGCGAGCGAAATCTCGGGCAGGACCGTGTACTCGGAGAAGGTCGAGGTGCCCATATAGTGAAGGATCGGCTTTCCATTCCGGGAGAAGCGGCTGCTGCCATCCGGCATCAGACCTTTCCCCTGCGTCGCCCGTATCGCCTGGCAAAGGTTGGTCTTCCCCGACTTGCAGAACTTGCACTGCCCGCACTCGGGGGTGTACAGCGGGATCACGTGATCGCCGACGGCGACCGAGGTCACGCCGGAACCGATGGCTTCGACGATGCCGCCGCCCTCGTGACCGAGAATACTCGGGAACGCCCCTTCGGGATCGGCCCCCGACAGGGTAAAGGCGTCGGTATGGCAGACGCCAGTTGCGACGACGCGCACCAGAACCTCGCCGTGGCGTGGCGCCTCGACGTCAACTTCGGTGATTTCCAGCGGTTGACCAGCGGCCCAGGCAACGGCGGCACGTGCTTTGATCATCAGCGACTCTCCTCAGTATTGACAGCACTCCCGATGGCCGGTGCGCGCCCCCGCCAAACACCGCACATCGGCCGCCGAAGACAGCAGCCCGCCGAACAGCCGTGCCGGTCCGCCACTAGTGCAGGTCTCCGGGCTTCAGCAGCGGCAGGCGCAGGACGTCGATCCCTTCGTCACGTAGCGCGTCGTACTCCGCAGCGGTGGCCTCACCGCGAATCGACCGTTCCTCGACTTCCAGATAGTGGATCCTCCGCGCCTCTTCGGCGAAGCGGTCGCCGACGTCTTCGCAATCCGCCAGCAGCACTTCGGTCAACTGCCGATAAGCGGCAAGAACTCCGCCCCGCAAGTCGATGTTTGGCTTCTTTCGTGTCGGCGGCGGCGCTGGCTCGACCGGCAGCGGCTGCGCCGCGCGGGCCAGGTGGACCGCCGAGGGCACGCGACGCACTACCGGTGATCCGCACTGCGGGCAGGCAATCAGGCGACGCGCGCACTGCTCATCGAAGTCCTCGGAAGACTGGAACCAGCCTTCGAAGCGGTGTTCATGCTGGCAGGCAAGGTCATAGATGATCATCGGGCACCAAGGCCGGGCGGGCAGTCAAAGGATCGTACCCGGAGCCGGGGTCGAACCGGCACGGCCGCGAGGCCGAGAGATTTTAAGTCTCTTGTGTCTACCTGTTTCACCATCCGGGCCGGCCTGCCAATTATACCCGTCCCGAAATGAAACAAAGGGAAAGTGCGGCTTCGCACTTTCCCTTTGCAATCTGGAGCGGGAGAAGAGTCTCGAACTCTCGACCTATACCTTGGCAAGGTATCGCTCTACCAACTGAGCTACTCCCGCATGAGCCCTGTCTGGACAGCACGCCGCGATCACTCGAAGCACTTGGACGGCCAGACGGCGACCAGCGGGGCGGATTATCCCGGTGCTGACCCGACCTGTCAACAACGAGCGTTGTCCAACGCGGTATGAGCCTGAACGAGGGGCGTCTTTCCACCCAGGAATGAGCCTGAGCGAAAGAAACTGCGGATGAAGTGCGGCGTGGGTTGTTCCTCGTTGGCCGCGTCTGCAGGCTCGTACGTGAACCAGAAACGACCCGAGTCATACACGGCGCAACCTCTCCCCGGCCGCCGCCAGCGTCGCTTCCTGCTTGGCGAAACAGAAACGAACGACGCGGTCGTCCTGGCCATCCCGATAGAAGGCCGACACCGGAATCACGGCCACTCCGACCTCACGCGCAAGCCAGCAGGCAAACTCGCGGTCGGGCAAGTCGCTTATGGCGCTGTAGCGCGCCAATTGAAAATAGGTACCGCTGCAGGGCAGCAGTTCAAAGCGCGAAGCGCCCAACTGATCGCGGAAGAACTCTCGCTTCTCTTCGTAGAAGGCGGCCAGTCCGAGATGGCGCGACGTGTCGCCCATGTACTCGGCAATTCCCAACTGGCACGGCGTATTGACCGTGAACACGTTGAACTGGTGGACCTTGCGGAACTCGGCCATCAATTCCGCGGGGCCAAGCACGTAGCCGACCTTCCAGCCGGTGATGTGATAGGTCTTGCCGAAAGACGAGACGACGATGCTGCGCGCGGCCAGTTCGGGGTGTCCGGCGACGCTCTGGTGTTGCGCGCCATCGTAGACGATGTGCTCGTAGACCTCGTCCGAGAGGATCACGATGT
Source organism: Accumulibacter sp. (assembly GCA_017302455.1). Taxonomy (GTDB): domain Bacteria; phylum Pseudomonadota; class Gammaproteobacteria; order Burkholderiales; family Rhodocyclaceae; genus Accumulibacter; species Accumulibacter phosphatis. The sequence goes on from JAFLDO010000054.1 coordinate 9,869, forward strand.
CGGTGCCACGCGTCAGTTCCGCCAACCCCTCCAGATCGTCGGCACCCAGGAGGCTGCCCGTTGGATTGTGCGGCGAATTGATGATGATCATGCGGGTGCGCGGGCTGATCAGTGCGCGCACCTGCTGCCAGTCCGGCCGGTAACCGGGATAGCCGAGCCTCGCGTAAACCGCCCTGCCGCCCACGGTTTCGATCGCCGGCACGTAGCTGTCGTAGACCGGTTCGAAGACGATCACCTCGTCGTCCTGGCGCACGAAGGCGGCAATCGCCGTGAACACGGCCTGAGTCGCACCGGCGGTGACCGTGATTTCGCTCTCCACGTCGTAGACGGCGTTGTAGAGACTCGCCACCTTGTCGGCGATCGCCTGCCGCAATTCCGGTACGCCTGCCAGTGGCGGGTACTGATTGCGTCCCGCGCGCATTGCGCGCCAGGTCGCGTCGAACAACGACGGGTCGGCCTGGAAATCGGGAAAGCCCTGTGACAGATTGATCGCTCCACAGTCGGCGGCAAGCTTCGACATGACGGTGAAGATCGTGGTCCCCACGCGGGGAAGCTTGGAGTCAATGACAGGGGACGACTTGTGCATGGTCGGCCGCGCGGCGCGCGCCAGGAAGTGATCGAGCAGCTAGTTTAGGTGCCGGCTGCGCTCGCGACAAGGTGGACGACCAGCAAGCGTCGACTCCGAGGCGCAGATTGCGTCGCGGGCAACGTGTGGAGCACAATCTGATAGCATTTGCCTGCCAGAGCATCCTTCTTTCTCGGCCATGCGAGCAACCATGACTGCCTCCCCCTTACGAAGCCTGTGGCGCCCGCTTCTCGTCGTCGCCCTGTCGCTCGAGACTGCCCTCGCCGCCCCGTCGCTGCCGGCGCTGGGCGCCCGACTGGAAGACCTGACGGTGTCGGGAATCTCCTCGGGAGCGTACATGGCGGTGCAGTTTCAGGTCGCTCACTCGAGCCTCGTGCGCGGCGCCGGAGTCATTGCCGGCGGACCGTATTACTGCGCTGAAGGATCGACCTGGCGTGCCCTGACCAGTTGCATGTCGCCCTCGGCGTGGGCACCATTGGCGTCGACGAGCGAGTTGCGAACGCGCGCCGAGGAGGTGGCGCGCGCGGGCCGCATCGATCCGCTTGACGGCTTGCGCGACGACCGCGTGTGGCTGTTCTCGGGAGGCAAGGACGACAAGGTGACGACGCCGGTGATGGACGGACTGGCCACCTTCTACGCGCAATGGCTCAGCCCGGCGGCGATCCGCTTCGTCAAGCTGCCCGAGGCGGGACACGCGATGATCTCGGTCGCCGATCCACAGGCCAATGCCTGCGGCAGTGCGCAGCCGCCGTTCATCAACCGCTGCGGTGATCTCGACGCCGCCGGCGAAATGCTTGCTCACCTGCTCGGCCCGCTGCAGCCGCCGAACGCGGCTGGCCAGTTGCTGACCTTCGACCAGCGACCGTTTGTCGACGGCAAGGCGATCGACGCCGGACTCGCCGACGAAGCCTATGTCCATGTCCCGCAGGACTGTCGCCATGCGGCTTGCCGGATCCATGTGGTCTTCCACGGCTGCCGCCAGAGCGCCGCGAATGTCGGACGACGTTTCGTCGACGGCGCTGGCTACAATCGCTGGGCGAACAGCAACCGGATCGTCGTCCTCTACCCGCAGACCGTGCCGCGCCATGGTTTGGCATTCGGTTCGTGGCGGTGGTTGAACAACCCCTTCGCCTGTTGGGACTGGTGGGGCTACTCGGGCAGCGACTACCACACGCGCGCCGGGCTCCAGATCAAGGCCGTCCGCGCCATGCTCGACCGGCTGGTCATGCCACGTCAGGACGCCTCTGCCCAATAGCCCGCAGCACGCGTCCGGCGGCGACGGCCCGGGCTACCGCGAACCGCCGCGCAGCTTGCCGTAGACGACCAGCAGCAGGATCGCCATGATCACCGAGGCGATGAAGCCGGCCCCTTCGCCGGCCCGGTACCAGCCAAACATCTGACCGATGATGCCGGCCAGGAACGACCCGGCGATTCCCAGCAGCACGGTGATGATGAAGCCCATGTTCTCCCTGCCGGGATGGATGAGTTTGGCGACGACGCCAACCACGAACCCAAGAACGATTGTCCAGACGATTCCCATCGCCAACTCCCAAGAATGTTTTCCGACACGCCGGCAGACCGTACCACCTGCCGCCTGCCGTGGCCGGGGTCAAGCGGACCGCAGACAGGAGGTCCGGCCGGCTCGACGCAGCACCCCGCCAGCAGGCCCGCGCGTCATTCCACCGGTGGAATCCGCAACACCTGGCCGGGATAAATCTTGTCCGGGTGGCTGAGCATTGGCTGGTTGGCCTCGAAGATCACCATATAGCGGTTGGCATTGTCATAGTGCCGTTTGGCAATCTTGGACAGGTTGTCACCGGCAACGACCGTGTAGAAGGTCGCCTCCGGCTCACTCTGGTCGACGGACAGCATGTCATTGACCTGCGCAACGCCAGTCACGTTGCCGCAGCACAGAAGGATTTTCTCCTTGCTGGCCTGGTCGCCGGCGACGCCGAACACCGTTGCGACTCCGCTCGCTCCGTCGAAGGTCACCGTCAACCCGGTGACCGGCAAGCCCTGAGTGGCGATGTAGGCCTCGATCGCCTCTCCTGCCGTGCGGTTCAGGTCGTCCAGGCGCGCTTTCGCGTCGTCGTCGTCCGGCGTGCTCGCCACCGCGTCCGAAGCCGCCTGGGCGTCTCCGGCATGAAATAGCTTCTCGCCTGCTTCCTTGACGAAATCAAAAAAACCCATGCTGTCTCCTCCTTGTCGAGCGGCACCGAGCGGCGCCGGAAAATGCCAATGCTCTACGCAGGTCCGTAGGCGGCAACGAGTCTAGCAGCTTCACAATCTTTCTCAAAGGCCGTGGCAAGCTTGCGGCAGGCGCTGCCTGGCGCAGCGAAGCGGCAGCCTGTCGCGACCTTGACGACGTGTGCGCTGACATGAACTCACCGCTACTGACTGCGTATATCCTTGTCGCTCCAGCGAAACACCGATTGATCCGCCCACCCCTGCCGCCGGAGCCGAAGCCATGCGCCGATTCGCCCTCTCTCGTCCACTAAGCGCCGGCCTGCTCACGCTGGCGCTGCTTGTCGCCGGCTGCCACCCGTCGCCTCGCCAGAAACCTTCCGGGTCGAGCGGCCTGGAGATCAACATCGCCCATATCAACGACCACCACTCCCACCTCGAAGCCCACGCCGATTTCGAGATTGCCGTCGGCGGCTTGCCCACGCGCGTCGCGGCCGGCGGTTTTCCCCGCCTGACGACGCTCTTCAAGGCGCAGGCCGGACTGCCGAACCTGTTGAAGATTCATGCCGGCGACGCCATGACCGGCACGCTGTACCACACGCTCTACAACGGCGAGGCCGACGCGGCGCTGATGAATACCGTCTGCTTCGACGTCTTCGCGCTCGGCAACCACGAGTTCGACGAAGGCGACGCAGGCTTGCGACGCTTCCTCGACTATCTGCGTAGCGGCCCCTGCCAGACAACGGTTCTCGCGGCCAACGTCGAGCCGGCGATCGGCAGCCCGCTCGCCCCGGTCGCCATCGACGACTATCGAAGGCCGTATCTGCTGAAGGAGGTCGACGGTATCGTGCTCGGCATCATCGGTATCGACGTGCGCGGCAAGACGATGAACTCGTCGCGGCCGCTAGCGACCACCCTCTTCCGCGACGAGGTCGACACCGCCCAGAAGACCATCGACGAGCTGCGCGCCCGAGGTATCCGCCATATCATCCTGGTGACCCACCAGGGCTACGAGGCCGACAAGGCGATGGCCGCCCGACTCTCCGACGTCGACGTCATCATCGGCGGCGACTCGCACACGCTGCTCGGCAGCTTTTCGGCGCTCGGCATCAGCGGCAGCTCGGGACCTTATCCGACCGTCGTCAAGAACCGCGACGGTGAGCGGGTCTGCATCGGCCAGGCCTGGGAGTACGCCAAGGCTTTCGCGCTGATGCAGGTTCGCTTCGACGATCGCGGAGCAGTGGCCAGTTGCAGTGGCGAGGTCATCCTGCCGATTGGCGACGACTTCCGGCAGAAGAACGGCGCGGAGGCTTTCTTCGCTGTCGACACCGCCACCCGCGCCAGGATCCTCGAGCAACTGGCACAGCACGGCACAGCTCGCATCGTCAGCCCGGACCCGATCGCCCAGGCCGAGTTGGCACGCTATGCGGGTCGCCTCGACGACATGAAGCGACAGCGGATCGGCACCGCCGGCGAGTCGCTGTGTCTGGTCCGCGTCCCCGGGGAGTCGACCAACCGCAGCAGCGGCGTCGCCGGCTGTGAAAGCGCCAACACGCTAGCCCGCGGCAGCGACATTGCCCAGGCGGTGGCAGAGGCCTATCGCCAGGCGAGCAGGCTGGCCGACATCGCTCTGGTAAACGGCGGTGGCATGCGGACAGCCCTGCCCAAGGGTGATGTCAGTTTCAGCACCGCCTACACGGTGCTGCCGTTCGCCAACGTGCTCATCGAGCTGCGGCTAAGCGGGCGGCAGATCCTCGAGGTTCTCGAGGACGCGGTCGCCAACCATCTCGACCGCAACGGTTCCGACGGCTCGCACCCCTATGCCGCCGGTCTGCGCTGGGATCTCGACATGTCCAGGCCGCGCGGCAGCCGTTTGGCCAACGTCGAGATCAAGTCCCGGGCCGACGGCGCCTGGCAAGCGCTTGAGCCGGCGGCTACCTATACCGTCGTCACCAGCGATTTTCTGGCGATGGGCGGCGACGGCTACAGCACTCTCGCCCAGATCCACCTGGCGGGCGGCAGCGTCAACACCTATCTGAACTACACGCAGACCTTCGTCGACTACCTGCTGGCGCAAGGCAGGGTGAGCCGCCCGGCGGCAGCCGACTACAGCCACAAGACGGTCATCAGCCGTGCCGGGCGGCGGCTGCCCTGAGCCCCGCGGTGGCCGACGGCTCGCCTGCAACCGCGAGACCTGCACCGACAGGCGCCGAGACTGTGGTTATGTCATGCCAGCCCGCGCGACGATGCGGCCAGGGGCTGTCAGCGCGTCCGGCCGCTGCTCCGGAGCGACGGTGGACGGCAGACTGGCTGCCAAGCGGACAACTTCTGGCAGGACATGGTTGCGCTGGCGACGAATGTGAGCGCAGACTGCGCTCGTTCCCGGCTGCCGGCGAACCAGCGAACCGGCTACAACAATCAGGCGGGCAACATCGAAGCGTGCTTCGGTTGCCTTCAGTTGCCCAACGAGAGGGAAGTATCGATGGATTTCGTGATCGTTCTGGCGGCGCTTTGCTTCCTGATGTTTGTCGCCTACCGCGGCTACAGTGTGATCCTCTTTGCGCCGGTGGCGGCGCTCGGTGCCGTCCTGCTCACCGATCCAGGCATGGTCGCACCGATGTTTACCGGCCTGTTCATGGACAAGATGGTCGGCTTCGTGAAGAACTACTTTCCGGTGTTCCTGCTCGGCGCGGTGTTCGGCAAGGTCATCGAGCTGTCGGGATTCTCGAAGGCGATCGTCGCTTCGGTGATCAACCTGCTCGGACCGCAGCGGGCGATGCTGTCGATCGTCCTCGTTTGCGGCATTCTCACCTACGGCGGCGTCTCCCTGTTCGTCGTCGTCTTTGCGGTTTATCCGTTTGCGGCCGAGATGTTCAAGGCGAGTCGCATCCCCAAGCGACTGATCCCCGGAACAATCGCTCTCGGTGCATTTACGGTGACCATGGATGCTCTGCCGGGTACACCGCAGATTCAGAACATCATTCCGACGACCTTCTTCCACACCACCACCTGGGCCGCGCCCTGGCTCGGCGCCATCGGCGCTGTATTCATCATGGCCTGCGGCATGAGTTATCTGGAATGGATGCGTCGCCGCGCCTTGGCGGCGAATGAAGGCTACGGCACCGATCTCGTGAACGAACCGGCCGCTTTCGAGCACGAGAAGCTGGCGAATCCGCTGGTCGCGATTCTGCCTCTGGTCATGGTCGGCGTCATGAACAAGGTGTTCACCAACATCATTCCGGCTGTCTACGGCGAGCAGGTATCGTTCATGCCTGCCGTCATCGGCACGGTCAAGCCGGTGGTGCAGAATATCTCCGGCGTTGCCGCCATCTGGGCAGTCGAGGGTGCCCTGCTGGTCGGCATTCTGACCGTCTTCGTGTTTGCCGGCAAAACGGTGCTCGGCAAGTTCGCGGAAGGCTCCAAGTCGGCAGTCGCCGGCGCTCTTCTCGCCTCGATCAATACGGCCTCGGAGTACGGCTTCGGCGCGGTCATCGCCGCTTTGCCGGGCTTCCTGGTCATCGCCAACGCGCTGGGAGCGATTCCCAACCCGCTGGTCAACGAAGCGATCACCGTCACTGCGCTGGCCGGCATCACCGGCTCGGCGTCGGGCGGCATGAGTATCGCTCTGGCCGCCATGTCGGAAACCTTCATCGCCAACGCCCACGCCGCCGGCATTCCGCTCGAGGTCTTCCACCGCGTGGCATCGATGGCGTCCGGCGGCATGGACACGCTACCGCACAACGGTGCCGTCATCACCCTGCTGGCCGTGACCGGCCTGACCCACAAGCAATCCTACAAGGACATCTTCGCGATCACCTGCATCAAGACCATGGCCGTGTTCGTGATCATCGCCGTGTACTACGCCACCGGAATCGTCTGACACTTCCCGCCCACCATTTCTGCTCTGGAGACCAGTCATGCCTCTTGCCAGTCATCCCATGGCCTCGTCCTTGCGCGCCTCCGATACCGGAAAGGTGGTTTCCGCACGCGAGGCGGTGCGCCTGATCCAGGACGGCGACACCGTCGCTACCGGCGGCTTCGTCGGCATCGGGTTCGCCGAGAATGTCGCGGTTGCCCTCGAAGAACTCTTCCTCGAAGGCGAAAGCGAGGACGTCAACGGTCTTGGCCGCCCCTGCAACCTGACCCTGGTGTATGCGGCCGGACAGGGCGACGGCAAGGAGCGCGGACTCAACCACCTCGGCCACGATGGTCTGGTCAGCCGCGTCATCGGTGGTCACTGGGGACTCGTTCCAAAGCTCCAGCAACTGGCAGTAGCGAATCGCATTCAGGCCTACAACCTGCCGCAGGGGGTGATCACCCACCTCTTCCGCGATATCGCCGCGGGCAAGCCCGGCACCATTACCCGCGTCGGCCTGGGCACTTTCGTGGACCCGCGCTTTGGCGGTGGCAAGCTGAACGCCCAGACCACCGACGATATCGTGCGGGTGATGGAAATCGATGGCGAGGAGTACCTGTTCTACAAGGCCTTCCCGATCAACCTCGGCATCATCCGCGGCACCACCGCCGACCCGGATGGCAACGTGACGATGGAGAAGGAGGCACTGACGCTCGAGGCACAGGCCATCGCCATGGCGGCCCGCAACTCGGGCGGCATTGTCATCGTGCAGGTCGAACGTATCGCCGAGCGTGGCACGCTCAACCCGCGGCAGGTCAAGATTCCCGGCATCCTCGTCGATTGCGTGGTCGTCGCCGAGAAGCCCGAGTACCACATGCAGACCTTCGCCGAACAATACAGCCCGGCGTTCGCTGGCGAGATCCGCGTGCCGCTGTCGGCGATAGCGGCGATGCCGATGAGCGAGCGCAAGATCATCGTGCGCCGGGCGGCGCTCGAACTCAGGGCCAACGCCATCGTCAACCTCGGCATCGGCATGCCCGAAGGCGTCGCCAACATCGCTGCCGAGGAGAAGATTTCCGACCTGATGACGATGACCGCCGAGCCCGGCGTGATCGGCGGCATCCCGGCCGGCGGCCTCAATTTCGGCGCCTCCACCAATGCCGCGGCGATCATCGACCAGCCGAGCCAGTTCGACTTCTACGACGGTGGCGGCCTCGATATCGCGTTTCTCGGCCTCGCGCAGGCGGATCGCCAGGGCAACCTCAACGTCTCGAAGTTCGGACCGCGCCTGGCCGGAGCCGGCGGCTTCATCAACATCTCGCAGAACGCGAAGAAGGTCGTCTTCGTCGGCACCTTCACGGCCGGCAACCTGGAGATCGCGCTCGTGGACGGCAAATTGCGCATCCTCGAGGACGGCAAGGCACGCAAGTTCGTCGACGAAGTCGAGCATCGGACCTTCAGCGGCCCGCAGGCACTGAAAAGAGGCATGAGCGTCCTTTACGTGACCGAACGCTGTGTCTTCAGACTCTGCCCGCAAGGCCTGGAACTGATCGAGATCGCCCCCGGCATCGATCTCCAGAAGGACATCCTCGACCGGATGGACTTCGTTCCGGTCATGCACGGCGAACCCGCGCTGATGGACGCGCGGATCTTCCGCGAGGAAGCGATGAAGCTGCGGCCGGCAATGCTCGAGATGCCGATGGCCGACCGCCTCTCGTACGATGCCGCCAAGAATCTCTTCTTCCTCAACTTCGAGGGGCTGAGCATCCGCAGCCAGAGCGACATCGACCGGGTTCGCCAGGCCGTCGGGGAAAAGCTCCTGCCCGTCGGCCACAAAGTCTACGCCATCGTCAACTACGACCGCTTTTCGATCCTGCCCGAACTTGTCGACGACTACATCGACATGGTCAAGGAGGTGGTCGAGGCTTACTACCACAACGTGACGCGGTTCACCTCCAACACCTTCCTGCGCGCCAAGCTCGGCGAAGCACTCGAGAAGCGGAAGATCGCCGCCCGCAGCTACGAGACGGCCGCAGAAGCCGAAGCGCACGTCAGGGAAGAGTAGCGCAGCGAGCATTCCAGGGGCCGGGTTGTGTAGACCCGGCCCCTGGTGTCCGACGGCGACGCTACCTAGCGAAGAGAGCTAGCAGAGTCCAAGTTCATGAGATAGCAACGCGAACGCCGCGACGTCCGTAGATCGCGGGCCACCGGCTATCCCTTCTTCATTCGCCGACTGAGGCCCAGTCCTGCGAGGCCGACGCCAAGAAGGACCAGGGTGGCCGGTTCTGGAAGGGGCGGACGCTCGGTGCTGCCGAAGGTGCCGGCGACGTCGTCGACAATGTAACGACCGAACTCCGATGTGAAATCAAAGATTGCATACGCGGCCTCCCCAGCAAAACTCACGGAAACCTCGCCTTCTGGAAACGAGCTCAGGCCGGCAGGCGGGACGGTGGTGGTGAAAGCGCCCTGCTGTGATGCACTAGCGATCTCAACGCCAGCCGTATCGAACACCCTGATACTGGCGAAATACGCTGGGGCCGATACCGACGAGTCCAGCGCATAGCCGAAGGTCAGTGATCCCGTAGCCCGGCGGAGAAAATCGACCCGCAGGTCCGGGTTCAGCAGTGATGTTCCTTCAATCCCCGGTTCATGGATGTAGGTCATATTGCTGCCCGGACCGGCAGTGTTGAATCCGAAGGGATCGGTCGTACTGAAAATGACGTCGTTGATACCATCGGCGTCGCCGTCATAGCCATAGCTGGTCACGCCCGAAACGAGCGTGTCAAAGGTGATGACCGCCGCACTGGCGGGACTGCCCGCGATCGCGCCCACCAACAGCGCCGAGGCGGTAGCGCGGAGTAAGCTGCTACGCTTGTTCATACCATCTGTCCTTTCGTTTGTCCTTCAATTCCAAACTTGTGGTCGGCGCTCCCGCTTCGTGCTTCGGGCCGGCCACGCTTCTCTCCGAACTGGGGAACCGCAGACAGGCGACCCCTGCCAAGCAAGTCAAACAGCCGAAGGCCTGAGAACGAGAACCTCCCCAAGAAAGGAGGGCAGAGCGTCGACAAGCGATGAATCCTGCTCCCTCCACCATGGCACCGATCGCATCAAATGTATGTCCTGGTGCTGCCACCAAGGCAAGCAATAGTTATACCATTAGTATGGTTTTCCTATGGATACAACGTCCTATAACATCGTCCGTGCGAATGCTTCTCGCAACGACCGGCAGAGTGTAAGATATTCCGACATCTGCAAGTAATCGTGCGTCATCCATGCACGCCAGCACTGGTCCGGCCCGTCAGCTTGCGATCGGTACATCGGCGATGGCGCTCAACCAGAACCGTGACGACAAGGCGAACAACAGCACACTTGTGGCGCAGGCATGGCGAATTCTGCCGCTCGACTCGACGAAAGAAGGAGACCACATGAGCACGATTACCCACACAGCCAACGCCGCCTGGCATCTGGCAGCGCGGCCAGTGGGCCTGCCTACCGCGGCCGACTTCACGTGGCGCGAGAGCACCCTACCGGATCTCGCTCCAGGCCAGGTACGAGTGCGCAACATCTGGTTGTCCATCGACCCGACCAACCGCATCTGGATGAACGACGCCGACAGCTACCTGCCGAAGATCGAACTCGGCGAGGTCATGCGCGGCATCGGCATCGGCCGCGTCGAGGAGTCGCGCGACGCCAGCCTGCAAGCCGGTGACCTCGTGCAAGGCATGCTCGGCTGGCAACGTTACTGTCTCAGCCCGGCCAGGGCACTGAGCAAGCTGCCGCCGATCCCGCTACCATTGAGCGCGCACTTCGGCCTGCTGGGCCACATCGGCCTGACCGCCTATTTCGGTCTGACGGATGTCGCACAGGCCAGGGCGGGCGAAACCCTGGTGGTTTCCGCAGCCGCCGGCGCGGTCGGCTCGCTGGCCGTGCAGATCGGCAAGAACCTGGGCATGCGCGTGGTGGCCATCGCCGGGGGCGCCGAGAAATGCCGCTGGCTGAGCGACGAACTCGGAGCCGACGCGGTCATCGACTACAAGGCGGAGGACATAGACGCCGGGCTGCAGCGGACGTGCCCCGACGGCGTCGACGTCGATTTCGAGAACGTCGGCGGCCGCACGCTCGATGCGGTCCTCGGCCGAATCAATCTCGGCGCCCGCATTGCGCTGTGCGGGATGATCTCGCAGTACAACGCGACGGCGCCGGAACCCGGACCGGCCAACCTTGCCAGGCTGCTGATGCAGCGCGGCCGGATCCAGGGCTTCATCGTGCTCGACTATCTGGACCGCGCTGCCGAAGCGGCGGAGAAGTTGATCGCCTGGCACCTGGCCGGGCGGATGAAATACCGACTGGACGTTACCGAGGGGCTGGAACAGGCGCCCGCGGCGCTCGGCAAGCTGTTTGCCGGCACCAACACCGGCAAGGTACTGGTACGCGTCAGCGATGAGTGAGGCGTCGGTACGGCGTTGATGCACCGGCGCATGCCGGCCGAATTCGCGGCTCGCTGGTCTGCCTGCCCCGCCATCAGGCGACCACCGCCGAATCCCGGCGGCGCGGCCCGGCACGCCGCGCCTGAGGCGTCGACAGCTTGCCACCGGCACCCGTGCATTGACTGCGGCCGCCGGCGCTACCTATACTTGCCGATTTTTCGTCGAAGCTCCGGTTAGCATCGGGCGATTACCCGCGGCAGATCGCCCCCGCGGGGAGTTCGCGACCCAATGTCGAGGCGATCGAGGAGTACGTGATGCGCCGAACGAAAATTGTCGCCACCATCGGCCCCGCCACCTCCGCACCGGAGAACCTGCGGCAACTGTTGGCAGCCGGTGTCGACGTGGTGCGGCTGAACGCTGCGCACTCGGACATGGAGACGCACAGCAACAATGCCCGGCTGGTGCGCGAGATTGCCAGTTCCCTCGGCCGCAGCGTCGGTGTGCTGGTCGATCTGCCCGGGCCGAAGATCCGGACCGGCCTCGTCGTCGGCGACGCCGTGGAACTGGAGTCCGGCCAGGAGTTCCTGCTCACCGCCACCGACGACGGCATGGGCGACGTGCATCATGTCGCGACGACCTTGCCGGAACTCGCGCAGTGGGCGCGCCGGGGCGACGAAGTCTACCTCGCCGACGGGGCGATCGTGCTGCGCGTACTCGAATCGCTGGGCAGCGATGTGCGCACCGAGGTCGTGCGCGGCGGCACCCTGCGCTCACGCAAGGGCATGCACCTGCCGCGCGCCGAGGCACACGTCGATCCATTCACCGAACGCGACGCTCTGGCGCTGGAGATGGCCATAGCCGCCAAGGTGGACTTCCTCGGCCTGTCGTTCGTGCGGCGGGCCGAAGACGTCGAACGCGTGCGCGCCATGCTCCCCCGGCGCGGCGTGCGGCCGGCGCTGGTGCCGAAGATCGAGACCGCGGCGGCCGTCGACAACCTCGCCGGAATCATCAACGCCGCCGACGCGGTCATGGTCGCCCGCGGCGACCTCGGCATCCAGATGCCGGCGCGACGCGTACCGCTGCTCCAGAAGGAGATCATCCGTCTGTGCAACATGGCCGGTAAACCGGTGATCACCGCCACGCAGATGCTCGAGTCGATGACGCGCTCGCCCCTGCCGACGCGCGCCGAGGTGAATGACGTCGCCAACGCCGTGCTCGACGGGACGGATGCCCTGATGCTGTCGGAGGAGACGGCGGTCGGGCTGTTCCCGAACGAAACCGTGCGCATGATGAGCGAAGTCGCGGAGTCGGCCGAGGGCTGGCCGCACGACCGCGTCGACCCCTCTGCCATCGTCGGTGCCGATGCCGACCGCGTGGCCTGGGCGGTCGCCCACGCCGCCGTGCAAGCTGCCGAGGATCTCGGCGTCGCGGCGATCCTGTGCCCGACGCGCAGCGGTCAGACGGCGCATCGCGTCGCCGCCTTCCGGCCGAAGGTGCCAATCGCCGGCATCGCGACCGCCAACCCGGTGCTGGGCGGGCTCAGCCTGGTGTGGGGCGTCCAGCCGCTGCTGGTCCCGGAAAATCCCAGGGAGGAGCAACTGCAACTGGCAATCGCGGCGGCGCGCACTGCCGGCATGGTGCGCGACGGGGATCTCGTCGCCGTGGTCTTCGGATCGGCCGGGCCACGTGCCGGCAGCACCGACAGCGTGCGCATCGTCCGGGTCTGAGGGTTGCCGCCGGGCGCGGCAAGGCGGCTGGCGGGACTACGTGTGCGGCGGCTCGCGCAGGTCGCGACGCAGCACCTTGCCGATCGGCGACTTCGGCAGGACGTCGCGGAATTCGACCTGGCGTGGCAGCTTGTAGCCGGTAAGCTGGCCCCGGCAATGCTCGACCACCGCTTCCGGGGTCAGCGAGGGATCCTTCCTGACGATCACCACCTTCACCGCCTCGCCGGTTCGTTCGTCGGCAATGCCGACCGCCCCGCATTCGAGGACACCCGGATGCGAGGCCACGACGCTCTCGATCTCGTTCGGGTACACATTGAAGCCCGACACCAGGATCATGTCCTTCTTGCGATCGGTGATGGTGACGAAGCCCGCGCTGGACATGTGGCCAACGTCGCCCGTCTTCAGCCAGCCTTCCTGGAGCACCTTGGCCGTTTCCTCCGGGTTGCCCCAGTAGCCTGTCATCACCTGCGGACCGCGGACGCAGATCTCGCCCGTGCACTTCTCGATCTCGCCCTCGCCTGTCCACAGCGGCAACAGCTTGAAGTCATCGTCACGAATCGAGATCTCGGTCGACGGGAAGGGCAGACCGATCATGCCGTTCCACGGCGTCTCCACCGGATTCGCGCTGACCCCCGGCGAGGCCTCGGTCAGGCCATAGGCTTCGGTGACATAGTGCCCGGTCACCGCCTTCCAGCGCTCGGCGACCGGTTTCTGCACCGCCGCGCCGCCGCCGATCACCACCTTCACGGAAGAAAAATCGAGCGCCTCGAAGCCGGGCGTGTGCAACAGGCCGTTGAACAGCGTATTGACGCCGCTCATGGCGCTCCACCGCCACTGTCCCAGTTCCCGCACCAGCGCCGGCATGTCGCGCGGATTGGTAATGAGCACGCTCAGGCTGCCCCACTTCATGAAGGATAGCGTCGAGGTAAGGCAGAAGATGTGATACATCGGCAAGGGCGCGATGATGATCTCGCGGCCTTCCTGGAAGCTTCCCGAAATCCAGACGCCGGTCTGCTCGAGATTGGCAAGCATGTTGCGGTGACTGAGCATCGCTCCCTTCGAAACGCCCGTGGTGCCACCGGTGTACTGCAGGAAGGCAAGGTCGTCGGGCGCCACGCGGACAGGCGCAAAGGGCGCCGCGGCACCGCGGGCGAGCGCGTCAAGCAGCGGGATGGCAGCGTCGATACGCCAGGCGGGAACCATTTTCCTGACGGTCTTGATGACGAAGTTCACCAGCCAACGCCGCGGGATCGGCAGCATATCGCCGATCTGCGTCGTGATCACGTGTTCGACCGGCGTGTCCTGCCAGACTTTCTCCAGCGTCGCCGCGAAATTCTCGATGACGACGATGGCCCGGGCGCCGGAGTCCCGCAACTGGTGCGCGAGTTCCTTCGGCGTGTACAGCGGGTTCACGTTCACCACCGTCATGCCGGCCCGCAGGATGCCGAACAGAACGACCGGGTATTGCAGCACGTTCGGCGACATGATGGCGACGCGCTCGCCCTTGCCCATCCCCGGCAGGGTCTGCAGGAAAGCAGCGAAGTCGCGTGACAGCTTTTCCAGTTCGGAGTAGCTCAGCGTCCGGCCAAGATTGTGGAAGGCGGGTCGGTCGCCATAGCGGCCGACGATCTGCTCGAACAGATCGGCAATCGACCGGTAGCGGTCGGCGTCGATATCGGCCGGCACGCCAGCCGGATAGCTCTTCAACCAGACTCTGTCGGCCATCATGCCGTGCTGCCGTTTCGCTGTCAGTAGATCCGGAACAGGCGCTGTATCTGCTCGAACTCGTGCAGGTAGGCTTGCGCCACGTCGCGATTGGTGGCCAGAACCATCAGGTCGTGGGAGAACACCGAGGTGTTGTACCAGTTGAAGCTGCCTTCGATGACTGTCGCATCATCGATGATGCAGTACTTCGAATGAATCGGCGAATACGGCACCGGGTGATCCTCCTGCCCGTAGACCAGACCGACCGCCACGCCGGCGTCCCTGAGGCGTTGCGCGGCCGGCAGCAGCGGCCGATGCAGTTCATCGTGCATGGACCGCTCGATGCCGACCCGCCCCTGCCGCGCGAGGTGGCCGTTGAGCAGAATATGCACGTAGACACCGCGGTGCTTGGCGTGTATCAGGGCATCGATGACGCTGTCGCCGTGCTCGCCGAGAAGGTCGCCAATCAGGAACAGGACCAGCTTGATCGAATGCCTGGCGCGGTGGATTTCCGCGAGGATCGCCTGATGCGGCCGGTAATACTTGCCGTCGAGCAGGGCATGCCGACCGAAGGTGTAGAGCAGGTTGAAGTGACTGAACGGGTCGATGCCGTATTTCTGGTTCACGCCACCGCGCTCGCTCTGGAAAACGTTGTCGAGCAGCCGGCAGACGCCCCGCGAGTGGAAGGTCATCCCCGACTCCCAGTTCGCCCACCACCGGTCGAAGGTGATGTTGAACGAACCGAGGATCGCATCCTCATCATTGAAGATGATGAACTTGGTGTGCATGTCCGGATCGACTTCGATCAGGTGGTGGCGCGGCGTACACACCACCCCCAGCAGTTCGATGCCGGCGCGCTTCAGGCGAGCATAGTTGGGGCTGTTGGTGAGCGTCATCTTGCGCCAGTCGACAATGCACTGAACGCAGACGCCATTGTTGTGGGCATGCACCAGGTGATGGGTGAAGTCGTTGTCGTCGATGCAATCCACGCTGACCTTGATGGTGCACAGGCGCTCGGGATGCGCCCACTTGCTGTGGATAACCTTGTCGATGTGGTCGTGGATGAAGCGCTTGGGATGATAGGGATGATACTGCTGTCCCTTGGTGAACTTGGGGATCAGACGCAGCGATTCGAAGTGGTGGTTGTACCAATCGACGTCGCTCTGCAGTTCCCAGGCCTTCAGCTCGTGGGTACGATAGCTGTTGCCGGTTGCCCAGTCGGAGGTGATTCTTCGGTACTGGGGATGGCCTTCGCTTACCTGGTGGCCATCCATGAAGATGTATTCGAGTTGCGAGGGGATCGAGTGCTCGCCGAGGTGCACCACGTAAGCGAACTTGACACAGGTGGTGTGCCCGAAGCTGCTCGAGAAGGGATGAATGTAGAAGTCGCGCGTACGTCGCTTGTGGTGGTCCCAGTGGATGTCGTAGGGATCGGTGTCGACGACGTAGGTCTCGCAGATGTTGTGTTCCCGATAGACCCTCAGGATGAGCTTGACGTTGGCCTGCACACCATGCCAGACATCGAAGCTGATCTTGCCCCAGCGAAGATAGAACTTCTCGTTGAAGTCATTCACCCGCACGAAGGAACCACCGAGATTCCCGTGCACCGGCACTGCATAATTCTCTGCTGTTTTCATGGCCTGATCAGAAGAAGCTGTGTTGTTCAATGTCCATCGAGTGCGCCCGCGCCGGATGGTCCCCGCACGTGCCGGCCAGTCACTTCGGCACGAAGGTCATCAGATAGCCCGGGTGATCGGAGACTGTCCCGTAGTCCTGGTCGGTGAACACGACCCGACCCGAGGTGACGCGCAGCGCGCTGCCCTTGCGCAAGAACACGTAGTCGATGCGATGGTCGTCGTCGAGATCATGGCTCCACGGCAAATCCCGGACTTCGAAGATCTTGTGGAAGGTCTGTGGCGATCGCGCCGACAGGAACTGGTCATCAAACTCGTTCGAGGCGACGACAAGCTGGTAGCCGTTCGAACCGGCCTTGATGTTGAAATCGCCGCCAAGCATGGTCGCCGTGACCTGACTGGTGTGTTCTTCGCCCGCCCACCGACGGAGATTCTCGAACTGCTCCGGAAACCCGTCGTCCCACCAGCTCAGATGCGACGAGAAGACATTGAGCAAACCGACACTGGGCACCTCGACCTGTGCCATGACGACTTTGCGCGAGTGGATGCTGTAAGGATCGTGGCTGGCCGAGACGTAGCGCGCCGCATGCTTGCGAATCGGGTGACGGCTGAGCAGCGCCACGCCTTCCCGATAGCGCCCGAAGCCCAGATGCGACCAGTCGGTCACAAGGTGATAGGGCGTCCCGAGGCGTTCATTGATGATCCGCGCCGTATTCGTCTGCCAGTCGCCACGACCCTCGTTCCAGAGTTCCGCCACCTCCTGCAGACAGACAATATCGACGTCCAGGTCGCCAATCGCCTTGGCGATCTGCGACAGCTTGTAGTCCTGGTTGTCTTCCTGGCAGCAATGCAGGTTGAGGATCAGCACTTTCAGCGCCGGGCGCTGGAGCGCATAACTCTTGCCGAAGTTGTCGTCCCAGACGATTCCCTGGCGGGTTTCACAACGAATCCTGTACTCGATGCGAAAGGCGTCGCCCGCCCTCAGCGCGCCGTTCCAGATCTGGTAGCCGTAGTGGTTCGGATTGCGGGCGTTGCTGAGAAACGTCTCGTCCCAGTAGTCGCGCGCAAATCGGCAGGGCGATTGCTGCGTCGTCTTCCAGTTGTCGCTGGTCCAGTGAATGCTCACCGTCGTCGCCGCCAGCTTGTCATCCACTGCTACCGCGATCGGAACCAGCGTCTCGCCGTCCGCCAGGCTGGCCTCGAAGCCACTATTGACGACCGGCCGGCCAGGCCCTGGCGCGATTCCCGAGTCGGCCTGAATGGCGTGGTTCGTGCCGTGATTGTTGTCCCAGTACTCCTTGCCGAGCGCTCGATAACGCAAGGCGAAATCGACGTTTCCCGGCAGGGACCTGTCCGGCGCCAGGGCCAATACCGTCCGCGCGACCCAGTATTCCCGCTGCCGCTCGGCGCTGCTGTGATAGGACGCCGGCAGGGTGTGCCAGACACCGTCTTCGCCGGCCCACACGACGTCGATGCTCTTGTCGTATGACAGGTTTTCGACCAGCACGACGAACGACAATTCCTGCTGCACAACCGCCGTTTTTCTGGTGATCAGGTTTCTTGCGTAGAGTAGATTGATCTTGTCCATTGGTTCCGTCTCCCGCCTCGGCAATTCGCTTCGACACTTGCCTGCCATCGGCGAGGCGGCAACACCTGCAGCCACCGACATCTGCCGCGGTCTGCGCCCCCCTGGCCCGGCAATCGCACAAGCCGCAGTATCCCCGACCTCGGCACCCGGCGTCAAATGCCATTCGGGTATCCCGGGCGTGATCGCGAAAATCGGCACGTCGAGGAGAGACAAGTGTCGGCGTCGGCGTCGTCGGGCGGCCACCAGCCGTTCGATCGCGGGCCATGCCGATGCGTGAGCGTCGCACGCCTCACGCAGGAAAGCACTTGCTCCGGACAAGCCCTTTGTCTGAGAATTCGCCAGAAGCGCGCCAGAAGCGCGCCAGAAGCGTCGCCAGAAGCGCGCCAGAAGCGTCGCCAGAAGCGTCGCCACCTGCTCGCCGGAGCGACCGCCACCTTGCCGTCGCTGCACCGATTCGACCACTTTCCGGGGATTTCTCATGAAGCTTCGCCTGACGCTGGAGAACGCAACGGGTCTGCCGGCCACAAGCACCGCGAGCGTCGAGTTCGGCGACCGCGACAGTCTCAGCATAGGCCGCGCGCAGGGACTGGACTGGACGCTACCCGACCCCAGTCGATTGATGTCCGGCAAGCATTGCGAGATTCGTCGATCGGCGCAGGCCTACCTGCTCTACGACCTGTCGACCAACGGCACCTTCGTCGACGGCAGCACGACCCGGCTGAGCAGCCCGCATACCCTGCGCGATGGCGAAGGCTTGCTGGTCGGCGCCTACCTCATCCGGGTCGAACTGAACGACGAAAGCGACCCGGCCGCGCAGGACGACAAGACGCGTCTGGTCGCCCGGTCGACCAGCGAGCCCCGGCTCGATCTGACGCTCGCGAACACGCCGGCGCCCGCCGGTCAGCATTCTCCAACGGCGACGCTGGGCCGTGTCGGCGTGCTCAGGATCGGCCGGGACGACAGCGCCGACTGGACGCTACCCGACCGGAGCGGCGGCATCTCGCGCAACCATTGCACGATCCGCTTCGCCGATGACGCTTTCGTACTCGAGGACAACTCGGCCAACGGCACCTTCGTCAATGACAGCGGTGAGCGTATCGCCGGCAGCTACCGGCTGCGCGATGGCGACCGCCTGGTGATCGGTCCCTATCTGGTCGCCGCACGCATCAGCGGACTGGCGAACGCCGCCCCGCCTGCAACTGCCGCCGACGCCAGCAACGCGCCCGTGCCTGCCGCTACCGCAGCGCCGCGTCCCCCGGCGTCGCCACCCCGCCCCGGCGGCGCACGCCGCGGCGGCGACCCGGCAGCGCTGCTCGCCGACCTGCCGCCCCCTGCCCTGCCGCCGGCGTCCCGGGCAGCCGCCGAGCACGGATCCGCGCGGCGCCCGG
>JAFLDO010000055.1 GCA_017302455.1 Accumulibacter sp.
CGACCGGCACCGGCCATCCGCCGCACCCGGCGCGCGGACGCCTGGTGCGCGCGCCGGCGGTGTCACCGCGGGTCGTGCCCGGATCTCCCGCGACGAAAGTAGCCGCAACTGTCGTCAGCGCGCCACCAGGCGGCGTGCGCATCTCCAAGCTGATGGCCGAGCGCGGTCTGTGTTCGCGCCGCGATGCGGATGACTACATCGCGCGTGGCTGGGTCTTCGTCGATGGCCGGCGGGTCAGCGAACTGGGCACTCGCGCTGACCCTGGCGCGGCGATCACCCTGGACACGGCCGCCCAGACGCAGCAGCGAAAGCAGATGACGATCCTGCTGCACAAGCCGGTGGGCTACGTCTCGGGGCAGCCCGAACCCGGCTGTACGCCGGCGGTGACCCTGATTCAGCCGGAACGACAGTTTCGCACGCCGGACACGCCGGTTTTTCACCCCTCCTGCCTGAGGGGACTGGCGCCTGCCGGACGTCTTGACATCGATTCCACCGGTTTGCTGGTGCTCACCCAGGATGGACGTGTCGCGCGCCAGTTGATCGGTGAGGAGTCGACGGTCGAAAAAGAGTACCTGGTACGCGTCGACGGCCGCCTTGCCGACAAGGATCTGGCCCTGCTCAATCACGGACTGAGTCTCGATGGGCGGCAGTTGAAGCCTGCCAGGGTCGAATGGCTCAACGACGACCAGCTTCGTTTCGTTCTGCGCGAGGGTAGAAAGCGACAGATCCGGCGAATGTGCGAGCTGGTCGGGCTGCGCGTGACCGGCCTCAAGCGCGTCCGCATCGGCGCCGTAAGGCTGGCCGATCTGCCGCTTGGGCAATGGCGCTTCCTGCGTCCGGACGAGGTCTTTTGATGGCTGCGCCGGCTACGGCCGGCTCATTGTCGCCTGGCGTTCAGAGGAAAACCGGCTCGGGTGTGAGGGCGACGCCAAAACGCTCGCGCACGGCATCCTGCACGGCTCGCGCCAGCGCAAGAACCTCGGCGCCGGTCGCGCCGCCGCGATTGACCAGCACCAGCGCCTGTTTCTCGTACATCCCCGCCTGCCCGAGGGTTCGACCCTTCCAGCCACACCTTTCGATCAACCAGCCAGCCGCGAGCTTGACGCGGCCATCTGCTTGCAGGTAGGACGGCAGGTCCGGATGCGCCGCCGCCAGTCGCTCGCCGACATTCGCCTCGACCAGCGGATTGTGAAAGAAACTGCCGGCGTTCGGGACTGAGGCGGGATCCGGCAGTTTGCGGCGGCGGACGGCGATGACGGCATCGGCAATCTGCCGGGCATTTGGGCGACCGAGCTGTCGCTGGTCGAGTTCAGCGGCCAGGTCGGCGTAACTGGCCAGCGGCTGCCAGGCCTTCGGCAACCGGAAGGTTACCCGCGTGATCACCAGACGGGCGTCCAGATGCCAGCCCTGCTGCTTGAAGACGCTGTCGCGATAGGCAAAGCGGCAGGCGTCGCGATCGAGCCGTACGGTTCGGCCGGTCAGCATGTCGCAGGCTTCCAGCGACTGAAAGCGATCGGCCAACTCGAGCCCGTAGGCACCGATGTTCTGGATCGGCGCCGCACCGACCGTGCCGGGGATCAGCGCGAGATTCTCGAGTCCCGGCCAACAGCCCTTGGCCAGGGTCCACTCGACGAAGGCATGCCAGTCCTCGCCGGCCCCGCCGCGCACGTACCAGGCGTCGTCGTCCTCGCCGATCAGTTCGCGCCCACCGATCGCCATGTGCAGCACCAGGCCGTCGAAGTCGCCGGTCAGGACGAGGTTGCTGCCAGCTCCGAGCACGAAGCGGCGCAACGCGCTCTTGCCGGCAAGCTGCGCCAGTTGCTCCACGGACTTGATTTCCGCATAGAACGCCGCGCGCCCCGGCAAGGCGAGCGTCGTTCGCCCCCCAAGGTCGGCGTCGCGCTCGACGAAGTGGGGAAGCTTCTCGCCATTCACCGGCTGACCTCCTTGCCGCTCAAAGCAGCGGCGCCAGCCAGCGCTGTGCTTCGGGGACACTGAAGCCGGCGCGCTGCGCCCAGTCGGCAAGCTGATCGCCGGCTATCTTGCTGATCGCAAAATAGCGGGCCTGCGGGTGCGCCAGATAGAAGCCGGAAACCGCCGCCGCCGGCGTCATGGCAAAGGATTCGGTCAGTTCGATACCGGCGTTGCGCGGCGCATCGAGCATGGCGAACAGGGCGCCCTTGGCAGTATGGTCGGGGCAGGCCGGATAGCCGGGTGCCGGCCGTATGCCGCGGTACGCCTCGCGAATCAGTGCCTCCGGATCCAGCCCTTCATCGCCGGCGTAGGCCCAGTACTCACGGCGCACGCGCGCGTGCAGCCACTCGGCACAGGCTTCGGCCAGGCGATCGGCGATGGCCTTCAGCATGATCGCGTGGTAGTCGTCGTGCGCCGCCGCGAATTCGGCGAGCTTCTCCTCGATACCGAAGCCGGCACTGACGGCAAAGGCACCGATCCAGTCGGGTGTGCCCCGCTCGGCGACGAAGTCGCTGAGGCAGTAGTGTGGCTTGCCCGCCGGCCGCTCGTGTTGCTGGCGGAGGTTGTGCCAGGTCATCAGCGTTTTCGCGCGCGTTTCGTCGGCATAGATTTCGATGTCGTCGCCGACGCTGTTGGCGGGGAAGATGCCGAAGACGGCGTTGGCGCTCAACCAGTTCTCGGCGATGACCTTGTCGAGCATCGCCTGGGCGTCGGAGAACACCGCGCGCGCCGTGGCGCCGACCAGCGGGTCGTCAAGGATCTTCGGGTAGCTGCCGGCCAGATCCCAGGTCTGGAAGAACGGCGCCCAGTCGATGAACCCGGCCAGCGTCGCCAGATCGATCGCGCGCAGCACATGCAGGCCCGGGCGTTTCGGTGCGCTCGGTCGATAGGTGGCCTCGCCGTTCCAGACGAAGCGGTTGTCGCGCGCGGCCTCCAGCGCAAGCAGCGTGGTGCCCTTCTTGCCGGCATGCTGGGCGCGCAGCTTTTCGTAATCGGCGGCCAGCCCGGCCTTGAAGGCGTCGGCGTTATCGATCGACAGCAGCTTGGTGACGACGCCGACGGCGCGCGAGGCATCGGGGACGTAGACCACCGGTCCGGAGTAGTTCGGAGCGATCTTGATCGCCGTGTGGGCGCGGCTGGTCGTCGCACCGCCGATCAGCAGCGGCACCGGCGGGCTACCGTCAGTCCCCGTGGCGAAGCCCAGTCGTTCCATTTCGGCCGCGACATGGCTCATTTCCTCGAGCGACGGCGTGATCAGGCCGGACAGGCCGATCGCCTGTGCACCGTGCTCGCGCGCCGCGTGCAGGATCTTGTCGCAGCCGACCATGACACCGAGGTCGACCACGTCATAGCCGTTGCAGCCCAGCACGACGCCGACGATGTTCTTGCCGATGTCGTGCACGTCGCCCTTGACGGTGGCGATGACGATCTTGCCTTTGCTGCTCACCCCCGTACGCAGTTTTTCGGCTTCGATGTAGGGAATCAGGTGTGCCACCGCCTGTTTCATCACCCGCGCCGACTTGACCACCTGCGGCAGGAACATCTTGCCGGCGCCGAAGAGGTCGCCGACGACGTTCATGCCGTTCATCAGCGGGCCTTCGATCACCGACAGCGGCGGCTTGCCGGCAGACTCCACCGTCGCCCGACACTCCTCGGTATCGGCAACGACGAAGTCGTTGATTCCCTTGACCAGCGCATGCGTCAGCCGCGCTTCGACCTCGAAATCCCGCCAGGCGAGGTCGGGGCCGCCCATGCCACCCTCCCGGGACCTGCCTTCCTTGACCGTCTGCGCGAACTCGACGAGCGCTTCGCCGGCGTCGGGCCGGCGGTTGAGCACGACGTCCTCGACCTTGTCGCGCAGGGCCGGATCGAGGTCGTCATAGACGCCGAGCATGCCGGCGTTGACGATTCCCATCGACAGCCCGGCCTTCACCGCGTGATAGAGGAAGACGGTATGAATCGCCTCGCGCACGGCATCGTTGCCGCGGAAAGAGAAGGAGACGTTGGAGACGCCGCCGGAGATCTGCGCGCCTGGCAGATGCGCACGAATCCAGGCGCAGGCCTCGATGAAGTCGACGGCATAGTTGTTGTGCTCTTCGATGCCGGTGGCGATGGCGAAGATGTTGGGGTCGAAGATGATGTCCTCGGGCGGAAACGCCGCCTGCTCGGTAAGCAGGCGATAGGCGCGCGCGCAGATCTCGGTCTTGCGGGTGTAGGTGTCGGCCTGGCCGGTCTCGTCGAAAGCCATGACCACGACCGCCGCGCCATAGCGGCGCGCCAGCCTGGCCTGACGAAGGAACTCGGCCTCGCCTTCCTTCATCGAGATCGAATTGACGATGCCCTTGCCCTGGATGCACTTGAGGCCGGCCTCGATGACCTCCCACTTCGACGAGTCGAGCATGATCGGCACGCGCGAGATGTCCGGTTCGCTGGCGATCAGCTTCAGGAAGCGATCCATCGCCGCCTGCGAATCGAGCATCGCCTCGTCCATGTTGATGTCGATGACCTGGGCACCGTTTTCCACCTGCTGACGGGCGACCGCCAACGCGTCGTCGAAGCGTCCCTCGAGGATCATCCGGGCGAAGGCGCGCGAACCCGTGACGTTGGTGCGCTCGCCGACGTTGACGAACAGGGAGTCCCTACCAACGTTGAAAGGCTCGAGGCCGGACAGGCGGAGCTTGCGTTCGCGCTCGGGGATGACCCGGGGTTGGACGCCGGCGACACTGGCGGCGATCGCGGCAATGTGCGCGGGCGACGTGCCGCAGCAGCCACCGACGATATTCACGAACCCCTTGCGTGCCCAGTCACCGATTTCGGCCGCCAGTTGCTCGGGGGTTTCGTCATAGCCGCCGAAAGCGTTCGGCAGGCCGGCATTCGGGTGCGCCGAGACGAAGCACTCGCACAGGTGCGACAGCTCTTCCACGTACTGGCGCAGGTCGGCGGCACCGAGCGCGCAGTTGAGACCGAAGCAGAGCGGCCGGATATGGTTGAGCGAGTTCCAGAACGCTTCGGCGGTCTGCCCCGACAGCGTCCGCCCGGAGGCGTCGGTGATCGTCCCGGAAATCATCACCGGCCAGCGCCGCCCCACCTCGTCGAAGTGACGTTCGATGGCGAACAGGGCTGCCTTGGCGTTCAGGGTGTCGAAGACCGTCTCGACCAGCAGGATGTCGGCGCCGCCATCGCAGAGACCACGGATGGCTTCGGCGTAGGTGTCGACGAGTTCGTCGAAACTCGTATTTCGATAGCCGGGGTCGTTGACGTCGGGCGAGATCGATGCGGTGCGCGAGGTCGGGCCGAGAACGCCGGCGACGAAGCGCGGCTTGGCCGGATTGCCGGCGGTAAACTCGTCGCAGACCGCGCGCGCCAGTTGCGCGCCGGCAACGTTCAGCTCATAGACGATGGCTTCCAGTCGGTAATCCGCCTGGGAAGCGCTCGTCGAGTTGAAGGTATTGGTCTCGATGATGTCGGCGCCGGCCGCCAGATACTCGGCGTGAATGGCGCGGATGATGTCGGGACGAGTCAGCAGCAGCAGGTCGTTATTGCCCTTCAGGTCGTGCGGATGGGCGGCAAAGCGCGTCCCGCGGTAGTCCGCCTCGCGCAATCCCCGGCGCTGGATCATCGTCCCCATCGCGCCGTCGAGAACCAGAATGTCGTGTTCGAGGCGAGCCTTCAGTTCGGCGGTACGGTCAAGCTGCATGTCTGTCCTTTGATGCCTGTCTCGCGCGCGGCGCAAAACAAAAAAACCCGTCGGCGCAAAACTCGACGGGTCCTCGTGTGGGTTTCGCTTTAGCGGCATTTTTAGCGCGCCCGCAATCTGGTGATGTCAAATCGGCGCGAACCCAGGAGCAGGCCTGAGCAGGGTTCTGAATCTAACCGGCGTGGCAGCTCCTGTCAAGATGGCGGCTCGCCCGGCAGCCCTTACCGGCGCGCAGAAAACCCGCCATAATGGGCTCCGCCGAAGTCCAGCGGCATTTTGCACTCGCCCTGCGGCGCCCCGCATCTACCTCAGTTGAACGATGACCTTGCCGAGCCCCGCCACCTCTCTTGACGACAATGTGCAGCTTGCCCGCATTCGCATTTTTTTCGGGCACGCCAGCGGCAACATGGCGAGCATCCTGGTTGGGGCCATTCTGATCGCCGTCGTCCTCCACAGTGGTGGCGTCTCCCTGCCAACTCTGGGTGTCTGGGGACTGTTCGTGTGCGCGGCGTCTGCGGGGGTCTTGCTGGTCGAGCGCCGCGTGAAGAAAACGGGGGTGACGGCCGGGAACTGCCAGCGGCTCGTCAACCTGCGGATCGGTCTCGGGGCGGGAATAGCGCTGTCCTACGGTATCGTCGGATTTCTCCTGCCGGGAACGGCTCCCGCGCAGGACACGTTCCTGTTCATCATCGTGTCGACGGTCGTCACCGTCGCTGCGCTCGGTTACGCCGTGATGCCAAGATACTACCTGACGCTGAACGTGGTCAGTCTGCTACCCTTGACCGGGCACTTTGCGCAGCAGTATCTGGCGCATGCGGATTCCTACTATCTGCTGCTCATCGCCGTCGCGATCATGTGGCAGGCCATCGTCCTGGCAAAGGCACGCCAGGTCTCGGCGACGGCGATCGGCGCCATCGTCCTCAACGAACGCCTGCAGCAGGAGATCGAGGAAAACCGACGCACCAGGGAAGCCATTCGTCACATGGCACTGCACGATGACCTGACCGCTCTTGGCAACCGCAGGTATTTCGAGGAGACGATTGCGCGAACGCTCAGCATCGCCAGCCGTGATCAGGGGAAAGTCGGACTGTTGGCCATCGACCTGGACAACTTCAAGCCGATCAACGACCGCTACGGGCACACTGCCGGGGATCGCGTGCTCAAGGCGGTCGCCGCCCGTCTCCTCAGCAGCATCCGTGCCGCCGATTTTTGTGCGCGCATGGGTGGCGATGAATTCGCGATCATCGTCGCCAGCGTGCATGCCGAATCCGACGTCGCCGACGTGGCCAGCAAGCTGCGCTTGGCTCTTGCCGAGCCCTTCCAGCTCGACGCCATCGTCGTCCGCATCAGTGCCAGCGTCGGTTTTGCCGTTTACCCCGACGACGGCATCGGCGCCAGCGCATTGTGGTCGGTTGCCGACCGGAGAATGTATCGCGCGAAGGCGAGCCGCGTGTCCGAACAGCCGCTCGCCATGCCGCTGCACGAACTCGGCGAGTGATCGTCCGTGCCTCGCCGGAACCCCCTCGTCAGGCCGCCCGTGGCCACCGGCCGTCGTCGCCCGGACGGCATTGTCTGAGAGCCTCTCGCCATGAACTACACCTTTGCCTCGGCGACCATCCTGCTGCTGTTGATCACCGACCCGATCGGCAACATTCCGATCTTCGCCAATGCACTCCGACACGTGGCCCCGGAGCGTCGCCCCTGGGTGATCCTGCGCGAGGTGTTGATCGCCTTCGTCCTGCTGCTCACCTTCATGTTCGTTGGCGAGGGGTTTCTGCGTCTGATGAACCTCAGCGAGTTGTCACTGCAGATCGGCGGTGGCGTGATCCTGTTCCTGATTGCCTTGCGCATGATCTTTCCACCGCCAAATCCGGACACGCCCGACACCACGGGTGAGCCGCTGATCGTGCCCCTGGCCATTCCGGCAATTGCCGGGCCTTCGGCGCTGGCGACCGTCCTCCTGCTGGTCTCGCAGGCACCCGACCGGCGCCTGGAGTGGATTGCCGCGCTGTGCATCACGATGGCGGTGAGTGCCGTCGTCCTGGTCCTCGCCGAACGTATTCAGCGCGTCGTCGGCGACCGCTTCGTCGTCGCCCTGGAGCGGCTGATGGGCCTGGTGCTGGTGGCGATGTCGATCGAGATGATGTTGCGCGGCATCAAGACCTTCGCCACCCAGATCACGCGCATGTGACTCGCCGCGCATCGGGGCAACACGCCGGTATCTGGCTCGCTCGGCGTCACCCCGCCGCCAGATTGAACCAGCCGAAAGCCGCTCCCCGGCGCGCAGCGGGGGCGATGTCTGCCACCAGCGCCTTTTCCACACGCTGGTCAGGGCAATCCGGAGGACGGCTGCGGGCCGTAGTCACCGCTGCGCCCGGCGAGGAATGCCTGGGCTTCCTCCCGGCGCTCGAACACATGCGGCGCGATGCTGCGGGCGGAGAAAGCCTCGCCCAGTTTGGCGCGCAGGAAGGCGCTGGTCGCGTAGCGGGTGATCTGGCTGAAGTAGTTGGCCAGGAAGTAGCGGTCCATCTCGGCATAGGCGTCGTACATGTCCTGATTGATGCGAAAGCGATCGTAATTGATGATCACGCCCACCCGCTGGCCGGCCGCCCGGCAACGCAGCTCGCAGATATCCCAGATCGCCTGCACGTCGTCGCTCCCACGCACGTGCATACCCTCGAAGTTGAGGAACAGGATATTACGTTCCGGATCGTAGATGACGCGTTCCGGCAGGGACAGGTTGAGCAGTTCAGCTTCCAGGCCCATCGGGTTGGCGCTGAAGATGCGAGCATCCATCTCGCCGTATTCGCCGATGATCGGCTCGAAGTCCATGTGCGCCAGGATGTCTCGGCCGACATCGATGCCCGGCGCCACCTCGATCAGCGCCAGCCCCCGCCTGACCCGACGGAACACGCAGCGTTCGGTGACGTAATAGACCGGCTTGCCGCGGTCGTAAGCGTACTGCCCATTGAAGGTGATCTGCTCGACCTGCCTGACGAATTTCTTCTGCACGCCTTCCTGGAGGATGCGGAGCTTGCCGTTATCGACGTCGACCTTGAGACCGCTGCCGGTGAAGGTCCCGACGAACACCACCAGACGCGCGTTCTGGCTGATGTTGATGAAGCCGCCGGCCCCGGTCAGCCGGCCGCCAAAGCGGCTAACGTCGACGTTGCCGGCGGCGTCGCACTCGGCCATGCCGAGACACGCCATGTCGAGACCGCCACCGTCGTAGAAATCGAATTGCTGATTCTCGTCGATCACCGCATCCATGTTGACCCCGGTGCCGAAGTTGCCCCCGCTCGACGGGATCCCGCCAATCAGCCCGGATTCCACGGTGAGGGTCAGCAGGTGCGAGATGCGCTCCTCGTTGGCCACCGCCGCCACGCCTTCGGGCATCCCGACCCCCAGGTTGATGATGCCGTTGGGCGGCAATTCGAAGGCGGCTCGACGTGCGATGATCTTGCGCTCGGTGAGCGGAGTCGACACCAGGCTGGCGGCCGGCACCCGGAACTCGCCGGCATAAGCCGCGTTGTACTGGGTGGCCAGCGTCTGCATATGCTGGGCCGGTTCGGCAACCACAACGCAATCGACCAGAATCCCCGGGATCTTGACCTGGCGCGGGGGCAGCCCGCTGCGCTCGGCGATCCGTTCGACCTGGGCTATGACGATGCCGTTGCTGTTCTTGGCCGCCATCGCCATGGCGAGGTTGTTGAGCGTCAGGGCTTCCCGCTCCATGGTTATGTTGCCGAAGGTATCGGCGGTCGTGCCACGCACGAAGGCAACATTGACCGTGCCGACCTTGTAGAACAGCCACTCCTCGCCCTCGACTTCGACCAGGCTGACGATGTCCTTGGTGGTGGCGGCATTGACCCGGCCACCACCGTAGCGGGGATCGACGAAGGTGTGGAGGCCGACCTTGGAGAAGGAGCCCGGTTTGCCGGAGGCAAGATCCCGGAACAACTGGCAGATGATGCCCTGGGGCAGGTTGTACGCCTGGATGCGGTTGTCGAGTGCCAGCTTCGCGACCGTCGGCATGCGGCCCCAGTGGCCCGCCACCACCCGGCGCAGCAGCCCCTCGTGACCCAGGTGGTTGAGCCCCAGGGTCTTGCCATCGCCCTGGCCGGCGGCAGCGAACAAGGCCAGGTTCCTTGGCCTGCCGGTGGTGAGGAAGCGTCGCTCGAGTGCCGACAGCAGAGCCTCGGCGAAGCCGGTCTGGACGAAGCCGGTACTGGCCAGGGTATCGCCGTCGCGGATCAGGGCGATCGCTTCGTCGGCGGTGACGATCTTGCTGCGCATGTTGGTTTCCTCCCGATCACGTTGATGATTCCCGGCCGGAGTCCTGACTGACGAGATCAACGCGGCGGGACCAGCCGGGTCGCCGCGCTCGTCAAGCCCTCGCGGCCTGAAAGCGTGAGCGTTGCTACAAATCCGCCAGCGCCCACCGGAGCCCCATCGGCCACCGGCGACTTCTCGATGCAGCTCCGTGCGCCCTCACGTCTACCCTGAAGCAGGATACTCCGAATACCTTGCGGCCGAGCCTTCCGTTCAGTGCTCCCGCGCGCGCCGCGGCTGACGGCACGTGGTAAGCGGTTCTTGGGCGTCAAGGCAGTTGTTCTTGGCAGGCCAGCGGCGGATGGCAGTGGCCCAAGTTTGCCCAGGGCGCGGCGGGGTGTGGGTTCCATTCACGCATGCGGAATCGACTCTGCGTTCGCAGCACTCCTGCCCACGGGTAAGCCGGGTCTTGTCCGGACCGACGCGTGCGGCCGGCGATGTAGCGACCGCGCCGATGCCCGGCTCCAGCGTCTCTACAGACGGTCGGCGCAGATCCAGCGCGAAAGCAGGGCTCCTCACGACGTGCAGGAGCGCCTCAAGAACATCGCCTTTGGCCTGCAGGTGCTGGTGGGCGACGCCCAGGCGTTAAGAACGGTTGGCAGCGGCCACTCACCGTCCTCACAGAACCGACCAGGGCGCCTTCCTGGTGCGCGCGGCCGGTCCAGCCCAGCATTCGGCCGATCAAGAAGAACTGGCCACCGTGACACGATGGCCAAGCTTGTCACAGTGCGGCTAGCGCAAAGAATCCTGCACCGACTGGAGCTGACGCACCCACGGTTGGTTGACACGCAATTCAGCTGGCAGCGCCGCGATGGCGGCACGCGCCTGAGCGATCGTATCGAACACGCCGAAAAAGAGATTGTAGTGCTCGCGCTGCTGGTGTTCAGTCGCGGAAAAGGCCAGCGAATTCAGCGTCAGATGTTCCATGTTGCGGTCGATGAAGCGCGCCATGTCGTCCCGGCTTGGCGACATCACCAACTGCACGGTGTAAGCCTTGGGGTGTTGTCGGAGTAACCACTGGCTGTCATGCACGACCGCTGCTCCCCCGCTGGGCACGCCTATCTTCCGCAGCGCGGTGCGCAATTCGCCGAGGCTTTTCTCCAGCCCGGAAACCTTGTCCGAGACCTGCTCAAGGCGCCCCTGCTGCAGCGCATCGCTGGTCTTCCGGGCCGCTTCGGCCGCGGAGAGTGACGCCATCTGGCTGCTGACTTCGGTGATTCGGGCGTCGTTCTTCGCAATTGCCGATTCACTGCTTGCCGGGGCGAAGGCCGGCACCCACTTGACCAGGACGAAACCCGAAATGGTCAGCAACAGCAGGGCGGCGATGGCGCGATGGGTCCACTTGAACGTGTCACGCGTGGCACTTCGATGGTCGGCCTGTGCTGTGGCAAGCTCGCCAATAGCCGCGTCCAGTCGCTGCGTCTCCGACTGCAACACGCCGACCAAGCCCTGCAAGGTCTGAAACTCGGCATGGTGCTCGCGCTGCAAGGCGCTCAAACCCTCGAGTCGCGCCTCGACAATCGCGTGCTGCTTTGCCGCTTGCTCGCGCACCGCTTCGATACGGCTCTTGTTTCCGCGCGTCACGCTATCCAGCAACTCGTAGGTGAGATCAAACTGATCAAGACGCACGCGTTGCTCGGCGATGATTCGCTCCTGCGCTGCAAACAGGCCATGCAGCGAACCAATACCGGCGCCGAGCCGCGTCAGGTCGGCACCGATACGTGCATTGTCGCTCGCGAGCCGAGTTTCCCAGCGCTGCTCGGTTTCGGCCAGGTGACCGCGAGCATCTTCCGCAACCGCCTCGATCCGTTGCTCGGTCGCCGTGGCATGCGCGGCCAACGACATTCTCTGCTGCTGCAAATCCGCGTCGAGCCGATGCACCTGACTCGATACCGCGCCACCGGACTGCCGGAGTTCGGCCAACGCCGTGTCGATGAGTCGATTGTTCTCGGCGTATCGCGCTGTCAGGTCGTCGTAGTCGCGCAGGACAAGGTCAAGCTGCGCGTTGATCTCCTTGGGTGTCAGGCGGGAATCGTTTGCCCGGGTGAATTCCAGCAGCCCAGCCATCTTCGGTTCGATAGCCGGAATTTCCGTCTCCAGCGTCTCCAGCGACGCGCTCGCCTGCATGGTTATCTCGTTCTCGGCCTGCGCATTGTTCGGCACCGCCAGTCGTGCTGTCTTGGTCATAGTCGGCCTCCTCGGTCGTGGTATCACAGGTTTGCGGCTGGCTTCTGGCAGCGCACTCAGACACGCTGCATCGGAAGTTGACCAGTTCTCTCGTCTTCTCCTGGACTGCGTGGGTGCCGGCTGTCGCAAGCGCCCAAAGGCCCAGACGCCATTCCCGCAGTGCAAACGAGGACACCGCAAGAGACGCCAAGACCGACAACCTGTCATTCCGACTTCCGCGAAGTCGATAAAGTTCAGGTGGCCAACGTTCGCCGCCCCAGCCGCACAGCTGGGTGAGTGCAGCGAAGAAGTTTTTGGTGTCCGCCCCATTTCCGGTAGCGCTGGCCGAGGGCAAAGCTCTCGTAGCTGGTCGCGGTGACGGGAAAGGCACACTCGTGGCCGGTGTTCTCCTGCCCGCCGTCTTGCCCCGTCGTGCTCAGACCGGTTGCGTCACAAGCGGTTGATATGCCGCTTGCCGTGTCTGGCAGCGCAGCGATGCTTTCGTCGAGATGCCCGGCGAGCTCGATCGTCCCTGCGGCCTGCGGAGTCCGCAGTGAACCGATCCGCACGAACCGAAGCCTCTCCGTATAAGCAAATAAGCAAAGATTCGTTCGTTTGGCCGTGCCGCCTTCCTAGACTCCGTTTCGCCAATTTGTTGAAGGGAGTGCCCATGAACGTACAAGAATCTCTCGCCGGCCTGCTGGTCGGCGCTCTCCTGCTCGGTAGCGCGAGCGCCGCCGAGATAACCATCCTGAATGTCTCCTATGACCCGACGCGCGAGTTGTACCAGGATTTCAACGCCGCTTTCGGCAAGTACTGGCAAGCGAAGACCGGAGACACTCTCAGGGTCAAGGCTTCGCACGGAGGCTCCGGCAAGCAGGCACGCTCGGTCATCGACGGCATCGACGCCGACGTGGTCACTCTGGCGCTGGCGTTCGATATCGACGCCATCGCCGATCGGGGGATCGTGCCGCTCGACTGGCAGAAGCGATTGCCCAGCAACGCGGCGCCCTACACCTCAACGATCGTCTTTCTGGTCAGGAAAGGCAATCCCAAAGCGATCAGGGACTGGAACGATCTCGTCAAGCCGGGTGTCTCGATCATCACTCCCAACCCCAAGACTTCTGGGGGTGCCCGCTGGAACTACCTGGCTGCCTGGGCGTACGCGCTCAAGCAGCCAGGTGGCAGCGAAACCAGGGCGCGGGAATTCGTCGGCCAGATCTACGGCAATGTCAAAGTCCTCGACTCCGGTGCGCGCGGCTCGACCACCACCTTCGTCGAGCGCGGCATCGGCGACGTGCTGATCGCCTGGGAGAATGAAGCCTATCTGGCGATCAAGGAACTGGGGCCCGACAAGTTCGAGATCGTCACCCCGTCGCTGTCGATCCTAGCCGAGCCACCGGTATCCGTCGTCGACAGGGTGGTCGACAAGCGCGCCACGCGCAAGGTCGCGCAGGCCTACCTCGACTACCTTTATTCTCCGGAAGGTCAGGAGATTGCCGCCAGGCACTACTACCGGCCACGCGATGCCAAGGTCTCGGCCAAGTACGCCGGGCAGTTTGGCAAGGTCAATCTGGTGACCATCGATGACACGTTCGGCGGCTGGCGCTACGCCCAGAAGACCCACTTCTCCGACGGCGGCATCTTCGACCAGATCTACGTCCCTGGTGGCAAGCGCTGATTTCTGGCCACTGCTTTCGAGGACACGGGCGTTGCTCGGTCCGCCGCCGTTATGCCGAAAGTGAATTACTTTCTCACAACTTCGTATTTCTCAGCATAAACCGTTGCCTCTAGACTCCAGTATCCGTGATTGCACCGCAGCAGGAACCGACGATGAACACAGGCTTATTCCTGGCGAGGCCGGCATGACCAGCGTGAAGCGTTACAGTCCCCTGCCGGGCTTTCGCCTGGCCATGGGCTACACCCTGGTCTATCTGACCCTCATCGTGCTCATTCCCCTCGCCGCAGTGGGGACCAAGACCCTGACGATGGGCTGGGAGGCTTTCTGGGCCGCGGTCAGCAGTCCGCGGGTCGTGGCTTCCTATCAGCTCAGTTTCGGCGCCTCACTGCTCGCCGCTGCGATCAATGTGGTTTTCGGCCTGATTTTCGCGTGGGTGCTGGTCCGCTACCGTTTCCCCGGCAAGGGCCTGATCGATTCCTTGGTCGATCTCCCGTTCGCCTTGCCGACAGCAGTTGCCGGAATTGCACTGGCCACGATCTATTCGGAGAACGGTCCGGTCGGCAAGTTGCTCGAGCCCTGGGGCATCGAGATCGCGTATACGCCGAACGGCGTTCTCCTGGCGCTGGTCTTCATCGGCCTACCTTTTGTCGTGCGCACCGTACAGCCGGTCCTCGGCGATCTCGAAAAGGAAGTCGAGGAGGCCGCGGCTGGGCTTGGCGCCTCGCGCTGGCAGACCTTCCTGCGCATCATCCTGCCGCACATCGCGCCGGCTCTGCTGACCGGCTTCGCCATGGCCTTTGCCCGCGCCGTCGGCGAGTACGGCTCGGTGATCTTCATCGCCGGCAACGTGCCGATGGTGTCGGAAATCACGCCGCTGCTGATCATCACCAAGCTGGAACAGTACGACTACGCCGGTGCCACCGCCGTGGCTTCGGTGATGCTGGTCTTTTCCTTCGTCCTCCTGCTGATCATCAACGGCTTGCAGGGCTGGATGCAGAACCGTCATGCCAAGGGAGCCTGACATGAGCGCGACTATTGCACTGCACGCGGGCAGCCTGGAGCATGCCGAAACGGCAAGCACCCGCGAGCCTGCCTGGGTAAGAGTGGTGCTGATCAGCATCGCCCTGACTTTTTTTGCCGTCTTCCTGCTGCTGCCGCTGGGCACGGTCTTCGCCGAAGGCCTGCGCAAGGGCTGGGCTGCCTACGTGGCGGCCTTGGTCAATGACGATGCCTGGGATGCCATCAAGCTGACCTTGATCACGGCTGCAATCGCCGTTCCGCTCAATCTGGTGTTCGGTGTCGCTGCCGCCTGGTCGATCGCCAAGTTCGAGTTCCCAGGCAAGCGCCTGTTGATCACGTTCATCGATCTACCCTTTTCGGTGTCGCCGGTCATTTCGGGTCTGATCTACGTCCTGCTGTTTGGCGCCCAGGGCTGGTTCGGCCCCTGGTTACAGGAGCACGACATCCGGATCATTTTCGCGGTGCCCGGCATCGTACTGGCGACCATCTTCGTCACGTTCCCGTTCGTCGCCCGCGAGCTGATCCCTCTCATGGAGGCACAGGGCAGCGAAGAGGAAGAGGCCGCCGTCGTTCTCGGAGCGTCCGGTTGGCAGGTGTTCTGGTACACCACGCTGCCCAACATCAAGTGGGGGCTGCTGTACGGCGTCATCCTCTGCAACGCGCGTGCGATGGGCGAGTTCGGGGCTGTATCGGTGGTCTCCGGGCACATTCGTGGGCAGACCAACACCATGCCGCTCTATGTGGAAATCCTCTACAACGAATACAACTACGCAGCCGCTTTTGCCGTGGCGTCGCTGCTGGCCTTGCTGGCCATTGTCACGCTGGCGCTGAAGACCCTGGTCGAGCGGCAGACGCGTCGGCAGTTGCAGGAAATTATCGAACCCTCCGGAGAGTGAGTGATGAGTATTGCCATCCGTAACATCAGCAAGCAGTTCGGCGCCTTCAAGGCGCTCGACGATGTCTCCATCGACGTGCCCTCGGGCGAACTTGTCGCTCTCCTCGGTCCCTCGGGCTGCGGCAAGACGACCCTGCTGCGCATCATCGCCGGCCTCGACTTTGCCGATAGCGGTCAGATCGTGCTCGATGGCGACGACGCTTCGGCCCGTCACGTCCGCGAGCGCCACGTCGGTTTCGTTTTTCAGCATTACGCGCTGTTTCGCCACATGAGCATCGCCGACAATGTTGCTTTCGGGCTGCGCGTCAAGCCACGTCGCGAGCGCCTCGCCGAAGCGGATATCAAACGCCGGGTGAAGCGCCTGCTGGAACTCGTGCAACTCGATTGGCTGGCCGATCGCTATCCGTCGCAGCTTTCCGGCGGTCAGCGCCAGCGAATCGCTCTGGCACGCGCGTTGGCGGTGGACCCGAAGGTGCTGCTGCTCGACGAGCCCTTTGGCGCCCTCGATGCCAAGGTGCGCAAGGAGTTGCGCCGCTGGCTGCGGCAGTTGCACGACGAAATCCACGTCACCAGCGTCTTCGTCACGCACGACCAGGAAGAGGCGCTCGAGGTATCCGACCGGGTGGTGGTGATCAACAAAGGCAAGGTCGAGCAGATCGGTACGCCGGAATCGGTGTACGACCATCCGGCAACGCCCTTTGTCGCCAATTTCCTCGGCTCCGTCAATCTGTTCCACGGACGGGTCGAGGATGGCCACCTGCACGTCGGCAACGACGCGCTGGCCCTGGGCGCGAGCGAAGGCAGCGACGGCAAGGCAGTGGCCTTCGTGCGGCCGCACGAGTTCGACCTGGTGCCGGGATGGGATGAACAGGGAGCTCTGGCGGCGCGCATCGTCCGCGTCGTCTCCGTCGGACCCAGCGCCCAGATCGAACTCGCGCACGGCGACGGCAAGCTGATCGAAGTGAGCCTCGGGCGCGACGCCTTCCGCCTCTTGGGTCTGTCGGAGGGAGACAGGGTGTCGCTGCGTCCGCGCCATATCCGCGTCTTTCCAACGGACGCTCTGGCCGCTTGAGGCAAGAGCATGAACTTTCAACAGCTACGCATCATCCGCGAGACGCTGCGCCAGGACTTCAACCTGACCGCCGTGGCGAGCGCGCTCTACACCTCGCAGCCAGGAGTCAGCAAACACATCAAGGACCTCGAAGACGAACTCGGGATCGAGATCTTCGTGCGTCGCGGCAAGCGTCTGCTGGGATTGACCGAGCCTGGCAAGGAACTGGCCGAGGTGGTCGACCGCATTCTCCTCGGCACCCAGAACCTGCGCCGGATCGCCGACCAGTTCGCCAGTCGGGAAACCGGCCATTTCGTCGTCGCCACGACGCATACGCAGGCGCGCTACGCGCTGCCCCAGATCATCAAGTGGTTCAAGACCGATTACCCGCGCGTGCACCTCGCGCTGCACCAGGGCAGCCCGGTCGACATTGCCGAAAAGCTCGTCTCCGGCGAGGCCGATGTCGGCATCGCGACCGAGCGGCTGGACCAGGTCCCCGAACTGGAGACGTTTCCGTTCTATCGCTGGCACCATGCCCTGATCGTTCCGCACGGCCACCCGTTGCTGCAGGTGGACAAGCTGACACTGGAGGTCATCGGCGAATACCCGATCATCACCTATCATGAAGGTTTCACCGGCCGCACGCACATCGACAAGGCTTTCGCCGACGCTGGCGTCGTGCCGGATATCGTGCTCTCGGCAATTGATGCCGATGTGATCAAGACCTACGTCGAGCTCGAACTCGGTGTCGGCATTGTTGCCTCGATGGCCTACGATGCTTGCAAGGACCGCAACTTGACGCTGATTGCGGTGCCGCATCTGTTCCCGGAAAGTACGACTCGCCTGGCCGTGCGCCGGGGAACCTATCTGCGCAGCTACGCGCTGGCGTTCATCGAGAAAGTCTGCCCGGACATTGGTGAGGAAAACCTCAAGGCAGCCATTCAGAAGCAGAATGGCAACGAGTGATTCGCGGCGCCGCATTCGACGAATGAACGGCACGGCTCGCTGAAGGCGTCCACGCTTGTCGCCCCAACTGCTCCCATGCCGCGGACAGGGCGGCGGCTCCGCAGTCCCAAGGGCGATCGGCTAGCCGATCGCCTCATCCCCAAACAGTGGTTGGCAAGGCGGGTTTGACCCAGCCGGCCGCGAGCGCGCCGCTTGCTCACCACGCTGAGGCGACGAAGTCGAGCCCGGCCCCCTTGCTCTGATCAACCTTCACTACGGACGAGAACCCCATTGCACTTGAGTTATGGAATCCATAAACTAGAGGGCATGGAGAAACGCAGGGCACATTACGATCTGGGCCAGGTGAAGGCGGTGGTCATGTATCGCGGTATCGACAGTTTTACCAGTACGGCATTGCTCGGACTTTTCAGCATGGGCCTGAGCGAAGCCGACGGAGTGTCCATCGTGTTGGGCTTGCGTCGTGACATGCTGTTCAAGAGCATGACAACCCACGCAGACAGTCGTGTGTGGCAGGACGTGTATCACGCCCCTTGCCCCAACGGAAAAACAGCCTATGTGAAGGTCACGCTGCAGGATGGAGCCGTGGTCATCCAGTTCAAGGAGTTGTGAAATGAGGAACCCTGCTTATTGTTTGCAATGCGATGACGGAAGCGTGCTGCAACACGGCGCGCAAGACATGATGATCACGATTGACGGAATGTCGCAGACCGTTCCTGCCGTTGTTGGCTGGCACTGCCCGACTTGCGGGACCTGCGAGTTTGACGATGGTGAGGGGAAGCGCTTCAGTGCGACGCTGGCAGCGCTGCGCCAGTTGGCGAACGCGCAACGCGCTGCCTCGCTGCGCGCGATCCGCAAGAAGCTCGGCTTGCGACAAGCCGATGCAGGGAGGCTGTTCGGCGGTGGCGCCAGCGCCTTTTCGGAATACGAGCGCGGCAAGACCCAGCCGCACAAATCTACCGTGCTACTGCTCAAGCTCCTGGATAGGCACCCGGAATTGCTTGAAGAACTGCGCGGAACGTGAGTCACCGCGCGTGACCGAAGGCGGGCGTAGCTGTAGCGTTAGCCTGCTTGTCGCGCACGCGTCAAGCGCCAGGATGCCCGGGCTAAGAAACACGAACGTTCCAAACGACCGCGATCGTGAAAGCCATAATCCCCCCCTCTTCTCGACCGACTCAGCGACCGCACGATGCCTCGTCTCCCCGCTTCATTCCCAACTTGACCATAACGCTCTCGGCCGGGCAGAAGCAGGTGAAGCCGCTCTGCAACAGGTTCGCCCCGACGAAGGCGGTGAACCACAGGAAATACTTCGAGACAAAGAGTGGGCTCTCCGGGACGCCGAGGGCCAGCGAGATGAGGATGAAACTGCCGGCCATGATGCGCACGGCGCGATCGGTGGTCATGTCTGAGGCTCCTTTCTGAAAGCGGCGTAGTAGAGCACCGGGATGACGACCAGCGTCAGCAGGGTGGAGACGAAGATGCCGAAGATCAGGCTGATCGCCAGCCCGTTGAAGATCGGGTCGTCGAGAATGAACAGTGCGCCGAGCATCGCCGCCAGTCCGGTGAGCGCAATCGGCTTGGCACGCACGGCGGCCGACTGGATGATCGCTTCGCGCAGGGGCATTCCCTCCCCGATTTGCTGACGAATGAAATCGACGAGCAGGATCGAGTTGCGGACGATGATCCCGGCGAGCGCGATCATGCCGATCATCGAGGTCGCCGTGTATTGACTGCCGAGCAGCGCGTGCCCCGGCATGACGCCGATGATCGTCAGCGGTATCGGCGCCATGATGATCAGCGGCAGGAGATAGCTCCTGAAGTGGGCGACGACCAGCAGATAGATCAGGATCAGGCCGACTCCGTAGGCGATACCCATATCGCGGAAGGTCTCGTAGGTGATCTGCCACTCACCGTCCCATTTGATGCTGTAGGCCGCGTCCGGAGCGGCCGGCTGGCGAATGAACCACTCGCCGAGCGTGCCGGCGCCCTTGTCGAGTCCATCGAGCGAACGGCCGACGAGGTCGCTGCGCGCCGCAAACATGCCGTAGAGCGGGGAATCGAGCTTGCCGCCCATGTCGGCGACGACGTAAACCACTGGCAGCAGATCCTTGTGATAGACCACCGTCTCGCGCGGCTGCTCGCGCACCTCGACGAGTTCGGAAACCGGCACCAGGCGGCCCGCGCGCGAACGCACCCGCAGCTTGAGCAGCGCCTCGATCGAACTCTGCTGTTCCGCCGGTAGCGTCAGCCGCACCGGAATCTCGAACTTCGACTCGCTGTTGTGTACCGGTGTCACATCCTCGCCGGCCAGCCCCATGCGCACGACCTCGACGATGTCGCTCTGCGCGACGTCGAGCAGCGCCGCCTTGTTCTGCAGAACGTGCAGCACCGTCTTGCTGCCTGCGGCGGTCACCGAGTCGTCGACTCCCACGAGATCGGGCGTGCCCTCCAGCACCTTGCGCACTTCCCTGGCCACCGCGATCTGGCCCCGGTAATCCGGCCCGTAGACCTCGGCGACGATCGGCGACAGCACCGGCGGCCCCGGCGGCACTTCGACGATCTTGGCGTTGCCGCCGGCCCGTTGACCGATGGCTTCGACGGCGGCGCGCACGGAAGCGGCGATCTCGTGACTCTGCCGCGAGCGCTGCCGGTGGTCGACGAGGTTGACCTGCAGGTCGCCCAGTTCCGGCGCGGCCCGCAAATAGTACTGGCGGACCAGACCGTTGAAATTGATCGGGCTGGCGGTACCGGCATAGGCCTGGTAGTCGCTGACTTCCGGCACCCTGACGACCTCGGCGCCGATCTCGCGCAGGACGCGCGCGGTTTCCTCGAGCGGCGTGCCGGCAGGCATGTCGAGAACGATCTGGAATTCGCTCTTGTTGTCGAAAGGCAGCATCTTGAGGACGACCAGCTTCAGGCCGGCGAGTGCCAGCGAGCTGAGGATTAGCAGCCCGATGACCAGCAGCAGCCAGCGACGTGCACGCCGGCCGGTGTGCGCGTCGAGAAAGGGCGTCAGCAGACGGCGGAACAGTCGTTCGAGGCGGCTCGCCACGGGCGTGTCGGCGACGCCTGGATGCGGCGGGGCCGCGGCCAGCAGGCGCGCGGCCAGCCACGGCGTGACGACGAAGGCGACGGCCAGCGAGATGAACATGCCGAGTGACGAGTTGATCGGGATCGGGCTCATGTACGGGCCCATCAGGCCGGTGACGAAGGCCATCGGCAGCAGCGCGGCGATCACCGTGAAGGTGGCGAGGATCGTCGGCCCGCCAACTTCGTCGACGGCCAGCGGGATGATCTCGATCAGCGGCGTCCCCGGCTGCAGCGCCTGCCAGCGATGAATGTTCTCGACGACGACGATGGCGTCGTCGACGAGGATGCCGATCGAGAAGATCAGGGCGAACAGCGACACGCGGTTGAGGGTGAAGCCCCACGCCCAGGAGGCAAACAGCGTCGCCGCCAGGGTCAGGCTGACGGCGACGCCGACGATCAGCGCCTCGCGCCGGCCGAGGGCAAAGAAGACCAGCAGAACGACGAAGGCGGTGGCGAAGACGAGCTTGCCGATCAGCTTCTGTGCCTTGTCGGTCGCCGTCTGGCCGTAGTTGCGAGTGACCGTCACCTCGACGCCCTCGGGGATCAGCGTTCCCTTCAGCGTCGCGACACGCGCGATCAGCGCATCGGCGACGTCGGCCGCGTTGACGCCGGGCTTCTTCGAAACCTGCACCGTCACGGCCGGGAACTCACCCTCGCGGTTGCCGAGCCAGACATAGCGGCGGGGCTGGTCCGGGCCATCCTCGACGCGCGCGACGTCGCTCATGAACACCGGCTTGCGCTCGTCGGCGCTACCGCGCACGGCGACGACGAGCTGCCTCACGTCGGCGGCCGACTCGAGATACGTACCGGTCTGTACCAGCACTTCGTGGTTGCCGGCGACGAGGCTACCCGACGATTGCAGCGCGTTGCCGACGCGCAGGGCAGCGGCGAGATCCTGCGGCGTGACGGCGAAGGCGTTCATCCGCTCGCTGTCCATCAGGACGCGCAGCACGTGATCGGGGCCGCCCAATGTCGACACGTCGCGTGTCCCCTTGACACGCTTGAGGTCGATCTCGGCGGCGCGCGCCACCTGCTGCAGATCGAAAGCCGAACGCGTCGGATCACTGGTCCAGAACGTCAAGGAAACGATCGGCACGTCGTCGATGCCCTTCGGCTTGATCGTCGGCTCGAGCACGCCGAGATTCGGCGCCAGCCAGTCGCGGTGCGAATGCACCGTGTCGTAGAGGCGAACCACGGCGTCGTTGTACTTGACGCCGACGGCGAACTGCACGGTCACGATCGCCATGCCCGGCCGCGACACCGAATAGACGTGTTCGATTCCCGACATGCGCGACAGCACCTGTTCGGCCGGCGTGGCGACGAGGTTTTCAACATCGCGCACCGACGCGCCGGTAAAGGGGATCAAGACGTCGGCCATGGTCACGTCGATCTGCGGCTCTTCCTCGCGCGGCGTCACCAGCGTCGCAAAGACGCCCATCAGCAAGGCCACCAGTGCCAGCAGCGGCGTCATCTGCGAGCTCGCGAAAAGGCGGGCGATACGGCCGGAAACCCCCATCACCTTACTTGCCCGGCGGACTGGCAGATTTCAGCGCGACGGCGGCCTTCACCGGATCGAGGACGACCCGCTCGCCGGCCCGCAAACCCGCCAGCACTTCGACTTCGCCGGTCCCTACCGGCTCGCCGAGGCGCAACTGGCGCAGGGAAAGCGCTTCCTGCTCATTCTGCACATACACGGCGGCCACCTCGCCGCGCCGCACGATGGCAGTCTGCGGCACGGTCATCTTGTTGGCGCGACCAACGACGAAATGGACACGCGCATGCATGCCGGGGACGATATCGGCAAACCCGGGCGGCAGACCGACGCGTACCGGTGAGACGTGCGTCGCCGCGTCAGCCGTCGGCAGTAGCGTCACGCTCGTGGCATCGACCACCTTGCCGAGTTCCGGAAACTCGATCCGCGCCTGCCGCACCGCGTGCATCTGTGGCACTCGGTACTGCGGGATGCTGGCAGTCACACGCAGACCCTGCGGATCGTGAATGACGAGCAGTGGTTTGCCCGGAGTCGCCATTTCCCCCATTTCGGTCAGCCGCTGGGCGACGATTCCGGTGAGCG
The DNA here is from genome assembly GCA_017302455.1 of Accumulibacter sp. GTDB lineage: Bacteria > Pseudomonadota > Gammaproteobacteria > Burkholderiales > Rhodocyclaceae > Accumulibacter > Accumulibacter phosphatis. The sequence goes on from JAFLDO010000055.1 coordinate 22,944, forward strand.
GCGCGCGCACCGTCGCGTGCCCGACACCCACCGCCGCTTGCCCATGCGCCGCCTGTGCCGCGTCAAGATCGGCTTTCGCCTTGTCGACCGCCGCCTGACTGACGAAACCCTGCTGACGCAGGCTCACCGTTCGCTGGTAGTGGGCTCTCGCGTTGACGTACTGCGCCGAGGCGCCGGCGGCCACCTCGCTTGCTTCGCGAGCATCGATCTTCATCAGGAGATCGCCCTTGCGCACCGCTTGGCCAGCATCGACGTGCACTTCGACGACGCGCCCGGCAACCTGCGCCGCCACCGTCGCTTGATTGACCGCTTCGACGAGCGCGTCAGCGGGCAGCGTCAGTTCGACCGGATGCGGCTGCATGATCATCACCGGCAGGGCCTGCGCCTGGACGGTCAACGAGACGGCGGCAGCCAGGCTGGCGAGCAGCGGCTGCCAGAGTGACCAGCGACGGTGAGTATGGTCTGGCATGTATATAAGCATATCCTGATATATCGTGAAAGACAAGTGTGGCCGCGTCCTCGCTGCATGTCCCGCCCGTGTTTCGCTATCCGGGTCGCCCGCTCGGGTCCGCCGGCACTTGCGTGTCTCGCCTCTTGACGACCAGGCCGCGCGAATGAGACAAAGCAGAGCTTCCCTACCGGACTGTCGCGATGAAACTCGTCTGCCTCGCTCTGACCACGGCTCTGCTGGCCATCGGCTGCAGCAACCTGGCGCCTGCGCTCGCCCCGGCACCTGCGGCCGGCACCGCTCTTCACCAGCCGGAAGGCCCCTCGGGCGTCAGCACGCAGCCGGGCTGGCACGGCCGGCGCTTTGCCGTCGCGACCGCGCATCCGCTGGCCAGCGAAGCTGGCCAGCAAGTGCTGGTGGCTGGCGGGTCGGCAATCGACGCGGCGATCGCTGCGCAGATGGTGCTGACCATCGTCGAACCGCAGTCCAGCGGCATCGGTGGGGGGGCCTTCCTGCTCTACCACGACGGGCGCGAAACGGTCGCCTTCGACGGCCGCGAAACGGCGCCGGCCGCTGCCGGCGAGACGCTGTTGATGCGGCCAGACGGCAAACCGATGGACTTTCACGATGCGGTCGTGGGCGGTCGCGCGGTTGGCGTACCGGGAGCCGTTCGCATGCTTGAAGTCGCGCATGCCAGGTACGGCAGACTGCCCTGGGCGAGCCTCTTCGAGCCGGCGATTCGGCTGGCGGACAGCGGTTTCCCACTGGGCGCCCGCCTGTACGCCCTGCTCGAGAGCGACCCGCATCTGCGCAAGGACCCGGGCGCCGCCGCCTACTTCTATGACCCCGACGGTCGCGCTCTAGCTACGGGGACCCTGCTGCGCAATCCGGCGCTGGCAGCCGTCCTGCGCCTGATTGCCGCGGAAGGCTCGCCCGCCCTGTACCAGGGCGAGATTGCGCAGGCGATCGTCGACAAGGTCGCCAAGCACCCTTACAACCCCGGCACACTGAGCATGGCCGACCTGACGACGTATTCGCCGAAGGAACGTACGCCGCTGTGCACCCGCTATGCCTCGAGGACGGCCGAGCCGGCGCGGACTTACCGCATCTGCGGTTTTCCGCCGCCGAGTTCGGGGGCAGTCGCGATCGCCCAGATCCTGGGCATTCTCAACCATACCGAGGCGCCGTTCCTGCCCTTTGAAGACCCGCGCTGGATGCACTTCTACAGCGAAGCCTCGCGACTGGCCTTCGCCGACCGCGCACAGTATGTCGCCGACCCGGACTTCGTTTCGGCCCCGGCGGGCGATTGGTTGTCGCTGGTCCGGCCGGACTATCTGGCGGCCCGGGCGCGACTGATCGGGCCGATGAGCATGCAGGTCGCCCGACCCGGTTTGCCGTCACCGGAAAGGAGTTCGCACGCGCCGATGCCCGAGCAAGCCGAGTACGGCACCTCGCACATCAGCATCGTCGACGCCTACGGCAATGCACTGGCGATGACCAGCACGATCGAGGACGCCTTCGGTGCCCGCCAGATGGTCAGAGGCTTCCTGCTCAACAACGAACTTACCGATTTCTCATTCACGCCGACCGACGCCAGCGGCGCACCGGTGGCCAACCGCGTCCAGCCCGGCAAGCGGCCGCGCTCGTCGATGAGCCCGACGCTGGTCTTCGACGACGATACCGGCGAACTGGTGATGAGCGGTGGCTCGCCGGGCGGTGCGCTGATCATCCACTACACCGCCAAGCTGCTCTACGCCACACTGAACTGGGGGTTCGCACCGCAGCAGGCGATCGATCTGCCCAACTTCGGCTCGCTGAATGGTCCGACGCTCCTTGAGGAGAAGCGCTTCCCGCCGGCCTTCGTCGAAGCGCTCAGGGCGGCCGGCCATGAAGTGAAGGAAGTCGGCATGACCAGCGGCGTGCAGGCCATCCGCAAGGACCATGGCAGCTATGTCGGTGGCGCCGACCCGCGCCGCGAGGGCAGGGTAATGGGCGAGTGATGCCCGCGATCATGAACCGCACTCACCGGCAGCGACCCTCGACGGCCTTCGCGCCGCTTGCCACGGACAGCTCATCTTCTCACGCTCAGACCGGTTGGCGGCCCGCCCCGGTCTCACCCGCGTGGCGCCTTTCCGTCCTTCTTTGCGTAGCTGCCGTCGCCGGTTGTGCCACCGATGGCAGCTACGAATCGCGAGCCTCGCCGCGAGCCCGCGCCGCTTTGCCAGCAGACTCGTCGGCGAGCTCGCCGGCCCCGCTACGCGAAGCGTCGCCGATCACCCCGACGCCGCCGACCCTCGGCTCGCCGGCTCCACTGCCACAACCGGCGCCCGTGCCCTACCCGAGCGCGAACGAGGCCCGGTTGGCGCTCGACCGCCTGCTGCCGACGGGTATCAGCGAGCGCAGCGCTTGGGCGGTGGACATCCTGACAGCGTTTGCCTCTCTGCGGATTCCGGCGCTGGCAGAGAACCTCTGCGCAACCATCGCCATCATCGCGCAGGAATCGAGCTTCCAGGCTGACCCGCCAGTGCCCGGCCTGGCACACATCGTCTGGCAGGAAATCGAACGGCGACGCGAAAGGTATGCCATCCCGAAAGTCGTTCTCGATCTGGCGCTGCTCAAGTCCTCCCCGGACGGCCGTACCTACCGCGCGAGGATAGATGCCTTGCGCACAGAAAAGCAGATGAACGCGCTCTACGAGGAGATGATCTCGGAACTGCCGGCGGGTCGGATGCTCCTCGGAGGCTACAACCCGGTCCGCACCGGTGGGCCGATGCAGGTCAGCGTCACCTTCGCCGAGGAGCAGGTGCGCAACCGCCCTTACCCTTACACGCGCCGGGACAGCATCCGTGACCAGGTCTTCACCCGTCGCGGCGGCGTCTATTTTGGCGTCGCGATGCTGCTCGACTACCCGGCCGCGTACAGTCAGATGCTTTACCGCTTCGCCGACTTCAATGCCGGCCGCTACAGCAGCCGGAATGCCGCCTTCCAATCGTCGGTTGCGCGCCTCAGCGGTTCTCCCCTGGCACTCGATGGCGATCTCCTGCGTTACAGCGACGGTTCTCCGGCGGCGGAAGCCAGCGACACACAACGCGCCATCCAGTCCTTGCGGGTACGGCTCAACCTGAGCGAGGCCGAGATCCTGCGCGATCTCAAACTCGAGAAGTCGTTCGCTTTCGAGCAGACGCCGCTCTACCAACGGCTATACGCACTCGCCGACGCCGCCGGCGCCGGAAAACGTCCGCGCGAGTTGCTACCCCGGATTGACCTGAAAAGTCCGAAAATCTCGCGCCGGCTGACCACCGAGTGGTTCGCCCGCCGCGTCGATGAGCGTTACCGCAATTGTCTCGAAAGAAATGTGCCAGCCACTTGACTACGAGGCACAGGCAAGGTCGGCGACGCTGTCGCCCCCGCTTTGCTGATGCGTACGCACTTTTTTTGACGGCACGGAAGGCATTGGATATAATTCTGGGTTGATTGGCCAAGTAGCTCAGTTGGTAGAGCAGCGGACTGAAAATCCGCGTGTCCGTGGTTCGATTCCGCGCTTGGCCACCAGATCCTAAAGCCCGGACTCGCTCCGGGCTTTTTCGTATCTGCCCGCAATGCGAGTCCTGGCGGGGCTTCGCGGATTTGCCTCGCGAGCGCCACCCCTCCCATCCCCGCGTTTCTGGCCCTTCACGGCCTCTCTGTTCTCCGTTTCTATCTGGTGGTCTCGCGAGCGTGCGCGAGACCGCCCCCTGTATTGGCGGGGGTTTGGAGGCGGTCGGTTGTTGTCGGCAAGTCCTGGGGCGAAAGCGACTGCATGGAAACAGACGCAGCAAAACCGCCCGGAGTGCGACGACGAGTCAATCGATCTCGTCGGCGGCGGTTCATCACCGGATCTCGGCGAGCGCATGCGCACACTGCGCTGCTTCAAGGATCGCGAAGCGCGGATGATCACCACGCCGGTGCTCGCAGCGACACTCGATACGGTGATGAAACTCGCCGACGGACGGCGCGGCAGCTACCTGACCCATTTGCTGCGCCTGGCCTCCTCGGACCTGATCATCGACGAGGTCGACATGTATTCGCCGATGGATCTTCTGGCGATTGGCCGTCTCGTGGAAGCCGCGGGTTTCTGGCGCAGCCGCCTCATTCTGAGTTCGGCGACGCTCTCGCCAGTGATCGCTTTTGCTCTCTTTCGCGCCTACCTCGCCGGGGTCAAGTCGCGCGATGCCCTGGAGAGCGCAGAGACACGGATCTTCGGGGGCTGGTTCTCGGATTCGACGCCGCCCGTCATCCAGAAGATCTCCTCGCCGGAAGGTTTCGAGCAGGAACACCTGGCGTTTGCCGGAGGGGTTGCGGAGATGGCAGGCGTGCAGGGTAAACGGCGGGTTGCCGGATGTATCCATCGTCAATAAGCTGCGGATGCCCCCGCGTTAGAGCAGCGGCAGCAGCTATTGTCCCTGGTGGCTGCCGTGGATCACCTTCACCGGCTCAACGCTGTATGCCTGCCAGATGAACGCCGCTTCTCCGTCGGATGTGTTCAGGTGGTCCATGTAGTGCATTGCCAGCGCTTGGCCCTGGCGCTCGCGGCCTGGGCCGCCGAGGAAAGAGCCGTCGAGGCGCTCGATATCCGCGTGATTTGCCTGCACGGCCGACTGTCGCTGGCGACGCGCAACTGGATTAATGGGCAACTGAACCGAATGCTCTGCCGAAAGGGAGAAAATGGCGATCTCGCGCCGCTGGCCAATCCATTTGTGCGGGATTTCGTTGCCGGCTCGTCGTGCCTGAACATCGCGGTGATCCTCGTTTCGACACTGGAGACCACCGGCAGGGATCATGATTTCGATTGGGGGGTAATCGCATATCCTTATACACAACTTTAGCATCTCGTTGTAAGCTGCCGATTTTTTTGAGAAGGTGGCAGAATGGGCTGGGCTGGGGAGGAGCTGAAGGAAGTTGACTTGGGGGACCGACGACTGAACAAGCGAGCGATCACGTTGTTGGACACGCTGGCGGCCAAACCGACACTGAGTATCCCGTCGGCGTGTTCGGGCTGGTCGGAGACGATTGCGGCCTACCGCTT